>NZ_CP081302.1 GCF_019720735.1 Mycoplasma sp. Ms02 | reverse complement strand
AATCATTCACAAGAAATGTATGACTTTTTATCAGAGTTTATGGAGTATCATGATTGGATTACAGACGGAAGAATACCTGAAGATATCCATAAAATAGAGGTTTATGGTGATTATGAAGAAGTCAAAAGAGTTTGACAAGAGTTTCAAAAGCATGATTTTGATTTAAACATCATTTATTTAGGATCACACATCGAAATTACCAAAAAGGGTGTTTCAAAAGGTTCAGCAATCAAGTGAATGTGTGAAAACATATTTCAAACTGACCCTGAAAACGTAATGGGTATTGGGGATAGTGAAAATGACATTGCAATGTTTGAAGTAGCTGGATATTCTTATGCAATGGATAATACTCCTGCTCATGTTAAAAAGTACGTAAAATACTTTACAAGTGATGTGGCTCAAAATGGTATTTCTGAAGCTATTGATGATTATTTATACCGTATTTCGCTTGAAATTAAACGTCAAGAAATTGAACAAAAATTGCAAAAAGCTAAGTAGCTTTTTGCTTTTTTATTCGCTTTTATTGCCTGGTTTTTTTGTGCAATAACTTATAATTAATATTATGAATAATCGAAAGATTCCATTATCAAAAAGTATTAAAGATATTGATTGATCGGTCTTTAATCCCAAGAATTACTTTACAAGACTAAGGTATATCTTATTAGTATACACAATGTTGATTGTTGTTGCCATTTTGCTTCTTTGATCTCCTTGAACGCAAAATTTGGCTTATGAAGACGCACAAGAAATTACATTTATACAAGCAGTATTTACAAGTGTTAGTGCTTTTTCCGATACTGGATTGGTAGTCAAAGACACTTATATTCACTGAAACATTTTTGGTCAAGCTGTAATCGCAACCTTAATTTTTATTGGTGGCTTAGGTTTCTTTGCTTTAAAAGTTTTTCTCTTTCACACTATTTTTAGAAAAAAATATACCTCACTTAGTGAGATTAATTTAATTAATAGCGAGCGTGGTGGTCAAGATATATCACGGACAATTTCGCTTGTTATATCTTCGATTAAGTTCTTGATTGTCATGATTTTAATCTCAGGTTTAGGACTAACACTTTATTTTTATCTTGTCGAGCCACAAACTACAGATTGAATGAAAAAAGATATTGGTCATTTTATAAATCCAAAGGGTGATATCATAATGTCACTTAGATTCGGTTTCTTTCACGCAATTAGCGCAATCAACAACGCAGGATTTGACATTATTAGTGGCAATTCATTAATGCCTTATTACCAAAATTACGGATTACAAATTATCTTTATTATTCTTTTAATCATTGGTGGTTTAGGTTATCCTGTAATCTTTGATATTAAAAATTGAATTAAATGAAAACTAAAAAGAAAACAAGGAAAATACTTGTTTTCAATGTTTACAAAAATTTCGTTAATCACTTATCTAATCGTTTTTATTGTTGGACTTGCCTCAGTTTGAATATTTGAGTTTTTTGTGAGTCCAAAAGACTTTTCATCGATCATGTATCGTGGAAAATCAATGACAGTTGGTTCAGAAGGTTTTGCTGATGGTAGTTACTATGGTTCGTTATCTGACAAAATAATGGCTATTGTTTTCAGTGTTTTTTCAACTAGAAGCGCTGGTTTCACAACTGTTGATATGAGCAACTTTCAACAAGGTACAATCTTAATGATGGTGACACTGATGTTTATTGGTGCGGCCCCTGCTTCAACAGGTGGTGGAATCAGAACAACAACATTTGCAATCGTGATTTTATCGCTGTTTGCAAAAATGACAGGTAGACCTAAGATCAGACTTTTTTGAAAATCTATTAACAAAGAAACAGAATCAAGAGCATTAACCGTATTTGCAATTAGTATAATCTTGCTAGTAGTTATTTCAGCAATTGTGGCTTCAAGTTTTGACACTCACTATGGTTTAATTGCCAGTGGTAAAGCTAACGAAAATCACGATTACGGTATTATTCACGTTCTATTTGAAGTGACCAGTGCCTTTGGAACTACTGGTCTATCTACAGGAATAACTAAATCATTAAATAACGCATCTCTGATAGCAATTATTGTTACTATGTTTATAGGGCAATTCGGTATTTCGTCTACTATCCTTGTTTGAGGTAAGAAACGTAATTATTCAAACAGGTATGAGTATATTGAAACCGATGTTACTATAGGATAATAAAAAACTGGGATAACCAGTTTTTTCTTAATCTTATAACCTAATAATTTCGATGATTGATTGTTCTTTTTTAGTTTTATTTAATTCAAACACCTTGAAGACAGCAATATTTTCAAGAACAAAACGTGTGTTTTTGGTTAATCTTGGACGCTGTGCTTTTAAAAGTATTCAATCACCTAGTTCCATTTCTCACTCTTCGTCTGAAATTGATTCATCATCAAATTCAAGCTGCTTGAACACATCTTTCATTTTTGTGTCCACTTGCACGTGAGATTTTTCAAGCGAGATTTTGAAGATATTTTCTTTTTCGTCTGTTTCATCGTATATTTCACCGACAAGTTCTTCAATAATATCTTCGATAGTAATAATTCCCATTACTTCAGTTGAGTTGTTATTTTCAACAACGAAAGCCATTTGTGCTCTAGCTTTTCTGATTTTTTCTAAACCTGATGCTAGTGTTGAGTTTGCAGAGATAAAAGGAATTGTCGTAATGTAGTTTACTATTTTACCCCGTTCCCTGTAGTATAGGTCTTTTAGTAAAACGATACCAATAAATTCGCCGTTTTTAGTTACTGGTATTCTGGAATAATTTGTGTCTTTAAACACCTCGATCGCCTGTTTAATATTCGTTCTATAATCCATTGAAACGACATCTTTGAGCTTAATATAGTGCTGAGATACTTTTGTTGAATCAAGGTCAAGTGCTTTTTGTACCAAAAAGCTTTCTCCACTCTGCAAAACACCCTCTGTTTTGGCAATATCAACCATCGTTTTTATTTCGTCCTCTGAGTTTGTAATTAAGGCTTTTTTTCCTAATTTACCTAAAGGATAGGCAAATATAAACGTTACTCAGTATACAAACTCAATGAAAATACAAAAAGTTTTTAGATAAATTTCTGGATAAGATTTTGCCAGAATTTTAGGGGCAATTTCTCCGAACAGCACAATTATTGGTGTTACTATTGCTGTCGAAATTACAAGAGCTAGGACGTCATCATCTGTGACATACTTAGTGATTAAGTATGACATTATGATTGAAGACAAGACGTTTACGATGTTGTTTCCAATCAAAATAGACGCTAAAGTATTGTTGTATCTTTTAGTTTGTTTTTGAATTAAGCGTGCAAACCGATGTTCATTTTCAACCATGTGTTGCACTTTTGCAGGAGAAATAGCAGTATAAGCCGTTTCAGATCCACTAAAGATGCTGCTTAATATAAATAACACTAAGACAAGGATAAGTAAAACTATTTTTAGCATAACTTACCTCTATTTAATGTTTTTAATAAATATATATCACAAAATATTTTATGGGATCAATAATCCATTAGAACTCCTTGTTGTCGAATGTGTAAAAGTCTTCTGCGTCGACAAATTTAGATGTTTTTAATTTGAATCTTAAGTTAATTTTACCTGTCGATCCATGTCTATTTTTGCTAACCAAAAGCTCAGAGAAAACACCAAAGTTTTGTGGATCCTCATCTTTTTGATTTAATTTCTTTTTGTTGTAGTAGCTATCACGGTATAAGAACATAATCATGTCAGCATCTTGCTCGATAGCTCCAGACTCTCTTAAGTCTGATAAAAGAGGTCTCTTATCCTCACGCTGCTCTACGGCACGCGAAAGTTGTGAAAGAGCGATGACAGGAATCCCTAATTCACGTGAAATTTGTTTTAAGGCACGAGATATTCGAGAAACTTCGTTTTGTCTTGACTCTGCACCTTTTGCTTTTGAGTTTAGAAGTTGAAGGTAGTCAACTACTATCATGTCTAAACCTTGAGCTTTTTTGATTCTTCTTGCTTTTCAAAGCACTTCTTCAATCGAAGATGTTGTTGCATCATCGATGAAAAGAGGAGCATTTGCAAGTTTTGTTGAAATTGTAGCCTGAATGTTTAATCAATCTTCTTGACTTAGTTCATCAGTGTGTTTAAATTTTTCACCAAATACATCTGATTCAGCAGCAAGAACACGTCCGATCAATTGTTCTGAGGACATCTCTAGACTAAAGAACAAAACTTTTTTGCCAAATTGAATTGCTGCGTTTGAAGCTACGTTTAAAGCAAATGCAGTTTTACCCATAGCAGGACGTGCAGCAATTATGATTAATTCGCCAGCTTTAAAACCATTAGTTAAACGATCAAGTGCTTCGAATCCTGATCCTACACCATCAATCTTAGAACCGTTTTGTGCTTTTTCACGCAAGTCATTAATAAAGCCTAAAGCTACTTCATCAACTTTTTGAAACTCCTGGTTAGCATTGGTTTTTTTTGTGTCCATAAGTTGAGCTTCGAATTGGCTTAAAAAGATGTCAAGATCAATGTCGGTTTTTGTTCTTAAAAGGTTTTGTTTGTCTTGAACTAAAGATTCGATTTTACGTAGTGTAGATAATCTTAAAAGTTCGTCGTAGTAATTAAACCTATTTTCTTCGGGTACTTCAATTCCTGATAAACGGTGCAAAAACTCACGTGATATATTTTTAGCTGCTTGCGTGTCTTTTTTTGCAATAGAGCTCAAAATATCGTCCAGTGTAACTAAAGGCAGAGATTCTTTGAATTTAGTTAAAACAACTTCCTCAGGTGCTTCAGAAGCTCCATTATAAAGTGTTTTCATAATTGTGAAAAGCGAGCGATTATTCTCGGCTCAAAAATCTTCTTCACTTAAGTGCAAAACTAGTTCACTAATGAGTGAGGGATCACGGAGAAAAATACTAAGCAAGTTTTGTTCAATGTTGTAATTGAAAAAAATCGTGTCTGGATTGTATTTATAGTCCGTGTTTGTAATGTTATCTCTAAAACTAATCATTATTTCTTAATTTCTTTTATTTCAATTCTTACATGAACTTTAGCTGTAATGTCTTTGTAAACTTTAACAGCAATTTCGTGTAAACCTTCCGAAACTAAATGAACTTTTTGGATTGAGTGTTTATCAAGCTTAAATCCTAGTTTTGTTAGATCTTTGTCAACTTGTTTTGTTGCAACAGATCCATGAACATTTAAATTGTGGTTTGCGTCTGTATTTGCTTCTAGTACATATTTTAAAACCACTTTTTCAAGTTCCTCTTTTAAATGTAAAGCTTCAGCACGTTTTTCATGTTCATCAGCTGTTAGTTTATCTAATACACGATCAAGTGTTTTTTTAGTTGATTCATTGTAAGGAAGAGCAAAACCTTTTGAGATTAAGAAGTTTTTTGCATAACCTGGCGATACTTCGACCACTGTGTTTGCTTTTCCATCTTTACAATCTTTAATTAATATTACTTTCATGTTTACCTCCAACAATTGCTTGTTTAATATTATCGATGAAAATTTCGAGTTTTTCATCCGTTTCAGCAGCAGCAGTACCAAAGTGTCCACCACCACCTACTAATTCACAAATAATTTGTACGTTCGTGTTAATTCCACGAGCACTAAGTTTATATAAATTTGTCCCTTGTTTTTTAGCAACAACAAAACTTGCTTTTCTACCACTTATTTTTAGGACTTCATCAGCTGCTATTGAAATAACATCGTTGTCTAACTCAATATCTGAATAAGCTAAGTAATAACCTTTTTTAATTTCTTGGATATTACTTAAAAGTTCTTTGACTTTTTTAGCTGTTTGTTCGTCTATTTTTAAAATCTCTGTACTGATCGTTCCTTTTGCACCTTGCGTCTGTAGTCATGCAGCAGCACTAAAGGCTCTCGGAGTAACAGATTTCGTGAATTGACCTGTATCTAAGTAAATTCCATTCAACAACATTTGTGCTGTTTTTGTATCAATATCATTATTTTCTTTGAAGAACGTAATCATTTCGGTGACAATTTCACAGGCAGATGAAGCATTAGGATCAATATAAGAATTTTTTCTCATAACATGATCTAATGTCGTACCCACACGGTGATGATCGAAAATAAATATGTTTTCAGGGTTTACGTTTTCTAGGGCACTTGGATTATCAGTTCTGTTTGGCGAAGAGTGATCCACAAAAACAACTAATGTATCTGGCGTTGTAAGTTTTTTTGCCTGTAGAGGTTTGATAAAACTGTTTTTTAAGTCATATCTTTGTAAAACTTTTTCAGCCGTTAAATCGAATGTTGAATTACAGATAAAAACGTTTTTATTGTAATTCTTAACAATTCGATACAGAGCATATGAAGCTCCAATTGAATCGAGGTCAGCAAATTTGTGACCATAAATAATTACTTTCGAGATACTGCTTGATTTAAGTTTTTTCTCAAAGTTATTAGCGACCAGCTTAATGTTTGTTCTATTATTATCAGCAATAATTTCACTAGCCGAACCATAAAACTTAGGAACATCAACGTTTGAATAAATCGCAACTTGATCTCCACCTCTGTTTTGCGCCTGTAATAAAGCTTTTTTAGCTTGTTCCATTTTAATGTCTAAGCTCGGTCAGCCACGTCCAAAACCGACAGATATTGACAATCGATTTGTGTCCCCTAATTTGGGTGTGTAACCAAAAGTCATGAATTTACTAAAATCATCTTCTTCTAAAATTCGAAGCGTCTTTTCATTGGTAATGATAATAAACTTACCGTTGCTGTACTGGTGATAAATAATGTTGCAACGTGAGTCTTTAACGTATTCTTCGAGATTTCTAACAATTGCATTTTTAATGTTAAAAATTTGTTCTTCACTTAGAATTGACTGATAAAGTTGGAAGTTATCAATTTCAATTTCACCGATAACCACTTTTTGTTCGTTTGATTCACGGATAATATCGCTTTCAAAAGTTATATCTTTAATTGAAATTGTATTTTTTAAAGGACTAATTTGAATTTCGTAAGAAAAAGTCTCTAAATCTACTTTAAAGTTTGTTTTTGCTGAATTATATTTTTGAACACCAAAAGTGTTTTTGAAAAATTCGTTTACCTTTTGGTTAATGACATTTTCGCCAAAACGATTTTTAACAAAAGAGTTTACCCAAATAATTTGGTTATTATCATCATAAGTTAAGATTCCAATGTCGTTATTAGAGATCACCTCTTCAACATAAGAGTTGAATGATGTTCTTAACATATCATGAGTTTTTGAATAGTTTTTAATTGAAAAGTAAATTCAAATAGAACTAATTGCAAGAAAGATGAAAAACGCAACAGCTGCAGCAATTTGAAAAATCACTTGTTTTTCAAGTTGAACAACTCATGCAACCAAAAATAGCAATACAAAAATTGAAATCAGTATTGCCATTAAACTTAAAATAAATTTCTGCTTGTGCGTCATTCTTACCTCTATTTTTATTTAAATTATATTAAAAAAGGGACTTTTTTTGGGTAATATGGTCTTTTTTTCGCTCCAAAAGTTACGAAACTTTGATAAATAGCGAAAATAAAACTAGCCCTTTCGGGCTAGCTAAAAGGATCTCGATCTTAGTCTAAATTATCAGAGAATTCCGACAATTCATTAGGTTCACCAAATTCTTTTATTTTCAAAAAGATCGCTTCTCTAACGACTTGCGAAATAGTTTTGCCTTGAGATTTAGCGTAATCTTCCAGAACCTTTTTATCAGCGTCGCTTACTTTTACAGAAATAAGTTTCATGTTGACCGAAATCTCCTTTCTGTCTTATTATAGTTTTTTAAAGAACAGAGAGATTTTGCACAGTTTAAAAACAAAATTTTTCTCAGACAAAATTTTCCAGTTTTTCACATTTGTAAAATCGTTTACCAAGATAAAAATTTTTTTAGGTTAAAAAATGCATAAAAATAGTTAAAAAGCTACAAAAACAGTAATAAAAAAGCTATTTTAATGGAAATTTTCCAAAACTGAAGATGTTAAGAAAATGTTTTTATATTTGAAATGGTATTACAATAAAAGTTAAAAAAACAAAAAATATGGAATTTTTTCCCATATTTTGTTCCATATTAATTATTTCTTTTTAAAGAAGAAGAATCAAGCTGCTGCACCTGCAGCGATTAATGATGCTGAGATTCCTGAAACAAGCCAAGCGATTCATGATTTCGAAGGAGTTGGTTGTTCTTCTTTTTCGTCTGATTCTGGTTTTACTTCTGGTTGTTCAGGTGTAACAGGTTTATCATTATTTTCTTGTTGTTTTGGCTCTTCTGGTCTTACTTCAGGTTCTTTTGGAGTTTCTGGAGTAGTTGGATTAGTATTTTCAGGTTCCTTTGGAGTTTCTGGAGTAGTTGGATTAGTATTTTCAGGTTCCTTTGGAGTTTCTGGAGTAGGTTCTGGTTGTACTTCTGGAGCTTCTTCTGAAATAATTGAATTGTTAATATATTTATCTAAAATTGAGATAAACAGTTTATTTCTTAACGAATTTCTGTGAGCTTTTAATCTCGAAAGGTTAGATTTAGAAATAGAAATTTCTTGTGAAATGTTTTTAAGAATTGGAATTAATAATTCATCAGAATCAAGAGACTCTAGAGTTCTGTCATTTAGATTATTTCTTTGAATTTGTGCATCTTTGGCGTGGAAAAGTTTTCCTGCTAATCTTGAAACTGCTTTTTGTCTCATTAAATTAGAAACAAAAGCAGATTTTAGTTCAGATACTTTTTGATCAATCTTTGTAATTGTTGATGAAGAACTTAATTGACTATTTGCCGATAAGGCTTCATCAATCATTTGGTTGATTTCGTTTTGAGCTTGTTCAAAGTCACTTGTGTTAATGTCTAAATCTAAATATGAAGCTTCAAATGCATTTAGTTCTTTAACTGCTTTAATTAATCTTGGTGCTTCAAAGTAGAAACTATTTTCAAGCATTGTGCTTTCTAAAGTTTTTTGAGCTTCCTGAATTTCACTGTATTTAGAATCAGAGAAGTTTTCTCTTAATTGATCAACTAATTTGTAAATAGTCGATCTTGACTGATTGATTTCGACATATTGATCTTTTGCGTTAGTTGCAGTTTCAATTTCGAAAGACTCAAATGAATCAAAAAGATTTTTTTGAGCTTCTTTTTCACTTGATTCCAGAAATTCTAGGTCCACTATGTCGTTAATAATATTGTCAAGAATCTTTTTGTTAGTAATCCCGTTTAGATTTTCTTGGTCAACTTTAAGTGTATTGATTTTCTCTACAATTTCTTGCTTAATTGCGAAATCTTCTGTCGGTAGTAAAGTAGTAGAATCTCTATTTAGTTCTTGAATAACAGAGTCGATTCTTTCTTTTTTCTTATTATCAGCAAACTTAAAGTTTGTGTCATGCATTGCGTTTTTAACTTCTTCCAGTGTAGCTTTAGCTTCACCAACTGCTTTATCATACTGCATTGCAGCTTCTTTAACATTTTCAACGTTTGTTTTAATTGACTGTTTTTTGATAATATCAAGTGCAGCTTGTTTTTGATCTTCTGAAATGTTTTCAAAACGAATTACAACCTCTGTAGCTATTGCTTTAGCTTCTTTTAGACCTTCATCTTGGTCTACAACATTACCCATCATTTGTCTTAATCTTTGGATCATGTCTCTATTTTCAGGGTAAGCAGTTGCTATTTCTTTATTATTTTTTGCAAGTTCTGTTGCTTCTTGAATTGTTGAAATGTATTGAGATCTAAGATCCTTTGGTGCACTATTAAATTTTGGTGAACCTTGAAGTTCTTTCGCTTCTTCTAGTGCGACATTTAACTGTCCAATTGTTTGATCTAAATTAATCGCACGATCGACTAGCTCTGATAATCTTTCAACATTTGTTTGAATTAAAGCTTCTTTGTAAACTTTTTTGTGTTCAGGGTTTAGAAGTGATAAATCTGTAATTTGTTTTAATAAAGCTGCTTTTTGAGTTTGAATTTCTTGGCTAGATTTTAGAACTTCTTGGATTCCGTTAACATCGAATGAAGTTGTAGAAATCCCATCAATAAGTTCAATGAACTCATTTTTCTTTAATCTTGAAACTAATGATAAAGAATCAATTTGCTGATTAGCAAGTGCTTTTTCTTTTTCAAAAGCACTATCCACAACTGCTTGGTAATCAGATCTTGGAGCTGTTGCACTTAATGCATTTATTTTATTTTGGAAAAATGAAAGACGATCTTCAGCTCTTGCATTTGTGTCTTTAACAAGTATTAACCCACTAATTTTTGCTAGAGCTTGTTCTTTTTTGTTGTTTTCATTTTTAAGATTATCAATTGCATCTTGTAAATTGTTGAACAGATCAACAACAACGCTAGTTTTTAGATCTTGTCCAGTATAATTTGTGATTTTGTAAGATTCAGAATTCTTAGCTTTTGTTAGAGCTTGATCAAAGGCAGTTCTTGCCTCAGGTTTTGCTGAGCTGTATGTTTCTGTACCTACAAGTGATTGCGCTTCACTGATTAGTGATTTAAGATCAAGAATTTTTTGGTTCTTGTTTCTTAAGTCGTTTAGTAAGTTTGTTACAGCCGTTTTTGCTCCTGCTTGCGTTAGAACTCACTGCTTTGTAGATGTTTTGGTTTCTTCGTTTAGAGCAACTAGTGCTTCTAAAGTTTGATTGAACTCATAAACGACTGCTTGTCCATCAAGATTGTCATACGCTTCTTTAAGTTCTGCATGAAGGCTAACAAGTTGTTCATAGCTAATTGATTCATTTCCATCTACAACATTTTTTGCCTTTTGTTCAGAAGCGTCGTAAATAGATTTTAGTCCTGGTTGTGCCAGTTTATAAACATGTGTTTCTTTAGAAAGTGATTGAGCATAGTTTTTAAAACTAATGAACTTAGTTTCAAACTCAGTTGCTTTTTGTTGAATTTCAGAAATTGTTTTAAATGGTGTTTGATCAAATAGTGCTACAAATAAACCTTTTTGGATTTGTGTTATTTGTTTTGCATTAATAAATTGAATTGACTGAGCAACTTTTTCTAGTCCGTTAAGTTCATTTTTCGATCTTTCAAGCTGATCTATTCTTTGTTGCACTTCTGAAGCATCAAGCGTTGAAGTAGAAGATAAATAAGATCTTGTAGAATCAAAGTTTGATTTCAATTGGGCGTAGTTTGTAGCATAGAATGCTTCTTTTGTACTTTTGCTAATTGCTCTTTGCAATAAATCATTGGACATGTAAGCTTTCGATTGACTCATTTTTTCATTCAGGTCTGTATATTTTCGATCCAATACACTTAAAACATCTTTTGTCAAAGCATTATCAATTTCAGAATCGATGTTTGTTTTTTGTCCTGAATTTAGAGAAGTTAGCGAAGTTCTAACTCTTGCTTTTAGTTGATCTTTTGCTTCTTGAAGTTCTCTCTTGTATTCTAAATAAGCTTGATTTGTTGACGTAAGTTCAGTCTTTAGTTGTGTAAGAACAGATACGTTATCGTCATTAAGAGCTGTATTTTCAAATTTGTCTTGTGCAGATCTTTTGGCACTGTTCAACATTTCTTTGGCTGGGTAATGTTCAAAAATTCTTTCAGATTCATAACCTTGAGCAGATGAAATTTGTGCTTGAATGTCAGAAGCTAGAGCAGAAAGTTGAGACATGAAAGTTAATTGTTCACGAGCTTTTGAAATACTGTCTTTTGTTTGAGCTAACTCGAAAGAAGAGTCTTTAATTCTTTGAACAACATTGTTTGTTTGATTAATTTGTTGTTTTAGTGTTTCTAGATTTCTTGTACCGTTTAATGAAGCGATTTTTTGTGATTTTTGAGTTTCAAAGTTTCTTACTTCTTGTTCTTGTAATATTTCTTGATTTTGGAGTCTTTGAGAAATTGAGTTTCTTAGTGCATCATAACCTTGCTTTATTGAATCATCAGAAAAAATGTAGTTTTTATCACTAATTAGGTTATCTAACTCTCTTTTCACAGCTGATAATCTTTGTCTTAATTCACGATTATCATTTTGTAATTTTAGCAATGATAAAGAATCAATAATTTCTTGTTTTCTTTGATTAATTTGATCCATTGAAGTTTTAATATCACCTAGATCATTATTAGCAATACCGTTAATTGCATCTTTTACTTTATTTTGTCAATTTACAATTTCAAGATCAAATGAAGTCTGTTCGTTTGAGAAGTCAATGTTATCTTCTCTTAATCTAAGTTCAGCAACTTTTTGGTCAAATAAAGCTTTGTAATCTGTTGCGCTAACTACCTTTTCTTTGAAAAAATCTACAAGTTCGATATGTTTATTAAACTCGGCAACTTGTGGAGGAATGTTTGTTACGACTGGAGAAAGATCAACTTGTTGCTTAGCTTTAGCAAAAAGAGTGCTCTTTAATGCTTTCTTTTCCTCTTCGGTTAAGTAAGAATATTTTGCTTCTTCTAAGTTTATTGAGTTCAGTTCTTGCTTTTTAGTATTTAAGTTTTGATATGAAGTTCTTAGAAGATCCATGTATGTTGGATAAGAATTTCTTTGTCTTGCAATTAAAGTAGATCAATTTAAACGATCTTGTTCTGCTGGTTCATTTAAATATTGATTTGCTTTATTAATGATAAGTTCGTTCAATTTGTGCGAAATATAAACATCAAGATTAGATCTTGTCATTTTATTTCTGTATGTTTCATAATCAGATTTAGCTCTTGTTAGTGCTGTTACGTACTGTGAATTTTGTGCAACTGTAAATTCTTTTTGAACCACATGGAATCTTTTAGGGGTTGGGTAGTAAATATTTGTTGGTGTTTCACGGTAAAAAATCAATTTAATTCTTTCACCTAATCTGAAAAATCTTCCAAGCTGGATTGTTTGACTATTTGAATTAATATCGGTTTTTAACAATGTTCTGTTGTTTGAAAGATCAATAATTTCAAGCTTGAATCCTTGCATAGATTGAGTTAACTCAATTTTGTTTGTAAAGTCTTCAATTTTTGTCACAGGTACTGCTGAAACTGGTCTACCATGTAATCCACGGTCAATTTCACGTTGTGTATATGTATAGTTTTTACGTAGAATTGAAAGAACTAATGAATCACCTGGGTAGTCCATAGGTTGAAACCCAAGGTAATCTCATCTATCTTCGTTATCCATAAGCATTTTATGGTAAGCAGGGTTTAATGGGTTGGCTGTATATCAAATTCTTTCACCATTAGCTCTACTTATGAAGTTTAAAAGTGCAGGTCCATCTGAACCATGTTCTTTTGCAGCGTCGTTATATTCTTTTAGAACTTGTAATTTTCTACTCTGACTTGAGTTATATTCATCTTGTTTAAATAAAGCTCCATAAGACATTCCGTATCTTGTATCTGGGTAAACTAAGTGGTGGAAGTTATTAAAAATAAAAATCTTTCCACGCATTTCGTCAAGAGTTGGATTTCCACCATAGTAACCATTTTCACCTGAAGGACTTTTGTATAAATAAGATTCAAATTTTGAAAGAACGCTTCTAACTGTGTTTCCTCATCTTTGTTGATTGCTTCTGCTCATTGATGAAACACTTTCATTTTCATCCTTAATTCTGACAAAAACCACTTCTCTTGGGTGGGCATTTATGAAGTTTTTAACGTCGTTCATCGCTTGCTCAAATGTAGTTGTAGATCAAGCAGCCCCGTGTCTAAGTCAAAGATCATCAGTGAAACCTAAACGCATATCGAAGAATCTGATACCTTGTTGCAATTGGTTAGTGTAGTTTAGTGATTGTGATTTAGCTCAAGCTTGTCCGAAAGTATAAGCTGCTCAAGCTCCATCAAACATTGCAGTATCGTGTGTTCCAGGAATCGAAAGTTCATTTAATCTTTTACGACCATCAACAAATGACATTCAATCATTCATGTTAATTCTTGTTGAAGATGAATCACTAAAAGCTTTTGAATTATCTTTTCAATCTACAGGTTGTTGAGGTAGAGCTGCTGAGATACCAATAAATGGTAAAGTTGTAGCTAAAATGACAGTCGATCCAATAACTGCATTTTTAATTTTTTTATTCATAAGAACTCCAATTGTTAATTTTGTCTGTGTTACTATAGAAAATTACAATTTAAGACTCACTTGCCCTTAAGTTGCATCTAATTTAAATATTTATCTATATTAGTAATAAATTTTACCACTAAAAAGGAAAGTGTTTTAGCCTTTTCATATTTTTGTTCCGTAATTAAACTAGGACAAAAAAATCGGAAATTCCGATTTTTATTTTTCTAAAGGAGCAAGAATGAAAAACTTAAACAATGAAATGCTTATAAAACTCTTTAAAGTTTATGAAAAGTTTAATTTTGAGAAGTATGGAGACAAGATGTTTTTCTTATATATAAAAGAAAAGTTCTTTGTTGATTTTGGTAAACCAAGTTTGTATAAAAAATTTAAAATTTATTATATGAATTACAAAGAAAAAGGTACTTTGCCAGAAAAGAAAAAACCATCAATCGAAAGAAGAGGAAGAAAAAGAAAGGTTGACCTAAGCAGCCCAGAGTGAAAAGTAGATTACGATGTTTTTGATAAAGAAGACATGGTTTTTGTTATAGAAATGTTTAGAGAGATTTTTGATCGTAACGGAGTTGATTTTACAATTCAAGATGCCATAAAACTTTTAAACCAAAAGAAAGGCAAATCCAGGAAAAGATCACAACTAATTTTATGTTTCTTATTTAAAAAATCTACTTTTTATGACTTCGTAAAAAGGTCATACAAAATGACACTTAAAAAATCTCAAATTCAGAAAGAGATGGAAATAATTAAAAAAGCTATGGAAGATACTAAGTTCAGATTCGGTAGGGAAAGACTGTCTTTTTACATATTAAAAAAACATGGAATAGCACTTAATTACAGGACTATAGGAAGAAGAATGAAGAAACTTGGTTTGAAATGTGTTATCAGACAAAAATCAAAAAGAAAAGAATCTAAAAATACAAATGTTAAATTTCCAGACCTAATGAAAAGAGATTTTGATGGACTTAAACAAGAAACATTTTCAACCGATGTTACATATATTTCTGCACCTAAGGACGTTAAGGAAAATCATGTCTTTTTGTCAGCAGTTTTACACAATAAAACCAAAAAGATTGTCGGATGATCTCTAAGTAGGACTAATAATGTTGAACTGGTTCTTGATTCTTTAACTTCTATTAACTTTTCCAAAATACATGACTTCGTAATTCACTCAGATCATGGATCACAATATTCTAGTCAGGAATATTTAGAAACAATAAAAAACTTGAATGGCAAAATTTCAATGAGTAGAGTTGGAAACTCGTTGGATAACAGAGAAATTGAATACTTTTTCTCAATTCTAAAAACTGAACTTATTTACAACATTTCCACAAAAGATATGTCGTTTGTGGAACTAAAAAGTCAAATTAACAATTTTATTGAATGATATAACACCGAAAGATTTCAGAAAAAACTCAATTTTAAAACACCTCAGGAATCCTGAAGTGCTTTATATAGATAATTTAAATTCCGAAATAACTGTCCTAGTTTAAATACCTTATAATTGAAAAAAGGAGATTGCAGATGGCAAAAAAAGATGTAGAAATAAGTTATGCTCAACTACGTTTACATTTCACAAGAAGGGTTAATAAAGAGCTTGATAAACTAGAATCAAAAAAGTTTTTTAAGACTACAAATAAGGTCAAAACAAAAATTAAAAGGCTTAAAAAGTTAAAACAAGAACTTGAAGAGTTTAAAATAAAAGACAAAGATTTACATGTTAACTTAAACCTTTTTAAAAAAGAGTTCCAAAAAATTGATCCAATGACTGGTTTTATCATTTGTTTAACCCTTTTTATACTTTTAGGAGTTTCGATAATGTTCTTAGTTAGAACATTATCATAGGAGAAAAAATGGAATACATAATAATCATCTTATTATCAGTACTTATTGCGATATTAATTGGTTTAGTTTTATTTTTTGTTTTCAGAGATTTTAAAAATAAAAAAAACATTTCTGAGCCCGTTTTACAGGAAGAAAAGCTAGAAAAAGAAGCTAATGAATTCGATCTTAAACTGACTCAATCAATAATCGAATTAGAAAAAATCAAAGAAAGCTTGACAAATAAAATTGATGAGCAGCAAAAAATGCTTAAAGAATCAAACGAAAACACGATTAATAATTTAAAAGAATCACTTGAACAAAAGATTAAATCGCAGCAAGAAGTTTTAGATAAATCCACAAAAGATAGTATTTTCTTTTTAAAGGAAGCTATTGAAAGCAAAATAAATAACGTTGAAAACACAAATAAAAACATGAACGTTATTATCGAGAATTTAAAAAACAAGATTTCTGAAGATGTGCAAAAGACTAATTTAAGTCTTTCAAACAATATTAATATGTTGCAAAACAGTTTAAGTTCAAAAATTCAAAACGAAACAAGAGAAAATAACAAAACAACAGTTGAAAATTTAAAAAACTTGATTAATGAATCAATTAAAAACCCTATTGATTCAAGGTTTAATGATTTTCAAAATAGTGTGCAAAGTATTACTGAAAACATTTCTAAGGTTGATAAGATTTCTAACAACATTCAAGATTTAAGAAATGCTCTTATTGAAAATAACAAAAAAAGAGGTAATATCGGCGAATCAATCTTTAAATCAGTGATATCTGACATTTTTCCACCTGACTCATTTAAAGAACAATATCAAATTGACAAGAGTGAAAATTATAAGGTTGATTTTGCTATTCCTGTCTCAGACAGAACAGGTAATACTCACTATTTACCGATCGATTCAAAGTTTCCAATTAATAGTTTTTTAAAGTATAACGATGCTAAAAATGCAGAAGTAATCGACTCAAGAGAATTAGACTCAGCTCTTACTGAATTAAAAACAAACATTAGATCAATGGCAAAAGATATCAGTAAAAAATACATTAGAAAAGGTATAACAACCGACTTTGCTTTTATGTTTATTCCTAGCGAAGCAGTCTTTAACGAAATAATCGCAATTGATCAAGGTCAGTTTATTGAAAACGTTCGTAGGGAATCGAATGTTGGTGTTCTATCGCCAACAACAGCTAGATTTGTGATTTTGCACGTAAAGGCAATGATTAAGCATCTTGAAATACATAGACAAAGCAATGATATTGTTAATATTATTAATTCATACTTAAAAAGAGAAGATCAAGTTCTAAAAAAACTCATTTCTACTGAAGATAAATTCAATAAAGCTAACGAAGCATTCGAAGATCTAAAAAAATACTTATCAAGAGTATTCATACAAACAAGCAACAGTATTTGAAAAACAAAAAAACTTGGACATTTCATAGAGCAAAACTATGAAGAAAGACCAGAAGACTTTAAAGCTCTAGAGAAAAAAGTAGATATCGAGCAAGAAGGAGAAGAATAAAATGATTATTGATAGCTTAAAAAATAGTAAAAAATATGGAGCAATTGACAAAAGGCTTGCTAGAGCTTTTGAATGGCTTGAAAACAATGATTATCAAAACCTTGAATTAGGTAAGCACGTCATTGATGAAGATTTGTTTTTTGTTCATAGAACACTTGACGTTTTCGATCAAAACGATTTTACGTGTGAAGTGCATGAAAAATACGCCGACATCCATCTTTTTAAAGAAGAAGAGGTTTATGGATATGTTCCTGTTAGTTACACAGATTTAATGGAAAAATTAACAGATTATGATCAAACAATGGACGTAACTTTTTACCGTGCAAAATCTGCTTTAGGTAAAACAGCTATAGCACCAAATCATTTTATGCTTTTCTTACCAGGAGAAATTCACTGTCCAGGAATTGTGCCATTTGAAAAAGAATTTAAACCCAACCAAAAAGTTTCAAAATTTATAATGAAAGTTAAAATGGATTAGTTATAATTATTTTAATGAGCCGACATCGAGAAATCTATGTCAAATAACCCATCGCAAGATGGTTTTTTTATGCGATTGTATATTGAAACAGTTTCAATAATTTAATATAATTAAAAGAACACAATTTTAAAGGTAAATATGAATAAAAAAGACTACATCGCAAGCTACTTTGAAAAAACAAACACAATTCTCAAAAACGAAAAACCTGATAATGTTATCGTTTTACAATTTTTCCAAAGAAAAGACAATGCCATCCTTGCAGGAATGCAAGAAGTTTTAGAATTACTTGAAGAACAAACAGACACAAACAAGTATACAATTAGATACCTAGAAGATGGCACTAAAATTAATAACTTGGATATCGTTCTAGAACTTGAAGGTCACTACCAAGACTTTGGGATGTGAGAGGGTATGATCGACGGAATTCTTGCAAGAAGTACTTCGATAGCTTCTAACGCCCACGAATGCGTACAAGCAGCAAACGGAAAACCTGTAATTTTTATGGGTGATCGTGCAGATCACTACATTAACCAAGAAATTGATGGAAAAGCAGTTGCTTTAGGTGGAATTGAATTGGTTTCAACTAACGCTCAAAAACAAGATAAAAGTGCTAAACCCGTTTTTGGTTCTGTGCCACACATTCTTTTACAAGCTTTTAAAGGTGATGTTGTAGCAGCGATGAAAGCCTTTCACAAGAATTATCCAAATGACAAAATAATCGCTCTTGTGGATTACAATAACGACGTCATTACAGATTCATTAAAAGTATGAAACGCACTTGGTAATAAGGTATGAGGTGTCAGATTGGATACATCTAAAAACATGGTGGATCATATGTTTGATAACCAAGAACCACAATATGGTGTAAATATCGAACAAGTAAAAAGACTAAGACAAGCACTAGACCAAGCAGGAGCCAAAGACTATAAAATAGTGGTTTCTAGTGGATTTAACGCTAAAAAAATAAGTGAGTTTGAACAAGCACAAGCACCTGTAGATTACTATGGTGTAGGTCAAGGAATTTTCAAACTTAACAACTCATTTTCAGCAGATGCAACAATGCTAAATGGAGAGCCTGAAGCTAAAGAAGGTCGTGGGTACAGAGCAAACTCTAACCTGATTACATATCGTCCTTAACATCACTTTGTGATGTTTTTTTGTCAAAGTCATCATTTTTAATGTGCTTAAACAAAAAGTAAACTCTTTAACTGGATATTTTCTGAAAATTATAATATCTGTTTGTTTATTCTATAAAATGTGATTCTAATAAAGAAGGTATTTATGAAAAGTAATCAGTATTCGTATAAAGATGTGGCTATGTGGTTTTTAAATAAAGAACCAATGACTCAAAGAAAGTTACAAAAACTTTGTTTTTATGTTTACGCATGATCTTTAACTTTGTTGGACTATTCAATAATCAAAGATACAAAATTTCAAGCCTGAGAGCATGGACCAGTTTCGCCTGAACTTTATGAAGATTATAAGTTTTACGGGTGAAGAGATATTCCAAAAAACGAAAACATACACATTAAATTTGACGAAAAAGCCCAAGAATTAATAGAATCAGTTTGATTAACTTATGGTGATAAATCAGGAAATGAACTTTACGCACTTTCAACTGAAGAAACTCCTTGAGTGTTAGGAAACATGAAAAACAACAAGTGTTCATGCAACAAAAAAGACGGATCTTCCGATATATTAATAGACGAAGAGGATATTAAAAAATACTACAGAGAAATATATTCTGGTGTATAAAATTATAAAATTATATTTTTCAAAATAGTTAATTTAGGTTTTAAAGTATTAAAGTACTGTGTTAAAGGTTCAAACGTCACATATAGTGACGTTTTATTTTAGTATAATTTAAATAACTTATGGGTTAAACCTATAAAAACAGGGAAGGTATTTAGAATGAGAGAGAGAGAGAGAGAGAGAGAGAACTAATCAGCCACAATTAAGGTTTAAAGGGTTCGAAGGTGAGTGAAAACTGAAGAAATTAAGTGATATTTCCGTATATAAAAATGGCAAAAGTTACGAAAGGTTTCAGCAAGAAAAAGGAAAATTAAGAGTATTAAACTTAAACTCAGTAAGCACCGAAGGTGAACTTAAAGATTCTGGAAAGTTTTTAAATGGTGATTTTGAAACTCTTAAAGAAGGTGATATCGTGATCATTCTAAGCGATATCGCTAAAGGTAATTTAATAGGGATGACTGCTGTTGTAGATGAAAACCACAAATGAGTTTTAAATCAAAGAGTGGCTCTCATTAGATTAGTTAATAAGCTGGATTCAACTTTTGTAAGTTTTTATATAAACGTAAGACGTTATATTTTGAAGAGTATATCATGTGGAATGAATCAACTTAATTTATCAAAATCCAATGTGGAAAATATGACCATATATTTACCAGATTCAAAAGAAACTTTTTTTATTGGAGGTATTTTAAAAAATATAAATACACTAATAAATCGTTTCTATTTATCGCAACAAATTACAAATAATTTTAAACAAACTTTTTTATCAAAACTATTCATAAACAATGGCAAAACATTCCCAGATTTCAGATTTAAAGGTTTTACAGACAAATGAACTTGAAAATCATGATCTGAAATTGTAGAAAAGGTTTCAAATAATTCAAACGATAATACTTTACCTAAGCTTGAATATGAAGATATTGACAAAGGGAACGGAGTTTTAAATAAAGATATTTCAAATAAGTTTGACAACAGAAAGGGAACACTTTTTGAACCTGGTGATGTTTTGTTTGGATATCTTTCCCCTTCAACTCAAAATTGGTTCCAGCCAACTTTTAAAGGTATTGCTGTAGGAGATTTCTGAGTATTTAGAGGATCTAAAAGTAACGCAAACTTTATTTGAGCTATGATTCATTATCCCGTTTTCAAAAAGTCATACAAAATACAGGCAGGAACTAAAATGCCAAGAGCAAGTTGGCAACTTGTTTCTTCTCAAATTCATGCCATTCCATCACTTTCCGAACAGGTCAAAATCGGAAGATTATTTAAAAACATTGATAAACTTATAAACCTCCAAAGCAAAGAAATCAATATCCTTAAAGAACTTAAGAAAACAGCAATAAAAATGATGTTGCTTTAGATACATGACTTAATTACAGTATAAAACGTCACAATATGTGGCGTTTTATTTTAGTATAATTTAAATAACTTATGGGTTAAGCCTGTAAAAAGAGGGAAGGTGTTTAGAATGAGAGAGAGAGAGAGAGCTAATCAGCCACAATTAAGGTTCAAAGGATTCGAAGGTGAGTGGTTAGATAAAACTTTTGGGGATATTACAAAAAAAGTTAAAGAAAAAAATAAATTATTGAAAGTTGAAACAACCCTAACCAACAGTGCACAGTTTGGAATAGTAAAACAGACGGACTTTTTTGATAAGGACATTTCTAATATTGAAAATATTGGGAATTACTACATTGTAGAACCTGATACATTTGCATTAAATATGCTTATGTCTAATAACGCTCCTGCAGGATCAATAAGAAGAAATAAAACTGGTATAACTGGAATTATGTCTCCCCTTTACTATGTTTTCAAAATAAAAAATGAAGACGTTACTTTTACGGAAGTACTTTTTCATAGTAGCAAATGACACTATTACATTTTTAAAAACGGGAATTTAGGAGCAAGGCTTAACAGATATTCATTAAGCGATGAAGTTTTAAAACTTTTACCATTAAAAATGCCTTCTATAGAAGAGCAAAAAATTATAGGGTTTAAAATCTCCTTAATAGGTGAAGATATAAGAATAATAAATACATTTGACGAAACTTTATTTAGTTTGAAAAAAACTTTCTTGAGTCACCTCTTCATAGATAATAAAAAAGAAAAAGCGTTATTTAGATTTAAAGGTTTTAAAGATCAATACTTAACTAAAACACTCAATGAAATTACACACACTAAAATTGAAAAAAATAAAGAAAATCTTAATTTACCACAGTTATCCAGTTATGCTAATCAAGGTATCGTTCTAAAAGATATCAAAAGTAACTCTTCAAAAATAACAAAAGAAACTCACTCAAGTTATTATATTTTAGAAAGAAATGATTTTGTTCATAATCCAAATATATCAGTAAACAAGCCAGTTGGACATGTTTCTAAAAATGGCGTTTGTGATCGAGGTTTAATATCAAATATTTATCATGCATTCAGACCCACTGATGTGAATCCTGATTGATTGTCGTTTTATTTTGAAACAGACAAATGAGAAAACTATGTAAAAGTCTATTCTGAATCAGGAGTTAGACAAGCGAGAGCTGCAATAATAAAATCTGATATTTTTCAAAAAATGCAAATAAAATTACCATCAGATGAAGAACAAAAAATGGTAGCTGGTTTTCTTCTTGTCCTAGACAAGCTAATTAAATTGCAAAAAAGAAAACAAGAAATAATGAAAGATCTAAAGAAAACAGCGATGAAGATGATGTTGCTTTAAGAGTAGTAGAGATATATTCTAAGAATAAACAAAAAACACTGTAATACAGTGTTTTTTAATTATTTGTATTTCATTTCTTGTAGGTCTTCTTTTGTAAATGATTTTACAAATTCAGTCATTAGATCAATTGTGGCTTGGATATCTACAAGTGATGCAACACCAATTGGTGAGTGTAGGTAACGCTGAGGGATTGAAACAGTTATTGTTGCTGCACCACCTGGAGCAAATTGAAGCTCAGCAGCATCTGTACCACCACCTTCGGCGATATATTTGTAAGCTGGGATTTCTTTATCTCTAGCAATTTGCATCATTCTTTCGACAAGTTTTGGATCCATTAGTGTCCCGTTGTCTTTAACTAAAACAGCTGCACCTTTTCCAAGAACAGGTGTTCCTGGGATAGCTCCTGTTGAATCATGTGCTGCCCCTGTATCAACTGCAAAAGCAACATCAGGGTTGATTAGTGAAACTGATGTTTTAGCACCACGTGTTCCGACCTCTTCTTGTACTGTACCAACGATGTATAAATCAACAGGTAAATCTAAATCTTGAACGTTGTTTGCAATAAAGTCAATTGCTGTAACTCCTGCACGGTTATCCATTGATTTACCACCAATTAAATCGTTTGCAAGGTGAATTGTTTCTCCTGATAAATAAATTCTGTCACCGATTTCAATACCTGCATCAGCAACTTCTTTTGCACTTTTGAAACCTAAATCAACAAATAACTCATTGTTTGTCATTGCTTTTGTCATTTTTTCACGTTCTAAAATGTGAATGCTTGTATGACCAAAGACTCCATAAAATACTTTGTTTTCACGGTTTGTAACGACTTTGGCTTTTGTTCCGATGACAACAGAAGGTCATATTCCACCAACAACTGAAACTAATAAGTTTCCGTTATCTTTAACCATTCTTACTAAATAACCAACTTCGTCCATGTGTGCAGCAATCATTACTTTTGGAGCATTTTCAACTTTTGATGGTTTGTGTAAAATTAGCGAACCTAATTTATCTCTTGATACTTCAAATTTCGAAGTATCGATGTTTGATTTAAGAGCCTGAACTACAGGTTCTTCGTATCTTGAAATAGCTTCAATCTGCATGTACTGATCAAGTCTTGAAGCTAATTTTTTAAAATCTGACATATTACTACCTCCGTATTACAGATATACTTAATTTTATATAAATTGCTTTAAATTTTATAAAATTTAAAATATGAATAGCTCAAAAAACTTCACAATTGAAAACTTTTTCTTTAACAAGGATGAAAACGGTAAAAATCGCGTTATCAACATTCCTTGATTGACAATTTATAGTGATCATAAGACAGCTATTTTCATTGACAAAAATACTTCCAATTACTTAAGATACCATTTCTGATCTAGCCTTAACAGCAATCCTTATGCTGTTTATCGTTTTGAAAGAAACGATAGTATGGATTACTTTTTAGACTATGGAGCAGATTCATTAGCCAGAAATGTTGCTTATTTTGATATGAATGAAATTCATGGGGAAGATAGCGACATACCACTTTTTGATATATGACAAAAAGCTTGAAGTACTTCAAGAAACATGAATGAACGTGTTAGAAATATGCAAGAAGTTTTTAAACGTTATGAAATTCCACTTAAAAGTTCAATTTTAAGCAAATTTACACAATACAGTGATGCCATCATTGATGAAAACAATGACATCATCAGGGAAATGACGAACATTCTTAAAAGTATCGAAGAAAAATGATTTACGATGAATGATTCCGAGTATCTCGAAAGCCTTGAAACTATTCTCGAAAACTTAGAGTATTACAAGAATGCTTTTGCTGAACACCACTTTCGTTTTTATAACGAAGTTTTTGAAATCTATGACAAATATAAAGAGTTTTATCGTCGTGGTTCTGAAGAAGATCCAATCTACAAAATCAAAGAAGCTGAGCTAAAACTAAAGAATCTTAAAAGAATTAATAACACATCACTTAAAAAGGTCGAGGCAGAATTTAAAATCAAAGACTTAAATGTAGAAATCAATTTTTATAAAGATTTCTTAAAGCAAAGAAAAACTAAATCGAACAACATTGTTAATTTTGTTGCCTACAAAATGAAGAACGAAATCAAAGTGTTAAAGCAAAAAATGGCAATCGTTGACTCTAACTCTAAAGAGTATTTATATTTAAATAAAAGGTTGGTGGTTAAAAAACGTTCTTTAAGTTTATGAAAAACTTATTCCAGAAAAGTTAAGTATTTAAAATCCAACGATCTGGACAATATTCACGAAAACATGAAAAACGAAGAAAAACTTTTCATTGAGAACAACCTAGCTTTTATCAACAATCCTTACAAAGGTTCCAACTGATTTTCACTTTTTTGAAAAGCAAAAAAAGATTTCTTTTTTGATTTTGACAATTATTTCTTACAATCACAAACTACCAAAAACGAAATCAAAAAAGAGATTAAAGAAAGAAAAAAGAAAATTAAAGTTCTAAATCGTGTTTCGTATAAAAAGATCGAAAACACAATGCTTGAGTTGAACCAAAAAACAAGTTATTCATTCATGAAGCAAATTCAAGCAGAAGAAAAGTGAAATTTAAAATCTTCAGATCGTTTATTTAAAACAACACTGAAAAATATCGGACCAAAAGTAAAGAGATTTATCACAAACAAACAAAAGTCTGAAAAAGAAATTCCGGCTTTATTTAAAAGGTTAAATCGTAATCTAAATCAAAAAGCATCAAAAAATGCTGGTTTACAGGATATTGTTAAAAAGTTAAGAGCCGAAATGAATTTGATTGATGACCTTAAGAAGTTCGCACTGACAGATCATTTTTTAGTTTCTCTTTGTGATTTCATTACAAGTAGAAAAATGATGTCTGAATCATTTTGGAATAATCTCGTAATTACAAGAAGAATTTTAAACTTAATGAACTACGCTTCAGTTAATTTCAAAAACTATTTATCTTCATATGATGAAATTGCATCAATCAATAGAATTAAATTGAAATTGGTTGCTCTTATGATGAAAAGACCTAGTTTGATTTTGCTGCAAGATACGGATGCAAATATCACAAAAGAACAAAAACATGAGTTCATGCGTGTACTTTCAATCATAACCAAAGATAACGAAATTCAATATGCAATAGTCACTGATTCACTTAACACGGTTTTAAATTATTCAACTTTTACATATGTATTTAGTGGTGATAATTTAATTGAAGCAGCTGAAACAGCAATTTTGTCGCGTTATGCAAAAACTAAATATGCAAACACAGCTTTTATAAGTAATGAAGAAAAGTATAAATACAGTGCAAAAATTTCATATATGTGGATTTATGGTGGATTTTATCGGCTAAAAAAAGATTTGAATCATTTTGTTTATTCAGTAAGTGAGGATTTACTAAAAAGTAGTTCTAAAAACAAAAATGAGATTCTTTCAAAATTTATTCACACTGAAGAGCATATTATAAATTCTGAAAACGTTAATACGTTTTTAGATCCTGTAATCGTACATGCACAAACCGAAATGTTTGATAACAAAGATCTAAATACCATTTCTAAATCAGACATGATTGATTAAAAAAACAGACAATAGTCTGTTTTTTTCTATGACAAGTGGGCTAGTTTTTCGCCAGCTTTTGCTTCGTTTGCAACTTCAGATAAGTTTTGAAGTGCTGAATCACTTGTAACAACTAAAGCTACGTTTGGGTTTAATTTTGCTGCTTCAACTTCTTTAACGTTTACTTTCACTAGTGCTTGTCCAGCTTCAACTACATCGTTTAAGTTTACGAAAGATTCGAATGGTAGTCCACCTAGTTTAACTGTGTTGATACCTAGGTTTACAAGAACTTCAGCACCGTTAGCAGCTTTGATTCCGTAAGCATGCTTCGAAGGGAAAGCGACAATAACTCTTCCTGAGATTGGAGAGTGCACTGTTACTTCTTTTTGTCCTTTGACATCAATAACAAGTTGTTTTCCTAACATTTCGTTAGCAAAAACTTCATCACCTAATTCTTTTGAATCTACTAATTTACCTGATACAGGAGAAACTAGATCTAGCGATTTTGCGTGAGCAACTTCTTCTTTAGCTTCTACTTTTGCTTCAGTTTTTGCTGCTGATTGTGATTGATCACCAGCTTCAGCTTTTAATGCTGTTGCTGATTTTCTAAATGTTGTGTTAATTTCTTCTGCTTGTGCTCCGAAAACTACTTCAACAAATCTAGCTGATAGTACGTTAACTTCTTTAGCTCCTAAAGCCTTTAATTCTTCAACATTTACTAATGAAGAATCTTTAACATCATATCTTAACTTTGTTACTGAACAGTTAAATCCTAAAATATTATTTACTCCACCAAAGGCTTGTGCTAGTTTTATGCACATTTCTGTTGGTTGTGCAACTTCTTTTTTAACCTCTACTTGTTTTTCTTGCTGAGCTTCGTTTTTTGAAGCACAACCACAAGCTGAGTTTGCTTTTTTCTTAAAAAATCACATAGTAATTATCCTCTATTAAAATTCGTGTTTAATTTCTTTAAATTATATTAAAAAAAGCAAAATTGCTTTTATTTTTATTCGACAAAGTTTTTGCTTTTTTGATGATTTTATTGAGTTTTGGAATAAATATTTTCGCGTTCAAGAAATTCTTGAAGTGTTTTGATTTCTTGATCACTTCAATGTGTAAATGTTTGATTTTGAATAAAATCATAAAAATCAATTTGGGCAACGATATCAAAATCATCGACACGGTTAATCTCTGCTCTTGTTTGTGTCAAAACAATCTTTTGCATCTGTGGAACAGTAATACTTTTCTTGACAAGCTTTTCAATTTGATCGCAAGCATCCATGTCTAAAATTTCACTGTTGCTTACTCTTAAAAGATTGTTAATCATTTCCATTTCTTTTGACTCTGTTTTTACAACATTAGAGATCATAAAAACGGTGTTCTTACGAATTAAGAGTAATGGTAAAAACGTGAGATTGTTTTTAGCATACTTATTTTCAAGCATTATGTTTCTTAAAACAATATTTTCCGAATCCTTTTCAAGAATATTCATAAACTTGATCAAATCTTCAGAAACGTAGTGAGCATTTACTGTTTTTAGGTCTTTCTTACGTTTGTTTAAGATCTTAAATTTATAGTAGATAAATACAAAAAGCACTATAAATAAGAGTAATCCGATTAAAATCAGTAAAAGTTGGATGTTGCTAAGATCATTCATTGGTTGATTTAGATTTCTTGTCATTATTCCTCTTTTTCTTATTTAATTTTATTAAAAAACATCAAGTTGCCTTGATGTTTTAAAAGTTTTTAGTTAAATCAGCTCGCAAAAAGACCAACTTGTCTTTGTGCGTATGTATAAATCAATCCATCAGTTTCGGTATTCTGATAATTATAGAAGTCGACAATTGCAATAATTCCAAAAATAAATAAAGCTAGGAATAGTACTAAAAGAATAGAAACAATGACATAGAAGACAACGCTTCCTTTTTTAGTTTTTTCTTCTTCTTTTTTATTTTCTTGTTCTTTTACTTGATTTTGATCTTCTTTTTTAATTTCAAGATCTTGTAAATTAAGGTTTTTGCTCATGTTTTCCTTTCTAATCTCTTCTTAATTTAATGTAGAATGATTCAATTGATGTTGAGTATAAAACATTACGTGCTGATTTTTTAGTTAATCTATCAAACTCGCCATTCATGTATTCTCTAGTTCTGACTGGGTTAAGAATTACATCCTTAACTGTTTGGGCGTTAGTTCTGTTTGGTGTGACGATTGTAGATTGACCACCTGATACAGGTCAAACTGGTTTAGCAGTATTGTCAAAGCTTGATGATCCAATAGCTAACTCAGTTTTGTATTGACTATTATATCCAATTACTTTACCTTGTAAGGCAGAAAGGGCTCAAATGTAATCGTTAAGTTGTTTTGAAGATAATGTTCATTTGTTTCCTAGAGCTAAAATAGAATCAAAAGCTTCGTTGTATTTAGTAATACCTGCGTTATTTAAGTTTCTTTTAGCTTCTTCTATTTTTGTTCCGTTTTCTAGACCTGGTTTATTTCTTACTACTGTTGAGTTTTCGACTCATGTTGAGAAAATGTAAAGATCTTTTGTATTCGGATCATAGTCAAATGAGAATTTGTAGGCATTTAAAGAAACGAAAGCTGAACGATCTTCATATTTTGTTAACCCTGGTTGTTCTGCGTTATATGAACCAAATTCTCTTAAGAAACGAGAGTCATAGATTGCAGGAGTAAATTCTACACGTTCATTTCCGTTAATTGGAGCACCAACTAAAAGACCTGGTGTAAAGGTAAAGATTGCAATCTCTCTTTGATCTGTATAGTTCGATAAACGAATTAATTGGTTGTCATTATCAAGAAGAGCTGAAACGTTGTACGTAATACCTAAAGAATCTCCTGATTTAATCTTAAAGTTATAGTTAGGGTTTTTAGGGTCACTTGTTTTGAAACCAACAGAAACACGTCTACCTGGGTCTGTTACGATATCCACGTTACTATCTGGAGTTGTTGGGTAGTTATCACCAAATACCATTTTTACATAGGTGTTGTAAGCTTTTGTTTCAATTTGATCTGCTGTTTTTCCATCAGCAATTCAACCTGCTTCTTCAATGTTAAATAATTTAACTTTAGCACTACGTCCAACAGTACTGTCGTTTGTATAGAAAATTGTTGAAAGCCCTGGTTTTAATTCCATTCTGTCAATTGTTTTGAATGATACTTCAACTTCTTTTTCAATCTTATACTCTGTTAGCACAGAGTTTGAAGATCTAAATGTAAATTCAAGCTTCATTCTTAAAGTTTTTCTATCAACGTCATCAACCGTTTGTGCTATTTCGTTAAATCAGCTATTTGTATCGTTTTTCTTGATTTTTACACGGAAATTTGATTGTGAGAAGATAGATGCTTTTTGAGATGAATCAGTAATATCTTTTTTAGTAAATGCGAATTGTTTGAACATTGCTAAGAAAGCGTCTGATTCTGTAATATCAACTGTATCTGTCGCACCTGGGAATATTGATTCGAAATTACGTTTGAATGCTTCTCTTGTGATATCTTCGTTAGCTAAAACCACTTTGTATTTAGCATCAAATGGCGCAATTGCGTCAGTTTTATTTGCTGGCAATGTGTTATTTATATTTGTTGCTTCATCAAGTTGTTTGAATAACTGGTTAATAACTTCATCTTGGAAAATTCAATCTTTATGTTCTGTTGATTTTGTCAATAGAGCAGCAAGATCGGTAACGATTGTCGATGAAGTTGCAATATCTGCAACTTTATATTGTGTAAAGTTTGTTGTTTTCTGTGTTTCAAGATCTGCTGGCACTAAATTAAGGGCTGCAACAAAAGCTTGATCTTGTTCATCGTATAAACGTTTAACTTCATTTGTGTATTCGCTGGTATCTGCGTATGCAATACCATCATATAGATCACCAAATACTGCAACTAAAGGATTGTTTTGTTGAATTTTTGTAACTTCGTTTTTCATTTTTGTTACAAATGTCGCAAATAAATCGTTTAAGTTTTGCAGTTTAGTTGCAAACTGAGCCATAACACTTGCTGATGTTGTGTCGATTGCTGCTTGGTATGAAGTTGCAAGCGTTTCAATCTGGTTTTTAAGTGAAATGTATTCTTCTTTTAATGAGTCTAAACCGTTGTATGAAAAGGCTGTTTCTTCTTTTCCAGTTAAGTTATTATCAGCAAGTGGGTTAAAGGTGTTCATAAGAACTTGGTAAAGACCAAGTGGAGCGTCAGCTTGTGCAGCTGGGTTCATTTTGGCTTTGAACTGATCTTTAATTCCACTTGTAAATGCTGCCATTTTACCTTCAGCACCTGAGTTTGCAATTTCAAGTAGCTTATCTAGTTTTGTTTGATAATCATCAACGTTTGTGTAATTTGCCTGTTTTACAGCCTTAATTTCGTTATCAAGACCTACTAGCTCAGCTCTTTTTTCCAGAGTAACATTAGCTCCATATCTTGCTTCTAAGTTATCGACTGCGAACTCTATTAGCAGTTGCATTACTTGCTCTTCAGTTTCTTCAATTTTGTTAAGAACTAAAGTGTAAAGTCTAATAACTTGCTCTAGAGCTTTTTCTTTAACATTTCTAAGTTCTCTGTTTACAGCTCCAAAGCTCAAAGTATCTTTTTGAGCAACTTTGGCTTCTAGATCTGTTATTGCTACTTGTTCATAATCATCTAAGTAGATTGAGTTAGTTGTAAGAGCACGTAATTGAGCAGTTCTAGATTGTTCGTCAACAAATGTTTTTAGTTCTTTGTCAAAAGCAAGTTGTTGGTCTAGTTGATTTCTCTTTTCAGTAATTAATTCATTGTTCAATGCTTCTAGCTCTGCTTTAACTTGTTTTTTAGCTACTTCGTCATTTGGATTTTGAAGTAGTTTTGCATTGGCTTCTTCCAGTTTAGCTTTTAACTGTGTAAATTTAGTTTTTACAACTGCATTATCGATATTTTCGTCTTCAAGAGCGATGTATGAGTTGGCGATTGCAATTTGTTGTTTTAATTCTTTTGAATTCTTTAGAACGTAAAGAATTAGTTTATTTTTGACTGATTCTTGTGCAACTTCCTCTTCATCACGGAAGTATTTCTCATAAAGTTCTTGAGCTGATAAAGTCTTGGCGTCAAATTCAGATCAGAACTCATAAATAAGACCTTCGATTTGTCCTGTTTCATTTGTGTATTTAGAGTTAGAATTAATTAATTCTGCACTTTGCGCTTGAGCTGGTGCTACTTTAGGACCTGAAAGTAGTGTATCTGCATCGTAAACAGCTTTAAACTGTGAGTATTTATAAAGCAGATCTAGACGGAATTTTGCTTGATTGATTTCTTCGATTTTTGAGCTTAGTTCTGTTTCAGAAGGAGATTCTTGACTGATTAAAGCATTAGCAGAATCAATCAGTGCTTGAACACCGTCTTTCTCTTCTCTAATTTTTTGACCATCTTCCCCTTGAGGTGCAATAACTCTGACATTTAGAGATTCATATTCTTTGTTTACTTTAGCAAGCTCTTTGATTTTGTCAATAACAGCTAAATAACTTTGAACGTTATCTCTAATATCTTTTAGTTCACCTGATTGCTCATCTTGTGAAAGTTCAATTGCTTTGTTGTTTAATTCGGCTAATTGTTTCAGTCTGCTTGAAACAGCTACTTTTGCTGCTAATTGTGTCGATTCAAATGTGGTATTTTCAGCTGCTTCAATTAGATCGTTTGTTGCATTACGATAGTCATTAATTCTTTCGTATTCAGCTTGCTCAAGTCTTGCACGATCAGCAACTGGTGATGATCCTTGTGATGTTGAAGCTCTTAGTCCTGAATTTGATTGAGCTGCAGCTAAAGGAGGTAGAACTGTGTCTCACATGTTTGCAATCATTCTGTCAATATCGGTGTCGTTTCCGATGTATGTTTGCCTTCTTAATTGTGAAACTGTTGCGTGAATTTGTTCTTGAACTTCAACGATTGCAACTGCTTCAGCAAAGTCTGAATCGATTTTTGTTAAACGATCAAGATCTTCTTGTGAAGTAATTGAGAAAGCCGAAGCAAGATCAAAGCTACGCAAGTAAGCTTCCATTTCTCTTTTCTTGATAACACCTGGCTTATCATTTAATCTAAAGAAATCGATTGCTCTAACTTTAGCAAGTTGTTCTTTAATTCTTGTGTTTAAGGCGTCAACTTTTGCAAGACCTTCGCTTAGAAGTCTGATTTCTTCCTGCATTCTAATGATATCTTCGATGTTATTTGGGTTTGAGTAAGCTTCTTGGGCTTGACGAATTTTTAGTTCTAGTTCAGCCTTAATTGCTTTTACTGAAGCTGCTTCAGGATTTTGCACATTATTAATTGCGTCTGTACCAGTTTTAATCTTTTTGGCTAGGTTTACGAATTCATCAGCATTGTTTTGTACTAGAGCAACTTGTTTTTCAATTTGAGCTAGTACTTCTTTATCTGTTGAACCCTCTGTTTTCTCAAGTAGTTTATCAAGAATTGTGTTTACTTTTTGTGTTGCATCAGGTAAAACAGAGTCTCCTGCTGCGTCAAGTTTGTCGCTTAATGTTTTTCTTAATCCGTTTTCTGGGTTTTCAACACTTTGCTTAATTCTTTCTTTAATTCTTGCAATTTCAGAAACTTCAATGAATTTATCTCTTAGATTTGACTCATGACCTTTTACCTCTCCTTCGTCAGCAATGTTTGCATAATTATTGTCTGCTACTGGTTTATAGGTATTTAAAGCTTCTTTAAGCTCATCAATTGATTTTTTGTTTAGAGCTTCATCTTGTGATAAATAAACAATTTCATCAGCAACTTGTTTTTGAAGAGCAATCATTGATGCTTGTTCAACTGCTGTTTTGTATAGTGCTTCAACTTGTTCAGGGGTTAATTCTGGATTTTGAAGTTGAGATAGAATATCAGCAATATAGTTTTGAGCTGCTGATTTGATAGAGTTATGATCAGCTGAATCTCCGAACTCTGGAGAATTAATTAAGGCTTTGATTTGGTTTAATTTATCTAAAACTTTATCTTTATTTAAAGCTGCTTTCAGTTTTGTTTCGTAATCAAGAATGTCTTGTGTTCCAACTTCTGGTCTTTGACCTTCTTGTTTATCATTTTCATACTGTGCTTTTAATGTTTCGTAAAAGTTTGGGCGATCTGCATCATCTGCAGCATATTTAGCTTGGATTGTTGCGTTTTGATCGTCTAAATCAGAAGTAATTCCATCAATTTTTGAAACAGCATTTTCAAAGTCTCTGTTTTCTTGATCTTTTTGTGCTCTTAGTTCAATAATTTTGTTATCAAGTTCAGCTTTCTTGGCAAGAATTTCTTCTGGCGTTAAAGAATCATCATAAAGAACATTGATCATTTGTTCTTTCAGTGCATCAATTTCTTTCTTTGTATCTGCGTGATTTTTTCAGTTATCTTCTTCACCTAGGATGTCATCTAAGTTTTTAATTGATTGAGCAAACTTTTTCTTTGCTTCAATTGCTGGCAGCGCTTTGTTAATTGCGTCGATTTTAGCTTGCACTTCTTCTGGAGCATCAGTTTTAGAAATGTTATTATTTGACATTAAAGTATCAATGTAATCGCCAACTAGTTCATATCCTGGTTCTTGCGTTACCTCGTCATATTGAGCTTGTAAATCAGCTAGCTTTTGAGCTAACTCATTTTCTTTTTCTAACTGATCAGCAAGTTGAGATAACCTCTCAAGATCACTACCTAAAACTTCGCCTCTAGCATTAGATGTTAAATCATTAATATCGTTGTTGTTTCTTGTGGCTGGAGTATTATTTGAATCTGTTTTTGTAGCTTCGATTTGATCAATAAGACTGTTAATTTTATCTTTTTGGTAGCCTACTTTAATTTTCTCTTCTGCATTTTCAAGTGCTGAGGCTGTGCTTTGCACTTCTGCAACGTTTGGTAATTCACCGTTATTTAAAGCTGCTAGGTATTCATTAGCTTTAGCGTTTAAGGCGTTTTCTTCTTCAACTGCTGTTTGTGTGTTTCCTGCTGCAAAAGGTCCGTTTGCAAGTTGGTTTTTAGCCTGTTCTGCAGCACTATTTGCATTTTCCAAGTTGTTTAGTGGTTCAACAAGGTCAGAAAGACTTTGAATTCTTTCTTTAATCTGATCAACTTCTTGAGTTGATAAATTACCTGCTGCGATTTGTTGTTCAAGAGCATCAATTTGTTTTTGTAGACCTTGTGCTGCTGGTGATGAAAGGTTTGCAAATGTTGCATTCTTTTTGTCTGTTAATTCTTTAAGTAAATCTTTAAGTCTTAATCTATTTTTTTCATCATCAAGAGCTTGTTGAGCTTCTTGAAGATCTCTTTTGGCTTTTGCCACTTCTGCTGAAGTTGCATTTGGATTATTAAATAACTCTGCAACTTTTGCTTTTTTAGCTTCAAGATCATCAATTAATGGTTGAAGTTCTGATGCATTTTTATCAGCTTTTGCGTCTTCTAATGAATCTTGAGCTTTTTTGTCAGCTTCAGATAACTCTTTGAAGTCTTGAGCTGTTTGTGTCATATTATTTAATTTAGAAGCAACATCTAAAAGTTGTTCTGTTAATTCAGGGTTTGCTTCACCACTGTCGATTCTTTGTCTTAAGTCTGCTAATTTAGCATTTAAATCTTTGTAGGCGTCAATTCTATTTTGTTCGTTTTGACTAAATTCATAATCACGTGAACCATCTGAGAAAGCCGCTTCAAGAAAATCGTTTGTATAAACAGATTTAGCAGCTGTTTTTGTTTGTTCGAATGATGCTTCAGAGTTGGCAATTGCTTGTCCTACTCTTTCAAGAGCTTTAAGAAGTTCAACAGTTGGAACTGGATTATCAGGTTCTGTTAAAACTCTTAGATCTTTGTTAATTTCTTGATTTAGGCTAATAACTTTTTCGTTAGCTGCTTTTGATTGTAAAGATAATTTGCTTGATCATGTTCTTAGGGCATCTAGAAGATTATCTAAGTGTCTTTTTGCAATTGTACGCATTTGCTCATTTAGACCTTTTTTGATTAGGTCTAAACCTTGAGCAAGAGCTGGGTTTGCAACATCACTTGCAAAAGAAGCAATGTCAGCTTTTAGTTTTGCAACTAAAGCTTTAACGTCGCTGCTATAGAAAGGTGATCTTTCAACAAAAGCAATTTGTCCGTTAATAATTTGGGCTTCTGACATTAAGTCCATTTTATTTTCTAAATCTGCAATTTTAGTTTCAAGTAGAGCCGAAACATTTTCTAGTTTAGTTGAGTAGTTATTATCTGGATTTGAAGATATTGCTGAAATAGCTGAACGAACTTCATCAATTTCAGATTGAGCATAAACGCCTGCACTTAAGGCACTTTGTGCTTTTTGGTTATATTCTTCAAGAAGATTATTCACACTTTTTAGATCATAGTAATCTTTTGAAACTTGTGATTTCTTAGATACTAATTCTGCTTTATTCGAACTTTCTTTAGCTTGAGTTATTTTGTTTAATAACTCTGCTTTTAAAGTGTCTAAAACAGGTGAAAAATCATTAGTTTTTGTTTCAAGATCCACAAGAATTTCACGAAGTTCAGATTCTGACTTTTGTGAGTTTGTGGCTGATTCATAAACAGCTTGTGCAGAATTTAAAACTCTTTCGAAATCAGCAGATGATTCTGCTTCTTGCAATTGCTTTTCTTGAGCTGAAAGAACACTTTGAATTTCATCTTTTTTAGCTTGATCTAAAACACTTGAATTAAGTAATTCGTTTAGTGAAGTGTTTAATTTTGATAACTCATCTAAATTAGATTGTGATTTTTTCAGTGTATCACTCGACTTTACGTAAGCTTTTTGTGTTAATTCGGCTGAAATTTGAACTTCGTTTCAACGAATGTTTGCGTCAATTACTTTGTCTACTAAGTTTTCTAGATTTTCTAGAATTGGTGCACTCAACTTTGTATATTGATCTTTATTTGCTTGATAGAAAGCTACAGCATCATTTTGTTCATTGATGTAGTTTTGAATTTTTGCGTTTTGTTTTGCAACATATTCAGTTACTTTTTCTCTTAAATTCACAAGAAATTCTTTAATTTCTTCTTGCGATTTTGCGGCTACATTAGCAAGGAAATCGTCTGCTCAGATCCCTTTGTCATTTCTAAGTTGGTTTCTTAAGTCGATTTCTCTAACTCTATCAATTTGGTTATTGATAATGTTTGAGTAGAATGCTTTCTTTTGTTCTTCGTTTTTTAGTGAAACTTTATCTAGGTTATCGATTAATGTTGCAAGATAAAAATCTTGTGCTTCATTAATTTTAGCTAGTTTTGATACTAAAGTTGGAACTTCAACAACTGGTTCTTCATCGTTTAAAACTTCAACATCATTGTTTTCTGATTCATTTTTAAAGTTATTTCTTGATCAGAATTCTTTTGCTTCATCAAACTTATCTTGAATTTCTCTCTTGGTTTGTTCATCTAGTAATAAGTTATATTCGTTAACTTTGAAAATAACTTCTGATTCAGCAAAGATTCTTTCAACTGTGTTTTGATTCTTAATATGCTGATCATCTCTTGAAAAACCAACTAAGAAACCTAGTCCTACCGAAACAGGTAAAACAACAGCTGTAGTACCTAAAGCTGATTTTAGTAATTTATTCTTACTTTCTTTTTTCATGTTTCTCCTTATATTATTGAAGTTTTAATTTGAAATCAAATTTTTCAATTGCGTTGTTGAACTCATCCGTTCCAATTCCACCTGTGTAATCACCATTTGTAATAGTTTCGTTTAATGCCCCACGTGTATCTGCAGAAATAACTGTTATATCTCCAATTCTTGTTCCTCAGAAAATACTTCTGATGTATTGTGGGTAATTAATCTTGTGTAATGCTGTTTGAGCAAATTTATCTGGTGTATTGATTGTCGCATCATTTACAGCAGAATCTTGAAGATCATAGAAGTATTGTCCAAAACCATAATCAATATCATTAATTACAACGTTTACTGAGTTTCCTGATGGTGTTGTATCAAATCTATTTCCGATTGTGAATTTCAGAACTAGAGCTGCTGCTCTGCCTGTATCAACTTTGGTCATAGGTATAGCAATAACGATTGGAAGTTGAGAAATTGTTTTACCTTCATCCTCTGTTTTTTTGGTATAGGCTTCGTATCATCTGTTTCTTCATGTTTCGTTACCTCCACCACCTGTGTTTGTGTCAGATGAACCATAATCTCCTGAGTCTTTGTAAGTTAATTCTTTATCTGATAAAGCTGTTGGGTTTAGAGGTTTTCAGTAAATTTTGTCTCCTGCTTGTCTATAACCTTTGTAATCAGTTGCAAATTTAATTTTGAATCTATAGTCTTTAAAGCTGTTTTCTGATGGGTTGTCTTGAGCAACAAATTCAGGGGTTGAAGCAGTTTTGTTTGCATCTGTTAATGTATTTTCAGCATCAATATCAGCATTTACGTCTTCAACATAGAATGGTAATTTGTAATCGACTAAGTTTTTGTGACCGTTTTTAATGAATCCTGATGATAGTAATGAAGGTGTTTGAACTGGTTGTCATCCTGCTTCGGAAGAAGTGAAAATTGGTTGCTTCATTTCTTCACGTGTTCTGATCATTTCTTTGTTAAATTTAATTTCATTCTTTGTTTTAAATGTTGAAGCAATTGAAGGATATAGAACTCCGTATTGATAAACAATATCGAATGAGCTGTTTTCTGCTGTTACAGAAGATGGTTTTTTGTATTCAAAATATAAATTGTAAACAGCTTTTTTGATTGTTGTATCTGACTGTAAAACAAGGTCAACGTAATTTGCTGTTCCTTCTCTTTTTACAACATATACACTTACTGAATTAGTATCAAATAATTGAGATGAATCACCCTTAAGAACGTTGAATTGAGTGAACAGTTCTAACAATGTTGAATTTGCTTCAATATTAAGTTTTTTAGCTTTGTATTGAACACCATCAATTGTTTTATCTTCTTCAGCAAATGTATTTGATTCAATCATTTCCTTGAATTTCTCACCTGATGTTGTATCTAGTGGTACAAGGTTTTCGAAGTTGGCTAAAGCATTTTCTTGATTTGACACTTTTTGGTTTAAGTAATCAAATACTAAGTTAACGTTTGTTTGATTTTTAAATCATCCAGCAAACTTGTTCATATTTTCGTATGCTCTTTTGATTGTTGCATATTCATATGATCTTGATTGTTGTTGGTTTGCGTTCATTGAAGCTTTTAATTCTTGAACTTGTCCATTTAGAGCGTTTGCTGTTGTTGCCGATTTGTCATACTCAAATTTAGCTTTTGAGAATTTAGCTTCTTTATCTGTTGCATCTGACTTAGTAATAACATCGATCATGTTATTTAAATTGTTTCAAGCCTTGTATGAATCGTTTCCAACAAGGAATTTGTTCAATGATGCTACCAATGAGTCATTTTCGTCATAAATTAAAGTGTTTAAAGCTTTACTTGTTCTTGCAACGTTTTTAAGAACTGATGAATATTTATCAAAGAACGCTTGACGGTTTGTATCGTTTGCTGTCGATACTTGAGCATAGTTTTTATCTGTATCATCAGCATTTGTTGTTTCAATTGAACCTAAAGATTTTAGTGATGTACTGCTTGTTCTAAAAGCATCAACTTTTGCTTGTAACGCTGCTTTATAGCCCATTTTGTCTATTGTTCCATACATTGTTGTATTTCTATTTGTGTCATTTAAATCAGAAGGAAACTCATTAGCAAACCTATCGAATTGAGTTACGTCAAGATTTAAACGTTGCACAGAGGCAATTTTAATGTTTAAGAATAATTCTGTTAATTCTTCAGATGCTACAGCCATTTTTCTAATGACAGCTTCTGGTCTTTCTTTATAAATAGGGTCTAACACATCTTGTGATAATGATGCATAGTATCCTGCTTGATCGTTTGTTTGATCAGTTGAAGTAATTAACATAAATCTATCAAGATCACTTTGTGAAACACCTGAAGCTTTTAATAGTTCAGATTTTGTTAATGCTGCAGAATCTAAAGTTGTATCTTGAGATAGTAAATCATAGTATCTTTGGTATCTTGATTTAAGTGATTCATATTTATTTTTCTCTCAAGTTCATAGTGCTGCATACTGAGCATCTACTTTTTGAGCTGATGCTTTTAAGTTTGTGTTTGCAGTTGCAATGTTATCAGGACTTGAAGCTTCAAGACTTGATAATGGTGTGATTGCAACATCAACATAATCTTGCATTACAGGTGTAGGGTTTGCACCTTCGTAGAATAAACCTAATAGACGGTTTAATTCTTGGGCTTTTCTGAGTTGATCTCTAACGTCTTGTGCTTTTTGTTTTTTCAGTTTTGAAATTATACCTGTCGTTGGACTTGTAATTTGTTTGTCAAGCTCTTCTTTAATTGATTCTTGGTGAGGGATAGCTGCAATTGCTGTTTTTGCTCTTGCAAGAATTGATTGTAATGAATCATCACCTTGTTCGTAGTGCTCAATCATTCTTTCTGTTTCATAAGGTGTCGTAGCTGAAGAAGCTTTTTCTGAGCTATATTTATCTCAGTATTGTTGGGCTTCATCGATTGCTTTTCTTAAGTTGATTGAGTTTTGTTGAGCAATTTTAACTGATTGGTTTGTTGAACCTTCGATATATGTTGCCCTTAAGTTGTTGTATGTTTCTTCTTCTTCGGCGACTGTTCCGTTTTCAAGGTCGGTGAATGGTTTGTTGATAATTGCAAGAAGTGGTGCCTTATCTTCTGCTGTTAAGTAGTCATCTGATCCGTTTTTGGCTTCAGGAAAGGCGTTTAATTCTTTTGTGGCTTCTGCTACGGCTAGACCAAGTTTTAGACGAGCTGTGAAAGTTGTAATGTTTTTGGCTTGGTTTTCAAGTTCAAACACATTTCTGTTTTTAAAGTATCATCCATTGTAAGGATTTTCTTGTGAACCTTCAACAGTATTCATCATTTGTTCAAGTCTTGTGATTGTAGCTGCTAGGTATTGGTTAGATTGAATATCTTGATCTTTAGTTCTAACTTCTGCTATTGCATCTTTAGCTAACTGTATCTTTTGTGCTAGAGACATGTATTGATCAAATACACCATGGAATAATTCAGCCGAGAATGCTTGATCTTGGAATTGTGCTTCAGTTGATGCTTCCTTAATTTTTGTAGCTACTTCATCGTGATAAATTTGTGCACGAGTTCAAAGTTTTGCATACATTTCAGGCATTGAGGTTTGATTTTCTAGTAGTTTTTCTTTTTCAACTGTTTTGAAGCCTTTAATTTCTGCATCATCTTGTTGACGATTTCCAATTACTGTATCTAAGAACGATTTTCTTGATTTATATATTTTTTGCGTTGATTCCACGTCGTCAGCTAAAACTTGTAACAACTCTTTTTCAATTTGGTTGAAAGTCATTGTGTCTTTGTTTGGAACTGATTTTGTGATATTAAGAGCTAATTTTTGATAGTCATTTTCAAATCCATAAGTATGTTTGTCTTCTGAATTTGCGTCATTTCAAACCACATCTCTATAATCAGCATCTTTTGCCATTCCTTTATATAGATTAATTTTTTCGATGTGTGAATCCATTACTCTTTCAAGAGTTGGGATTCTTGATCTAATATCTTCAAGGAAGTCTGCTTCAGTAGCTTTTTCATCTACTTGTCTCATTAAATCTTTAATGTAATCTTTAAATAAATTTCTTGCATCTTCGTTAACGTTTGTGATTTCGTCTTGATCGTTAAATTGAGCAACTTGGTCATTTGGATACTGAATTGTGTCAAGTTTTAGAAGTAGTTCTGAAAACTCTTGCTTGATTTCTGATGTTGATTCAAGGTTTTCTAATAGTTTTGTGATTTGTTCTTTTTTCTGTGCAATTTCTTCATCAGTGAGTGATAAGTAATCATCCTGAACTGATTTTGTAAGTGCATCAATTTCGTCAAGAATGGCTACTTTACTTGCATCTTGAGCTGTTTCAGGTTTAGCTCTTTCTGCTTGAGCTACATTTTGGGCTTTTTGAACTGTTTCAGCGATTTCTTTAAGAGCATCTTTTTTAGCAACAATTTTTTGTAATTCACTATCAATAGGTAAGATTTGTGATTTTTGATCAACGTTTGATAACTGTTCTTTTAATTGAGCGATTTTAGCATCAAATTGTTCTTGTAGTTTTGGATCGAACTGTGGATCTTGTGAATTTGGAAGAGTTGCTGCTAGTTCTTGGTCAAATTGGGTTTTGAATTTATCCAATTCACCATCTTCAAACTTTTTAGCTTCTTCAAGAGTTGAATTGTCAATGAATGATTGTGTTAAATCTTCAATGTTCTTTCTGATCCCTGAAGTGGTAATATCATTTGCTGTATTACCTTGTGGAATTTCTTCTAAAATCGAATCAGCAATATTATTTCTTTGTTGAACTGAAGTTGTTGAATCTGTGTTGTTTGCTAAGTAGGTAAGTACTGAGTTTTGCTTTTCAGTCAATGAACTTAAAGCATTAAGTTTGTTAATATCTTCCTTAACTTTAGCTAAATCAGAAGGAGTGTTTAGTGAATCAACTTGTTCTTTTAGTAAATCTGCTGCAGCTTTTAATTTTTCTTTAGCCTGTTCCGTTACATTTCTGTCTTGACCATTTTCTGTATCAGAATATGCTGGTAAAGCATCAATTTGAGCTTGTATATCGTCGTATTTCTTTTTAAATAAGTCTTTTTGGAAAGCTAGTTCAAGTTTATCTTTTAGAGCTTTGATGTCTTGTGGAGTTGTTGGTTTTTTGCCGTCTGCTTCTGTTAGGTCTTTAATTCTGTCAAATTCAGCAAAAATAGCTTGAACTTCATCTGACGATGTAAGACCTGCTCTTTGAGCTAGATCTGCATATTGATCTTTAAGAGCTTCCATATTTGCCACAGCATCACTATATTCCTTTTCACGAGCTTGTTTTTGGTCTTCTTGTGTTCTTGACTTATTTGTCGCTTCGTTAATTAGGATTGAAAGTCTTGAAGAAGTTGTGTTCGGATTTGCAAGTTCTTGTTCATATTTAGCGATTAATTCGTCTAAAGCTGCAATATCGTCAGCATGTATCGCTTTTTTACGATCTTCTTCTGTGTATAGTGATTTTAGAGCTTCAATTTTTTTAGCTAATTCAGTTCTGAGAGGCGTTTTTCTCATCTCTGTATTAAGGTTTTTAATCTTTTGAGCATCTGCACTCTTGTCATCTTCTAAAGCTGCAACATTGTCTAAAATTGTTTGTTTTAGGTTTTCGTAGGCATCTTTTGCACTTTCGGGATCAATCGTGTCAAGCAATTCATTTGCGTCTTTTAATTTACGAGCAAGCGCTTGGGCTTCAGTTAATCTTTTTTGAAGGTCTAAAAGTTCTTCTTCAGTGGCTTTTGGATCTTTGGCTAATAGAGTGTCTTTTGCATCCAATAAAGCTTGAATCGAGGCATTAGCTTCTTGATAAGGAGATTTGTCTGTGTTTGGACCTGTGTATTTTAGTAAATCAAGAGCAGCAGCTGCTTTTTCAAGATTTGCACGGTTCATTTTGTCGTTTAAATCTGCTTGAGCTGCTTTTGATTGGTCAATTAAATCTTGGAAAGCCTCAGGAGATGTAATATCAGAAGTGTTAGCTGAATTTAAAGCTGCTCTAATTTGGTCAAGTTTTACTTGAGCTGCTTGGACATCTGCGTCGTCTAAATGACCACCAAAATCAGTTTCTTTAGCTCTGTTGATTAAAGCTTCGAGTCTTCTAGCTTCTTCTTCAGCCTCACGAGCGATCGCAGCATCATTTGCTAACTTTTCAAGATCTGCTTTTGCTTGTTCACGGATTGAAGCTGGAAGCGATTGGTCTTTAATTTTAGCAATCAGTTCGTTTGCTTTATCTAATGTTTGTTGGTGTAGAGGTGTTTTTTGACCGTCTTTTTCAGTACCTGCAAAAGCTTTGTTAATTGCGTCGATTGCTTTACGTCCTGCTTCTTCACCTTGATAGTTAGCTTGATCTTCTCTGAACTGAGCAACGGCGTCAAGTAAGTCTTCTGCTAATTGGTCTGAATCGAAATCAGGTGATGTTGGGTAAGTTTCACCTTTATTGATCAAGTCTTTAATTTGGTTAATTTGTTGTTTTAAGATTGAAGCTTCAGCTGGGTTTGTAGTTTCAGCAAGAGCTTTTTCAGCTTCATTTAAAGCATCTTCAAGTTTTTTACCTTTTTCTGATGCATTAGCAATATCACGCATTTTTTGTGCTAATTCATCCATTTTGGCTTTTTTAGCTTCTTGAGAAAGCGATGAATCAAGCGCTAAAAGTTCAGCTTGTTTTGTTAATCCGTTAATATCTTCTTGAAATTTGTCTCCAAATTTTGAAGTATCACCAAAAATACTTTCAACGATTGCTTTTTGTTGATCAGCGATAGCTCTGATTTCTTCAAGGTCTGTATCAACTTTAGCTTCTTTTAGAGCAACTTTGTATCTTGCAATTAAGTCTTGTAATTGTAATCTTGTGGCCGTTGAATCTTCTTTAACTAAAAGTTCTGCTTGAGAGTTTAGCGATTCAAGGTTTGATCTTGTTCTGTCGCTTAAAGGTAAATCTGAAGAAAGCGTTCTTTTAGCAGAGTTTAATAGATTTTTTAATTCTTCTTTGTTGAAATCTCTAAGTTCATTTGATAGCTCACGTAATTTGTTGTTCAATTTTTGTGTATCTTGAGGGTTTGCAATCAAATCTGAAAGTTCTTGATTCATTTCATTTAGTCTTGTTTGCGCTTCATTTGTAGTAGCAAAACGATCTTCAATTGAAACGTTTACTTGTCTTTGAAGTTCTGATAAAGCATTTTTTAGGCTTAAGTTAATTACGGCAGCGTCATCCACTTTGTTTGATAAATCGCTTAGTTTTTTCGATAAGTCATTTAAGTTTGCACTTTCAGCGTTTTCAAAAATTGAGTTAAGTTCATCAAAAGCAGAAGTTCTAAAGTCTTGCGAAATCGCCATGTCGTTTGCGTAGCTTTCAAGATTTTCTTTGATTTTACTTTCGAGTTTGTCAAGGTTTCTGGTTACTAGTTGTAAGTTTAAAAGTTCTCTTTCGATTTCATAAAGTTGATCTGCATCTTTTTTGTCAAGATTTTGAATTAACTGTTCCACTTTATTGTCAATTAATTTTTGAACTTTTTCTTGGTGTTGAGAATTAGAGATAGATTGTGCTAATTGATTGATTTCTTGTCTTAGTTCTTCAGGGGATTTTTGCGCGTTTGCAAGATTTTGCAGCTCTGAATTAACAAGATCTTCTAGCAAGTTTATTTCGTCTTTTTTAGAAGTAGCAAGAGTTGGATATGAGTTGTTTGCATACTTTTCGTATTCGTTTAAACGTTGATTGATTTGTGCTTTTTGTTCAGATGGAATAGAAGCTGATTCAACCTCGCTTCTTACTTTTTCTAGCACTTTTTTGAAGTTAGCAGTTTCTTGAGTTGATTTTATTGACTCTTTACTTGTTTGTTCGTAGATTTGGTTGAAAAAGTCGTTGTATTCTTCAACGTTATCTCTTGTATATCTTGGCTGTTTAAATAAATCTAAAACTTGCGCAATTGCGTTGTTAATTAAGGCTTTTTCAGAAGCGTTTTGGAATACTTGTGATCCTTTGGCTATGTTTTCGTGAATTTCTCACACTTTTTCTTCAAGTTTTAGTTGCATTTCGTCTTGTTTTTCGATAATTGCATCTTGAGCTTTAAAGAAGTTGTTTAAAATCGCTTCTTTAGTGTTTTCTGAAGCTTCTCTAAGAGCTGATTTAGTATCTGCTAAAAGTTGATTTGTGTTTGAAAGTAAGTCTGAATCCTTGACTAAAGAAGCGTAGTCTTCTAAAGCTTTTTCTAATTGTTGATCATTTTTTGCAACTTTAACTCCTAATTTAGCTCTTAAGACACGAATTTGATTTCTCTTCTTTAGCATCGAAAGAATTGACGAGTCTTTGTTTTCTAAAAGTTGGTTAGAGTGTTTAATTTCATCTAAGACTTCTTTTTTATCTTCATCTGATAAGGCATTAAATTCGTCTGAATTTGCGAAAGTTTGAAGAAGATTTTTAGCTTCTTCAAGTTCGTTAAATTTGTAATCATTAATCGCTTTATCTTTGTAATTACTTGTTAGCGAAAAAAGGATTGCTGTTGTCGAAAGACCAGCAGCTGCTGCTAGCGTTGCTGCTGTTCCTAGGGCAATCTTAAGGGTTTTATTTTTATTACTCATAAATTTCCTTTTTTAAAATTTGCGTGATCCCTTTAGCGAGGGAGATTAAAAACAAAATAAAGAATAAATAACCATCTTTAAAATGTTTCATAAATTTTACCAAAAAGGCTAAAAATTCGAAGAGTTTAAAAACATGAAAAAATAACCATAAAATTGTGTAAAAAACGATTAAATGAAAAAATACTGTTTTTGTTTTTAAGTCTATTTTAAGGTGAATAAATACATTTTATTCACTTAGTTATCCACCGTTTTAACCAATATTACTTTTTATTAAGTTGTTAAAATTTTTTGCTGTATTCAAAACTAATTCAGCAAAAAAAAAAAAAAAAACGGCTTTCAAAACCCGTTTTAAAGGCGTGTAAAAGCTGTTATTTTTTTGTGTTTTTTAAGGTTTATTTATCTTTTTTTGCGTTTCTAGCAACTAGTCAAGCAAAAATTGAAGCACAAAGTGTTGCTAAGCCTGTAGTGATAAATCATCAAATACTAATATTTTCTTCAATTCCTTTCTCTTGAATTTGTCTAATTATTGATTTAACAATATTTGCCACTTCTGTTTTTGCTAAAAGTTTTGTAACTTCTGCTTTTGCGTGTGCATCATTTTCTCTTGCTTTTGCGATCTCACGGTGTTCGGCGTTATCAATTCCAAGAGATTGAGCAACGATATTATCAACGTACATTATTTTTGGATTGAATCCATCAAAAATTACTTTGATTGAGATTTTTGTTTTATTTGCTTTATGAATAAGATCTTGTAAATCTTGTTTTTGTTCTGAATCTTGATCAAGAGTATCAATATACTCAGAAGCTTCTTTGATTGCTTTTTCTAAGTTATCTGAACTTTCTTTGTAAGTTGAATTACCTGTGTCAGACTTCAAGAAGGCTTCAAAAGCTTCTTGCAACTTGCTTTTGTAAACATTTGTTAAATCTGGTTTTACGACTGGTTGATCACTTGGAACTTCAGATTCTGGATCGATTACTTTTTGAAGCAATTGATTTCAAATTGAATCAATATCGGAGCGATCCGTTTTTGACATAAGATTATTTTGAGCTTGAGTTTTTTCAAGATCGCTTCTGTGTTCAATTGTTTTTAAGGCTCTATTTACAATGTCCAAAATAGATTGATCTGTGTTATTGATTAATGTATTGATCTCTTCAATATTTAAGTCAGCTTTTTCAAAAGGGGTGATAGTTTCGTTGTTTTGAACTTTTTCAATGTCATTTATCAATTTTAATAATTCTGTATTGTCAACCTCTGGTGAAACGAGTTCACTGATTGCGTTTTTGTGATTTTTAGCTTTAGTTTTAATATTTTCGAGATTTAACATTTGTTTATCTAAGTTTTTAGCATCAGCTAACGTATCGTTCATGTTTTTGTTGTTTTCACCATTAAGCTGTTTAAAGTTATTTGAAAGCAATTCATTTTTGAAAGCATGTTTTTGTTCTTGGTTTAAGTGTTCTAAGTCAAGAATTTGATCATAAACTGATTTTCTTTGGTCATTTACATCGAATGCATCTTTTTGGTTTTGATACATTTCGTCAGCACTTTGAGCTAACTCTACTTGTTTTTTAAAGTATTCTTTTTCTGCTGGAGTTAATCATTCTTTTTGATCAATGGTATCTTTAACTCTCGTTTTTTCGGAATCAAGTATTATTGCTACTTTTGGTCTTTGGCTTTGCAAGATTGAGTCAAAAAGAGGTTCTTTTTTGATTTTGTAGATTGAATCTAAAAACTCTGAATCAGATTCATTCATTGTTTTAGCTTCAAGCAATTTTGCGTACTTAAAGTCATCAGAAATTAAGGTGTCAATAAACTCATGAAATTTAGGAGAAATAATTGCTTTTTTAGTCGTTTGAGCTTTATTTACAAAATCTTTTTTATTGTTTTGACTTGGTAATTCAATTAAATCTTTTGCTATATCAATGTATTTTTGTGCCTTGTCGGTAGCATTCTGTGCAATTTTGTTCAATTCTACTAAAATAAGGTCTTGCGATTCAGGGTTTTGCATTGATTGAACTTTGACTATTGCTTTTTCTAATTTATTTTTTGTGTCCATATAAGAATCATCATTAACACTTGAAGATAAAAATGCGTTTAAGGCTTTATTCAAGTCATCTATAGCATTAATTAGATCGACTTTTGGTAATCTTAAGTTTGGTGAATCTGGAGATTTAGAATCACTTTCTTTAGCTATCTCTAAAATTGAATTTAACATTTGTTTATCAATAGGAGTAGCATCGTTAAGATTATTTTTATTTTCTTTTAAGAATTTAGCAATCTTGTTATCCAAGTCTTTATCTTTGGCACTTTGAACGATTTGATCTATGTCTTTATTTTTATGGTCATTATCTTTGTTTCAAAGATCTAAGTTTTGAATTAGCTCTTTGAATTGATCTTTTTCTTGTGCTTCAAGACTGTCAATAGAATCAATTATGTCTTTTGCTTGTTTTTTAGTTTGATTGTCTAATTGAATTGTGTTTATTGTATCTTTTAGTTTTTGTTCAAGCATTTCATCGTTTAAGAGAGAATTTACATGGTTCTTGATTGCATTTTTATCATTTTCTGAAATGTTTGCAAGAACTTTTACTTTTTCATTAGTTTTGTCTTTTTCTTTGGTTGAAATGTAATCTAATAATTTAGCAACTTCAGCTTTATTTAGATTTGAATCATTTAAGTCTGTTCTTAATAAATCTGATGGTAGCTTTTCTTTATCTTGATCTCTTAATTTGTTGTTTAAGATATTGCTTGCAATTTCTTTAATGCTTTGAAGATCTTGATCATTGTCAAGACTAGGAAGTAAATCTTGGAGTCTAGCAATTTTTTTAGCAAGTTCGGACATGTCATGATTTAAGTCTTCAAGATCTTTTGATGTTTCTTGAGCCGTTTTGGCATTTTCATCATCGATTGGTACATCAGGTGTTGCTAAAGTATTTTTCTTAATTGAATCCTTGAAGAAATCTTTTTGATCCTTATTTAGATTATCTAGGCCAGGACCGTTAAGTTTGTCGATTAAATCTTTTTTAGCTTTGTCATGAGATTTTGCGCTTGCTAGAACTGTATCGATATCTTTGGCGTTGTCTTTTTGTTTTACTTGATTTTTGAAGTGTTCTTTTTCTTTGTTATTTAAGTGCTCCAGTTTGTCAATCTCAGCGATTGTTGAATCAATTTTTTCTTCAATAGAAGACATTTCATTTTCAAGATCGTTAATTAAGCTATTTAAATAATCTACTTGTTCTTTTGTTCAATTAGCTTGATTTGTAGTTTGATCTGTTTTATCTTTAGGTTTTGGTATATCTTCAGATCATAAATCTACAATTGAATTAATAGAACTGCTGTTTTGCACTAAATCTTTAGCCGCTTCTATTAGTTTTTGGTATTTAACTTTTTGCTCAGCTGTTGCATTTTTATATTTTTTCTGAGCTTCTGGTGAAGGATTTAAGAAAGATTGATCACTATTTTCAACATTTCTTTTTAGTTCAAGCATACTTTGGTCAAGATCAGAAGCTTTATCTTGCAATTTTTTGGTATCTTTTGTATCATCTATTAAAATTGCTAACAGATTTGATACTAAATCAGTATTTTTGAGTTCAGATATGACATAGTTTTTTTGATCTTGGTTAAGGTTTGGATATGTTTGATCTAAAGTGTCAATTAGTTTTTGTTTTTCGTCATTCGTATCTAAAATCGCTTGTTTGTAGTTATCTAAATCTTCCAAGTTTGTTTTTTGGATAATTTTTTCAATTGCTTTTACCTTTTCATTAGGAGATAAATTGTTAAGCTTTTGATCTTCGATAGAATCTGAGTTTACTAAAGAAACTAATTCATCTTGTTTTTCCTTAATTTTTGCAATTTTTCAAAATTCATTTTCTAAAATTGCTATTACCTTGTCAATATGTGGGCTTTGTAATAAGTCGGAGTCATTTGCTGGTTTTTGGACTTGTGGATTTTCATTTTCGTTTCACAAGTCTTTAATAGTTTTAGATAAATTTTCGCCTGTTGATAAATCACTGACATCATTTACAAGTTGAGTTAAATTGTTTTTTAAGTTGTTATTTGCATTTAAAACTTTAGCGTAAGGGTCTTGGCTAATTCTTTGACTCGCTTTATCAACGGCTTTTTTAAGTTTATCCATTAAGTCATTATAATCAGAGGCGACTTGTTTTATTTCTTGCAGTGATTTACCTTGAACAGAGTCGTCTAGGATATGTTTTGAATCTACAAATAATGGTTTTAGCTTGCTAGCGATTTTGTCATTTATGTTAGGAAGAGCTTTCGCTTCTTCAAAAGCAGCTTTTTTAATTTCGTTTTCATTTTGGGCTTGGTTTATGATTTCTGTAATCTTTGTTTTAGCTTCATCAAATCATAAATCACCATTTTCAGCTTTTTCCTTAATTTTATTAGCCTGATTTATTAGGTATTCTTTTTCAGATGGACTTAAAAAGTCTTTTTCATTAATTGCTGCTTCATAGTTGTTTAGTTCATTTTGTGCGACTAGATCAGAAGCAGCAAAGTTGATAAATGTTTTTGTTTTTTGTATTGGTGATAAATCTTTAGGTTGACCAAAAGCAACTTCTGATGGTAAATTATCAGACTTTTTGATTAATTTAGAAAGAGGTTTTTTAGAGGTAACTTTATAATTTACTTCTAGTGTTTTATTCGAAACTTTTGGATTTAAATCAATTAGTTCTAACAAGTAATCATCTTTGTCCGAATAGTCGGGAGAAATTGAAACTTTTGTTTTTGAATCGTTAGCAGGTCTAGAACTTACATCTGAATCGCTATATAAAATCGCTTCTTTTAAGGACTCAGATTTTTGTTCTAACACTTCTTGTTCAGTTTTGAAACCTTTTACGATTGCATATTTTTTGATTACAGGTTTCGTTTCGCTATTAGAATCAGTAGGAGTTATTTCAAACGAAACTAATGTTTGACCACTAATTGCATCAAATCCTTCAAATTTTTGTTTAGAAATAGTGTAATTTTCGCTGTTTGGACTTTGATAATCAAAACTGTAATTTTCTATTAATTTTGCTTGTTCTTCATAAGGGAGGACATTTTGGGCATTAGGGAATGTTACAACTACTAGATCGCCTTCAGCTGATGTTTGATTATTAATTTCTTGCTCTTTTTTGTTTGTTCTAAAATCACTTATATTAATAACTTGTTCAGATTCTGATGTTATGGAAGGTATAGAAGCATCTCCTTGCGATATAAGAGCTTGATTTGTTTTTGTTGTTTTAAGTTTCAATTTAACAAATATTTCACCCGTTTCATCATCATTGTCAATTTCAACTGGTGTCACAACTAGTGCATTCAATGCAGAACTTGTTATTTCTAAATCTTGCTCAGTAATTGTTGAAGGTAATCTTTTTGCCTTATTTACAGAGCTTTTTATAACAACATTAAAGTTTTCTGTTTTTAGCGCTTCTTCATTTAATCTTTGTTTTTCTGTTAAGAATCCTGTGCTTTCGACGTCCTTGTGATCTAATGAACTGTTAAATTGCTCATCAAGGCTTGTGATTTTCTTAGCTCTAAATTGATATGTACCGTTTATACCGTTAAATGACTCAATTGATAAATCTTGCGCTAGAATTTTAGCTTTGTTATTTGGGAAAATAAACTCATTTGTTTCAGCTTTATATTCTGCAACTTCGTTGTTAATTTTTAGTTCTAAATTGGTTAGATTTTGAGCTAAATCAAATTCAGCATTAGGGATAAAGTTTTTACCCTTATATTTAATTTCTAAATTAGAAAGCAGGTCGTTTAGTTTAGAAATTACGTCGTCTGCTGTTTTGAAACCTACAATTTCAAATACATTAAATGTGTTTGATGTTATATCATCTAAATTTTCTCTCGTGGATGTTAAAGCGTATTTAACTATTAATTTACCTTCACTATTCTTAGGTTCAAGAATAATGTTGTCAAAAGTTGTGTCATTATCAATATTTTGGTATTTTTCTTTATTTAAAGTTATGTTTTCATTTTGAGACGTAATATATGAATTTAAAAGATTGTAGATTTGACTCTCCTCAATTTGGTTTGGTAGTAATTGATCTTTGTTTTCTATATCAATACTTGGTGATTGAGTGGCAACTAAGGCATTTAAACGATCCAGTTCAGTTAAAAAGCCTTCTTGTTTTTCTTTATCGTCTGATTTGATTGATGACATTGAAGGATTATTTGATGTCACTTTAATATGGAAAGTAGCTGTACCTTGACGATCATTTTCTGATGTTGGGGTGTCGATTGTAATATCTGAAACAAATACTTTTGCGTTTAGTGCTTCAAAATTGAAGAAAGTTTTAGTGTCGTCAAGCACCCCTAAGAAAGTATTTGCATCTGATTTTGTTTTCTTAAGTGAGATACTTGTTATTTCGTCAACTTCAATTTGTAATTTTGAAGGTAGTTGTTTTTTGTATGAATCTGTAAAACGAATACCTGCAAAGAAGATTGTATTCAACCTATTTTGTTCTTTAGATGTTGTTATAAATCCTTCTTGGACAATTTGCATTGTATTTGAAGTTTTTTGGTTTTCTAGATTTGATCTCGTTGACTGCAATTTAAAGTTTAGTGTCAACCTTCCTTGATTGTTATCAATTTCAGTGAACTCAAGATCAGAAATTTGAGCAGAATCATTTTTTAAGAGTTCGTTAAGTTTCTCTTGGATAGTTGATTTAAATGAATCTGTTTGACTAGCAGGATATTTAGATTTAATTTCAGATAAATCTAAAGAACTGAAAACATTTGGTTTTCTTGTTAAGATCTCTTCTAAGCGTTTTTGCTCTGTTTTATAACCAGAAACAGTTTTTTCAATTAAATTGCTTTTTGGTTTTGGATTAAATCTTGTATCTGTGGATTCTAGCTTGAATCTGATACCTGTTGTTCCTGTTAAGTCGTTTCAGTTTTCGTTTGTGTCGGAATCAAATTCCACTAGTTTTAATTTAAGATCTTTAATTTCATTATCTTGATCAAACTGATACTTTTGACCTTTATGTGTAAAAGTTAGATTAACTTCAGATTGTGGAATCTTTCTATTTTGTGGGTATGAAAGATAGTCTTGTGCTGAATCAGAGCGATTAATCTCAAAATCATTTGCTGTTATTGAGGTAAGTCTTTCTTGTTCCTTTGCTAGACTATAGAAACCATTTATCGTAAATTTATTTGAAAACTCTTGCGAAACTGTTGGTTGGTTGATTAGATCTCTTTTTGATTTTAGTTTAAATTTGTAACCAACTTCATCAGATGTGTTTTCAAACACGAATGAATCAGAGTCTATTTCTGCTTTTTCAGATTCAAATTTTTTATTTAGGGCATCAATAACTTCTTGTCTATCAATCTCATTTGCAGTCCTGTTTTTGTCAATGGTTGCAAAAGTGTCTTCAGACACAGTGGTTGTGCTTGTTATAAGATCATTTAATCTTGCTTGTTCAGTTTTGAATCCTGTAGCTTTTAATGTTTTGCTTTCAGATTTTACTGTTAAAAAGTTTGTATCAGTTGAGTAGACAGCAAAGTCAATTTCTAGATCACCATTGTTATCATTTTGATTTGTGATTTCATGGATTGATAATTCTTGAGGAACGATTTTTATCTTAAGTTCATCTGAAACAAATTGATTATCTTTGTTTAAAATTACATTTTTTGAGCCTGTGTTATAAACAAAACTGAAGTTTGAATTTTCAAGATTTTGTTTTGATGGATAGTTAAGCAAGAGTGTTTGAGCATCAAGATAAGATGCTGCATTAATACTGTTTGTGATTTGCTCTAACCTTTGTTTTTCTTGTTCGTCTGTTTTGAATTCAGAAAGATTTAGTCTAATCTTGTTAGCTGAAAGATTATTTTTAAGCTCTTGTCTTGTTGATTTTAATTTAAACTCAACTGAAACACTTCCTGCTTGACGATTTTTATCTAAGAATACAGGTTCATCGATTTCTGCATTATTTTTAGATAGCTTTTCATTGATTTTTTCGATTATTTTTTGTTCATATTCGCTTGAATCTGCAGGGTATTGAGAAGTTAATTCTTGAATATTTAGGTCTGCAAGGATAGAATCTTTTTGTGAAACTAAATCATTCAATCTTTCAAGTTCTGTTGAATATCCATTTAATGTTGCCGTAATAGAGTTAGATGATGGTCTTGGAGTAAATCTATCATCCATTGATTCAAGGATAAATGTTACTTGTTTAGAACCGTTTTGATCATCTGTATTTTGAGTCATGCCAGAAGTAAAGTCTTTTATTTTAACTTTTAGTTCTGCATTCTCTCCATTTGAATCAAAGTCATATTCGTTATCATTATAAATAAGTGTAAAAGAAACTTCAGATTGATTAATTTCTTTAACGTTCGGATATGCTAAATATTGTTTTTCAGATTCTTTTTTACTTAGTCTAAAGTTCGACTGAGCTAACTCTTGAATTCTTAATTGCTCTTTTGCTTTAGTGTAAAACCCAATTATTTCAAAATCAGTTGTTTTAGTAGTAGACACTGTGTTCGGTGTTATTAAATTTCTTGTTGATTCTAGTTTGAAGTTGTATGTAATTCTGTCTTCACCGTTCGTAACGGATAAACTTTCAGAATTTACTTTCGCTTCTATATTTAATGTTTTTAGGTGATTGTTAAGAAGTTCGGCGATTTTATCTTTAGTCACTTCTTGAGGTGTTGATTTCTTATTTAAATCAGCAAATACGGATTGATCAATCCCTTGAATTTTTGAAACTTCTTGATCCAATCTTTCTTGTTCTGTTTTGAATCCTGATACAGACAATGCTTTGGATTTTGTTTTTGAACTTGAAAATTGATCATCGGTCGAGGTAAGGGCAAAGTCTAGATTAGTCATTCCTGTGTTATCGTTTTGTTTTGTCAATGAATCAAAAGCAATATCATCAGAATTTATTTTAATTTTTAACTCTTCTGATGTGAAGTTATTTGATGAATCCAGTTTTATAACTTTGTCATCACTTACATATTCAAATACTAAAGAATCTTTTGAAAGTTTTAATGCTTCTGGGTAATGTAACATGCTGTCTTGTGAGTTTTTATATGTTACTGCATTGATTTTACTTAAAATGTTTTCTAGTCTTTGAACTTCGTTTTGCTCTGTTTTAAACCCAGTTTCATTTTTTGTTATAAATGCATTGTATTTTACAGTAGTTAATTGATCTCTTGTGGAAATTAATTTAAACTTAAGATCTAAACTACCATTTTCTGGCGAAGTGTTTTCAATTGTAAATTCATCAGCCTTAACTTGGTGTTTTTCCAACACTTTATTAAGCTTAGGTTCAATTATCGAAGCGAGTCTTGAAGCATCTGAAGCATATATTGCTTTTTCTTGGCTTAAATCAAGACCTTCAAACAATTTATCTCCAAGTTTATTAAGTTCTGATAATCTAAGCTCTTCTGTTTTGTATCCAATTACAAAAGCCATTTTTGGATTGCTTATGATTTCAGTATCATCAAACCTTGGATCAGTAGATTTGAGTTTGAAAGTTACTTGTTTTTTACCTGTTTCATCATCAATATTTGAAGTTTCTGATGAACTAAACTCAACTATTTTTACGTTTAAATCTTCAGAAACTCCTTGATCATCAAAAATAAGCTCATCTTCTTCAACATTAATACCAACCTCTACTTCCGATAGTTCTACTTGTCTAGATCCTTCAAAAGCAAGGTAATCAGGAGCACTTTCTCTTCTCGTTAAATTTATTTCATTTTCTAAAAGTTTATTTAAACGTTCTTTTTCTTTTTCTACAGAAAATAAATTTTCAATAAAGAATGTTTTGCTTTCAGATTCAGAAACATTTGTATTAGGCATGCCTAATCTTTTTGTTTCTAGTTTAAACTTGTATCCTAACCTTCCTGTTTCAGAAGTTAAAACTAGTGAGTCTTCATTGATTTTAAAATCTAAGTTTTTAGCTTCTAGAAAGTCATTTACTAATCGTGAGACAGTTTCTCTTTGCACTTCTTTTGGCAGTAAATCTTTTTCAATTTCTTCAAAAACGGTTTGAGGTATTTCGGTTATCTTAGCTAATTCTTCGTTCAATCTTGCTTTTTCAGTTTTAAAGTTTTCGAGTTGTAGTTCGATTGTCTTAGATTTAACACCTGGGAAATTAGGATCTGTTGATGTAAGTCTTATCTGAACTGTCGTTGCTCCATTGTTATCGTTTTGGTCGCTAAGTTCTCCAAATTTAATATCCATTAATTCGATTTTTATTTTCTCGGAAGATAACTCGAAGTTATTTGCTTGGTTAATTTGAAGTGATGAAGAATCTTTGCTTAAATTGAAAACTAAATTAGTTTGTGAAAGTTTAGTTTTTTGTGGATAGTGAAGCATTATGTCACTTGCACCAGTGTAAGTAGCAGTTTTTATTTTATCAACTAAGGCGTTCAAGCGACTTTCTTCAGAACTATTAGTTCTAAATCCAGAAAAAGGAAAATCTTTATTTTTTGTTGATGATTCATTTGTTAAATCATTTCTAGTCGAGCTAAGAGTCAAGTTTATTTTTAGTGAACCATCTGAGTTTTTATCTTTAAAACTAATAGTTTTGATTTTTGCATTGTGTTTAGAAAGAAGTTTATTAATTTTATTTTTAATGCTTTCTTCATAATCTGAAGATGTTGCTGCATTATTTTGTTTTTCTTCGTTGATATCTAAATCATTTAACAACGAAGGAGATACATCTAGAAGATCCCTGAGTCTTTGGCTTTCCGTTTTATAACCAGATATCTGCGAACTTATTAGTTCAGTTTTAGGTTTATTATCAGTGAATTGACTATTTGTTGATTCAAGTAAGAATGTAACTGCTTTTTGCCCTGTTTTATCATCTATATTTGTTGTTAAAAGTGAGCTAAAATCTTTTATTTTGAGATTTAGAGCACTGATTTCACCGTTGCTATCCACAACATAATCTTGATCTTTGTATCTTAGTGAGATATTTGCTTCTGATATGCTGATTTTTCTTGAATCATTATTTGATAGATAATCTGGAGCTTCTTCTTTTTTAGTGATACTAAATGTACCTAGATTTTTTATTTCATTCAGTCTTTCTACTTCTTTTTTAAAACTAAAGAACCCAGTAATTTCGGCATTATCTGTAATTTCTGTAGATTTAACAGCATTTAATGGGGCTAGTCTTGTAGATTGCAATTTAAATCTATAAGAAACTTTATCATTTGAGGTGTCAAAAACAAATGTGTCACGATCAACTACTGCATCAATATTTAAAGTATTTAGATATTCATTTAACAGCTCAACGAATGAATTTTTATTAACACTGGATGCTAACCGTTTTTTATCTATTGTATTGAAAGCAGAATCTGGTATTTCAATAGTCGTAGAAACAATTTCGTTAAGTCTCGTTACTTCAGTTTTGAAACCTATCAGCTCAAGAGATGAATGTTCTGAATAAGCTTCTGTGTATGCAGGATCTATAGACTGTAATCTTACTGATAAATTAATTTTTCCTTCTAAATCGTTTTGATTCGTAATTTCTGAAAAAGAAATAGAATCCAAATCTACTTTAAAATTATGAAATTTATTTGAAAACTCATTTTCAAGACCTAATTTTGAAATCGAAGAATCTGAAACTATAAATTCTAAATTATCTTTGTTTAATGTAGCTTTATTTTTATAAGCCAAAATAATGGATTCTGATCCTTTATACATAACTGAATTAATTTTATCTTTTAAACTATTTAATCTCAATTTTTCTTTTTCTAAAGTATGGAAACCTGAAATGCTTCTCGAACCTGATAATGACTCTGTCACTTTCTTTGGACCTGTTTCAAGGCTAGATTTTGCCGAAACAATATCAAACATTATATTACTGATAACACCATTTATATCGTCTGCAGAACAACTAAAACTTTCCTCATTAAGTGTGGCATTATTATCTGCTAAATATTGCTTTAATTTAGTTTTCAAAACATCTATTTGTGTCGATGATTTTTTATAGTTTTTTTCGTCAGAACTTAGTAGTCCATTTAAATCTAAATCTGTTAACAATTTTTGAAGTCTTTCTGCCTCTGTAGTAAACGCAACTAGTCTGGACGTATTTGCATCTGATGTAACTGCTTCTGGTTCGGTTTTTGATTGAATAGTAAAGTCAATATCAAAACTTCCGTCAAAATCATTTTCAAAAGAAGTAGTCTTAGGTTCAAAATTTGTTAAATAAATATTTAAATCTTCAACCAAAAGTTTATCGTCTAATAAGGAAATTTCATATCTTTGCCCGTCTTTTTCTAAAAAGCCCGTTATTTTTTTAAAGTCAAATAATGAGCTTTTACTTCCGTTTAATTCGGAAGCAAACCCTTCTATTTTAGGATAAGAAAGATTAAAGGTGTATCCTTGAGATATTCTTGTGACACGCTCTTTTTCAGTTTCTTTCGGCTTAAATCCAGTAATTCTGAACTCAATCGGGGTTAAGTCTTCAAGTTCATTTTCTTTTTGTGTTTGACCTAATTTGATAAATTTAGGAGTCAAAACGTAATATGAAAAGATAATTGTGTTTGGCTCTTCATCCGAAATCTCTGCTTCAGATACATATATATCCCAATTATCCAATAGTTTTTGATTTTCATTTTTTATAACTGCTAAAAGGTTTTCTGGATAGGTATCAAAATCTTCTTTACTTTTTTGTCAACTAGCTAAAGCTTCTTCGGCAGTTATTTTTTCTTTGTTTTTGAAAGTTAGAGAAACATTGGCTCCATTTAGTTTTTCCATCGAAAGAGCAGATTCGTTATAAAGTGTTTCTACCATTCGTGGATCAAACTTTTCTTTTAATTTGTAATCAGAATACCCGTTTGCAAGATTGTACGGTTCATCGTTATCTGTTTCAAATTTGTCGAGTAACTTTTTAAGATTTGAGTCAAAATTATTTTTATAGAAGGAATCAGCTTTTTCATATGCAACAGACATCTTAATTTGGTTCATTTTTTCTATAAGAATAATTAGTTTTTTTGCATTAATTTGTAATTCATTTTCATAAATTCCATCATGATTCTTTAGTTTTCCGAGTCCACTAAGCTTTACACCTTCATTAAATATTTGTCTTATTTCGTCTTCAGTTCTTGATAAGGAAAGTCGATCTATCATCTTTTTCTTTAGTGTTTTGCTAATGTAGGGTATTGAGTTTATTAATTTATTAAATAAATCGTTTTTAATTTTCTCGGTCGAAGAAACGACATCTTCTTGAAATTTAGATAAAGATATAAGACTTCTTTCTGAATCTAGATTGAATTTATCATATTCTATTTCTGAATCAACGTCTTTAGATTCAACAAGAATTTTTAGTAAGTTTAGTTGTTTGAGAAACTCGTAATCATCTAAAGAGGAGAATGTATTAACTTTTTTATTTGTTACAGGTAAAAATTTAGGAGCATATTTTTCTTTATCGACTTCTTTTACAAAAAAATCTACATAATTGAATCCCTTTACCTTAGCAGATATCAAATAATCGTTTGTGTAATTATCAGGATCCTGAGTTTTTGCATCGTAGCCTAATCAAGCAAGTAATACTTTGAATGCTGCTTTGGCACCTTTTTCAAAAAAACTTTTAAATTCTTCATCAGTCTTAAGGTTATTTAAAAGATCTCTTTTTGTGTTTTTATCATTTTTTGATGAATCAGAAATTGTGAAACTACTAAAACGTTTTGATCCTGTTCTACTTGAGTTTTTTATTGCTTTGTCTAATATTTGGTCAAATCTGAATGTATTCGAAATGATCACTTCTTTATCTTCTTCCGAAGAAGAAATTCTTCTGTCTGAAAGAATGCCAGATACTTTACCAGATCTAGGACTACCAGTTAGAAAATTGTCTAAATTAGCATAACTAAAACCTTTTTGAACTTCGGACAACAAATTAATGGCATCATTCAATTTATTTGAGTTATCAGCATCAGTTAACACCGTTCAAAATTGTTTCAATCTGTTTAGCTTTATGCGATCAAAATCCATCAATTCTTTTAAGAAAATAAGTGCGTTGTCCACATTTATTTCGTCTTGTTCAAGAATGTTATTAAATTTAGAAGAAAGATCATTATAGTTGCTAATAATGTTTCTTTGCAAGTATTTAATATATTTATCATATGATGATAAAAAAGACACAACATCAGATAACTTAATTTTACGTCCTAGGTTATTAAAAGAAGGTTCGTTAGTAGAAGAAATTAGCTCACTTAAAAAAGTGTATAAAAGATAAGATTTAGCCTGAGCCTGATAGTTGGTGTTTTCATATTGACGGTGCTTTTCCGGAATTGCTTCCCTAAAGGCTTTAGAAATTTCTAAAGATAGTTCATATAATGATTTTAAGATTGGTTTAGATGCGTTTATAGATTCTTGAGACAGAAAACCCTTTCCTCAAAATTTCTCATTATTAATGATTACTTCTAAAACTTGTGAATCGAAATTCTCGGTATAATCAAATTTTGTTTCTTTAATTCTTTCTAAATTTATGTCAAAGAAAAAAATATTGTTCTCATAGTCATATGTTAGCCTTGGTTCAGAAGGAATGTTATATTTTTGTGCATATTCGTCTCCACCTGAAAAACTGTATTTAAGAGATACATTTTGTTCAGGTGAAATAAAAAATTCTTTATCTAGATTTATTAAATAACCTGACTCATGAGTTGATGTGTTTCTTTTGTTGTCCAAATAATATCTATTGTCTTTTAAAGTAGTAAATTTTACAGGATCAACAGCAGATTTTTCTGAGTTTATAGATAATTCATAGTTAAAGTTTGGAATAAGCTCATAGGTTTTGGAGTTATTTTCTCCTGTTATATGTTCCCTTATAACTACTTTAGCTTTTTGAGTTTGTCTTCTTTCATAGCTATAAAAAGAACTTCTAAAAACATATTCATACGGATTTCCAAACGTGGACGCTCCAACAAATGTTGTACCTTTTTTAAAGGATGCATTATATTTTTTACCATTCTTTATATTTTTTATTGCACTTGGAGAATCTCAATTTCTTTCTGTACTAAATGTAAATACTACTTTTTCTGGGAGTCTAGAACCATCTGGATTTTTTATTCTTACACTAATATACTCGCCCATGTTTTCTCATATTTTGTTTCAATCTGGATTATTTATCGGGTCAAAATTGTCAGCTAAGTCATTAGAATGAGAAGTGGATTGAGGTAAACTCGATATAATCACATTTTTGAAATCTTGTCTTTCAGATGTTCCTACATTAGAATCTAAAGGGGGGATATAGTTAGCTAAATTTTCACCATTTTCTAAAGAACCTCTAGTACTTTTTAGTCTTACTCAATTCGACTCAGAATCACGGTTAAAAACATCTCCACTAGGATTTTCTTGACCATTTCTCGTTGATTCATATTTCTTTATCTCTCATTGAATCGATTTTTGAGGATTTCTAGGATCCGTATAAAGTTTCAAATCGTCTGAAAGAAATATTTTTAAATCAATGTAGTAAGGATGATATCCACGATATTTACTCATTGTGCTTGTATTAACAATAACTTCTCAATCTTGCACCTTATTATAAATGACAGACGGATCTGCCTCTTGTGTTGAGAGATCCGATGAAGAGTCTTTATTTTTTAATTCGACTGGTCTAACGATGATAGAATCTTTTGTATTTTCTACATGCGTATAAGTGTATTTTGTGCCACCATCGTGTTCAGTAGATACGTTATAAACACCATTAAAGTTAAATTCATCTAATCCTGTGTTAACTTCTTCAAAACTAATAGAAGATGTGTCAGTCACTCCTGAACCAGCTGATAAAACTGCAATAGGTGCAGTTAAAATAACTGGCATAGCCAGTGTTAAAAGTAATTTTGGTTTTTTCATGATTTCTCCTAAGATTTTAATTAATCGAAATTTTTATTCAATTTCCATTTTTATTTATCTTTATAAAAAAATTTTATTCTTTTAAAATTCTTAGAATGGGTCGGCAGCTAAACATCTTTTTTTTTTTTTTTGCAAAAGTGTTTTTGGTTGTAAATAAGACCAATAAATCAACTTTCTGATTAATTGATAATTCAGAAAAATGTAAAATTTCCACATTTGTGGAAAAAAGAAAAAGCACAGATCTCTCTGTGCTTTAAGTTCATATTTCAAATTCAAGTATTGTATTCATTAACAATTGTGGAAGATTAGTGATTAGTATCACATTTCATTTTTCTCGAAATTTATCAACTTATGTGGTTTATAAGTTGAACTGGGTATTTTTAAATCAGTAATTGTAAAAGTTTTTTGTTCATTCAATTCGATCTTTAAAATGGGCATAGATGCAAATTGTTTTTATCTGAACATAAAAAATTATAAACATAATAGCTTAATAGCTAAAAAACTTTATTTTAAGTTTTTTTACTTTTTGCCCTTATTTATAGTTAATTTTTTTTTACAAAAATTAAAAAATTTAATATTTTCACAAAGTATTACCGTAAATAGTGAAAATATTAAATTTTAAGTTAACTCAATCATGGTTGAAAGATAATAAAAGAAAGTGAGACCGAAATCAAGAACAAATAAAATAACTTTACTTTTTTATTCATTAAGAAAAGAAATAGTGGAATAGAAATAATTGCAAACGCTATGAGTGCCCACATTCTCCACGACCCAAGACTAAAGAACTTAGATAGTTCTGATGTGCTTAAGCCTAAATAATTATCCACGCCTTTATTGAATGAAAATGCAGGAAGTATATTAGAAATAAAAAGTTGAATAATTAAAGCTAATATCACTCCGACAATTACTGGTTTTATGATATTGATAACCCTTTTCATTAGGGCATTTTTTTCAAAAGTTGTAACAAATTTCATCGTTAAGCTCATAACAATAATTGAAGGAATTGCAAATATTAAAAAGAAAACTAAGGCAAAAATAATTCCTAAATATCATTGATTAGCAGCTAAATATCCTGTAAAAAAAGCGAATTTGGTAGATACAACACCTGGCGTCATGTTTGAAATCGATAAAACTTGATTGATTGCTTCTTCATTAAAATTGCCACCGACTAAGTTTCACAATCAACTAAAAATCGGAATGAAAACTTGACCTCCACCAAAAACACTAAGCGAAATTAAAGGTACTATCAAAAGAGCTAGAAAAATCATTATTAAGTAATACTCGCTTTCTTTTGAACTATAAAATACTGAATAACGCTACCAACAACCACAATTGCGATTGGAATAATTGGTAGATTGAATGGTGAAGGAACAAAAAGACAATAAGCAAATGTGAAAACTGCAACTACTATTCAAAAAGGAAGTTTAAAAACTTGGTTAGAAGCTTTTATATATCTAATCATGAAATTTATTAGCATACAGATTATTACAACAATAACACCAGTTGAAAGAACAAATAAATACTTAGGTGCTAAATAAGAGGCACCTACATAAATAGCAAGAGCCATTAAAATATGTGGTAAAAGCGATAATAAGCAAATCAGTGATCCTATAAATTTACCTTTTAATTTTATGCAAACATATGAAAGAGCCTGAATTACAGAAGGTCCAGGCAACATATTTGTGACAATGACAACTTTGTCAAACTCTGTTTCTGTTAGTCAATTTTTCACTTTTACAGCTTCAGTTCTGATTATTGGCATTAAGGCATTTCCACCACCAAAACCAAAGAATGTTACCTTAAGAACAAAAAGCACTATTTCTCAAGTGCTTACTTTCGAATTATTAGGCAATTTTTACTCGTTTCTTTGATTCAAATTGATAATCTGTTGCATACAGTGATCCGTCACTGCATTGAATAATTGGTGCATTTTTTACTAGTTCTTTTTTTGCATAAAATACTTTTAATCTTTTTCCGTTAACAAAAGTATAAGCTCCTGGATTTGATGAAAAAGCCCTAATTTTATTGAAGTTGTGTTCTTTTGAGTCTGTGTCTTTGATCAAAGCATCTTCTTTTAGCAACTTTGGCGATAAAACCACTTGAGTGGAATCTTGTTTTTGATCATTACGAATGTTGTCATAATGGTTCTTTATTCATCCAACAATGTTTTCTTTTGCTAGATGCGACATTTTGATAAACAGGGAATCTGATGTATCTTCCTCTAAAATAGGTATTTTGGCACTTGCGATCATATCACCTGCATCCATTTCCTTTGTCATATAAATTAAAGTAATACCAGTTTCTTTGTCGCCGTTGTAAAGCGAGTACTGAATTGGTGCTGCCCCTCTGTATTTAGGCAATAAAGAACCATGAACGTTAATTGAAGCTATTTTTGGTAAATCTAAAACTTTAGTAGGTATATATTGACCAAAAGCACATGTTAATAAATAATCAAATTCTAAAAAACTTAATTCTTCGTAGATTTCACCAATTTTGTTAGGTTGATAAAGTGGTATTTCGTATTTTTGAGCTAATAATTTAACTGGAGTAGGGGTCGTTTTATAACCACGGTTACTTGGGCGATCAGGTTGACTAACAATTCCAACAACTTCAAAATTCTGAATTACTTCTTCAAAAACAGGAACTGAAAATTCAGGCGTCCCTGCAAGTAAAATTTTGATTTTTGATTCCATTATTCCTCGATTCTGTTATCAAAGTTATTATCAATAAAACTTAAAAACGTCTTTGTTCTTAAATTCTCATTTGCTGAATTACTTTTATATAAAGTGATTAGTTCATTAAGATTACTTATTCCAGAACTTAAAATTAACATGGTGGGTAAGGAATGTTTTTTTCGATTTTTCAAAATTACCTGTAAAACAGACATTCTGAATCAATCTGAACTTTTTTCAGCACCTAAATCATCAATTACTAAAAAATCAATTCGCGAAAGTGAGTCAATTAAATTATCATTAGTTCCAGCATCTTTTTGCTCGATTTTTTTATACATATAATTCTGTAAATCAGTACTTGAGACAATTCCACAACGATACTTGTAAGAAACAAACAGATTAAGAATTGCATTACCAAAATACGTCTTACCTTTTTTGTTACCAAGAACTAGAACGTTTGGTATTTGCTGAAAAAGTCCTTCTTTTAAATAGTTTTTGTATCCTGTTACTATTTGTTTTGTATAAGGATTTGCAAGCCTTAGACTTTGAACTTGAATTTTTGGACTAGCCTGTGTTATTTCTTGGAAATAAACAAATTCATCATAAATATCAGACTTGAAAATAGCTTTAGGTCTTAAGTTTTCGTGAATACGAAAAATACCATCAGCAGGATTTCTTGAAAATGAGTAAGAATAAGGAAAATCTGGATTCTCTTTTGATTTAATAACTTTTTGGAAACTGACAGCGTTAATAAAAATTTCGTCATCTGTAATTTTTAGTTTTTTAATTATGTTCAAAAACGCACCATCACGGTACGATTTGATTTTATTAATAAATTCTACCTTTTGCTGTTCAACATCAAGGGAAACAAAAGCATTCAATCCTTGAATGATAAGCTTATTATTAATCTCAGATTTGCTCATATGAAATCTCCTTAGATTTAGCATTTTGTTGATCTTCATATGTCAGTTTTAATAAATTTTTCTTTTCATAAGCATGAGCATGCTTACTTTGCATAAATTTATTATCTAAATAAGCTTCTGCATATATAAAATCTGTGATTTTTAAATCTATAAGTTCTTTCATTAATCTTGAAACTAAAGTCAATGAAATTCTCTTGGTTGATAAATAAGAAAGAAGTAAAGCAACATTGATGATTTTGTAATCTGAAATCTTCGACTCTAAAGAATGAAGTTTGGCTTCGATTTCGAGTTCGATATTATCCTTATTAAGTAATTGCATATAAAAACTTACTGGGTTTAGGTTAAGAGCAGCTTCATAATCGTTATCAAACTTAACTTCGCCAAAAATAAGTCTTTGTTGAACTGCAACATCCTTAAGCATACTTTGCTTTTGTTCTTGTGTTCTCTCTTTGTTGCTTTGTTGGGCAAAAAAGTTAATATAGTTTTGATCTTCTTCTTGATCGTCGTTATCAAAAACGTCATAGAAGTTTGCACTAACATCAGCGTATGCATATTTTTGTGATTTTCTTAAAAGTTTTTGCTCTTCTAATAAACGATCGTAGTTAGCTTTTGATATTTGGTTTTTAATAAAAGTGGAAATAATTTCATTTTTTTCCAGAGCAAAAGCATCAAGAGGTTTTTCTAAATAAAAGACATTTCTTGAGTGTTTTTGGCTTTCTGTTGTAGTTAAAAGACCCACTGCTTCAAGTTGTCTTCTTGCATTGTGAAGCTCTTCAACTGAAATCCTTAAATATAAAGCTAATGTTTCAAACTCAAAATTTGAATCATACTCATGAGAACCAGAAATTAAATCTTTTAAATATTCATAAAGAACGATTGGAGTAGGTCCTAAAATAGGTGTCATAAACTTACGAAGATTCTTTGTGTCTTCATCTGTCACTGTGTATTCTTTTTCAATTCTAAAAAAGTTATATCTCAAAGAATTTGACATATAAAGACCTCCATTTTTTCGATTCGTTTAATGTGTAATATTATTTTAAATTAGGGCAAATATATTTCGTTTTAATTTTTCTAAAATATCATTTTCATCTCAGATTACCTGATGAGATATTAACAATAGGAATATTTGCAAAAGTTCTATTTTTGCCAAAAAAATCGCCATTTTTATCAACTAATTTTAAAATTAACGAGTTATTAACACTCATACTTTTCCAAATTTTTTCTGTTTTTTTCTTTGATTTTTTTACATTTATGATCAGATTAAAAAACTTTTCAAAATTCACAAAATCATTTTTCAAAATTGGTATTTCCACTAGATCATATTGATTTTCTTCTAAGTGCTTATAAATCAGTGGAAAAACGATTTTCTCGATCTCATAAATTTTTGAAAAATCATCTTCAAGAATTTTTTTCAAAGCTGATTTTGAAACTTGATTTTGTTCAATAACTTGACTTCCAAACTGTTTTTGGAAAGTATCAATTACGAATTGATTGGTAGCGTAAAGTAAATTAACATAATCATCTAAATATAAAACTTTAAAACCTTCTTGTTCAAGCCTTTTCAGAAAGGTGGTCTTGCCTACTTTTAGTAATCCTGTAATAGCAATCATGAAACTTTTTCAATTCTTTGCATTACTGTGTATAACTCTAGTTCATCAATCAAGGTAATACCCTCAAAATTGATTTTTGTTGCGTAAAAATCAAGTGGTTTTTGAACATCTTGAATGTCTGTGTTTAAAATTGCTAGATCACGGCACATTAAGCCCATTTCTTTTCCAGTATTTAATTTCTTTTGTAATCCTGGTGTCATGTTTTCGATATTTTCGTAAATACCTTCAAATGTCTTGTATTCATTAAGAAGTTTAATTGCAGTTTTGTCTCCAATTCCTGGAACGCCTGGGAGATTATCGCTAGCATCACCTGAAAGCCCTTTAAAATCGGGTATTTGGTTTGGTTGAATACCATATTTGTCGTTAAAATTTTGCAAGTTAGTTGTTAATCACGATCCAGATTTAGAATCTCTAAGAATAACCGATGTATTTGAGTTTACAAGTTGCAATAAATCTTTATCACGCGAATAAATGTAGTTTTGACCTTCTTTATTTTGGGCTAGTGTCGCTATTAAATCATCAGCTTCTGCGCCATCAATTTCGGCATGCTGAATGTTTAATTGATCTAAAATTTTCTTTACATTGTCAAATTGTTCAAAAATTATTGAAGGTGCTTTTGTTCTACCTGCTTTGTAATCGGCAAAAACTTTACTTCTTTCTGGTTTGGTTTTTGGATCAAAAGCTACAAAAAGATGTGTTGGTCTTAGCTCTCCAACAAGATTGAATAACATCATTAAAAACTGATGAATACCATTGGTTGTAACACCTTTTGATGACATCATCACATTTTCTGGGTCGCGATAAGTTGCATAAAAAGATTGAAACATTAAAAAGTTTCCATCTACTAATAAAAATCTATTGTTCATTTAAAATCTCCTTGGCATGTACGTTAATGAAGCCTGAAGAACTTTTTGATATTGTCACTTTTAAAAGTTTTCCTTCAAATTCTTTATAGTTTGCGTCAAATAAATCAGATTTTGCAAAAATTGAAATATCATCACTCGAATCTTGAGCTTTTATTTCGAATCATTCTTTATTTCTTTTTCTTAAAATTTCTTTTGCATAAATTACTAAATCGACTTTTCGGTATAAAGGTAGATTTGATAATCTAATTGTATGTTCGTACTTTTTGGTGATAAAGGCGTTATAGATGGCGCCTAAAAGTTTTTGTTCATTTTCAGCTTCTTTTGCAAGATTTTGTTTTAAATCAGGAAGCGTTTTTAAGACACCTAAATCGTATGCTTCAAAAAAGTGTAAATATATTTCATGCTTTTCTTGTTCGCTGTTAGCGTTTTTAATTTTATTTTTTATCAAAGTAGCAACTTTATCTAGAGTTTGCGACTGAGCAAGTATTTGTTCTTGGTTTCCAAAACATCTAAAAACGTTAGCTTGTATTAAAGTGTTAATTACTGAAGCTCCAACACCAGACTTTACTAAACGCATATATGCATCAACAAAACTTGAGAATTGACCAAAATCATTTTTTTCCTTAACAATTTTCTCAACAGCAGATGCTCCAACACCTTTTACAAGCAAGAAAGGTAAGTATAGTTGATTGTCAATTACTGAAATGTTGTATTTAGAATGATTAATATCGGGTGAATTGACGATAATACCATTTTTCTTAGCTTCAATAACATACTTGTTGACAGTATCGTGCGAACCATTAGCAGCACTTATCAGTGCCTTGTAAAAAGCAATTGGATATTTCTTTTTGTAAAAAGCCATTTTAAAAGTAATGTATGCATAAGATACGGCATGTGCTTTGTTAAATCCATAATCAGCAAATCTTAGAATATTCTCATAAATTTCATTGAGTTGTTGATCGGAAAAACCATTTTGTAATCCACCATTAAAAAAGTCTGTTTTATAAGAAAGAATTTCCTCTTCCTTTTTCTTTGAAATTGCTCTACGTAATAAATCTGCCTGCGCAAAAGTCATATTAGATACTTTTTGTGCGATTTTCATTATTTGTTCCTGATACACAATGATTCCCATTGTTGGTTCCACTATATCGTCATAAAGAGGGTGTATTTTCCTTATTAACTGCGAATTCTTCTTGCCTTCAGAATACTGATCGATATAAGCCATCGGACCTGGTCTGAATAAAGAAATGATTGTAAATAAGTCATGAAAAGAATCCACATTAACTTTTTTGATGGTTTTCTTCATTCCTGAACTTTCCAATTGGAAAACACCTTCCGTTTGACCTTGATTAAGAATGTCAAGTGTCAAAGGATCATTTATTAAAGTATTTTCTTTTTCTAGAAGAACATCAAAGTGCAATTCTGACTTAATGTGCTTTTCAATATCAGAAATTACTTTTAAAGTTTTAAGACCTAGAAAATCAATTTTTAAAAGTCCATAATCTTCTAGATACTCCAAAGGTACCTGTACTTGATTTGAACTTGATGCATTTTCGAAAACAGGGACAATATTTTCGATTTTTTGATCTGAAATCAATATACCTGCAGGGTGTACTCCGATTTGTCTAGGAAGACCCTCTAGTTGGCTTGCTATTTCATGTAAGTTTTCAAATTTCGAAACTTGGATGATATATTTGTTATTTGTTTCAAAAGACTGATTTAGCGTTTCTCCATCAACAAGCGATTTTGAAATTCTATCAATATCAAGTAAAGGAATTTCAAGAATTCTACCCGTATCTCTTATTGCATTTTTTGCACCTATCGATTGGTAAGTAGTAATAAAGGCTGTATGATCTTTTCCGTATTTAGCTTGTACATAGTTAAATACTTCATCTCTTCTATCGTCTTGAAAATCGATATCAATATCAGGCATTGTGACACGATCAGGGTTTAAAAATCTTTCGAAAAGCAGATCATACCTGAGAGGATTGATTCTCGTAATATCTAACAAGAAACAAACTAAAGAACCAGCAGCACTTCCACGACCAGGACCTACAGCTATATTATTTTCCCTTGCAAAAGCAATTGCGTCCTGTATTATCAAAAAGTAATCTGCAAAGTTGAGTTGCTTGATAATTTCGAGTTCGTACTTAACTCTTGGTGCAATTAATTCATATTCGCTTTCTAGAAAGTTTGACTTTTTGGCATGTAATCCAGACTTCACTTTTTGTCTTAAAAGCTCAAACGAATCTTGTTCATTTGAAGAATATTTTTGTAAGTGTAAAGCTTTTTTTGGAAATTCTAAGTTAATTGCATTTGCAAGAGATGTTGTTTGATTCAAAACTTCATTATCTACATTTTTTAAGTTGTCAAAGTTAAAAAAATCTGATTTTTGGAAATCTTCAAAATCAGTGTCTTTTAATAAAGAACCTTGTTTTATTGCTTTTAAAGCCTTCAAAGCTTTATATTCACTTTTAAAAAGCATGTTTTTTGTCGGAGCAAAAACAGTCTTGATTTCCTGTTTTATAGGCGAATTTGCATAAAAGTTATTAATATTTGGATAATCCAATTTAAATGCTTTAAAACCTAGATCCATGTGATCGATAATAAACAAATTATCAGATTCTAGGTCTTCGATCAAAATGTATTCGTTTTGCGAAATTTTTTTGACAATTTTTCCAAGCTCTATAAATCCTTGATAGTTTTTAGCTAAAGCTATAACGCTTACTTTATTTGAAAGCATGACTTCTAAACCAATTATCGGTTTAATTTGATACTTTTTTGCATAATCTAAGAACTTAGAAAAACCGAAAAGATTGTTTTTGTCTGTTATTGCAAGTGCATGAGAACCTTGCTTTTTTGCTTCTTCAAAGAGATTTTTAAGTCTAATCGTGGATTCTAAAAAACTATATTCTGTATTTGTATGCAAGTATGTGAACTTTTTATCTTCTAAAAACATATTTTAATTTTAGTATATTCGGGTTATATTCATAAAATAAAAGGAAACATGTTCATTTTATGAACATCTTCCCTTTATTCATTTACTATTTTTTTGATACTCTGCAAGCTTTCTTTGATTTTTTCTAATCTTTTTCTTGTTGCATTTTGATATCTTTCAGCGTCTCCTGTATCAAGTGAATATCTTGGTGTTGTATCAAAATAACTCGGTTTGCTTCAGTATCCTCTAATTCCATCATTTAGTATTTCGTCAATCGAAACATTCAAGTTTGTTAAGAATGTGTTTACTTTTTGTTTCATGGCTTCATATTTAGCAACTTTATCATTGTAAAGATTTTTATATTTAGCGTTTTCTACTAAAAGGGTTTGTCTTTCTTCCTCTAGCTCATAGTAGCTATTTTCGAGTTTTTTGAACTTATTATTGGCATCTTCAACTTCTTTCTTGATTTTTTCTTTTTCTTTTATCAGATCAGAAATCATTTCATCTTGTTGATCGCTAATATTTTCTAAATTATCAAGTTCGTTTCTTAGTTTTTCGTTTTCAGCTTCTGTTACTCTGTTTTTTGCTTTTTCAGAATTCAATGCAATAACAAGACCATCAACTTCTCTGTTTTTATTGGCTAAATCAACAAGCAATTGATCTTTTTCGGCTTCTACTTTTTTTAGTTCTTTTAAGTTTTTGTCATAATGATAATTCATTTCGTCCAATTCTATTTCATACTCTTCATTCTCAGTTCTTAACAACTCAATTGTTTCGTTTGCAAGTTTAAGTTTTTCGTTAGTTGAATTAATTGATTCTTCTGAATTACTTGAAGCGTCTTTTAAGTCGATTAACTCTACATTTAAAGCACTAATTTCAGCCTCTTTTTTAGCAAGTTTTTCTTCTAAACTTGTAAGTTGCAAAATGAGAGATTCATTTTGATTATGCAATTTTATTCATTTTGATTTTTCAGAGTTTAAGTTTTCTAAGGCATTTTCTAATGCTTTTGTTTTTTCAGCAATTTCAGTTGTATGACTATCTGAAATTAATCTTATTTCTAAAATTTGGCGTTCTTTTTCTTTGATTATTTCATTAATTGCGTTTAAATTAGACTTTAATTTTGCATTTTCTTGTGATAAATTATTTTTATCATTTGTTACTTTTCCTAGCGAAATCTCTAAGTTTAGTTTTTCAAGATTTAGAGAATTGAAAGCATTTTCTAGTTCGTTGTTCTTTGATGTAATATCAGAATTTATAGTTTCTAGTCTAATCTTTTCTTTTAACAATTCTTCATTGGTATTGATCAATTTGCTATTTTCCGATGAAGACTTTTCTAGATTGTTGCTAAGTTCACTTTTTTCTGTTATTAAGTTATTAATTCTTATCTCCGTTTCTTTTAAAACGTTGATAAGTTCTTTATTTTCAGAAGTAGCTTTTTCGTTAGCCAAAGTTAAGTCGCTGTTTTTTGAAACTAAATCATTTATTATTTGATTTTTCTTTTCGACTTCTTTATTCAAATACTCAATTGTTGCATTTAAAGAGATGATTTCAGCTTCTGTTTTTGACAACTCTTTATTTAGCTCTTCAATTTGAGTATTACTATTTAAAATCGCTGATTCGAGCTCAAGTTTTTGACTTTCTAGTTTTGAAATTGTTTTTATGTTAGATTGATTTTCTTCTCTCAAAAGTAAAATTTGTTCATCTTTGGCTTTTATTATTTTCTCGATATTTTGAATCGTTTCATCTTTTCTCTCCGATTCTATAGCGTTCATAGCTTCTTTGTTTTCAAGAACTCTTATTCCTTGATTTAACATCTCTTTATCTTTTTCAAGTTCTGCTATTAAAGTTTGATTTCTTTCGTTTGTGGCTTTTAAGTGATTAATATGGTCTGCTGTTGAACTCTTTTCGATTTTTAATTCCTGAATTTCATCTAAACTAGCTTGAAGTTTATTTGCAATAGTTTTATTAGACTCAAGCAATAAACTAAAATAATTTAATAGAAACTCATCATACCTAGATTTTTGTTTATTATATAAAGAAATGGTTTCAACAGTATTTTCAAAAGCTTTAAATTTTTCATATTGCACTGTTTTAAAGGACTTTATTTTATTCTCAAACTCTCTGAAGGATTCTTGATAATTAGTTTCAAGTTTGTAAAGATCTGGATTTTGCTCACTAGCTTCAAGAACCTTGAGTAAAGAATGATTATTAGAAATAAAAGAAGAGATGATTGAGTACATGCTTATTTCATAGTTGTTCAAGGCTTTTTCTAAATCTATATTTTTAGTTCTTGCACTTTCCAAAAGTAAACTCAATTGATTACTTTTTTCTTGATTAGCAATAACTTGTTTATTAAGTCTCTCTATTTCACTTGTCAATTTTTTATTTGAAGATAAAATTACCTCATTTTCAAATGTCAAATCAGAAATTTTAGAGTTTCTTTTTTGTAATTCCCCTAGATAGTAGCCAAAAAGTTTATTTTTATTAATATCTAAACTTCTCAAGTTAAGGTTTAAATCAACATAAAAAGATCCTATCAGTCTATTTAAATAACCAGAGTTTGACGCAGTAATCTTTTGTTTACTTATTTCTTGATGATATTCATTTAGGAAATCACTAAGCTTCTGCGAATCACTAATCACTACTCCATAAAATTCACTTTGACTACTTTCGTTTCGCATTATATCTTCAAACATTGAAATAGATTCGTTGTTTCAAAGTTGAAGTTTTTCAATGAAATTAAGTGTTTTAATTTTATAGTCATTAACTTGTGAGATTAGAGTAGCTGTTTCTTCTTTTGAAAGCGTTATATTTTTATTCAGTTTGTCAATTAGATCATCTTTTTGGTGATTCTCAGATGTTAAAATTTTATTAACCTCGGTAGCTTGAACTTTTTCTGCAGAAAGCGTTGCCGAAATATTGATGTAATGATCTTTTGCTTTTTCTAGGTTTAAAACTTCGGCCTCGAGAACCTTTATCTTTTCGATGTTATCGGTAACTGTTTTTTCTAGTTCGATTTTTTTGCTATTTAATGCATCTATATTTTTGGACATTGTTTGATTAGATACTGATATTTCATCGATTGTTTTTTTGCTCTTATCGTACAAATTACTGATTTTATTATGTTCAAGATAGTTGTGAACAGACTGATAAACTCAATACCCTCCACCCGTTATAAAAAGAACTCCTAAAACTGCACAGACTATAAAAGTTGTACGTTTACTTGGTTTTTTTGGTGAAATAAGTCTTTTGTTGAAAAATATCATTTTTCCTCCCAATCTTTATTGCATAGAATTAAAAAGATTGTTTAAAAAAGAATAAAAAAAGCACAAACTTGCGTTTTGTGCATTTTAAAGTAGTTCAATTCCGTTTTTTAAGCAATAATCTTTTGTTTCTTGATCTCAGGTTGAAACTTGGACTTCTCCAATATGTTTTTTCTCTAAAAGAAGCATAGAAAGTCTACTTTGTCCAATTCCACCACCTATCGTTAAAGGCAAGTCGTTTGACATTATTTGCTCATGATAATCACCAATTTTTGTTTGATCTACAGAATGAAAAGTTTTTTGTTTTTCCAAAGAAATCGAATTTACTCTAATTCCCATTGAAGATATTTCTAAGGCTGAGTCGTTAATTTTATCATAAAAAATTAAATCACCATTAAGGTCTCAATCGTCATAATCAAAAGCTCTTTGTGAATGAGGTTTTCCGTCAGGTAATGGGTATCCAACACCAATCACAAAAAACGCTTTGTGTTCTTTGGCAAATTCGTTTTCACGTTCATCTGCACTTAAGTTTGGATACATATCGTACAACTCTTTTGATGTGATAAATGTTAAATCTTCTGGAAAATCATATGTTAATTCTGGAAAGTCTAGAATTAATTCTCTTTTGACAAATTTAATTGATTCATAGACTTTTTTGACTGTCTGTTTTAGAAAATCGATATTTCTTTGTTCAGGAGATATTACTATTTCTCAATCCCATTGATCTACGTAGTATGAATGTTTGTAGTCTAGAACTTCTTCTTTTCTAATTGCATTCATGTCTGCATAAATTCCTTCACCTACTTCGAAGTGATAATTCTTTAGTGCAGTTCTTTTTCACTTCGCTAATGAGTGAACGATTTCATGTTTTTGATCTGTATGTTTAGGTGAAAAAGAAACTGGTTCTTCACCATTTAAGCCATCATTTAATTTTGTTTGCGATTCGACGAAAAGAGGTGCACTTACTCTTGTTAATTTCATTCTTTTGTGCAACTGTTTTGAGAAATCAAATTTTAAAGCATCAATTGCATGTTGTGTTTGTTTAATCGTTAATTTTGATTTGTACATAATAACCTTTTCTAATTATTTTATGGATATATTTTACTTTATTCAAGTTCTTTTTTGAAAGAAAAAAGCTAGAGAACTAGCTTTGAGGAAATCCATATTTGATTATAAAAATTAAAAGTGTAATACCGAAGAAAAATAGCGTCGATATTGCATCTGATAATGTTGCTAAGATTGGAGCTGACATAACAGCAGGATCTTTTTTCAGTTTTAAAGCAACAACAGGAATAATTGTACCAAGGAATTTTGCAAATACTATTACGAAGAATAAACTTATCGATGAAGCCGTAGTGATCAAAATGATATCCCCTGTTCATCCTGGTTCAAATAAATCTTGTGTAATTGAAAAGTAAATAATCAATCTTGCAAAGTTAGCAGCAAAAAGAATAATACCTATAAGTGCACTTACTTTCAGCTCCTTAAACACTACTCTTCCTATATCTTTTATAGTTATTTCATTTAATGAAAGCGCTCTAGTGATAGTTGTTGATGATTGTGATCCAGCATTTCCAGCTGCTCCTGAAATAACAGGTATCATAGCAACGATTATTGATGTTGAGACGATAACCTTAATTCCTTCCAAGAATTTTTCTGAAATTTCGGTGAACTCTTGGATTATAAACTGACTCAAAGTTGCTGAAACCATAAGCACTAAAAGTCAAATTATTCTTGACCAAACAATCTGTTTTACAGATGTTTTTACATATGAGTCTTCGGCAGCATCAGGATTAATACCTGCTAGTTTATACATATCCTCGGTAGCAGATTCACGGATAACGTCAATAACGTTATCAGCCGTAATCATACCCAGAACATGATCTTTTGAATCTACTACAGGAAGCGATGACATATCATGGTCTGAGAAAATATTTGCAGCATATTCTTTATCATCTGTTGCTTTAATCGATCTAACAGGAGAGTATAAATCTTCAATTTTTTTGTTTTGATTTGAAAAGACAATTTCTTCTAAAGAGATTGACCCTAATAACTTTCTCTTTTCATCAATTACATAAAAATAATGAACAATCTCTGTTTCATTATTGTTAAAGTCACTACGAATTTTTGAAATTGCCTGTGCACAAGTCAAATCTGACTTAAGAGTTGTAATGTCCACAGTCATAATACTTCCGACTTGGTCGTCATCGTAGTTCAAAATTGTATTAATTAACTTTCTTTTCTCTGGTGGTGTTTGAGATAAAACCTTGATTTGTAGATTGACAGGTAAGTCATCAATAACATCAGCTAATTCATCTGAATTTAACTCTTGAAGTAAATCGCGTCCTCAATCTTCTGTGAAAGAATGAACTAATCTCGATTTAGATTCATCTTCAAAATATGAAAAAATCTCAGCTGCTACTTCCGTTTTTAGAACACGTAAAAAATACAGTTGGTATGATAAAGGCAACTCTTGAAGAGCTTCAGCAATATCGGCATCAGGATAGTCTTCTGGTACAATTCTTGCCAGCTCGATCGATTTTTTCTCGCAAGCATTTTTTAAATCAAGATAAACTTTTGAAAAACGAATATCTGTGAAATCTTCCATATTGCCTCCTTAATTTTAATCTTGTAAGTATTTAACTAATTGCTCTTGGAATTGATCTAATCTAACTTCAGTAATTGTTCCGTTTTTTGCAATTGAAATATTTCCACTTTCTTCTGAAACTACTACCGTGGTAGCATCACAAATTTCACTTATCCCCATTGCTGCACGGTGTCTTGAGCCATAACGGTTGTCCATGCTTTTTCTGGTGATTTTATAAAAAGTAGCAGCATAATAAATTTTGTTATCTCTAATAACAACAGCACCATCATGCAAAGGACTTTCTTTATTAAAAATCGAAATAAGTAAGCTTGATGAAATGTTGGCATTTAAAATTACTCCATCAGTTCTTAAATGATCGATGTTTTCGGTGTTCTCAATTGTTACGATTGCACCAATTTTATGTTTACTTAAAAATCCAACTGCTTCTCTTAGTTGGTTGATTAATCTAATTTGACTACTTCTGCCAAGCTTGTTATATTTTGTTTTAATTAACTTACCTTTAACAAAATTGACAATATAAGGAGTTATTAAAAGCCCTGCAATTAAAACTACAAAAACTAACACTAAAATCAATAAAAGAATTTCCATTTATTAAGCCCCTGTTCCTAAATACATTGCAAAAAGAACAATAGCAGTAATTGCTAAAACTGTTAATACAATTCCTAATACGCTTGAAATTCACTCAGTTTTAGTTCTGCTTCTTGATTTAAACATTAAAAACTTTGAAGATTCAGGTAAATAGTGTTCCTGTTGTGATTCAGCGTGTAATCTTTCTAAAAGTGCTTTTCTTTTGGCTATTAAAATATCGCTTTTTTGTGACATTATAACCCCCTCTAAACTTGCTTTTTTATATTATAAACCATAATTAATAAATGCATTTTTTTAAGTGTTATAATAATAAATAAATTAAGGAGATTTATGAAGAAGACTATTAATGATTTAAATCTAAAAGGTAAAAAAGTTTTAGTCAGAGTTGACTTTAACGTACCAATCAAAAACGGTGTTATTACATCAGATAAAAGAATTGTTGCTGCTCTTCCAACAATTCAAAAAATTGTTTCTGAAGGTGGAAAAGCAATTCTTTTCTCACACTTAGGACGTGTTAAAGAAGAAGCTGATAAAGAATCAAAAACACTTGCACCTGTTGCAGTTGAATTAGCAAAACAATTAGGACAAGACGTTAAATTCGTTGCTCAAACACGTGGAGCTGAACTAGAAGCTGCTGTTGCAGCAATGAAGGACGGGGATGTTTTACTTGTTGAAAACACACGTTTTGAAGACTTAAACGAAAAAGCCGAAAGTAAAAACAACCCTGAATTAGGTAAATACTGAGCTTCATTAGGTGATGTTTTTGTAAACGATGCCTTCGGGACAGCCCACAGAGCTCACGCATCAAACGTTGGTATTGCTTCAAATATTGCTGAAGCAGCGCTTGGTTACTTAATGGAAAAAGAAGTTTCAGCTCTTTCAAAAGCAATCGAAAATCCTGAACATCCATACGTTGCAATCATCGGAGGAGCTAAAGTTTCAGATAAGATCCAAGTTCTAGAAAACTTAGTTAAAATCGCTGACAAAATGATCATCGGTGGTGGAATGGCTTATACATTCATGGTTGCTAAAGGTGAAACAATTGGTACTTCATTATTTGAAGCTGATTACGTTGAATTAGCTAAAAAATTCCTTGAAACATACGGTGATAAAGTTGTTTTACCTGTTGATCACTTGGTTTCAGAAACATTTGCCGACACAACACCTGTTCTAGCTAAAGGAAACATTCCTGCTGGAATGATGGGTCTAGACGTCGGTCCAGAAACAAGAGAATTATTTGCAAAAACACTTGAAGGTGCTAAAACAGTTGTTTGAAACGGACCTATGGGTGTAACAGAATTCGAAAACTACAAAGAAGGTACACTAGAAGTTTGTCGTGCTATTGCTAAACTTTCAGGAGCTTACTCAGTTGTAGGAGGTGGTGACTCAGTTGCTGCTGTTCAAAAGTTAGGAATGGAAAAAGAATTCTCACACGTTTCGACAGGTGGTGGAGCTTCACTTGAATTATTACAAGGTCTAAAACTTCCTGGTGTTGAATCAATTCTAAACAAATAATTTACAAATTCGCTGTAGTGCAGCGTTTTTGTTTGCAAAAAAATCATTCACGTTCTGTGAATGATTTTTAATTCTAGTTTCCGTTGAACCCTGCAGCACTTGTAGTTTGTTCTGGATCAAATCCTTCAGGTTTGACAACGATATTAACGCCTGGATATAACTGAGATGCTCCTTGGCTTTGTTGCATTGCTCTTTGAACATTAACATCGTCAACATAAATTGTTTTTCACACTTTTCTTCCAGCTTGGAATAAGGCGTAAATTTGGGCCCTCATTGATCTCGAAGATCATCAATAGACCCTTTTAGGTAAAGAGCTCCAGTATTGTTTGTGAAAGTAATTTCAGCTTTTTCAGGACCTTTAAGTAATAGAGCAGTTCATTGTTGTTGTGTGATGTCGCTAAGATTTACAGTAAAATTAGGCGAGTTGTTATAAAGTTTTAATCTTTTAAAAACACGATCATACAAGGTCATACCCTTTAAGCTTTTGATAGATGGTATCATACCAAAATCTAACCCGTCTGGTCAGCCACCATCCCCAAAATAACCTTGGAAAATACGTTGATCTGCTTTTTGTACAAAAGCAATATTAAATCCGTTATTAATCTGCTGTAGACTAGAATCTCTAGCAAATCTAAGCGTTTGGAAAACGACTGATGAAGAAGCAGTATTGCCATCTTGAGCAATAGTGTTTAAGTTGCTGTAGTCAAAACTGATGTAATCAACATTTGATAATGAGTTAGGATCAATACCTCACTGTGGATTCGTTACATTGTCTCTTTTACTTGTGAAGATTTCCATTTCTTCAATATGTTTACCTTGTAAACCAATTAAAGAAGTTGTGTTGTAACCTTCAAAGTATAAAGATAATTTTTTAAGGTTGTCAGGTATTTTACTTAAAATATCCTTAAACTCTTGGTTTTCGTTTTTAAACCCAATATTTCTTACTGTTATACCATCTAGTGGTAAATTGGAAGCCTTAACTTTTTTCATAAACTCAACAAATGTCGCGTAACCTTGTGGGTTATTTGCGTCAAGAGTAACAATGGTAATTGTTGTATTTTTATCTACTACTGAGTCGTTACCTGTGTTAGGAACATAACGTTCTACTGTGATACCTAAACTTTCACCAGCACCCACCGATGTATATTCGTTTGTAACTGAACTTTTTGATCATCCAGGGTAATTTCCTTTAGAAATATCTGAAGGATTTCTTTGTCACTCACTTGAGTTTGAAAGAGTTTTTCTCTTATTGTCTGCAATCATTTTATTTCTAACAACATTTTTAGAGAGATCAGCAGGTCCATAACCACCACCAGTTTCATACCTTGTAAACCCTAAAATAGGGATAAGTCCATCGTTTGCAAATTTATTTTTATTCCTGTTATAGTCTTCGGTTCACATTTTAAACGCCTGAAACGGAGTGATTGGGTTATCGACTCACGTTTCACGAAAAACATTCATTTTTTCTAGTTTTTCATTTGTTCTTAAACCATCATTTTCAATGTAATTAACGTATTTATTTAATGCATATTTAAGTTCTTCAGCATTCAAATCTGGTTTAAAATTAGGATCTGGATTTATGTTGTGCAACTTTGTAAGAGCCGCTATCAATTTATTACGTTGTTCTTCCGTAAATTTAGATCCTACTGTTGTGTTTTGATTTAAAACATCAGTAAAATCTTTAAATACTGAATCTAATATTTGCTGTGTAGAACGATCTAAAGAACTTGGCGCAGGTTTAGGAAGTTTACTAAAATCAAGGTCCTTCAATCGACTTTCATCAACTCTTCCTGCTTGATTAACTGCTTTGTTAATTTTGTTTGTATCTAGCTTTGGAGCTTCGACTGGTTTAGGAGAAGGAGTTGGTTCTGGTTGAATCACAGGAGCTTCGGGTGTTGGTTCAGGTCTAGGCTGAGGTTCTTCTTTTGGTTCTTCAGGAGCAGGTGGAGCTGGTTCAGGATCTGGTTCAGGTTGTGGTTGTGGATCAATGAAAATCGGTTCTTCAGGAGTGTCTTCTATTGGTTGAAGAGGAGTTTCGTCTTCCTTAGGAGGTTCAATTTCTTTTGGTATTTGTTGAACATTAATTACAATAGTTCCTTCTATCGCTTGAACAACTTCTGCTTGATTTACTGCTAATTTATAGTTTTCGGGTAGATATCTTTCAACACTAATGTCTGTGCCTTGCTCGATATCTGCCAATCTCTCTACTTTCAATGTTGAACCTAGAGCTTTAAACTCTAAAATTGTTGTAACTTTGTTTACTACTTTTTCAATAGGTACAGTGAAGGGTTGACCTGCTTTTGGCGTTTGATTAAAACCTGTTTTAACTTTGTATCCTTGAGGAACGCCTGAAGCAAAATCAACAGGTTGGTTATCAACTGTTTTGAATTCAACTGTAGCGATCACCGTGCCTTCTTCAGAATAAGTTACAATCGTTGTAAATTTTTCCACAATTTTCTCTATTTGGTAGATATTTTCTTGACCCAAAACTGGTGTAGTAGGTGTTTTGTCAACAAACTTATACTTTGCTGGAAGATGTTCTGCTGGATCAAGTGTTGTTCCTAGTGGCGTTTCCTTGATTATTTCAAAAATTACTTTGTCACCTTCTTTATAGACAAGCTGGGTTCTTGTAGTAGTTGGTGTTAATTCAATTATATTCACTTGATCTTTAACTAATGAATATGAGTTGAGATTAAAGTTTTTATTAACAAGTTCTCATCTTAAAGGATCGGGAGCATCTTTAGTTAAATCAACACTTGATAAATGCCTTTCATCAACATTTTTTTCAAATCTTTTAATCTCTTCGTTATTTCTTGATTTGTCCACGAAAACAATTGTGATTTTTACTTCATGGTCTATTTTTGCAAGGTTATTATCTTTGTTACTGTTATTATCTTCTGTAATTTTTACATCTTGAGCAATTTGAGATCTAATTTGACGTTCAAAAATCAAAGACTTATCTTTGGCTTGATCATTATTGTTCATCAAATAAATAGCTGTTGCTGAAGCAGCTGAAACAGCTACTGATAAAACAGATACTGAAGCTATTAATAAGAATTTTTTCTTTTTGATTTTTATCATTTTAATCCTCTATTTTTAAAATAGGTAAGCAGACGGAATTTCTGCTGGACCATTTTTAAACAAGTTTGTTTTGTATTCTGAACCATAAGCAGCTAAAATTGCTTCACGAAAGGAAGTCCTTTGGTTTTTTCCTCCGCCATAAATTAAGTCATATTGTTCAAGATTGTAATTTCCATAAAAACCTTTGTAATTGATACCGTCGCTACGAAGGGCTTGAACAAATGAAGTACCTGTTGAACCAGAATTATCTCCAGTAGCATAGTTAATCCCGTAAATAGTATTGTTTATATCTCTAAACGACGAACCAGAAGCACCATTAAATGGTGCTCACGAAGAAGGATTAATTCCTAATCCGTAGTATAGATATTGATTTCCTTGGTATGGACTCGTTTTGTCTTTAACATTGTTGATCGAAAAAGCTTGATTATTCTCGCTATCAATCAGAGGTTGAGAAATTAGGATATCAGTTAGACCATGCTTATCAGCAAATGTTCTAAACGCTAACCCGTTTGAAAGACCGTTTCCAAAATCATGTGTAAACGGTTTTAAATCTCTAGGTTTATTCGTTCATAAACTTGTGGTGTTTTCGATATGAGCATGACTTGGATATTTTCAAGGAATGTCGTATTTTCCTAGTAGATAGTCGAATTTACCATTTGGAAAACCTACAGCGATAAAGTTAACATCAATTTTTGGAACTGAAATTAAGTTATCGTTGTAGTTAACTTCAACTTGTTCGCTTTTTACTTTTTCATAAATTCTGTCAATAGATTTTGTTGGAAATTTTATGTGGTTATCAGTATTATTTGCGTAATTTGATGTTGCCAGAGCTGCTATTGCCTGTGGATCATCAGAAAAAGATTGAGCAACATTACGATCAGTTTGAGCTGTATAGTTTTTAATGTCATCAAATTTGACCTCTAGAACAGCGAAGTCAGCCATTTCTTCAAGATCTTTGAATTTACTGTTTGAAGCTAAATAACTTTTAGGTGATGTTTTTAAAAAGTCGTTTGCTGCATAAATTAATTTGATATTCTTTGGTTCAAATCTGAATCTGTGAACTGTGTTGGCGTAGCTAGTGAACTCTAGTTGCTGTTCAAGTGGAGTTTCGTCACTAAATTTGTGCAATACAACTGAAGAAGTTGGAAACGTACTATTTTTCTCAAATTCTTTAATTTTGTCATTTCATTTATTTCACTCTATTAATTCATTTTTGAGTGCTACTGGATATTGTCTATTCAATTGATCTAAATTGTTTTTTAATTCTTCAAGCTTTCTTTTTTCTGAACTGATTAAATCTCTTGTTCTTGAAATTCTTTCAAGATCTGCAATTCTTTTTTCGTGGTCATCGATTTGAACTTTGAAAGGTTCAAATGCTTGATCCCATTTTTTTCTTGCTATTTTAATTTGGTTTTCAAGATTAAGCAATTCTTGCGATTGTGCCCTTGGATCAACGTAATTAGAGTAATTTGTGTTTTCATCTGGTTGATTTTTTACAATTTTTTCAGCAACGTGTAAGTTCGTAGCTATGTATCATGTCGTAGGGTAAGAGCCATCCTCAGTTGGTTTAAAATCTAAGATTCAGGCAGTACCAAATGACGATGTATGAATAGGTTGATCACCTTCTGAGTTTGTATTTGTAATTTGAATTGAAAACGTCTGTAAAGCAGCTTTTTTGTATAAATCATTGGCTAAATAACGTGATTTACCACCATTGAACAAAACAGCTTTTCAGTGAGCTATTTTTACTGGTGACTTGATAGGGTTAAGAACTAATCCATCTTCGTCATAGTAAGAAAAGTTTCTCAAATAAGCTTCACGGAATCTAGGTAGATTCAATAAATCTGCTTTTTCATCATAATCTTCCGTAGGTTCAAGTGGTACATCGATATTCAATGCTGAATCCACAGCATCAATATAAGCATCCATATCTAAACGATACTTCTTAGCTTCACTAAGCGAGTCATAAGTGATTGTATCCACAACAGGTCCAGTTGGGTTATTAGCTCTCGGTGTATTATCTCTTTCGGGTTGAAGTGCTAAATCGTTTTCGACGATTCCTTCATTTGCGATTGCTTCTTTTGTTTCTGTTGAAAGATTTTGGTTTGGGTTTTCTTGGTTGGTTGTAGTTGCAGATTCTTTTTCTGGTGTGGCTATTTTATTGCTATCTTGAGATTCTGTTTTTGAAATTTGGTTGTTGGTTTTCGAACTAGAACAAGAAGCTAAAAAAGTACTTAAACTTAAAGCTGTTGTTAAAACGAAAACACTTTTAAGACTTTTCATGATAGCTCCTTAATTTTTTATTGCTATTTTGTTTTTGTAATTAAGTCCTCTACTGATGCAATGTAAAGGAATTTGTTTGGGTTAACGTGAATAAATTCACCGTCTAGAATTCTTCTTACAGATCTAACTGTTTCTTTTAAAGGAACAAAGGCTCCTTTTTCATGTGTAAAGTGTTCTGTCATGAAGAAGTTTTGAGACATAAAGTTTTGAAGTTGAAGTGCTTTTTGAACTGTGGTTCTTGATTCTTCATCAAGTTCTTCAATACCAAGAATTAAAATAACGTCTTCAAGTTCTTTGTATCTTTGAAGCACTTTTTTAGCTTCAAGAATTGCTTGGTAGTGTTCTTCACCGATGATTGAAGGTGTAATGCTTGCAGAAGTTGATGCAAGTGGGTTGAAAGCAGGAAAAATGTTTTTTGCCACAACGTCACGAGAAAGTACAAGTGAACCAGATAAGTGATTGAAAACAGCTACAGCTGATGGATCAGAAAGGTCATCCATTGGTAAGAAAACGGTTTGGAAGGATGTGATCATTCCGTTTTCATTAGCAAATAAACGATCTTCAATTGCCGAAATATCAGAGTTAAGTGTTGCTTGATATCCACCTAATGATGGTTTTTTGTCAAGTGTTGTAGAAATCTCATTACCTGCTTGTAAGAAACGGAAAATGTTGTCGATGAAAAGTAGCACATTTTCTTTTTCTTGATCACGTAGGTATTCTGAAGCAGTAACACCGATTGGAACGATGCTCATTCTCGATCCTGAGCTTTCGTTCATTTTAGAAATGAACATAATTGAGTTGTCCATTAGATTTGAAGCTTTAAGGTCATCATAAAGTTCAATAGCTTCACGTGAACGTTCTCCAGAACCAATGAAAACTGATGCTGTTTTTTCGATTGTTTTTTGTAGGTTGAAAATGATTTCTTTCATTAAAACTGTTTTACCAACTCCAGCTCCACCAAAGATTCCGATTTTTGAACCTTTTAGGATAGGGATGAAGAAGTCGATAGCCTTAATACCTGTTTCAATGATCTCAGGCTTAAATTCATAGTTTGTATTTTTAACAATTGTTGAGTCCATTTCAACGTATTTTTGTTTTTTAGTGCTATCAATCAGTGATTTTCCGCTGTAGTCAAAGATGTGACCTTTTGATGTTTGTCCAACAGGAACGCTGAATGATTTGTGATGAGAAATTACTTCTTCATCGATTGAAATTGGGTTTTGAGCATCAATTAAAACAGCATAAAGTGTTTGTTCATCAATGATTTTTTTAACAATCAAAACAGCTTTTGAATCTTTTGTTTCAACTAAAGTGTTGATTTTAGGTAGAGCTTCACCGTTGTACTTAACTTCTACCATGTCTGTTCAAATTTTAGAAATTTTTGCAGCCATTATTTCTCCTCTATTAAGCTAACGATTTTAGCCATGTTTTCTTTTGAAAGTTTAACGAAATCTCTTGTTGTTGTAATATTTCAATCTAAGTTAAACTCTTGTGCAAATTGTTTTGTTACAAATGCAAAATATGCACCAACTGCTTCATCATCCACTTCTTGATTATTCATCATTAATTCATATGCGTTTTTGGATACAGGATCTACTTGGATTAAAGCGTCAATAAATTTAAGAGCAAGAGCGATGTTGTTTACATCTTTCAAAATATTTCAAGTAATTAATTTTGAAGTCATGAACATCGTGTGTTCGTGGTAGTAGCTTGCTCCTTTTTGTGTAAACATTCCTTCGATTAATAGACCATTTCTAATTAATGTATTGGTTTCTTCGTTAAGGTCATATTTTAATGAAGCAAGTTTTGTTTGCTTTTTGAAGCTTTTGTATAACTTTCCAATTTCACGAATTGGTCTTGACATGTAAGGTTTTGTAACTTGACCACCAATACGACTAACCGAAAGTTCAACATCGATCGCAGGTAATTTACCGTTTGCAAAAATATCTGTGTTTGTTACCAATTGACCGTCAGTAATTGAAATCACGTTAGATGCAACTAACGAAGTAATATCATTTTCGACTGTTTGAAGAATTGGAAGAGCTGTAATTGTTTTACGGTTTTTAAATTTACCACTTCTTTCAAGTAATCTTGAGTGAGCAAAGAACATATCACCTGGGAAAGCTTCTTTACCAACTGATTTGTTTGTTAGAAGGGCGATTTCACGATAGATATTGGCATGGTTTGTTAAATCATCAAAAACGATTAAAACGTCATGATCTTTAGATAAATTTTCAGCATGTGCCATACCGATATATGGAGCTAAGAATTGTGTATAAGGGTTATTTGCAGGCGCACTTACAATCATTGTGTAGTCTAAAGCATCATGTTTTTTTAGAAAATCGTAAACTTCTGAAACTTGTGTATGTTGTTGACCAATTGAAACATAGATACATTTAACATTTTCACCTTTTTGATTGATGATTGCATTCAGAGCAATGAATGATTTACCTGTTTTACGGTCTCCTAAGATTAATTGTCTTTGACCTTTTCCAATCGGTGTAAACATATCAACCAAAACATAACCTGTTTTTAACTGCTCTTTTAATGGTTGATAATCCATTAGAAAGTTTGGTTTGTTAAAAGGTAAAGAAGTTTGCTCTAAGTATTTAACGCTTTGTTGCTTACCTGCAGGGTATAAAACATTCCCGTGAATATCAAGGATTTTGCCAAAATGCTCTAAACTTGTGTAGACTGTATCTTGTTTTGTTGAAGGAACAATTTCAGCCCCTATACTTAACTTATCACCTGTTGCGTTGGTTAAAAAGTAAGCACGGTCTTGGCTAGCAGAAATTAGAACTAACTTTACACTTGCATCACTTACAAGTTCAAAGTTTTGATTTTGTTGGTAGTTAAATTTACCGTCTGCTTCGATAATGTAGTCAAATATAGCTGAAACTACCACTTTATTTTTCTGTGACATTTTATAATCCTCCTAGACCTAGAACAACCATAACTATTGTTGCAATTAAGGTTACACCCATTATTGAAGCAATTGCAATTGGTTTTTTCTTGTCTTTAATTATTTTCTTTTTAGATAGGCGAATAAATAGTGCTGTTGCAGCTAGTAATAACCCTGAAATTAATCCAAAGAATAAAGCTACTTTAGCAATAAGTTTTTTATTTGTGTTTGGTTGTTCATATTGAGATAAACTCAATTCTTTGTAACCTTTTTCAAAACGTGCTCTTACTTCGTTTTCTGTCTTGAAGTCTACTTGTTTATCTTCAGTTAAGTAAGCTAAGTTTAAAAATTGCTTTTGAATTTTTTCAATTAAAACTAAAAGTCTTGAGTACTCTGAAGTAGCGTCTAATGAACTAAAGATTGCTTCACCTTTTAGTTTGTCAATATCCAGTTTTAAGACTTTCAATCCTTGTTCGTATTTTTCGATGTCGAAGTTTGCTTGTTTGAAGTTAAATTCGACTGTTTTAGAGATACTTTTGGCTCTTTCTACGAACTTGTCAAAAACATTTCCAAATGTTTCTGCTAAGTTGCTTCAGTATCCGATGTTGTTTATTGTTGATAATCTAATTGCACTTAAGAAAAGAATTTCGACCTTTCTTAAGAATTCTGAACTTTCGTTGGCTTCATATAATTTTTCAAAGCTTGGTGCGTCCATTGATTGAATACTTTGGTAATATTGCTCAATTAATCCATTAAGTAGTGAATCAAAATCTTTGCTTTCTGTAATTCTTAGAGTTTGGAAAACCATATTAAATACTGTTTGAGCTAGCTCTTGGCTACCTAGTTTTGTTACTTGGATTTTTTCATCTAATCCCAGTGCTTTATAGAATTTTAAGTATGTTAGTTCAATTTTTCTAGAAGCTAATTGCTCTGCTGCTGCATGGTTCTTTGTATATTTTTGACGTTTAGTCAAATCAGTAATATAACTACCTTGTGAATCAGGTTTGACAGTATCTTTAATAATTGCATCCACAACAAGTTTTCCATTTTGATTTCTAACTTCTGTTACGTTATATTTGTAACGAGTGTTGATTGGGTTTTTAAATCAAAAACGTTCTGTGTTTTCGCTGTATTTACCTAAAATACGCGTAGTTTCTACGTTGTAGTCTCGATAACTTAGTTTAGCATTAAGCCTTGGAATGTTTTCTGGTTTTGATTTGATTGCTTCTGTTAAATCTTCAAACGGATCATCAATCGGATCTTCTGATGGAAGAACGATTGGTGGTTCAGGTGGGGTTGGAGTTGGTTCTGGTTCTTGTTCGTTGTACTCTTGGTTTTTTTGAATGTCATATTGTAATCAACGATCACTAATTTTTTCTTTTACATACTCATCTCACGTTGAATAACCTGCTGGGACACTAAGGTCAGGTGAGATTGCATCTTCAGGCAGAACTCAACTTGTATTGTCGTTAACAACTGGCATATCATCTACATTAACAAGAATATCTCTATATCTTGATAAAGCATCTTTAAAATAAGATGAAGTTTGCTTTAATAACTCTTCTTGATTGATGAAATTTTGAGTAGGTTCTTCTTGTTTTTCGATTGTTCCACTTCTTTTTGCAACTTGAGCAGCATAATCAGTTTCATCTGTTTTTCCAATAATTATGTTTGAAAACTCATTTTTTCCAATTGTTATAGTTCCAAAGTTGTACTCTTGTTCACGACCAATAATTTTCGGGAAAATTACTTCAAGACCGAATTGATTTGGGTTTTTAATAATCTCTTCTTTATTAGACTTCAAGAAGCTCATTACTTTTTTGTAGTAAAGAGCTTTTGATAAGTTTTTGTGAACATCAAATTCTGGTTTTTCTTCATCTGATTCTGGACGATCTGGCGCATCAGGTGAATTTGGATCTACATCAATGTCTAATCCTGTTTCACTTTCTTCCGATAATTTTTCGTCTAATAATTCTGAAGCCCTTCTGTTAAGAGTTGCGATTGATTTATCAATAAAGTCACCAATCGCTTCTTTAAACATTTCGTTTTGTTTTTCTGCAAAAGAATCAAATTCAGGATCAACTTGTCTTGGTACATCTGGTACTTCAGGCGTACTTGGTACTTCAGGAGAACTTGGAGTTTCAGCCCCTTCTGTTAGGTTTGTGTTGACTGTTGTAGTTGTGGCCGAAACTGTGATAATCGCGAGTGGACTAAGGGTTGCACTTAAAAGCAGTAACTTTGATAAATGTTTTTTAATTTTCATCGTTATTTCCTTTCCACAAGGTTGAAGTCTAAAACCACTTTATTTTTGGCTGCTTCAAATTGTTTTTTTAGCATTTCATGCTCGTTGAAATGTTTATATTCAGTTTCTTTTAAAGAGTTGTAAAGAAATAAATCTTTGTTGAACTGACGAATAGCTTTCTTTTTCTCTTTTAATGTTTCCTCAACTTTTTTAACTTGTTCATAGATAACAAGATTATCATTGAATAATACTTCTGCATATTCTTCACGGTATGTAATAAAAACGTTGTTTAGATAAAAATAAAGAGTTTCATTTTCTTCGGTGTTAATTCTGAAAAAACATGTTTTATAGCTGGCGATTGAGTCTTTTTTAAGTTTGACTCATTGATCAAAGAAGTTGATGTTTAATTCAAGCGATTTAGCAAAGAATTTTGTTGTTTCGTTTTCTTGAGATATCAATCTAATTTCCATTTTTTGTTAAACCTCTTGTATGTAATAAATCTTTTTTCTTTGATAGGATTGAAGTTTCTTCAACTTCAAGTTCACGTTTTTCACGAATAATCATCAATCTGTGTCTTCTAATTTTTTCTTCTAAATCATTGATCGTTTGATTTTGTGCTACTAATTTGTATTTTTCGTTAATAATTCAAGATTCGCTTAATAATGCAAGTGTTGCATATGAAATGTATGAGTTAAATTCAGCATCAATAAACTTATTAACATCAGGGTAGATTCTTAGTTTTTTAAGATTAAAGTTTTTTTCTGTAAATCTATTTTCAACATCGAAACGTAAATTCAGCTTGTGAATTGGCAGCACGTCGATATGATTTGATTTTATTTTAGCTGCATTAAGAACAAAACGCACATCATGGTAACCATTATCTAAAATATGATTTTCGATTAGCGAAGGTAAAACTTGAGCTAAATAAGGAACATCATTTTCATGATAAGAGAAAACAGGAGAAAAGCCATTTTTATCTCCAAAGTTATTAGCTCTTTTTCCGATTAGAACGAATGTATCACGATCCTTATCGGCAAGTCTTAAAATATTTTGTTCTTGTTTTAAATACGAGTTAGTCGCATACTTTTCATCTTCTGTAACATAGACTCATAAAATTTTGTTGTTGTTTTCTTGTTTTGACTTAAAAAAGGATTTTAAGTTAAGTGATTTATTTGAATTCAGTAAATAATGAGAAACGTCATATTGTTTAACAATTGCTTCGATTAAACTTTTAGTTTCTAAACATCTTGAAAGATAAAAAATGTTTTTCTTTGACATTTTTAAGATATTAATCAAAGTCACATTTTTCTGTGATTCAACTATTTTAAGGATGTTTTGGTAACTTGAAAGTTTAGTTTTAATGCTTTTTAAGTTCATTGTTTAACGAATGTTTCTGAAAAGATTAGTTTGTATAAGTTGTCGTTTTTATCAAAGTAAATGATTAAACCTGGGATAGCTTCTACTTTAAGATCTTGTTTTACTGTTAATTCATGTAATAGGTTTCAAAATACTGATTTTACGTATTTTGTTGCTTCAGAGTCATTTTCTAGTGACTTAGCATAAAATGCTGGAACGTTGGTCAATAAAGACTTTGTTGTAACTGGTACAAGGTCTTCAAAACTAAAACGAGCTACTCTTGTAAATGAAATAATAAAGTCTTCAAGTACAATCTCATTTTTAGCATTTGTATTCTCTAAAAGTTTTTGCATTAGTTCCGAGAATGCTTTTTTATTTTCTTTTGAACTTAAAACTAGTTCAATTTGGTTATTAAACATTTGTGAGCTAACAAAATCAGGAGATGTTAAAGTTCTGTTGTAAACTTCATAAAGTTTCTTTTGAAGCTCGCTTTGTTGAGCTGCAACTTCTTTATTCTTTTTATTTAACTTCATTTTTTAGGCCCGCTTTCTTTGTTTTTTTGCTTGTTCTTTCTTTTTTATTGATGAATTTAAGAGCAGTGATGATTGAATAAACGTATGGAACTAATAGTGCGATAACTAATGATGCAATTACAAACATAAATAATAAAATTGATAAATCTAATACTGAATAAGGATTAGGAATCAATAGCATTGAGTCGTTTCCATATGTTTTTAAAATTGCGTCTAGCATTACAAGTACTAAACTAGTTAGCGATGAAAGATTTATTAGTGTAAAGCTTAAAAGTTCAAATGTTGATAGAGAGTGCTTTTTACGTGAGTAATTGACTCATAAAGCAAAGAATGATATCGAAAACACAGGAACAAGAACGATTGAGGTCATGATATCTGTGTTAAATAATCTTGTAATCAATAATACAAGCATACCTACTGTGACTAGCACTAATGAAGACATGAAAATGTAAAGATGATTATTTTTGGCTTTAGAAAGTGAGTTAGTTACTGCAATATAAGTAATAATTAATGCTAATCAAATTACAGAAATGATCGGGTATGTAATGTGATTAATTTTTCTTTCTAAGAAAATACCTTCTTGGAATTTTACGCTTGGCAATTTAGCAACATATCATACTAAAACACCTATAAATAAGGCTGCAAAGAAGTAAATAGCTGCTTTAAAACCTGATCTAATTCTTGCTCTTCTATATGCTCCCAATATTAAAGGAAGATATAAGATTGCAAGTGAAACTACTACTGATAGAACTAATCCAAAGATTAGAATGTATGATAATAATCCTCTTGCAAACAGCAGGTCTTCTCAAGTTTCGACAAATTTATTTTCAAAAAATAAAGTATTGATATTTTGATCAGCAATAAATGATTTGAATAAAACGAAACCAATTAAAACTAAAAAGAATTTATATGTGTTTGAAATCATTGTTAAAATAAATTCTTTTTTTGCAATAGGTGAAGCTTTTAATTTTACTGAACCTGTATAGATTTGATAAGTTCAATTAATAATTACAGGAACAAGAATAAGTAAAAACTTATATGGAAGTAATTCTAGCGATGTTGGTTGCCAACCAAAAAGAACAAAAGGCAGTGCAAAAGCAAAAACAACTGACAGAACTCACCAAGGCAAGAACTCAATTTTTCTTCCATAGTTATTAGTTAGGTTTATGTAATTCTTTCATAAACTGCCTAAACCTATGCAAAATATGATTGCTAAATTTGTTAAAACTACTAAGTTTGCACCTTTAGCTCCTAAGGAATTGTTTACAAATAAGTATTTGTAATCAAAAAACTTAGAAGACTCAGATGAAATAAACTTATTAGAGTAGAACAAATAAAATATTGTGGCTATTAACGTTAAAACTAACGTTAAAGATTTTAAAACCCTTTTGGGATCTAAATTTTTAAATGTTGATTTAGTCACCACTAAATCCTCCTCCTCCTGTAGATTGTTCAGGATCGAATCCATCAGGTTTTACTAAGAATTGTGCGTTTTGTAATTCTCCTGCAGCTTGACTGCTTTTAATTAAGTTAAGAACATTAATGTCATCTACATAAACTGTTCTGAAAATATTTTTACCTGCTTGAAACAGCCCGTAAAGATCAATTCCTCACTGACTCTTAAGGTCTTGAACTGAACCTTTTAGGTACAGTGTATTTGTATTATTTGTAAAATCAAGCTCAGCTTTTGATGGTCCTTTTAAAAGCAATGCTTTTCATTGTTGTTCTGTTAAGTCGTTCAGTGTAACAGTGAATGTTTCACTATTGTTGTATAGTTTTAAGTATTTGAACACCCTATCGTAAAGATTCATACCTTTTAAGTTTCTAATTTGCTTAGTTTCACTAAAGTCTAAACGATCAGGTCATCCACCATCTCCTCAGTAACCTTGGAAAACACGTTGGTCTGATTTGTCAACAAATGCTAACTTTAGACCGTTATTAATGTCAGTTAATGTTGAACCTGGTGAGAATTTCAGTGTTTGGAAAACAATTGATGAAGAAGCTCTTGCACCATCATTTGCTACTGTACTTAAGTTTGTATAGTCGAAACTTATGTATTCAACATTACGAAGTGCGTTAGGATCGATTGATCATCTTGGGCTTGTAACGTTATCCCTTTTGCTTGTAAAAATTTCCATCTCTTTAATTCTTAAATCTTTAAGTCCAATCAATGAACTTGTGTTGTATCCTTCGAAGAAAAGTGAAACTTTTAGAAGGTCTTGAGGTAATTTTGAAAGAATTGAATGAAACTCTTGGTTTTCATTTTTGAGACCGATATTCTTAATTGTAATAGCATCTACAGGTTTACCTGCTTTTTTGGCTTGATCAATAAAGTTTAAAAAGTTATTATAACCTTCTGGATAGTTTGCATATAAAGTAACAACGGTAATTTGTTGATTTTTATTCGAAACTGCTTGATTATCGTGGTTTGGTGTATATCTTTCGACAACAATTCCGTTTCTTCATGAAGCACCAAAACTTTCATATTCTTTAATAACATCGGTTTTTGATCATCCTGGATAGTTTCCGTTGGCAATTTGACCAGGATTTCTGTGTCATTCAGTAGCATTACTAAATGTTTTTTTCTTGTTATCAGCAATCATTTTATTTCTAACAACGTTTTTAGAAATGTCGGCATGAGCATAACCACCACCCGTTCCATAACCTGTAAAGTCAAGAATAGGGATTAAACCTTCGGCACGGTTCGAATATTTTGTCGCTTTTAGTTGATCGATTCATAAATTAAAAGCATCTGCTGGTACAACAGGGTTTCCTGCCCAATCTTCTCTAATAACACCCATAGATTTAAGTTTTTCGGGAGTGGATTTACCATCGTTTTCGATGTAGGTTACATAACGATCTAGAGCAGCTCTTAACTCTTCAGGAGTTAGATTAGGTTTCATATTTGGGTCTGGGTTGATGTTGTGCAACCTTGTAATGGCGTTAATAATTTTGTCTCTTTCACTTTGAGTGAATTTGTGCCCTCTGGTGTTGATTCTAGCAATATCAGATAATTCATTTGTAATTGCATCAATTTCATTGGCTTGCTGTGTAGTTAAACTAGAAGGTTTAGGATCTGGTTTTAATTTTCTAAAATCAAGATCTTTTAAAGCACTTTCTCTATATGTTCCTTGCTTGCTTCTTGCAGCACTAATTGCAGCTTGATCAAGCACAGGTTTAACTGGGGCTGGTTCAGGCGTTGGTGGTGCTGGGGCTGGCTCAGGAGCTGGTGCTGGAGCCGGTTTAGGTGGCACTGGTTCAGGTTCAGGTGCTGGTGGAGCTGGATCTGGTTCTGGGACAGGTTCGGGTTCAGGTGCTGGATCTGGTTCTGGAGCAGGAGGGGCAGGATCTGGTTGAGGTTCAGGCTCTGGAAATGGATCAACAAATATTGGTTGATCATCCACTTCTTCAATCGGTTGTAACGGTTTTTCTTCTTCTCTTGGAGGTTCAATTTCTTTTGGTATTTGAACAACTCTAACGGTTACTTGACCATTAATCGCTTTTATTGTTGAACTTTGTGTATCAGATAATTTGTACCCACTTGGGACTCTATTTGTTACATCTAGGTCAACTCCTTCTTCAACATCTGAAAATAGTGAACTACCTATAAAACTACCAAAGTTTTCAAAAACGACTGTAGTTGTAACTTTATTAACAAGTTTGTCAAGCAAAACAGTAAAATCTTTTCCTGGTTCAGGCTGTTTTTCAAAACCTTCTTTTAGTTTATACCCAGCAGGAATTTCTGTTTTATAGTCAATTGGTTGACCTTCGATTGTTTCGACACTTATTGTTTTAACTGGTGAACCTTCGAAGCTATAAATAATGTTGGTTTTAATCTTATTGATAATTTTTTCAACTTTATATACATTTTCCTGACCAATAACAACGGGGTCTGGTGTGTCATCTACAAATCTGTAATTTGCAGGTAAGTGATCAGCAGGATTGATTCTATCATTTGCTCCAGTTTCTTTTAAAATTTGAAAAACAACTTTTGTACCTTCAACATAGACTAATTTGGTTTTTAGGCTAGCAGGAACCAATGGAATTATGTTAGGATGATCCTTTTTCAAGTCGTAGGCTTCTAAGTTAATGTCACCATTTGCTAGACTTCATTTTAAAGGGTCTGGCATTAAATCAACAATATTTACACCCTGAAGATCTTTTTCGTTGAACTTTTTGACTACTCTTTTAATTTCTGCATCAGAAGCTCTTCTGTTTACGAAAACGATTGTAATCTCAACCTCTTTTTCGTTTTTTGGTAAATTATTGTCTTTGTTACTTTTGTTTTGAATTTCGATATTAACATCAGTAGCTATTTTTGAACGAATTTCACGTTCAAAAATTAAATCTTTGCTTCTTGCTTGGTTGTTTGCGTTTGCGATGTAAACTGCAGCAGATATACCAGCAACTGAAGCAGCAACGATAAGCGAAGTTGAGGCAATAATCAAAAGATTATGCTTTTTGATCTTTATCATATCTCTCCTTATTTATTGAATCTAAATTCTTGTGGTATTACGCCTGCACCTTCTTTAAATAAGTTCGTTTTGTAAGAAGATCCATAAGCAGCAAGAATTGCTTCACGGAATGAAGTTCTTTGGTTTTTTCCTCCACCATAGATTAAATCGTATTGTTCAAGATTATATTTTCCGTAGAATCCATTGTAATCAATACCTTCACTTCTGAATGCTTGAACGAATGATGTACCTGTAACTCCACCAGAGTCACCTACAGCATAGTTAATTCCGTAAACTGTATTTTCATAATCACGGAATGAAGATCCTGATGCACCTTCAAATGGTGATCAAGCAGTAGGGTTGATTCCTAGACCGTAGTTAATATATCTTGAACCTTGGTAATTTGAAGTTTTATCTTTTACGTTATTAATCGAAAATCCTTGTTCTTTAGTTGAGTTGATAAGTGGTTGTGTGATTAAAATGTCTGTTAATCCTGGTTTATCTGTAAAGTTTCTAAATGCTAATGTCTTTGTAAGACCATTTCCTTTGTCATAAGTAAACGAACTAAAATCTCTTGGTTTGTTTGTTCATAAACTTGATGTTGTGTCAACTACTGATTGACCTTTGTATTTTCATGTCACATCATTATCTGTAATTGAATAGTCGTTTTTGGCTCTCGGAAAACCTACAGCAACGAAGTTAACTAACATTCTCGAAACATCAATGTCTCGATCATTGTAATTAACTTTTACTTTTTCGTTTACTAGTTCATCGTATTTGTTGAAAATACTTTTTGAAGAAAATCTAATTTGCTTTTCAGGTGTATCAGCGTAATTTCCAGTTGCCATTCTTGCAATAGTTTGCGCATCTGCTTGCTCTGTTACGTATTTACCATTCGCTTCACCCGTTTGTTTTTCTACAGATGTTGTGCCTGCAAAATTAACTTCAATAACTGCAAAATCAGCCATTTCTTCAAGATCATGGTATTGAGTTTGCTCTGACGATAAGTATGATCTTGGGGATGTTTTTAAGAAATCGTTCGCTGCATAAATTAGTTTTACTTGGCTAGGGTTAAACTTATAGTTTTCTACTGTAGGTGAGAAACTTGTGATTTCTAGGCCTTGACGTACTCCTGTTTCTTCGTTGAATCTACGTAATACTAAAGTTCTTAAAACTGAAGTATTTTCTTCATTAAAACTTTTTGCTAGTTTGTAGTACTTATCAAACTCAATTGCTTCTGGGAGTAGAGCTTTTTCCATTTGAGCTTTAATACTTTTTATTTCAGTTTCTAATTCTGTTTTCTTTCTTAATTCACCAGAATTTAAACTTCTACCCAAGTTTTCAAGTGCGTCTAATTGTTTTTTTCTTTCTTCAATTTGAGCGTTATAAGGTTCTGCTTTTTCTAGATATAGCTTTTCTGCTTCATCTCTTTTATTTATGTAATCGTTGTATGTGGCTGCCTCTACACTTGGATTAATAATGTTTGTGTAATTTGTGTTTGAGTCTGCTTGTGTTTTTACTAACTTCTCAGCTACGTGAAGGTTAGTTGCAAAATATCATGTTGTTGGATATGAACCATCAGTTGTAGGTTTGTAGTCTAAAATTCAAGCTGTACCCATTGATGAAACAGTTTTTGTATCTGCTTTAGCTTCGTTATTATTGAAGAACTCAATTGAATAAGTCTGATTTGCTACTTGTTTGTAGAAATCATTTGCTAAAAATCTTGATTTACCACCGTTGTACAGCGTTGCTGTTCAGTGCTGTGTTTTTAGTGGGTCTTTGATTGGGTTAAGAAATAAACCTGTTCCATCATAATAAGAAAAGTTTCTCAAGTAAGCTTCCTTAAATCTTGGTTGTTTAATTGCATCAGCTTTTGTGTCATAATCATCGTCTTCTGGTAACGGAATATCTGCTCCTGTTGCATCTTCAAGGGCTTCTGTATATCTATCAATATCTAATCTATATTTTTCACTATCAGATAATTTATCATATGCTGCTCTTGAAATGTTTGGAACTGTGGGATTGTTCGCCTTTCCACGGCTTTCTCTTTGGGGATTAACTGGCGAATCATCTTCAACAACTCCTGGGTCAGCTACACCACCATTATTGGCTGGTGAAGTTGGTCTTGAGGCGTTATTTGCTGAACCTCCGTTGTTAGACGGTTTCGTTGGTCTTGATGTATTGTTTGATGACCCTCCGTTATTTGATGGTTGGGTTGGTCTTGAGGCGTTATTTGTTGACTCTCCATCGTTAGACGGTTGGATTGTTGTTGAAGTGTTATTCGATGATCCTGTGTTGTTATTTGAAGGTTGCACTGAATCTGATTTATTCTGGTTAGAACCTTGATTATTTTTAAATCCATTTGTATCGCTTGTGTTGCCGTTTGAATTTTGATCAGTATTTTGGGTATTACCCTGATTTTTGTTTTGTTCTTGTTTTGAACAACTCATCAAGAACATTAAAGGTGTCAAAGTAGATACCATTGAAACTGCTAATAAATTTAACTTGAACTTTTTCATAAAAGCCTTTCCTATAGGCGTTTTCGCCACTAAATATCTTTTTTTTTTTTTTTTTTGCAAAACCATATTTGAAATAGGTCTTTTATATTATAAAACATTAAAAATAAACGTGTAAAAAATTTTACAAAATAAAAGTTAGATAAATAAAATTTTTTTAAAATGTTAGTAAAATAAATTTCCACCAACTATGTTGGTAGAAATTAAATGTTATTGTTTTTGTATTTCATGATCATGTTCGTGATCACAATCATGAGTTGTTTTTTTCAGTTCTTCTCACGGAACGCAAGTGCAGTAATATTCTTTCAAACAGCATTCCTTTTTGACTATAACATCAAGTAGGTCTTGATATTCATTTTTGAAGTCTTCGCTTAGTTTATAGAAAACTTCTTTTTTGTCTTTTATTGTTTCAACAATGCCTGCTTCTCTTAGAGTCATGAAATGTTTAGATACCCTTGATTGGTTAAGGGATAGAGCGTCAGCAATGTTTTGAACATTACATTCATTTTTTGAACAAAGATACAAATGAACTATTAGTCTTAAATTTACTGTCGAACCTAAGATTTTTAATGTTCTGGTTAGACTTTGCATCTTATTTCTCTTTCGCTGCAGCTTTAGCTACTTTTGCAGCTGTTTCTTTTTTAGTTCGTGAAGTTACAGTAGTTTTAGTAGGTTTTGCTGTAGCAGTTTTTGCTTTTGGTTTGATTTCTTTAGCTTTTTCAGCTGCCTTTTGAGCCTTTTCTTTTTCACGCTCTTTTTCTAAGTATAAATCTCACTCTTTTGTGACAGTATTTTGTGGAGCATTTTCCATGATTTCTTCTGTGATATCTTCGCCTGGATTGTATTCTTCTTCCTCGTTTGCATATTTAAGGTCGTAGTTATAATTCGAATCAATAAATCTGTCAATTGATAAAGGTGTAAATCATTCCATGATTTTTCTTTCATCACGAAGTCAAATAATATCGTTTAAAATTTGTGTATCGTAGTGTTTACTTTTTAAGAAACGGTAATAATCTTTGAATAAAACATAACTTTCATAGTTTCCTGCGTAAGCAAAATCATCGAAAATGAAGCATTTATAAGGGTGACCGTCAACAAGAACTACAAGATCAATGTTTACGGTTCCTACTTGGTAGTTTTCAACAATTTCGATACCTTTTTGTGTGCTTATAGCATCTTTGATTTGTTCTTTAACTTTATCAACCAATGTTGATTTTCAGTGTTTTTGGTTTTTAGCTTTGAAACGATTTACAGATGTCGATAGTAGCGATCTTCTTTCAGCATTTGTTAACTCTAAAAACTTAAGTCATTCTCTGAAAATCGCTGTATCAGGCGAATTGTGGTAATTTAAAATATCGCTCGATTTGATTGTTTTTATCACAATCATTTTTTCTTTAGCCCTTGAAATTGCGACGTTTAGAGCATTCATACCACCTTGACGACCCACGTATGTTGAGTAAATTTTTGCATTTTTGTCATACGCGATTGTTGCAACAATTAAGTCAGCCTCATCACCTTGAATATTTTCAATATTTCTGATCATTAATTTACGGTCACGAATTGCGTATTCAAGTTTTGGAAAGTTAGTATAAATTAAGTTTGTAATGTAATCTGCTTGCTTAGTATTAAATGCAAGAAGAATAATTTTTTTATATTTGTTTAGGTTTAAAGATACCTGCTCTATAGCCGTTTTAGCTTCAAGAATGTTTTTATTATCTTCTCATGTACCTTTAACTTCAATAACTTCAATTGCTTCAGAATTATCATTCAAAGCTGAATCAATAACATCAAGAGATGAATTATAGAAATATTTAGATGAGAAAGTCATTAATGAGGCATGATTTGAACGATAGTTTTTATCCAATAGAATGTTATAAACTCCTAAAGATTGAGCATAATCTAATAATGATTCAACGTTACCAAAAATTGATTCATCAGTGGTTCTTACACCGAATCAGTTTGTCGGTTTCATTTGCTTATCATCACCTGCAAGAATTTTTGTATTAGCAAGATAAAGAATTGGTAAACCTTTTTCAATGAAAATCTGTGAAGATTCATCCATGATTGCATAGTCGAATTCACCTTTATTTCAGCTGCTTAAGTCAGTGTCAGGTGTCGCAATGATGATTGGAAAAATTTGCTTAATTAAATGACCGTACTTCTTGATAAATTTGTATGGCTCAAGATTACCGATCCGAATTGATGCTGCAAATTCGTTGTATTCACGCATTGTTTTTTCATCAAAAGCAGTAATTTTTTTAATAACACGCTCAGCAACAATTTTTTTGATTAAATCAAGATCAGTAAACTCTTCTTTGTCCATATCAGGAATTAATGCTAAAAAGTCACGGAATCATTCTAAATCTGATTTATCAAGATTTCTGAATTTGATTACAAGATCTGCTAAATTACCTTTGAAATCACATAGATTACGATCGATTAGCTTTCCAAGTTTTCTAACTTCCATGAAACGAGTGAAATTCAGGAGACTTAGTTTATTAGCTTTAATCATTTCGACCGACATTTTTTGACCTGGTACGTGTGGATAAGCAACATTACGTGGTAACGAAAGAACAAAATCAATTTCGTCGTTTGTTAAATTATCAGTGTTGTTTAGTAAGTAAAAGTAAGCATCAACAATTTCTAAATACTTAGGATTTTGAATGATTTCACCAATCTTATCAACTCATGTTCTTTCAGATTCTGACATGATTTTAATTGACTGAATTCTAAAATCTTCTTCAAAATATTCAAGGTAGTTGATGTAATCTTTAAGTGGTTTATAGAAACTTCTTTTTTTCATATCTTTTGAAGTTAAAATGAATAAACAAAACATACGCAAGTCACTCATTCTATTTCTAATGACTTCAAGAGCAGCTTTTTTCTGAGAAGCAATCAATGCAGTTTTACCATAAACTAAAACGTTTGCGATTAAATTTACGATTGTTTGCGATTTTCCTGTGCCAGGGGGACCTCAAATGATTGTATTTTGATTTAGAGCTGAAACGATCGCTTTATCTTGAGAAAAGTTTGTTGGGGTAATTTTGAAAAGACCTACAGAACGGTCAAATATTGTGTTCTTAATTTTGTATTTGTAAATGTTTTTGTTAAACTCGATGTCAAAAATATTTTCGATTTCTTCTTTTTCGATAATTTCTTTCATTCTGTTTCTTGCATATCCACCCGATGGTAAGAAAATTCCAAGTGTAATACCAGGATGAATTTCTAAAGTTCTATTGTGAATGTCGTCAGATCTGAAACGGTTAAACACACCTGTAATACGGTCAGGTACTTTAAAGTAATTAACTCAAGTCGTTTTTAATTTAGTAATTAATTCTTGTATTGTAAATTCAGAATAATCAAAATCAAAGTGAATGTTAAATCCTGCGTTGTTTAGAATGAAAATCAGCTTCTCATTCGCTTTTATATCACCATTTGAGATTAAAAATGGACGACCATTTTCAAATTGCAAAATTACCTCTTTAAAAAATAAAGGCGCATAAATAACTTTATCTTCAATCACTAACGAAACATACATAAAACCTAAATGTAGAGGTCAAATGTTAATTTCGTCGTTAATTTCTCTTGATCTATTTAAAACAAGTTTTCATTTAAGAGTTGATTTTTGAAAATCAACACGAATTTTCTCAATAATCTTGATTTTTGTTTCTTCAAAGTTTGACATTAATTGACTTTTTACATAGTCAGATAACTCTTGATCGTTTTCTTTTAAGAAGTGCAGCACTTCTCTTGGATTGTGCATTTTTTCAATTCTATCGATGATGTAAAGTAAATTAACTTCAACAACAGGAATTTTGAAACTTTTATTAGTAACAATTACATTGTTTAATCTATCTCCAAATAGCTTGTAAACATCAAAAAAGAATTTGTTGTTTATCGTTGTAAAAACTGATGGATCATTCGGTGTAACTTCTAACAAGTTGTCTAAAATTACTTTATATCTACTTTTTACTTGATTCATTACTTTTCTCCTAATTCTTGCTCGATACTTAAAAATGTTGCATTTGTAAATTCGTTAGTAATCAAACTAAGTTTTAAGTTTGAAAACATAATTCCTTTTATTTTTTTGAACTTTTTTAGCTCTTCTAAGTTTACTTTTGAGCCTGTTTTTAAGGTAAAAACTAACCTTGAGTTTGTTTTTTCTAATTTTTCAATCAAATCACGTGGAACGACTTTAAAGAAATCCTGATTTTTAAAAGCTGTTTTAGCTTCTTGATAAATTTGATTTTGTGCTCTTTGGTTCATTTTTTTTCACTTTAATCAAATTAATCCAAAAGTACCAATTGTCAATATGACAATTTTAAATTTTTCGCTAAATTTCATATTGATATTATACATTTTAATTTTTTGCCCGTTTTTAATGTTTTATAATAATAAAACCGAGGCTATATGGAAGAGTTATCATTTACACAAGAAATTAAAAGAGAAATTATTGAAGGTCAGAAAAATAAAGAGGCAATAAATGCTTTTTTATCTGGTTTTGTAAGATCAAACGGCTCTTTTGAACAAAACTTAGTTGAATTAAAACTGAGAGACTCATTCGTTTTAAATAACATCGAAAAGTTTTTAAAAAGATTGAAATACGACTTTGAAAAAGTTGGTAAAAAAATCATTTTAAGCTCTGATTTATTTGACATAAATATACCTGATAAAAACTTACACAGTTTTTTTGCAGGAGTTTTTTGTGGTTCAGGTTTAATTTCAGACGTAACTAAAACTTCTTATCATTTGTCTTTTTACACTAGAAACAAGGGTTGAACGCAGGAAATTGCTAATTTATTTAGTAAATATGAGATCAAATTTAAAGTTTACAAAGAACGTGAAAAATATGTTGCTTATATTAAAAAAAACGACCAAATTTTGGACTTTCTAAGAGCAATTCAGGCAATTAAAGCTTTTTTTAAAATCCAAGAAATTAAAATCAAAAGAGATTTAGAGAATAACATTAATAGACTAAACAATATTGATATGTCTAATTTAATGAAAGTTGCAGAATCATCTATAAAACAGATAGAAATGATCAATTTTATTCTTAAAAAAGACCTTCTATCTTCATTTAATGAAAATCAAATTCTTTTCTTTATGATGAGACTTGAAAACCCTGAATTATCACTTAATGAGTTATCGCACCTTTTGTTTGTTCAACATGGGTTTTACATTACAAAGGGTGGTCTTAATCATTGATTAATAAAACTTAAAAAAATATATGAGCAAAACAAAGACAAATAGTTCCACATTTTCCATAAAGGTAATAAAATCAAAACTATATTTTTTATTTTATTTATAATTTATAAAACTTACTAAATGAAGGAGAGAAATGAAGTATTTAAAACTAAGTACAGAACATGCATTAGTAGCGTCAAACGATGTTTTATCATTACAAGATCGTGTATCTAAAATCCATGAAGATGTAAAAAACAAAAAAGTTGTAGAAAAGGATTGATTAGGTTGATATAACTTACCTACTGAATACAACAAAGATGAAGTTGCATCTATGAAAAAAGTTGTTAAAGAATGATCTGAAGACAATATTGAAGTTGTTGTAGTTATTGGTATCGGTGGGTCATATCTTGGAGCTAAAACTGGTTACGAATTTATCTATGGACCTTATTCACAGAAAAAACCATTAATGGAACTAGTTTTTGCAGGTAATGACATCTCAGCAGAAGCATTAGTTTCAAAACTAAAATATGTTGAAAATAAAAGATTTGCAATCAATGTTATTTCTAAATCTGGGACAACTCTAGAACCATCAATTGCCTTTAGAGAATTTCGTCTTTTACTAGAAAATAAAATCGGTAAAGCTCAAGCTCAAAAATATATTGTTGCAACAACAGATGCTAAAAAAGGTGTTTTATACGACTTAGCAACATTAAATGGTTACACAAAATTTGTTGTACCCGATGATGTAGGTGGTAGATTCTCTGTTATGACAGCTGTTGGTTTATTTCCGTTTTTATGTGCAGGAATTGACGCAGAAAGAGTTTTAGCAGGAGCTGCTGAAACAAATGCAGAACTTACATCAGATAAAATTGCTTCGAATGATGCATATTTATACGCAGCCACAAGATACTTATTACACACAAAACACGATATGCTAATCGAAATGATGGTTTCATATGAGCCTAAACTACAGTACTTCGCAGAATGATGAAAACAATTGTTCGGCGAATCAGAAGGTAAAGATAACAAAGGTATTTGACCAACAAGTGGAATTTTTTCAACAGATTTACACTCACTAGGTCAAATGGTTCAAGAAGGTTCAAAAATCTTATTTGAAACAGTGTTAACAGTTGAAAACGTATCAGACAATATCACATTCCAAACGGACGCAGAAGACATTGACAAACTGTCATACCTAAATGGTAAAAACCTACACGAAGTTAATAATGTTGCCTTCAAAGCAACACAAAAAGCACACGTTGAAGTTGGTAAAGTTCCTAATATTCATATTTTATTTAAAGACTTCAGTGAAGAAACTCTTGGAGCTTTATTCATGTTTTTTGAAAGAGCTCTTACGATGTCAGCATATTTATTAGGAGTAAATCCGTTCAACCAACCAGGTGTTGAGGTTTACAAGAAAAATATGTTTACAATGCTAGGAAAAAAATAAAAATCCGTACATCGGATTTTTTCTTTACTCCTATATTACAGCTACTTATAAGCTGTTTTGATTAAATTTAAATAGTTTTGTTCATTAGTCATAAGCTCATCGAATACTTTGTAAATAAAACGAGTTGAAACTAGCCTACTGTCCGAGCTATAAAGTCTCATTCCATCGTGTCTTTCAGTTGTTTCAACTAAAAAGAATTCAGTAACTTTATGTTTTATTTTAGTCGGCAAGCTTGAGCTAATTAATAACACTTTGGCTTCTGTTTCTTCAATAATGTCTGTCATTCACTTATGCGAAAGCGAAATACTGTTAACAATTATTAAATCATCAGAAGTTAAAATTCTGCTCAAACCAATTTGTTCATATTTATTAGCAACAAAAACTGTATTCATACCCATTCTTAGAAGTTTAATATTTAGGTCGTGGTTAATACCTAATGTTCCAGAAACTCCTATCAGCATGATTTTTCTTGCGTTTTGAATTAATGAAGCAGCACTCTTTATCGTTTTATCACTTTCATTAGTTACTACTTTTGGTTCAGAATCTCTAATGATTTGATTGTGTGTATAAATCATTTCACGCACATTTTCAAACCCAAGTTCCTTTGAAAAGTTAGTAAATGTAGACGGAGAGATTGATATTTCGTTGCAAAAAACTACAGCTTTACCAATTTTTATCTTTTTCTTAAGTTTTTTTCTCAGAGCTTCAGCTATTGAACCATAAAGGTTTTGTTCTTCAGAAGACATGTAAATAATTTGTGAAACATAATCATTTACAACCCTCTGATTCAGCATAGCTGATTCTGTTTCTCTTTCATTTTCTTTTTTGTTCATATTATGTAAAAAATTATATAAAAGAATTTAATACCAATTAAAAAAATTTATTGTAATTTTGTCTATATAATTTAAGAAAGTATTACAAAAAATAGTAATTTATCTTTTAAAAATGTAGGTAAATATGGAATGAAACACTAAAGAAAAATTTGAAGAGGTTTGCACAAGCCTGATTGCAAAGAGTGCAGAAGCTAAAAATTTATACACTTCTGCCCTAAAAAACCTAAATGAAGGCAATATTGACACTTTTTTTGAAGAATTAAAACTCGCAAGACAAGCTTGACACGATGCAGGAATTATTCATATGGATATTCCAAAAATTGAATACAACCCTTGAAGAATTGCTGAGCAACAACTGCTTGCACACGCTGAAGATAATTATGCAAATGTGGAAATTTTCCACAATATTGCCACACAGCAAGAGCAAAATTACAAAGCCATGAACGAGCTGCGTGAAGAGATGAATAATAAATTTAACAAATAGGAAATTTTATGATTAGAGGAAAATGAGTTAAAGTTTTTATTCTTTCTTCATTAGTGATACTTTTGAACCTTGTCCTTATAAACAGTTTTATACCTGTTTTAAAGACACAAATGATAGAAAATAAAACAAACATATATGAAGAATCTTACGGAATAAGGCAAACTTATTTTTTAGTAACCTGAATTGCAACCATAATCCTTTTAACAGCCATCATAGTTCAACTATTACAGATGTGACATAAGAGAGATGATTTCATTAAATCACCAATTCTTTTAATTGTTTTTGGTGTAATACTTGTTTCAATAACAGTTATAAGTATTACCTTTAATTCAATTGTTTTCTTTTTTGAGTCAGCATGAAGAAAGGGTCTCATTGAATTAATAGAAAATGAGCAAGAATTAAAAAAAGCAATTTCGTTTAACCAATCAACAAGAAGTTATTTACTAATACCAATTTACGTTTATTCTGGTTTTACAGTTCTCTTCATAATTTCTTGTTGATACAACCCTTTTGCCAAAAAAATCAAGGAGTATTCTTAATGAAGTGAATTATCATATGTTCAGGAGGAATCTCTTCTGATATTTTAATTAAAAACTTAAAAAGATCAGCAGAAGACGCAAACAAGTCATTCCAAAGTGCACGAGCAATGAGTGTTTTCGAATTTGAAGATCTTAACACCGTGGAAGCAGATGTAATTCTTGTAGCGCCACAAGTTCGTTATATGATAGACTCAATAAAAACAAAAGCAGAGTCATTTGATAAAAAAGTTTATGAAATAGAGGCTTCAGAATACTCTCCTTTACATTCTGATAGCTTATTCAAGAAAGTAGTTGAAGAGTTTTACTAATGATATTTAAAAAAAGAGCTGATGAATCGTTATTTCACAAAACTTTAAAAGGTTTTGAACGCAACATTTTACCATTCGTTACAAAGCTTGGTAAAAATTATCACGTAGAAGCAATAAGGTCGGGAATGATAAGCATTATTCCGATTTTACTTATTGGCTCTTTTTTTCTAATCATTTTTAGTTTTCCTTATGGAAGTAGTTCTTCGCAAACATTCGGTAAATTCTTAGAAGCAAAATTGGGCCCTGAAAGTAAGGCTCTTTCGATCATAATGCTTCCTTATCGACTGACATATCCAATGATGGGTCTTTTTCTAGTAATTGGAGTAACGAGGTCACTTTCTAGAAGTTACAATCTTGATGCACATCAAGCTGTTTTTATGAGCTTGATCGCTTACTTGATTTCAATAATAGGTCCAAGTTACAAAGGTGTTGGTTCAGCAATTATAAACACAAACCAATTTGGGTCTGTCACCGTTTTTGGTGGTATTATAGTAAGTTTCTTTTCAACGGAAATATTTAGAGCTTGTGTTAGATTTAACATCATGATTAAAATGCCAAAATCAGTTCCTCAAGTTATCGCTAAACCTTTCAATGCCTTAATACCAATGCTTTTGGTAATTATTCCGTGTATTCTTTTATTTCATTACCTAGAATTTAATATTCACGAATATACAACATTCTTATTTAGCATTTTTCAAAACTTGCTCGGTAAATCTAATTACTTTGGAGTATTAATAATTATTTTTCTTTTCATGATTCTTTGGGTTGCTGGGATCCACGGAGCAGCCGTGGTAGGTGCTTTAGCAAGACCATTTTGATTGGTTGCTATTGAACAAAACAGCAGACTACTTGTTGAATTAAAAGAATCAAATTCAGCAGCTCTATTGTATGCACAAGATGGAGGAAATATCTTAGTAGAACCATTCTTCCAATGATTTGTGTGAATAGGTGGAGCAGGAGCAACACTGGGACTTGTGCTAATTATGATTTTTAGTGCAAGATCAAGATACCTTAAATCAGTATCTTATTCAGCTTTAGTTCCTAGTATTTTCAATATCAACGAACCAGTCATTTTTGGTTTCCCACTTGTCTTAAATCCCTTTTTATTCATACCTGCTCTTTTAACTCCGATGATTTTAGGTACAGTGTCATACCTCGCTTTTTACACAGGTATGGTCGCCTTACCAACACAGACTGTCGGGTGAACGCTACCTACCCCTATTGGTGCTTATTTTGCAACTCTCGATTGAAGAGCGATAATACTGTCCTTAGTTTTAATTTTTCTATCAGGTTTAATTTGATACCCATTTGCAAAACTTTATGACAGAAAGATGACCAAACAAGAAATTGAAGCCGAAGTATATGAAAGACTTGCAAAGAACAAAAAACAAGGTCTGTACTTTGCTTTTGAAGACATTCAAAAACAAGTTGAAGAAGAATATAAGAGTCAAACTTTATGAAGAAAAATATGAGGTAACAAATAATGCTTGGAATTTCGATTTACCCTGAAAAACAATCAAAAAAAGAAATTATAGAATATCTACACCTTGCGTCAAAGTATAACTTTAGGCGTGTTTTTTCTTGCCTTTTGTCAGTTCCACAAGATAAAGAAAAAATCTTAAATTTATTTAAAGAAATAAACAAAGAGGCTCAATCGTTAAATATGGAAGTGATTCTTGACGTCAGTCCGAGAGTTTTTAATCATCTGAACATTTCATACGATAATCTTGATTTTTTTAAAAACTTAAACGCTGACGGAATAAGACTCGATATGTCATTTGACGGCTTTAAAGAGGCTCAAATGACCCACAATACTAATAATCTAAAAATAGAACTAAACATGTCTTCTAGCGACAATATTGTTGATCTTACTGTACAAAACAATCCAAACATTAAGAACTTACTTGGTTCACACAATTTTTATCCTCAAAGATATACAGGATTAGAATGAAATTTTTTTCTGGAACGTTCAGAAAAGTTTAAAAAATACGGAATAGAAACAGCTGCCTTTATTAATTCACACCACGCAAAAGAAGGACCATGAGCTTTGAATCATGGATTACCTAGTGTCGAAATGATTAGAGATTTAAAAATTACAACACAGGCTCAACTACTTTGATCAACTAATCTTATTGACAATTTGATTATTGGTAATGCTTTTGCCTCTGAAGCTGAATTACAGGCACTTTCAATACTTAACCCTAAAATTTTTAGTTTCTCAATTTCAAAGGACTTTCATGAAAATAACTCTGAATTAGAAAATGAAATATTATTTCAAAATAAGCATTTTAGAAGAGGCGATACAAACGCATACTCAATAAGATCAACACAATCAAGAGTGAAATACAAAAATGAGAAGATACCACCTAAAAATACACCACGAAGCTTAAGCAAAGGTGATATCGTAATTTGTAACGAAAATTATATGCAATACAAAGGCGAATTACAAATAATCTTGAAGGAACAGGAAAATATTGATTTAGGAAAAAATCTTGTCGGAAGAATATCTGAAGATCAAATTATTTTGTTAGAACACTTTGAACCTTTAAAGGAGTTTAAATTTGAAAAAAATTAGAGCAATCGGCTTAATGAGTGGAACAAGTTTAGACGGTTTAGATGTTGCTTATGTTGAAATAGTTGAAGACAAGGGTTACAGTGTTAAAGTTTTGAATTTTGAAACTTATAATTTTGACAATACCTTTAAAGAGAAGGTGTTTAAGTCTTTTTCACAAAATATAACTTCAAGGTTTTTATCTTCGCTTAACTTCGAAATTGCAAATGTGTTTGCAGATAAGGTCAACCATTTTATTGAAAAGTATCAGATAAAAAGAAAAGAAATTGCGTTCATAGCAAGTCACGGTCAAACCATTTATCATTTACCTGATCCAGATGAGCAAGAATTTAAATCAACATTGCAATTAGGTGATATTTCAGTAATTGCTCAAAAATGCAAACTAACAACGATTGGCGATTTTAGGACTGCCGATGTTGCTCAAGGTGGTCAAGGGGCTCCATTGGTTGGTATTTTCGATAAACTCGTTTTATCTTCACAAGCCGAAAACAGAATTTTGCAAAATATAGGTGGAATTGCCAACGCTACATTTTTGGGATCTCAAAAGACGTTATCTTTTGACACAGGTCCTGGAAATGTTTTGATTGATACAATTACTAAAAAATTATTTCATAAGTCATATGACAAAGATTCTGAAATTGCACTTCAGGGCTCTATCGATCAAGAAGTATTGGATTATTTGAAAAACGACGAATACATCTATAAAACACCACCAAAAAGCACAGGTAGAGAAAAGTATAATAATGAGTACTTTGAAAAAGTATTAACTAAATTTAAACACAAGAGTCCTTATGACTTAGTGACAACAGCTTCTTACTTTGTTGTATATTCAATATTAGATAATTATAAAAGATTTATTTTTGATTATAAAGTTGATGCAGTCTATCTTTCAGGAGGTGGAGCACTAAATCCATTTGTTTTTAATAACCTAAGAGACGGTCTTGCAAAACACGGAATTAATCTTTATAAAATCGAAAAATTAGGAATTTCTTCAGAATCTAAAGAAGCTGCAGCTTTTGCTTTTATTGGATTTTTAACGCTTAATAAAATACACGGTAACCTTCCAGAAGCAACAGGAGCAAATGACAGTTGTATTTTAGGAAAGATTGCTTTTTACAAATAAAAATATAGCCTCGGCTATATTTTTATTTGTATCTAATATCCGAAAAGATAGTTATACCTAATTCATTTTGTGGCTTATTTTTGTTTCTATCAACAATTTCAAAGTTGTTAGTATCCAACCTAAAGTTTGTAGACGACAATAAGTTCAAACTATATAGACTTCGATCTTGATTTTGTGAAGATATAAAAAAATCATTAAATTCTACAAAATCAACAACTAAGTTTTTTGATATGCTGTTGAACTCTTGATTTAAAAATTCAAAAAGATATTTATCTTTTTCTTTTCAGTCTACTGGATACTTAATCTTTAAAGGACTACTCAAAGAACTTAAAAGTTCTTGAAGTTTTTGTTTTATCTCTAGTGTTTTTGATCAGTATAATTCATTTTTTATGCTGTTTTGTAATGGTTTTTGAAAATTAGGATCATTAAGATCGACAAGATTTAAATTAATTAATACATTACTATCGTATTTAAGGGTAAGTGAATTACTTCAAAGATTTTCGGGAGATTTCAAGTTTAAGATATCATCATTTTTTGAATCATTAGAAATAACAAAAGCACTATAGTTTAGTCTTTTAGCTATTTGTGAAGGATTAAAAATTGCAAATAAACTGTCGTAAACTAATTTAACTTTTTCAGAATTTAATTCTTCAGTTCCACTTTCTCAAAGATCATTATTTAGCTTCACAATTGAATTTGACTTGCTACTTTTTCCATATTTGATTTGCAACCCATATGATTGAGGATTGTTAAGAACTTTTGTTTTTTGTTCTTGAGAAAGTTCATTGAAATTAGCTTCCGAAACAATTCCTTGTCTAAAATTCTTAAAGATTTGCTGTTTAAAGGTTTCAGCATCGAGTTTTATAGGTTTGAACTTTACGTTTATATCTTTTATAATTTTCTCATCTTTGTTTTGTTCAAATCAAGGGTGATTTTTATTCGCTTTCAAATTTAATGAATCGAACTTAATTTCAGTAGGAATAAACTTTGAAATAAATAAATCTTTGGCACCACTCTTTTGAGCATTGTATTTGTTGCCGTAAAAAAGAGGTAGAATATTTTCATTTTCATCTTTGTGAATTATGATTGAATCATCTTCAAAAATTATGTTTTTAAATACATCACCTAACCCCTTAAAGTCTTGTGCCTTTAAGGATTCACTTGTCGCATTCCCTTGTGAATCAGAGTAAAAAACATCTTTTAAAGTTATCGTTATCTTTTTAGCTTTTCGTATATTATTTAGAAAATTTTTATGATTTATCGATGAAATGTCATTGCTTAAAGCTTGATAAAATGGTTTTTGATATCCTGAAAAAATATCAGGCTTATTTAAATTCAAATCTACTTTATCATTGTCATATAATTGTGCAAAATTATCACCTTCAACTAAAATGGCTTTTGCTAAATTAAGACTAATTTTTCTTTGAACCACTGATGTATAAAACTTGTTTAGAGAATCGAAAACTACTTTTCCATAGTGCTCAATGTCAAACACATTACTTTTCAAAGCTCAACCTACTTCGTTCGACTGTTCATAAAATTTATCATCATTCAAATCAACATTAACATCCTCGTTAAGAAGTAAAGAATATGAGCTTTCTTCTTTTAAATCCCCTAAGTAAGAACAAGCTGCAGAAGCAAAAAAAGGGCTACCTAGCCCTAAAGCTAAAATTAATGATACCTTTTTTATTTTCATTTTCCCTCTTTAAATAAGGCTTAAAAGCAAATGATAAATTATTTGATAGCAGTTGAAATAACAAACAAATAGCCGTTATGTAAAACATCACACCTAACAAGAAAATAGTGTTATTTTTATTTTCGATAACATTTCTGAAAACTGATCCTAGGTTATAGCTATTTTCCACACCCTTGACATCAAAATATTTTGAAGTAGCAGTTATCACGACAGATAAGATAAATAAATCTCCATAAAGTAAAAGCAATTCAATTCAAACTCTTTTAAATACAATATATTTTAAAACTTCAAATCTTGAATAACCACTTGCTAGAGCTGATAAATAATATTCTTTTTGTTTCATATTTTGAATTATGTTTTGTGCTAAAAGATATTGTTGAACTGTAAAAATAATGAAGATAAATAATGCAAACTTTACTGTGCTATAGCCAAATATGTTGAAAAATATTATTGATAAAATTAACGATGGTATCGAAACAAGGGATAAAAACAGATTTTTAGTGATACCAAATGCTAGTTTGTTATTTTGAACATAAAAAGCTAAAAAGATTCCAAAAACACTTGATAAAATAACTGCAAAAACAAAGGCAAGAAACGTCTGCATTAAAGAAATAACAAAATAAACAAAATGATCGTTTGCCAAGGAATCGGTTCCTCAAAAGGTAAACGTTTCAGCTTCAATTCCTTGAGTTTTAAGACTTTTATATAGTGCATTAAATGCATTGTAAGTTAATACGAAACTTCCATCCCTTGGTTGAATTTTACTTTCATCTAAATTTGACAATTGGGCTATAGATCGAGCTTGTGAGTAATCTGTAAACACTTCTGTTTTAATTTGGATTAATGATGAAGGAAGATTTCTGTAAAAAATGCTATCTGCTCTAAACGAAGGTTTAATTGTTGATAAACAATAGAAAAAAACTAAGCTCAAAACAATAACCAAAAACAAAGCAAAAATCAATGTGTTAGCTCTTTTTGAAAAAAATCTTTTGACTGTTGAGTTCTTTTCAGAAAAAGAAAGATCTGTTGGAGAATTTTTAGCTTTTTTGAATTTAAAATTATTCATTATTTCTCCTTTGTTTACGGATAAAGAATGAAAGGTTATTTAAATTAAAACATAGATAAACTATTCTGTCCATCATTATCAATAAAGATATTATGAAGATTAAGATTTTTAGGTTTACAAAGTGCATCGAATCTCTTCATGCCGAAATCATTAACGTTCCAAAACCTGGTAATACAAAAATTCTTTCTAAAATTAACGCATAAGAAATTAAAACTGTCAGTGTCGGAATTAACGATTTTGAAGTTTTCTTAATAGAATTTAGGAAAAAGTAATTGAAAAATATTTTTGTATTTGAAAATCCTAACGTTTTTAAGAATGTGTGCATATCGGATTTTATAAGTTCTAAAAAACTAGACTTTAGAACTGTAATAAATATTGAAAAAGCAATAAAGAACAAAATCAAAATTGGGATTATTAATGATGTCAACGAAATTCAGGCGCCAAACTGATCGATTTCCACGTATACTGTTGGCAAATCAAAAAATTCTGCTCAGTCAGCAATCAAAATAGATACAACAAAAATGGGCGTAGAAACAACAATAAAAGATAAAACTGATCAAACCAAATCTGAGATTCCGTTTTTATTTTTTGCTAAAAAATATCCTGCAAATATAGAACATATATAACTTAAACACATAGTAATAAGTGAAAACAGTGTTGTAAAAATGAGACCCTTGTTTGATTCGTTTTGGTACAAAACGTATTTAAGGTTAGAAGATTCTGAATCAATAAATCAAATATCTTGAAGGTTTATAAAAATTATTGAAGCGCAAAGTATGATTAAAAAGACAGTAAATCAGCTTTTAAAAAGTTTTTTGTTAAAGTGTGTTTTCTGCATTTAAAACAAAAAGCCGCGAGCAATTGGCGGCTTATTTTAACTATATTAAATTATTTGTTTTTAAAGCTTGTTCAATTGCTAAAACTGCTTCTTCTTCATCTTCACCTGTTACTCTAAATGTAACTTCAGCTCCATGTTTGATCCCTAAAGCCATAACGTTCATGATTGATTTTAGGTTTCCTTCACGTGATCCTGAGATAATTCTTGAATCTGATTTGTATTTAGCAGCTGCTTGTACTAATAATGTAGCAGGTCTTGCGTGTAGACCGATTGGGTCAGCAATAACGCATTTAAATTCTTTCATTATAACCCCCTGTTTAATGGTTTAAATTATATATTAATTATAAATTAATAATAAGGCTAGTGACAATAATATCTTCATCTTCTTCCTTATTCATTAAATTTTAAAATGTTTAAATCATTTTACAACGATTTTTTTATTTTTGTTTAATTTTTTGTTCAAATGTTCAAAAATAGCCATTTTTAAACTAATGGTTTGAATATTTTGATTAAAAGTTTGCTAAATCTTCCTGACTCTTTCATATTTTCGAGTTTATCGAATTCTTCAAGGCTGACACATTTTTGTTCATACTTATTAACGATATGAACAATATCATTAACAGACTCTCCTGTGAAAAGATCCATATTTTCGTACTGTGTGTACATACTTCTGAAATCGAAGTTAACAGATCCTGTTCAAGCAATTTTTTCATCAATAATTCCGACTTTTGAGTGAATAAAGTGATCCTTATAAACGTGAACATTCATACCTAATTTTTGTAATTCCCTTACTTCGTTTAAAGTTATTTTATAGACAAATTCTTTATCTGGAAGACCTGGAATATAAACATCAACTTTAACTCCCGATTTAATTGCAATATACAATTGTTTTCATAATGGATCAGAAATCGAGAAATAAGGAGTAACAATTTTTAATGTACTTTTTGCAGAAGCAATTAATTTCAGTCAGTGACTTTCTGTATTAGAAAAGTCATTAACTGGTGTTTCTGAAACTAATAGAGCTTGGTCTTTGTATAACTCTTCTAGTCCTGAACTTACATTTGCAAGACCATCAATAGGAATTCTTTTACCTGTTACCACTTCTCAATAATAAGCAAACTGAATGATATAGTTATTAACGTAAGGTCCTCTAATAGAATAATTGAGATCTATTCAGTGTCCGTATTTTGGTGAGAAGCTTGCATATTCATCTGAAATGTTATTACCACCTGATAAAACTACTTTTTTATCTATAATATAGAACTTTTGGTGATTTCTATAAAATGATGTACCAGTAATAAATGGGTAATAAATTTTACCAGCATAAACAATTTCAACATTATCATGATGCTTTAGTTTTCCAAAGTACTTTGTGCTTACAAGCGAACTTCCAAAGTAGTCAATGATTCATCTAATTTTTACACCTTCATTTGCTTTTTTAGTTAGAAGGTTAATTAATCTTGTCGCAATTTCTCCACGTTTAATGATGTATGTAACGATTTCAATTGATTTTTCAGCTTCTTCAATTCTTTCAAAAAGATGATCATAAAACTTATAACCTTCTTCAAAGAAATCAAATTTTGCATTAAGAGCAATATTTTTATTTAAAACTTCATAGTTTCTAAGTTCAGATTCAGTTCTTAATTTTTGAAGTTCATTTGCATCAATATACGAAGTATTGATAAACCTTGGATCATTCTTAATTTTCTTTTCATTTTTGTTTTTAAATCCCGTACCAAAGGCAAAATAAGCAAAATTACCAACTAAAGGAAAGATGAAAATGAAAATTAATCAAGACAGCTTTGTTAAAGGTTGCGAATTTCTTGTAAACACCAAAATCATTGTCACGGCGTTAATTAAGTGAATTGAAATAATAAAAAGATAGAAAAAACGATAGTCAGCCGTTTGCATCAAGTTTATTATTAATCCGTAATATCCAATACTAACTAGACCCAAAAGAGCAAAGGATAAATATTTGAATATATTCTTTTGTAATTTCATAGTCTCCTACTTTTTGATTTTTAGTAGCACAAACAGCATTGTCCTTTTTATTCTACTGCTTGTGTATCTTCTTGAAGTACACTCAGATACAAATGTTTCGTAATCAGGTAAATCTATATTTTTCTTGAAAAGGTTTTCCATTCCTTCTGTAATCATTTTATAACCTTTTAATGTATCAGTACTTTTTTTTCTAACAATTCTTTGAAATTTAGGATAATAACTTTCAATTTGTTTTGGTATTTTGTCAAAAACAGCTGGTGTATAGGAAGAAACATCTTTTCCTTCTTTTACCATTGCTCTAATTAATGTAGCACTCGCAAACTGATTATTAGTGAATTCGGAATGAAACCCAACAGTTCTTGCTATTGTCATTACATCAATCGGCAAATCATTGTTGACAATTGTTTTAACATATTCAATACCCAAAATGTCGTTTGGAAGGGCAATATTTTGACCCGTTAATTCTTGAAGAGCTAAGTTTGCAGCCTTCGGAAATGAATTACCACCATTTTTTAAATACTTTTTGATTAAACTGTTGTACTCGACTTGGTTGTTCTTGATCGTTTTAGCAATCATAAAAAATAATTCTGAGTCATTGGTTTCGCTACCAAAGCATAAAACATCGATTTTAGCTTTTTTATAGAGCAATTTAACACTATAGTCAGCAAAAATATGTGCTGCTTGAGCACTATACAAAAAGGGAATTTTAAAAACTTTCTTTACACCATGCGATAATGCAAGTTTTTTTCTTTTTCGATAACTTAGAATAGCTATTTCACCCCTTTGTGTGTAATCAGAGGATAGAGCAACGTATATTTCAGAATTTGGATACTTTTTCTTGATTTGTTCAATCTGATAAAGGTGTCCATTGTGAAATGGGTTATATTCGGCGATGATTCCAACTTTTAATTTTTTCATTATTATTATTTTAACAACATTTTTTTAAAGTATTACTTAGTAATAAAAATACAAAGTGGAAAAGTTTCCACAGTTTTATGGAAACATAACCATAATATTGAAACTGAGGTTTCAGATCTATATAAAATTTAGGTAACAATTTAAGGAGTAATTTATGAAAATTAAAGGAATCGGAGCCTCAAGAGGTGTTGCAATCTCTAAAGTGTTCAAAATCGAAGAACTTCCAGTAGATATTACAAAAACAACAGCAAATCCAGCTGCTGATTTAGCTCTTTATGAAGAAGCTATTGAAACAGTTGTTGCTAAAATCACAAGAACAAAAGAACTTGCTAAAGACCCTGAGCATGCAGCAATTTTTGACGCACACATCAGTTTTGCTACAGACCCATACGGTGTAGATACTATAAAAGGAATGATTAACGACGGAAAATCAGCTGAATTCGCTGTTCAGACTTTCTATGAAGATTTTGCTCAAATGTTCGCTGGTATGGAAGACGAATACATGAGAGAAAGAGCAGCTGACGTTAGAGATGTTGCTAAAAAACTTTTATACGTTTTAAACGGAATTGAAGAACCAGATTTAACATCAATAAGAGAAGAAGTTGTAATTGTTGCAGAAGACTTAAGCCCTTCTCAAACAGTACAATTAGACAAAAAGTATGTTAAAGGTTTTGTTACAAACATTGGTGGTCCAACATCACATACAGCTATCATGGCAAGAAGTTTAGGGATCGCTAGCGTTGTTGGGGCTGCAGGTATTCTTGATGTAGTTGCAAACGGTGACACAATTGCTCTAAACGGAACAAATGGAGAAGTAGTTGTTAACCCAAGCACAAGTGAGTTAAAAGAATACGAAGCAGAAAAACAAAAATATGAAGCTTACTTAGCCAAGCTAAAAGAATTCAAAAACAAACCATCAGTAACAAAAGATGGACACCACATTGAATTAGCAGCTAACATCGGTACTCCAGCTGATTTACCAAGCGTTATCGACAATGATGCTGAAGCTATTGGTTTATTCCGTTCAGAATTCCTATACATGGATAACGCAGATTGACCAAACGAAGAAGAGCAATACGAAGCATATAAAAAAGTTATTGAAGGAATGGAAGGAAAAAGAGTTGTTATCAGAACTCTTGATATTGGTGGAGATAAAACTCTTAAATACTACAGTTTCCCTCACGAAATGAACCCATTTTTAGGGTATAGAGCAATTAGATTCTGTTTAGATAATTTAGCAATTTTCAAAACACAATTAAGAGCATTAATTAGAGCTGCAAAATACGGAAAACTTGCAATCATGATTCCTATGATTACAAACGTTGAAGAATTTTTAAGCGCTAAAAAAGTTTTTGAAGAATGTTATCAAGAATTAAAAGCAGAAGGTCATGAATTAGGTGCTATTTCTGACATCGAATTTGGTCTAATGATGGAAACACCTGCTGCTGCTGTATTGTCTGATCAATTCTGTAAATACGCAGATTTCGTATCAATCGGTACAAATGATTTAATTCAATACTCAATGGCTGCTGATAGAATGAACGAACAAATTTCTTACCTATACCAACCATTAAACCCTTCAATTTTAAGATTAATTAAAATGGTTATTGATGGAGCACACAAACACGGTAAATGAGCTGGTATGTGTGGTGAAATGGCAGGAAGCCCTGAAGCTATGCCTTTATTAATAGGTTTAGGACTTGACGAGTTCTCGATGTCAGCTTCAAACGTTTTAAACGCTAGAGAAATTGCTTCTAAATTAAACAAATCAGAAATGGAAGAACTAGCAAACAAAGCTCTGAATGCTGATTCTGAACAAGAAGTTAAAGAACTTTTATCACAATATGTAAAATAATGAAAAATCTGGTTTAGCCAGATTTTTTAAATGAAACTTTATACCACTTTTTGAAAATTTTAATTTAATAAAAAAATCATTTTTATAAAATATTATTACTATGAGTTCAAAAGAAAATATGCAAAAAATTGTTAATCACCTAAAAAACGCTGGTTTTGTATTTCAAGGAAGCGAAATTTACGGTGGATTAGCCAACACATGAGACTATGGTTCTCTTGGTGCTCTTTTAAAAGATAACATTGCAAATGCATGAAAAAAAGAGTTCATCTTAAAAGAAAAAAATAACTTTTTAATCGATTCAAAAATCTTAATGAATCCACAAGTTTGAGTCACAAGTGGTCACGTTTCAAACTTCAGCGATCCTCTTATCGAAAATAGAGTAAACGGAAAAAGATATCGTGCAGATAAATTAATTCAAGAGATCGACGAAACAATAGTGCCTGAAAAAATGTCATTTGAAGAAATGAAAGCTTTTTTACAAGAAAACCTTAAAGAATACGACGGTTCAAAAGCAGAGTGAAGCGACATTAGAAAATTCAACTTAATGTTCGAAACGCAACAAGGTGTAGTTGAAGATGCAAAATCAAAAGTTTATCTTCGTCCCGAAACTGCTCAAGGTATTTTTGTTAACTTTAAAAACGTACAAAGATCGACACGTGCAAAACTTCCAATGGGAGTCGGGCAAATTGGAAAAAGTTTCAGAAATGAAGTAACACCTGGTAACTTTATTTTCAGAACTAGAGAGTTCGAGCAAATGGAATTAGAAGTATTCTGTTCGCCCGAAGACTCAGATAACATTTTTGAATATTACATTAAAAAATGTTACGAATTCGCCTTAAAATTAGGGATAAAAGAAGATTCAATTAAGATTAGACCTCACGATCCTGAAGAACTGGCACACTATTCAAAAGGCACAAGCGATATTGAGTTTAAGTTTCCTTTTGGTTGAGGAGAATTACTTGGTGTAGCTAATAGAAGTGATTTTGATTTAAAATCACACATGGACGCTTCAGGGGAAAACTTTTACTACCTAGATCCTTTAACAAACAACAAATTTATTCCTTACGTAATCGAGCCAAGCATGGGACTTGATAGAATGATGCTTGCCGTGATTTCAGATGCTTATTATGAAGAAGAATTAGAAAACGAAACAAGAGTTGTTCTAAAATTCGCAAAAGAAATCGCACCTTACAAAGTTGCTGTTCTACCACTAGTTAAGAAACTAGAACCACAAGCAAGCGAAGTTTTAAATAAGTTAATTGATCTTGGAATTAGCGTAACTTACGATGAAACAGGATCAATCGGAAAAAGATACCGTCGTCAAGACTCAATTGGTACATATTACTGTGTTACAATCGATTACGACACATTAGAAGATGGATGTGTAACAATTAGACACCGTGACACAATGGAACAAGAAAGAATATCAATCGAAGATCTACCAAAATACCTTTAGGTAAAAAATGGAATTAAGAGATATAAGTCAAAAAATCACTCAAAATTTAGATGTCGCTAAAGTTATTGGCGACTTTTTGCCTTTAACCAAAAAGGGTAAAGATTATGTAGCTCTATGTCCTTTTCATAACGACAAAAATGCGAGTTTAAGTATTTCGCAAGAAAAAAGAATTTTTAAATGCTTTTCATGTGGAGAAAGTGGCAATGTTGTAGGATTCATAATGAAAAAAATGCAAAAGTCATATAAAGATGCAATCATATACCTAAACAATACTTACGATTTAAATATCGATTTGAGTACTATAAATAAGTATCAAAAGAAAGAGCAAAGTTTTTCAGAAGAGCATAAAAGACTATTTGAAGTCATGGATTCTATCAATGCTTTTTATTCATTGCAATCTGCACAAAATAAACTAGCTCAAGATTACCTTGAAAAACGTGGATTGGACGCAGACATTCAGAACCAGTTTAACATAGGTTTTGTACCTGAAAAAGGAACAAAAAGCTTTGCAAAACTAGAAGGAATAAGCGATTTAGAACTTATGAAAACAGGTATCATTAATGAAGATTCCTACGATATTTTAAAAAATAGAATAACTTTTGGAATTCAAAACTTTGCAGGAAAAATTGTTGGTTTCAGTGGTCGTGTTCTTGATAACACAAAACCAAAATATATCAATTCTCCTGAAACTGAAATTTTCAAAAAATCACAGACTCTTTATAACTTTTATAATGCAAAGCAAGAAATAGATCTTAAGAACGAAGTTATCGTTTGTGAAGGTTTCATGGATGTTATTGCTCTTTATAGAGAAGGTATAAAAAACGCAGTAGCGATAATGGGTACAAGTTTAACAAAGGGGATGTTAAACTTATTGCCTAAGTCAACTAAAATCACTCTATTTCTTGATGCTGATGAGGCAGGTCAAAATGCTTTTCAAAAAAGTTCTCTTTTAGCTCTAGAAAACGGTTTTGAGGTTAAGGTTATTCAAAACACCTATGAAAAAGACGCTGACGAGATTTTATCTAAACACGGCGATCAAGCGCTAATTGAAACTGTAAATAATAAAAAAGACGTTTTCGACTTCATCTATAACGATTTAGAAACCAAAATCGTCAAAGACTTGAACAATTCTGAATTTGTATTGAAATTTAAAAAAGAAATAACAAATTATCTTAAATTTGCTTCTCAAGAAAAGATCAATTTCTTCTCTTCTGTTTTTGAAAAAAAATACGGATTAAGCTTATCTATAGTTAAAAATGTTAAACCACACCATCGTGATTATGATGATTTTTACGGCCCTAACTTCGAATTTCAAGATCAAGTTCCTTATTATTCAGAAATTGAAAAAAAAGAAATTACATTTGAAAAAACAAGAAAATCTCATGAATCAAAAAGCATTAAAGTCGATGCAATTCCAGGACTTGATCCTTTTAGTTTTTTAAGAAGTTACTTAAATCAATTTTTGATTTTACTTCTTAAATCTCCTAACTTCTATAATGAATATTTATCAGCAAAGAAAAATCAAGACAAAATAGATAGTTTAGTTAGAAGAATTAGTAATTTTTCACCATATTCTGAAATGCAAATTGAAGCTCTTGAATCAATTTTGAACACATATTACAAATACGAAAAAACAGAAATTTCTGAATCTGAAAAAACACAAATTTTAAGCGAAATAGAATCATCAATTGTCAATTACGCGAACGCCATTTCAAGCAACAAACGCATGAAAATCAGAAAATTAGATGACGCTTTTACGCTCGATCACATTCAGTCAATGACTGAAAAAAAACAAACTCAAGAACATCGTAAATCAGATGCCTTTTCATTTTATGAAAAAGCATATTTAAAATTTGATTTATCTTTTATACTTGGTAAAATTGAAACTGAATTAAATTACGCAAGCAAAGATATCTCGTCTTTGCTTGATCCTGTAGTTTATGACGACCAAGAGTTCAACATTATGCTCAAAAGAAGAATCAACAGAACAAATAATGAAATTAGAATTAAGAAACAGAAGAAAGAGGAATAATGGCTAAAAAACACCAAGAAATAGTTAATGCTTTACATAAGTTTAGAGATATTAAAAAGAAAGAATATCTTTCACAAGAAGACGTTTTCGCATATCTTGATTCAAAGGGAATTTTTATAGAAGACGAATCAATAGCCGACGAACTTCTTGAGGAGCTTTATGCTGACGGAGTTATTTCAAACACTTCTGATGATGGTGATCAAGATGATGTTTCATTAGAAGACTTTGATGTTCCTACAAATATGAAAAAGGCTACAAAACAAGCTAAAAAATCAACCAAAAAAACAAAAAGTTCTCTTCCTGATCTTGATTCAGATTCTAATTCAGAACAAGAAGAAGACGGCGAAGATTTTGAACTTGAAGATTTAGATGATCTTGATTCTCTAGACTCACTTGAAGATTTAGATGATCTTGATGAACTTGATGATGAAGACGAAGATTCAGAGCAAGATAATGACTCAGATTCTGATGAAGAGGAAGATGAAGAAGATGAGGAAGAAGCTGATGATGACTCCATTTCAGATCTTGAAGATGAAGACGAAGATACTGAATTCGATCTGAACTCACTAGAGCTAGATTCATTCTCTGATGATTTTGATGCAGATTCTGACTTAACAAAAAGATCAAAATCAATTAATAATAAACTTACAGAGACCAATGACATTGTTAAATGATACATGCGTTGAATTGGTAAATATGGTGAACTTCTGAAATCAGAAGAAGAAAATGCGCTTGCTAAAGAAATGAACAAGGGTGGTTTTAGAGGTAAAAGAGCAAGAGATAAATTAATTAAAAGAAATTTACGTCTTGTTATAAATAACGCTAAGAAGTATAAAAACAGAGGTTTATCATTTATTGATTTAATTTCCGAAGGAAATGCAGGAATTTTAAAAGCTGTACAAAAATACAATGTTGATAAAGGATTTAAGTTTTCAACATATGCAACTTGATGAATTAGACAAGCAATCACCAGAGCTGTTGCAGATCAAGCTCGTACTATTCGTGTGCCTGTGCATATGGTTGAGACAATCAACAAAATCACAAGACATGAACGTGAACTTCAACAAGAACTAGGGCACGAACCAACAGATGAACAAATAGCAGAAAGATTTGGTGGTGGGTATACAGCCGAAAAAGTTCGTTATATTAGAAAAATAAACATTGATCCAATTTCGCTTGACAAGCAAATTGGTAAAGAAAATGATTCATCATTTAGTGATTTTGTTAAAGATGATAACGTTACAAGTCCAATCGACTTTGCGTCACAAGAACAACTTTCTTCAACATTATTAGAGTTAATCGAAACAAGTTTAGATAAAGAAGAAAAAGAATTAATTTGCAAACGTTATGGAGTAGGAGTGGACGAAGAAGGTAACAAATATCGTGTTCACTCATTTGAGGAACTAGCAAGAGATCGTGGTGGCGTTTCTAAAGAAAGAATTCGTCAAATCGAAAACAAGATCTTAAGAAAATTAAAAAATAGTTCAAAAAACGGAAAGCAGTTAAAGGATTTTATTAAAAACTAATGAAATTAAAAGAATTTGTAAATTATTTATGAACTAAATATCCTTTTGCAAATAAAGAACCTTGAGACCCAACAGGTTACAGCTTTAAACCTAATCAAAACTATAATCTTAAAGGTGTAATTGTTGCAATTGACGTTACTTCTGAAGTAGTCGAAAAAGCCATTAAAACAGGCTCAAACTTCATTTTGACTCACCATCCTTTCTTATTCGAAAGAGACTTAGTCACCGAATCAATTAAAGCACCTTATAAAATGGATTTAATTAAAAAAATCATTGAGCACAGAATAACAGTTTTCTCAATGCATACAAATTATGATAACCACCCTCAAGGGACAAGTTTCCAAATTGCCAAAACTTTAGGTTTAGACACAAATGTAGAACCAGCAGACTCAAATTACACATGTGTTGTTCAAAAAAGCGTTTCAGTTAATCAATTAAAAGAATTAATTCAAAGGAATTTAGGCTTCTCAGAGTTTAGAACTAACGTTTCAAAAGACGATTTAGATAAGGAATTTAAGAACCTTGCAATTTTAAGTGGTAGTGGCTATATTGGTCAAATTAACGAACTATCGCAAAATGGCATTGAACTAATTGTTTCAAGCGATTTTAAGTGAAGTGATTGAGTAAATTACAGAGAATCAAAAGTTAATGTTCTTGAAATTCCACACCTTGATGAAGAGGTTTTTGTGGAAGATATTTATCAACAAATAAATGCAGATTTTCCTGAATTATCAATCGAAAAAGTGGAACTGACTGTACCATTTTATAATTTATAAACAGCTTATAAAGGCTGTTTTTTATTTTATTTTTTAGACTTTTATAACTGTAAAACAGTTTCAAACGTAAAAAATAAAATTTATATGTTTTCTCGATAACCAAAAGTTTTAGGTGCTTGTGGGAATGCTTAAAAAAATTTTTTTATTATTTATAATAATAAAAACCTTATTTAGGAGACGATTATGAAGAACAAAAAAAGCTTAATTGCACCAATAGCTACAGGGTTTACACTCTTGCTAACTGCTAGTTACTTAACTGCATCTTGTTCAGTTCCTGGAGTATCGAAGGATATCAAGAAGAATACAGAATCTGTGAAATTAAACAAAGTCGATTCTAACGACTTAGGGGAGTTCACAAGTGCATTTCTAGATAAAAACAATTCTTCAGTTTGATCTGAAAAAGACCAAGAGTTTATCAATAACAAAAATTTTGAAATTCCTGAAACAAGACAAAAGTCTGATCACTTCATTTCAAAAGATCAAAAGATAAACTATGTTGCTATCGGAGATTCTATTTCTGCTGGATTTGACGGAACTTTGGATAACGACTATCCTGGTTCAAAAGTTAATGGAGAAATTACAGGTGTTAGTTTCCCTTCTTTCATCGCTAGAATCTTGGACACAAATAATCGCGTTGAGTCTTACAGCAACTACGCAACTTCTGGATCAACAGCAATTCAATGATCAAAAGTTTTATCTGAAGACTCTAGCTTAGAGGATTTTGATAACTTATTTGAAGACAGAATTCTTGAACAAGCCAAAACTTCACTAAAACAGGATTTAGCAAAAGCTAACTTTGTTACAGTAACGCTTGGAGCAAACGATATCCTTCAATCATTGATATCTGGATTGCAAAGAGTAGGAATTTTCGGTGCTGTAGCAGATATGACTTCTGATGATCCTAAATATGGATCAATTATTGTAAAAGTTAAAAAAATCTTAGACTATTCTTTCCTTGAAGCATCAAAAAGAATTGCTAACTTAACAGCAAGGCTAAAACAGTCAGCACCAAATGCAAATATTACATTTGTTAGCTACCCTGTAGTGCTTTTAAGATTTAAAAACACAATTGATGGGCTTTTACAATCACTTCTCCCAGGCATTGATTTTAGCATTAGCGAATACTTAATTTCAGAACTTAACAACATGATAAAAGTTAACGCTGATAGAAATGGTCTGAACTTTGTAAACGTTTTCAACAATAAGTTTTGATCAGAAAACGCAGATACATTAACAACAATTTTCACAGATATTCATCCAAACACATTAGGTTACAAAAAAATGGCGATGTATGTTGTTCTAAAAATCACGAATCCAAATTTAGATTTAAACCAGGTGAAAGGTTTAGGTAATTTTGGTTTTGACAAAGCTTACCTAAAAAAAGACTTCGATACAGCCAGATACCAAATCGAAGTCGAAGATTTACCACAATTTGTAGAAGAGCAAATTGGTAGTGATTCATGAAGTTTTATTAATAAAACAACAAATACTGAAAAACAACTAGAAAGTGTTAGAGATCCTAAAAACTTTGGAAAAAGAATTGGAACAATGGCACAGAGATTTGGAGATTTAGCAATCGATGCCCTAAAACTTCTAGTACAATCTCCTAAAATTCAAGAAATCGATCCTACAGGAGCTTTCGCAAACTTTCTAGCACAAAATGACTTTGCAAACGCAAGAGCAGTAGTTGATTGATTCGTTAACTCAGGATTAATCCAAAAAGTAATTGATAATATTCAAACCAAACTTGAGAACAACAACAATCAAGAAAATGAATTTACAGTCGTTAAAGATGCAGCCATTGAAGCAGTAACAAACCCAGACACAATACTTGGTTTATTAAAATCACTTTCAAACAGTGATGAACTAAGAAGAAACAGAAATCAAATTAAGAGCATCTTAGGAACTATCGTAGAAGGAAATCTTGGAGACACTCTATACGATTCCCTAGTTTCGTTGGTCAGAACTAACTTAGATATTTCTGAATATACAAATCAAATTGACGGGAACGATATCGCTAACTTGATTGCAAATGCCTTTTCAAAACAAGATTTATCGAACGTAATTCAAGCCGTTTTAGACGACTTCTTCGATGCAAGAGTTGAAATTGACAGTGCAAAAACACTTGAAGAAGCATTCGTTTCGATTATTATTAAAAATAATACTTTAAATCAAGCATCAAATATTGTCGGTAAACTGTTAACCTCGATTTTAAGCAATAAAAAAATTAGTGATTGATTATTTGAAAAACTTTATGAACTACTAGTTCAAAACAGGCTTGATTCACAAATCAGCAAAACAGAATTAAAAGCTTTATATAACGATTTAACTTCCAATATTTTAAATACATCGTTATTTAATAACTTTGCGAAGTCGTTAACTAAAGTATTTACAGATACACTTAGAAATCAGCTACAATCAGGAAAAGGCATTCAAGAAGCGTTTCAAGCGACAGTTAACGAAATCACAACAAATGCAACTTCTACATTATTAAACAAAAACTTTATTGTTGGTATTTTAGAAATTACAAAAGAAAGAAATGTCATTTCTAATAATAAAAATGTAATTCAGCAACTATTCAATAACGTTGTTGAAAGCCCACAAAACTTTGTTGGAATGATTTTGCAACAAGTAGTGCCTAACCAAACCAAAAGTGCAATCGACAACTTCCTAAAACCAGGCATGACAGATGCAATTTTAGAATGATCTTCAAAACAAAGTTCATTAAAAGGTCTGCTTAAAGGTGTGTTTAGCGACGTATTAAATAATGTTAACGACCTTCCTCTAGACGATTTTGAAAAATTAGGAATTAAGCTAGCCAAACTTTTAGCCAACGGTGACAACAAGAATTACTTAAGTCAATTCTTAAAGGATTTCATTAATTACTTCTTATCTAAAGATGGTCTAGACAGTCTTTTTGATGCCTATTTAAGAAATGTTTCTTTAAATCCATCCGAACCAAGGTTTATTAAGTTAAAAAACCAATTAAAAACTGATGTAGTTTCATTCTTAAAAGAAAACAATCTTATTGATACGACTGTTAGTGCAATTTTTGAAGGAATTAAAAATGCTCAAGAAGAGCAAACAGTTGGTGATTTGTTAGCTCAAATTCTTTCAAACATTCAAAACACACTTCTTGATTTTGGAGCTAACAACTCTCAAAGTTTAATTGCAAAAGCACTTACACTTCCATCATTAAGCAATAACAAGGAAGCAATTAAAGCGATTGTTAAAGCTTCAGTGATTCATTTTAACCAAAATGACACAATTAAAAACTTAATTAACAACGCAACAAGTGATCAGTCATTATCATATGTTGGAGAATTAGTTAAAAACATCCTGCAAAAATCTGAAGTTTTAGACTTAGTTGAGCAAATCACAGATTCAGCAATCGAAAACAAAAGATGAACAACATTATTACCTGATCTTAAAGAAGCACTTTTTGATCTTATAAAAAGTAAGGATTTACTTGATAAATTAGAAAAAATTGCGCCTGTAATCATCAAGGAATTAAGAGATGAGCCTAACTTTGGTGAATCACTTTCAAACTGATTTGTAGAATTACTAAAACAAAATGAATTAGATTCTCGAATCGAGGACTTTGATGCATATGCAGCAGTTTTATTCTCGACTTTAAAACAAGCACTTTTATCAGATGATATTGTTAAAAAACTTCTAGATAAGGCGTTCGGTGATGCAAGAAAATCAAATACTTTTGCTGATTTTTTAGAAAATCTTAAAAATGTTGCAAACTTAAACATTACTTCAATTTTAGACAAAGTATTTTTAGAATTAATTCATTCACCCCTTTGAGAAAGTAAAAAAGAAAGTAATAATCAACTACTGAAAAACATTGTTAATAAATATTTAACAAAAGAAAAGATTCTTTCACTACTAGATGGTATAGATTACGATCAACCTCAGTTTGAGTCAATAAATAAAGAAAATCTGAAAAATGTTGTTTCAGAAGCTTTAGATAAAACAGAAATTTTCAACATTGTAAACTTCGTCATTGACGATTTAACATTAAATACGGATAAATATAAATCTGTTGAATCACTATCAGAGGCTTTCAAAAAGTTATTTGAAGGAAATGTCGAATTAGCTCAGAAATTAGAAAAAGAAATTTCCGAAGCACTAAAACTACTTTGAACTAATCCAGATTTTAGAGAGTTAATTTCTTCTTTCTTAAAATCAGCAACTGATCAAAGCACATCTTGACTATTTGAGAATGTAAACGATAAAAAACAATTTATTAAAAGTGTATTAAATTCATTAGACACATTATTTAGCGAACTAAAACTAAATGAAGTTATTGCTAAAGTTGTTGTAACAGGTCTTAAAGATAACGGAATTAATATCGGATCTTGAGATTTCATCGGTCTACTTACTCAATCATTGGGAAATACATTCAGCGAAAATGCTGAAAATGTACTTATTACTGCACTCAAAAACTTCGTTTCAGATCCAGAGTTTACAAGTATTAAAACCGATCTAAAACAAATTGTGAAAAATGTTAAAAATCACTATAGCACAGCAACCAACGAGTTAAATGGTTTAGTTGAGTTAATTGCTAAGATCGAAAGTCTAGGTAATCTTTTTGGAACAGAACATAAGGCTACAGAGTTTATTCAAGAGCTATTAAACCAAGAAGCTCTTTGAAACTTATTCGAAAGAACTTTACATAACCTCATAGATACAACAAGTAGGCTAAATGATGTCGAAACTCTACAAGACTTATTGTGAACAGTACTTAAAAATGTTGATTATGTAGGCTCAAAAGAAGAAATTAAGCAAATTGTTAATTTTGTTGCTAATGCAGATTCGGCTAAAACAGGTATCCAAAACCTTATTTCTAACCTTCTTCAAGATAAATACGATTTAACTCAAGAAGAAAGATTGGCATTTGGACTATCTGTGGCTAAAGATCTTCCAAAACTGCTAGAAATCATTAAATTTAACGAACATTTATTTGATAATGTAATTCAAAAATTAGATGAAGCAGCTAAAAAACCTACACAAGAATTCAAAGATACGGCATTAAGCAATGTTCTAAACGCAGTATCCGAAACATTACTAAGCGATCCACTAGCTTTATTAAAGGCAATCATCGAATTAGATACTTACACATCAAACAAAGAAGCCATATCAAAAATTGCTGTTGGAGTTTATAAAGAATTAAGAAACAAAATAGTTTGAAGAGATTTATCAGAAAAATTAAGTCAAGAAGTTATGAAGCTAAATGAAGCAGAAAACTTTGTTGATCAGCAAGAAGTCGAGAACCTAATTCTAGATCTTTTATCTTCAGACGAATTACAAGAGCTAATTGTTGAATTAATACCAACTGTAATCCATAACGCTGAAATCATTAATAATTTAGATAATCCAAAAGAAATTATCAATAAGCTTTTATTCAGTGAACAAGCTAAAAAAGGACTGCACACAAAAATTGGTCCAATGATTGTTTCAGCACTTAAGAATAACGTCTTAAGTATGCCAGTAACTCTTTCAAAAGGATTAAAACTAGGTCTTGAAAAAATTGGTGTGAGAAAACAGTTAAATCAAGTTGAACCTGTAATCAGTAGCTTAACCAGACTGATTGATTCATTCTTGAAAGACCAAGCTTTTATCGATAACTTCAACCAAAAACTTGAAGAAGTATTGTATCAATCGAAAAATGTTGATCAGTTTATCGCAGACTTACCTTCTGTTTTAGTTAAGTTATTTGACTTAAATGACTATAATGTAGTTAAAAAAGTGCTAAACTCTGAAATTATTTCAGAAAATGGACCACTCGTTATTGAAATTGTCGAAACAGTAATCAATAATCAAGATCAGTATTCTAAAATACTTGAAACCTTAATAAATGCTGTAATTGGAATACAAGAAAATTCACAAATTAATACTCAAAACTTTCTTAACGTATTAAGCAGTTCACAAAATCTAAAAACCGTTATAAAACAGCTAGTTACGCAATTTATACAAAAATTAGCTCAAGCAAAACACACTCAAAGCTATGATGAATTAGTTAAATTCTTATTTACTGATTTTGATGTCAAAAATGAATTACAGCAAGCGTTTTCAGGTTTTGTTTCCGAAATTCTAGAAGATGATAACTTTAAAGAAGAAGTAGCAAAAGTCGTTATAGAAAAGATTGATTCTTCAGAATATAGCTGAATATTTAAAAATACATCAAACAGAAACGCTGTTGTTAAATCGCTTCTAAATCACTTTGCAAAAATAAATACAGAATATCAGATTACATCAAAAGTTCTCCAATCTGTAATTGAAGAACTTTCAGAAAAAGGAACATCACTAACTTTAAGTTCGCTAGTCTCTAGAATTGCTTCAAGATTTGAACAAATTTTAAACAATGAACAAAAAAATGTGGAAGTACTTAAAACAATACTATCAAGCTCTTCATGAAGAGATAGCGCTTCTGACTATAGTCAAATTGTTAAGAATGTATATGAAAAACTCGAAGGAGAAGCAGAGAGCCTTTCTTCGATCGTCAATTCAGTTTATGATATTCTTCCACAAGGTGTAAAAGAACTTTCTGAAGTTCAAGAAGTTAAAGACTTAGTTAAGTTTATTTTAAGAAATGATAAGTTTAAAAGCTTGATTTTCACAATTTTAGATTCAGCATTTGCTCAAAACAAAGACTTTACTGAAGCTCAAACATATGTCGATTTAATACGTATTTTATTAAGTGATTTTAACTTAAGTAACTATAAAGCAGAGCTAAAATCAATTTTAAGAGATTCCTTGTCATCGCTAGAACTACAAAATATCTTCAAGTCATTGATTGTTAAATTTGCAACACAAGAATTAAGAACACCTGAAGATTTAGCGCTTCAAAGATTAGCACAAGACGTTTCATCTAACCTTTTAGAAATACTTTCATTTAATAATATTTTTGAAAACATTGTTGATGGATTAGTTGTAGAAGTTGATAAATACCTGGAAAACTCATCGCTAGATTTAGGAAACAATATTCTAAATATGGTTTCAAAAGTAATGTCTGAAGGTTTAAATAATCCAGTTGAATTTATCAGATTTATAGCTACAAATGCTGTTTTTGCAGATAATAAAGCAAAAATCTCAGAACTTTTACAAGCTGCTTATGATTATTTAATTAATAAAGAAGAATCACTTGGGTTAATAAACAAAATAATTGATTCAGTAGCAAACAATCAAAGTGCACTTCAATACTTCGATCAAAATGAAGCTAAAGAATTTGTGAAAGACTTACTAAAAAACAATAACTTCAATAGGTTGATTAAGATTTCGTTAAACAACTTAATAATTAGCACTGATCTAACAAGAATCGAAAACATAGATCAATTAGTTTTTGAACTATTAAAAGGTTTAAAAATTTCAAACAACCCTTCACTTTTCAGAAGTGTTTTAAAATCAATTTTATCAACCGACAAATTATCAAAAACGCTGCATAAAGCTACAAACAAGGTGCTTTCGGATAATGTTGGTTCAGACATCAGTTTATCAAGCTCATTATTAGACGACTTAGTTAAAGGACTTTCTAACACAATAGACGAGTATCCATGATTTGATGATTTTATTAATAAAACAGATAAAATACTTCAAAAATCAACAAACTTATCAGAGTTCTTCAATGAATTTGTTTCTAGTTTAACAACTAACATTCCTGTATCTGAATTTAACTTAATTAAACCTCTTTTCAAAAATGGATTCACTTCCAAACATGCACAAGAAATCAAAAATGTTCTTAGAAAGCTTTTTGAAAAATACATTCAAAATTCAGAACTTAGCTTCTTAGATGACTTATCATTCTTTGAAAGTTTAGAAAAATACAGTATTACAAAACAGGAATTACTATCTCCTGTTAAAAACATTCTTAAATCTGATTTATTTAAGAATGTGGCAATTTCATTATTAGACAAAGGTCTTAAATCACTTGAAAATGTTGATGATTTAAACACTTACAACGATGTCTTAAAACGCCTTGCAAAACAAGCAAAAGATGATTCACAATTTGTAAATGATTTAACGCAACTTGCAAACGAAATAATTCAACAATCAGGATTGAAAGAATTAATTACAAAAGTAGCAAAACATGAACTTAACAATTCAGAGTTTGCTAAGTTTTTCGAAAACTTAGAAAATAAAGATCAATTAATTTCGGATCTTGTGAACCTTTATGATGTTTTCGATCAGCATTTATCAATTAGCAAACTGCTTGCAAACTCATTATTAAACAATGTAGCTCAAAACGGTTACAATCTTGATATTTCATCACTAGTTTCTTCATTAATTACAAGTATTAATGACTCCATTGATGGAAATGATAGAGAGCAAAAGATCTTTGATCTTGTTAAATCGATCCTAAACTCTAACTTTGTTTCAAGAAACAAAGGCGATATTAAAAAAATAATCGAAAACGTTTTCAGAATTCTAAGCAACGATACTGAACAAGTTAAAAAGTTCATTGGTATTCTTCCTGAAGCGCTTAAAGAAACAGTTAATACGTTTGTTTCGGACGAGGATTTAGTTGAATTAGTTCAATACATTTTCAAAAACCCACATTTTAACAACATCTTCAATGTCAGCTTAACAAAGATTATTGACAACGTTGATACTCTTAAAACAGCAACAAATCTTCAAGATATGGTTGTAAAAATGCTAGGTCTACTAAACTTAGATGATCTAAAACTAAGCATTAAAGGTTTATTAGACGACTTGACAAGCAACTCTCAAGCTCAAGATATTATTTACAAAATTCTTAAAAATACATTCCAAAATAATGGTGTACAAATGACCTCTGAAGTCGACAGATTCTCACAAGATCTTTCAAGAAGCATTAAATCAGTAATAGATGCAACCGAATTATTTGATCCGATCGCAGATCGTATTATTGACAAATTAAAAGAAGCTAAAGAATCAACAAATGCAGCTCATGTTTTAGCTGAAATACCTAATGTAATTTCAAACATCATTTCAGAAAAATTCTCAAATGACAAAATCGGATTTATCAAGAGAATTGTTAATGTACCAATTTGAAGAGATAACATATCTGTTATTTCAAAAATAATGGCACAATTATTGTCTGACATGCTAGAAAACAACAAGGTTGGATCATTTGCAAGCTCAATAGTTGCTGATGCAATCGATAACATTGTTCCACAAAATAAAGTTGAAGACTTAATTAACCAGTCAGCAAATGACAGATTACTTAAATCTCGTTTACAACCAGTCATTTATCAGTTCCTACAAAACTCAAACTGACCTGATAAACTAGCTGATGAATTTGGTTTATTTAAACATATAATGTCATTAAGTGAAGTTCAAAATTCACAAAATGCAGTTAAATCATTATTAAACAGAGTCCTTTCGAACAATAACTTTGCTGATATCGTTAGCGCTTTTGCTTCAAAATTAGCAAATGAAAATAATATTGATATTTCAACATCAAACGATTCTAGACTATTTAGAAATGCAGCTCAAAATGTTGAACAATTGCTTAAAGATTTAGGTGTATATGATCAAGCTATAGCAATTATTTTCAGAGAACCTGCAAACTCAGAAAGTTTTTCTGATTACTTAAACAGAGTTAAAACAGAAGTTCTAAAGCTGCTTAACTTAAATACTTTTGAATTCTGAAAAACAATCTTGAATTCTGACATCATTTCAAATACAAGAGATCAATGAAAAGAGCTGTTTGATAGTGCTATAAGTGGATTGGTACAAGATTCAATAATTAATAAAATTTTAGAATCAATTGATCTTTCATCGTTTACTGGAAAAAATAATCAAAGATCAGATCTGAACTTAATTGCTAAAACAATTATTCAAAACAACAACTTCAAAAATGTCATCAAGACTGCAATTCATAACGTAATTGATAACAATCAAGTCTATGGGTCGTCGCAAAATCTGTCTGAGTTAATCAAAAAAGTATTCTCTCAAGAGCAATTAATTAATTCTATTAAGAATGATTTAATAAGACTTCTTGAAGAGGTAACTTCAAATAATGACGTTCTAGATGCTATTTCAAGAATTGGGATTTCATATATTGAAGAAAGCGAGTCTACTTCTTGAGCATTAAGAAGCGTAAATAACAAGCAGATGTTATTAAGAAACATTCTCAAATTGCTTCCAATGGTTAACAACAATTTCCAAGGTATTGACAAATTTGTTTTTGTTCTTACTCAAGAACTATCTCAAAACGGAACAGATTTAAACATGTCTAATATACTGAGTCAAACGTTGACCGAAGTATTTAATGCATTTAGTCAAAATTGAAAAGAAAATGCTCTAGTTCTTACAAAAGATCTAGCAAATAAAGATCTACTAGCTAATGAGCAATCTATTTCAGATTTCAATCAGTTAATTAAGAACGCTATTAATCACTTTAATGAAAATGGAACAATCAAGGATGCTTTATATAAAGCTATACCACAGGACTTAAAAGAAAAAGTGAATCAGTATGCAACAGAAACCGAAGTTAAAAACTTCGTATACACTTTTATAAAACATGATAAGGTTTCAAAAATTCTTACTGATATGGTTAAAAAGTTCCAGTCAAGTAAAAATGAAATCAATCGAGCAAATGATCTTCTAGATGTTCTGAAAATCTTTGTTAAAGACTCGACAGCAAGATCAGAATTAAAAACTGATCTAAAAGCCATCTTAAGGGCAACGCTTGAAGATTCTAATTTAAGATCAGTTCTTAATAAACTTGTAAGAGAGTTCTTAGAGTTTACACAGATTGACTTAAGCAGATCAGATGTAACTAAATTAATTAATAATATTATTTCAAACATCTATCCAATTCTGGAAAGAATGGGATTAATTGATAATGCCTTAGGCATTCTCGACAGAATTAATGAATATTCAACTATCGAAGAATTATTATCTTCATTATTAAGTGATTTAGTACTCAAACTTGATTTCACAAACTATCAAGTCTTTGCAAAATTAATTACAGATCCTGTCTTCAGCCAAAACAAGAACGCAGCAAAATACATTTTCAACACAATCCTTGATTCGTTTGTAAACGTAGATGGAAAACTTGAAAAAGTTGTTAACTCATTAAATGTGTCAGCATTAATTTCATCAAACCCTGATTTTAATGGTGAAAAAGTAAACCAAGCTATCGTTAAACTAGTCAGAAACCAAAACTTCTTAGGGCTTGGAAAAACATTAGTTTCGGAAGTTGTTGACAAAAACAACGAGTACGGTGCTTTAAATAGTTGATTCGGATTGTTACAAAAATTCCTTAACAGCCCAAACCAAGCACAAATTAAAAACCAATTTAAGAAATGAATTAAAGAAAGTTTGTCATCATCGGATTACACTGTCATTTACGGACTGGCTGAAATTGTTGTTGATAAACTATCAAGCAGCTTTAGTCCAATTAATGCCGAAGAAAGAAGATTTCTTGTTAATGTGATCAAAGACGTCATAGTTGTAGTCGGCAAGTCACAAGAAATTGATGAAATGGTTAATAACATTTACGATAACATCAAGGCGATAAGTTACAACGGAGATCCTGCCAAATATAGTGCAGATCTTCTGAAGGCAGTTACAAAAGGAGCACTAAGCGTGATAACAAATGAAGCAGGTACTAAGATTTCTGTTTCAAAATTACTAGATCGTGCTTCATTAATTACAAAAATCACTGACCAAGTGGGCAATAGAGAGTGAGTAAGATTTATCAACATGCTGTTTGATAAATCAAATCAAGAAAATAGAACTGGAATCTACTCTGCTTTAGCTTCTGTATTAAAAGTACCTGATTTTAGCAATTCATCAAATGGATCTCAAGGAGCAACAACTTCAACTCAAGAAGGAAGCGAGTCTCTTGGTGTCGAATTTAACTTTGGTGATATTTTCAACGTAGCAAGTAAATTTAGAACATTTTTAGCTGCTATATTAGGCCCTATGTATCAACAACTTCTTGAAAAAGCAGTTAATAATACACAAGTTGCAAGTAAAAATGATTTACCTGAATTTAGAGCAATTCACAGAATCAACGCAATTGTTCTTTGAATACTAAGAGATGCAAACATTCCTGTTGTTACTTATTGAAACACAAACCTACTTCGTACAACTACAATAGAGGGTCTAGTAAACTATGGAAATGAAGATGCATTTAATAAATACGCTAACTCAACGATAATGAATAATCTTTGATACAAGAGTCAGTCTTATTTAGATAAATTCGCTGTATACAAGGGTTGATCGTCTGCTTACTTCAACACAGATTACCCATTTGGATCAAGATCAAATAATACTTATGATTCAAATTACTCGTCTGACCAGCTTTTAGCTTACGTATACTACAAAGATGAATATCCTAGAGACAGATTCTCTAACAAAACTAAAACACAAGTTCTTTGAGAATCGCTTAAACGTGGATATTTGAAATAAAAATTTAAATTTAATATAAAACACCTCAGATCTCTGAGGTGTTTTTTGGTTTAATTACCAAACATTTTTTATCTTTGCACAGGCATTAAAAGGGTTATATCGTTGACTTCGCTGTTGCCATTTTTTGATTTCAATACAACGTTTGCTGTTAATTCAAAATTGCCACCCCTTTTTTGTGCTGAAGCTAAATCTACCGACTGAATAAATCCTTTCTTGTTATTAATTGAGAGCCAACAGTAAGGGGTGGCTCTCATTGTTTTTATTATTTATTTATATTATTGGATGAAATGTTTTCTACTTGATTAATGCAAACAACAAACTAAAAAGCTTATATAAAATTGATAAAAGTTTTTACTTTACATTTTTGAGCAAGAAAAATAGAAGTATTTTTCTTGCTGTGTAAACCTTTTTAGCTAAATTCTATAAAAACTCATCAGTTAAGATGAGTTTTTAATTTGAAATAATAAAGTGATAAAATTGATATATGATTATCCAAGACATTAAAGAAAGAACATCAAAAATCTCATATCAAGGACTTGTCATGATGTTCGTAGGTTTATTATTTTTATTCTTTGCAGGGCTTATGTTCTTGTTTTTAGGTCCAATCAAGCCTACTATAGAGTATTTTCTATACAAACATCCATTTGCCTATTTAGGAATATTGTTACCAGGTCTTATTGCTTATATTCTGCTGGCATTCTTTAGAACTAAAATTAATAACATGGTGTTATTTATATTGATGCCAATTGTAGTTGTTTATTTCTCATTCACCATTTCGGTAACTATCGTCGATAAAGTTTCGTTTCAGAATGGAGATAACTTATTTTGAATGGGTGCAATATTGACCACTCCTGCTTTGATAATTTTTGTAGCAGGAATTATTGGTTATTTTGAGCTAGTGAATTTACAAAAACTATCAACATTAACTTTCTTTTTATTCATACCATTCGTACTTTTGGTTATCCTAAATATATTCATAAGATCATCACTTATGTTTAATGCAATTACTGTAATCGGTATTTTACTGATTTCAGCTTCTTCAGTATTCACAATAAATCAAATCAAAAAAGAACAAGCATTTTATCAATACGCTACTTTTAAAGAAATGTGAAAATCAGGTCTTTTCAAGGCTTACGATTTGTTTATTGATTATGTACTGCTTCTATCTTACATACTAAGATTTTCAAAATAAAAACTCACAGAAGTGAGTTTTTTTGTTTAGCCTTAACGAAGATTAAGATTTAAATAAAAAGACCTATTATAGGTCTTTTGATGTATCTTTAGCAAAATCTATTGAACTTCTTGTTGAGTATCTTCAACTAACTCTTTTGCCTGTGCTAATTCAAGTGTAAAGAAGCTTGTAACACCTCTTTTTTGCATTGTAGCACCAAATAACTGATCTACCCTTGACATTGTTCCGTGCCTATGCGTGATTACAAGGAACTGCGTTTTTTCTTTAAGGGCTTGTAGATATTCAGCATATCTAACAACGTTGGCTTCGTCAAGCGCTGCTTCCACCTCGTCAAGAATACATAAAGGAAGAGGTCTTGCTTTTAGAATACCAAAAAGCAACGAAATAGCAATCAGTGATTTCTCGCCACCTGAAAATAATTTAAGGTTTTTAACGCTTTTGCCTGGTGGTTGGGCAGAAATCGAAATTCCTGATTCAAGGATGTCAGATTTGTCTGTGAATTCAATATGAGCTGAACCACCACCAAACATAGTAGTAAATACATTGTTAAATTCTTCATTAACATCATGAACAATTTGTGTCAATCTTGTAACAATGATTTTATCCATTTCAGCAATCGCACTGACGATTATTCTTTTAGCCTCGACAAGTTCATCACGATCTCTTGTGTAGTTATTGTACTTATCTTCGACTTCTTTGAATAACTCAATTGAATCAATATCGACATTACCCAATTCTTCTATTTCAGCTTTAAGGTTATCAACAAAATCTATAGCTTGATCAAGAGGAAGTTCTAATTTGTAATTTTCCTTTGCATGTTCAAAAGTGATTTTGTAGTGATGAACGATTCTGTCTTGAGCTTGCTCTAGGAGCATTTTTAAACGTGCATTTTCGGCAATGTTAGTTCCGAAATTCTTTTCAAGTTCTTTTAATGAATATCTTAAACCATCAACTTTAATTCTTAAAGTATTGATGTCGGACTCTAATTGCTCATAAGCAGCACTTTTTGCTTCATGTTCTATTTCAATTTCTGAAAGCTTTGATTTCACAAGTTGCATATTGGCTTCTGCTTGTGATAAGCTTTCTTTGATTTTGATTTCTTCGTTCGTAATCGAACTTAAACGTTGTTTTGTTTCGTTATATTCGTTTTGATTTTGATTAATAGTTTGTCTAATTTCGGACAATTTGTTGCTTGTTTTGAATTTGTACTCAGATTGAACACTTCTGTCACTTAAAAGCTTATTAATAGCTTCCGTTTTCTCTGACATTGATAATTTAATCTGTGGCAACAGATTTTCAAGCTCTTTGATTTTGTCATCTGCATTTAGAAGCGAGTTATTACCTTTGGCAGATTCACCACCCACGATAACTCCACCTGGTCTAACAACATCCCCGTCTAAAGACACAACCATATATCTGTTGTCCATCACTTTTGCAACTGAATTTGCAAAATCAATAGTTTCAGCTACAATAACATTTCCGAGTAAGTACTTCTTAAGTATATCTAACTTAGGTTCCATTTGCACCAGATCACTTGCGATACCCACAACTCCCTTTTGCGATTGAATTGCTATTAAGTGGTCTTCCCGAATAAATTTAGGTTGAATTGTGTTTAAAGGAATAAATGTCGCACGGCCTCCGTTGTTTCTTTTTAAGAAATTAACAACGTTTACGGCTGTTTCAGAACTATCAACAACAACATGTTGTAGTGCTGCCCCTAATATAGTCTCTATTGCTTGCGCATAGGTGTTTTCGACTTTTATCAACTCAGAAACAATATTTCTAACACCTTTGAAATGATGTTTATTTGATAGAACTGTTTTTGTCCCTTTAAACAAGTTAGCTCCCGATTCCTTTTGTTCTTTATAAACATCCAGTCTGGCTTGAATTGAGGCAACTTTTTGGGCTTCTACTTTCTTTTGCGACTCTAAATCGTTAATTTTGGTTGATAAAGTAGTCTCTTCATTGGATGCTGCTTCAAGAATCTTTTTATATTTCTCTTCTTCTGATCTGTCGTGATTAATTCTAGCTTTTAATTCTTCTAATCTTTGAATGAAGCTAGAAATCTGTTCACTTGAAGAAACTTGAATTAACCCTTGGGTTATTAGTTTTTGTCTTTCTTTGTTTTGAGCTTCTGCTATTTCATATTGCTTAATTTTGTCTTTCAAAATATCTCTAGCATGTCTTAGTTCTGATATTCTTGATTTTAGCTCTGATTTTAAAGTGTTGTGTGCTTTGATTTGAGAATCAATTTCATCAATTCTTGTGTTGTAATCAGATCTTGCTTCTTCGACACCCTCAATTTCTTTGCTTAAAGATGAAACTTTTTCTGTGTATTGCTCTATTTGGTATGCCAATAATGCAATTTCTACATCTTTAAGTTGTGCCGACTTTTCTAAATAGATTGAAGCTTTTTCAGCTTTTTTTCTTAAAGGGTTTAACTGCTTTTCAAGTTCGAAAATTACTATTTCGATTTTTTCAATTCCCTCTTCAGTTTTTTCCAGCTTTTTCTCTGACTCTTTTTTGTTATGTTTGTACTTCGAAACACCAGCAGCTTCTTCGAAAATATATTTACGCTCTTCATCTGTTGCTTCTGCAATATCAGAAACCGTACCTTGCGAAATAATCGCTAATGAAGACTTACCAATTCCTGTTTCCATTGCAAGAGATTTAATATCTCTTTGCCTCGAAGGAAGACCATTAATTAAGTACTCGCTTCCTTTTCCTCTTTTGATTACCCTTGTAATAGTAACAAAGTCTGTATCAAAAGAAGAAGTTTTAGCTCTATTGTCAAAAGTAAGTGTTACTTCAGCTTTATTCATTGCAGGTGTTGTTTTTGATCCAGCAAAAATAACATCTTCCATTGAATCACCACGTAATTCACGAGAACTTTGTTCACCTAAAACTCATTTAATGGCATCATTTATGTTACTTTTACCTGAACCATTAGGCCCAACCACTCCAGCAACACCACCATCAAAATTTAGCGAGATAGGATCTGCAAACGATTTAAAACCGTGGGCTTCTACTTTAATTAATTTCATATCGCTCCTTAGACATTAAGTTTCTTTAATGCATCGATAGCTGCGTTTGTTTGCGCTTCTTTTTTACTTTTTCCAGTACCAATTCCAAAAGTTTGTCCATCATGTAGAGCTTTAGCCAAAAATGTCTTATCCTGCTGCACTACAGACTCATAAGTAATGTTATCACGTGAAAAACTCTGGAAATATTCCTGTAATTTTGTTTTTGGGTCTTTATTATCATTTTGGTGAAATTTTTCAATTCAAGGGAATAAATGAGTGGTTAAAAACTCTTTGGTTTTCACCATTCCTTGATCAATGTAAATTGCTGCTGTCATTGCCTCAAAAAGGTCTGCTTGAACCTTAGCTGATGATTTTGCATCAGAGGCTGCCTTGCCTTGTGGCGATTTTAAAAGTAACGGTAGTCCGATTCTCTGAGACACTTCGCTTAACGTTTTAGTTCCAACAACATTAGCTCTTAGCGAAGAAGAGTAGCCCTCGTCTTGTTTTGAAAAATTTATGTAAATATATTGACTAACAAGAAATTGAATTATCGCATCACCAAAAAACTCAAGTCTTTGGTAAGTGTCTATGTTTTTGTTTTTAGTCTTATATGAAGGGTGTGTTATTGCACTTATATATGGTAAATGTGATTTTGGTTCTATTTTGTTTTGGTGAAAAAACTCTTCAAGAGTTTTAACTCTCATTGTTGATTTTGTCTTTTGTTGCATCTTTTACTTTTTGGAGCAAGTTTGTTTCAATGGCTTTTTTAGCTTGATAAATTGCTCCTTTGAATTGCCTTTTATCACTTGATCCGTGGGATTTAATTACAATACCATTAATTCCAACTACAAAAGCTCCACCTATATCTCTGAACTCAATTTTTTTAGCAAGATTTTTAAAAGCACCTTTTGCTAAAAGGTATCCAATCATTCTAATTACCTTTGCTTTTATCGAAGATTCAAGCAAGTCTTTAACTGAAAGAAGTGCTCCTTCATATGCTTTTAGCGCCATGTTTCCAGCATAACCATCACAAAGAATAACATCCATATCCGTTCTTAAAAGCTCTTTTGATTCTGTAAAACCTTGATAGTTTAAATTTGACTCTTCAAGCATTTTTTTAGCCTCTTGAATAAAGTCAGGTCCTTTATATGATTCTGTACCAATGTTTAAAAGTGCAACTTTTGGGTTTGTTGTTCCTAGCATGGCTTTTGAGTACTCGCTAGCAACAATACCTCATTCGTAAAGAAATTCAGGTTTCACACTTATATTTGCTCCCACATCTAAAAGTAGAAACCTTCTACCTTGAATTGTTGGAAAAAAAGGCATGAAGGCAGGCCTTGAAACACCATCAATTCTTTTTGCAATAAAAGTAGAAAGTGTTAATAAAGATCCACTATCACCACTTGAAATGAAAGCGTCTGCCTCTTTTTCTTTGAAAAGCTCAAGTGCTTGTTTCATTGAACTATCTTCTTTTAAAACAAGTCTTGGATTCTCTGATAATTTAGCAATTTTGTCATTGTCTACTATATGTAAGTCGAATTGGTCAACTTGACTTAACAAGTGATTATCGAGTTCTTTTTTATCTCCGACTATATAAATTGAAAAATTCGGATTTTCGTTAAGAAACTCCGATATTGCTTGTGCGATTACAGACGGACCGTGGTCATTTCCGTTTGCATCTATTACGATTATTGGTTTTTTATTCATTATTCTACTCCGATTAAAAAGTGGTAATTAGGTTGAGCACCATTTACAATTTCAACATCAATATCAAATTTATTTTGAACTCAACTTTCTAATTCAATTGCATCAGCTTCTGAAGATAGATCTCCGTAATAAATTGTAAGGAGTTCTCACTCACGTTCAGGGTTGTCAAGCATTTGTGTGATTAAAGAAGTTGCTGCTTGATAAGGTGTTTTGTTTGAAGATGTAATTTTTCCTTTGTGAATTGTAATAAAATCACCTTCTTTAATATTTACACCATTTATTGAGGTTGTTCTAACAGCCTGAGTTACTTCTCCTGAAAGAACATCTTCAATTGCTTCTGTCATCATTTCTAGGTTATCTTCTTCAGAATTTTCTTTATTGAAATTTAAAATAGCAGCAAGACCTTGAACCTGTGTTTTTGTTGGTACTACGATTACATTTTTATCGTTAACAACTTGTGCTGCTTGTTGCGAAACTAACATGATGTTTGAGTTATTAGGAAGGATGAATACTGTTTTTGCATTTACATTTGCAATGGCATCAAGGATATCTTGAGCGCTTGGGTTTTGAGTTTGGCCACCTTCGATGACGTAGTCGCATCCTAATTCATGCATTCTTTCAATAATCCCCGAACCTAAGTTACATGAAACAATTCCACACTCTGCTGGTTTTTCATCTTCAGAGTCTGCTACTTGAGCTTCAACTGCTGTTGCTTTAGAGTTGTTGGCTTGAAGTGTCATGTTTTCAGATTTGATTTTTAAAAATTCTCCGTGTTTCTGAGCTTCATTTAGCAAGTCTCCTGGTTTTAAAACGTGACCATGCACCTTAACTATTTTTTCATCTTGAACAACAACAAGCGAGTTTGCAAACTCTTGAATTACCTTTGTGAATGCTTCTTTGTTGAATTTCTTCTCATCGTTTAATTCGATAATAAATTCAGTGCAATAACCAAATTCTCCGTCATAAACTTCTGTGTCACTAATAAATAATGTAGCTTCATCAGATCCATTAGCGTTTAGAGTTACATCTTGACCAATCGATGCAAGATACATTCCCTCAAAAACTGTGAAAAGTCCTTCACCACCACTGTCAGTTACACCTACTTCACGTAAAATCTTTAATTTGTTTGGTGTTTCATCACATGATTTTCTTGAAACTTCTTTCAGTTTTTTAAAAAAGTCTTCGATATTGACATCTCTATTGACTTTTATTTCTCTTTCTAAGCCTTCAAATGTTTCACGGATTACAGTTAGCATTGTTCCTTCGATCGGTTTTAATACTGCTCCGTAAGCTTTTTTGTAAGCTCCTTCGAAAGCTAAAACTAAATCTTTAGGAAATGCTTCAATTTTTTCGCCTAATGCTTGCGAAAAACCTCTGAAAATCTGACTTAAAATAACACCTGAATTTCCACGAGCACCAAAAAGCATTTTCTTTGCAAGATCAGATGCTGCTTTAGAAATGTCATTTTCATTCTTGTCAATGTTTTGAATTGCATATTCAATGGTTGACGCCATGTTTGTACCTGTATCACCATCAGGAACAGGAAAAACGTTTAATGCATCAATCTTATTTTTTGAATTAATTAAGGCATTTGCCCCAGAAGTGATGAACCTAATAAAGTCCTTACCATTAATTTTATTCATGAATAACTCCTTTTATGGTTATTTTTAAATCGAATTTTTTAATTTTTCTCTTCTTAAGTTCAAAGTTGATTAGTTTGTAAATTTGTTCAACGATTCCTTTTGTGTAAACACCTTGCATAACTGAAATTTCAGCTCTGAAAATGTAACTTTTATTATCTAGTCTAACGTTAATCGCGTCTTCAAGATTTGAAACAACTTCATCAGAATTTACATTGTGTACTCTGGCAACACCTGGCACACCAATTAGTGCAGAAACAAATAATGTTTTTAATTCTTCTATCATCATAAGAACCTCTTATATAACTTATGTAATAAGTAATATATATTTTAATATATTTTAGAGTAAAAAAATATAATTATTACATGGCAGAAACGACTCAAAAAGCTCTATTGATTCGCCTGGAAAGGTATGATAATAACGCTCATTTAGCGACGTTTTTAAACGAAAATGGTCAGTTTACTTTATATGCTCAAGGTCTTGATAAACCTACTAGCAAGAATAGAGCGAATTTGCAGTTGATGTCTGTGATTAATCTTGAGTTTTTTAAGGCTAGATTAAATAAAAAGATTGGAAAATTGAAAAAAGCTTCAATCGAAATACCTGTTTCTTTTTCGGATTCTCAAAGTGCAAAGTTTTTAAAGAAAATCCAAAAAATTGCTTTGTCAATTAATAATAAAAATTCATTTTTTGATCTGTACTGCAGTCTCATTAGTAAAATGTCGCAAGGCAAAAATACAGAAATATTTTTAATAATGTTGGCTAATTTAATAGAAAATCAAGGAATCATGCCACAACTTTATTTTTGTGGTGTTTGCAAAAGTCATAACCAAATAACAGACTTTGATTTTGTCAAAAAAACCTTTCTTTGCTTTTTGCACGGCAAAGAAAGGTTAGATGAAACTTTTCTAGAGTTGATCTATTCTGTTTTTCATGACTATGAAAATTTCTATCGCAAGTCAAACACAAGGTATAATCAATTTATTTATGAAATATTGAGCGATATTTTAAAAGAAGCTGGACTAGAATTCAGCTATAAATAAAACGTTGATTTTTCCGTATTTTTTTGATTTTTGAACTACCATTCCACTTGGTAGTTTTATTTGTTCAGGATTATCTGTTTCTAAAATTACTAAACCATTTTTTGAAACAATTTGATTTGTTTTTATGCTATTTAAGCAGTTATTAATTAAATCGTATTCAGCAAAAGGTGCGTCCATAAAAATGAAGTCATACTTTAGACCTTTTGAACTCGAAAGGTATGATAAAGCGTCTATTTTGTGAATATCTACGTTTGAAACATGTAAGCTTTTTAGATTTTTAGATAAAGTTAGAAAAGCATCTCGATCTTTCTCGATCGCTATTGCTTTCATCGCACCTCTTGAAACTGCTTCGATGGCAAAAGCTCCTGATCCTGAAAAAAGATCTAGAAAAACTGAGTCTTGAAGATCGAATTGGATACTCGAAAAAATTGCTTCTCTCACTTTGTCGGTTGTTGGTCTTGTTTTATCCGTTTTTGGCTGTTCTATTGCTCTAGAACGATATTTTCCTGCAATTATTCTCATGATTATCAATTATATTGTTTTGTTAAGTATTTTGATGTTTTATAATTATAAATGTACAGGGGTACTCACAAATGTGGGTTGAGAAATACTCTTTGAGCTGATCTGGTTAATACCAGCGTAGCGAGGACGTCTTTTTCATTTTGAATCTCCTGTAGCAAGAGGGAGATTTTTTTATATGAAAAAAATGAATTTTTTATTATTTCCTGCTTTAGGAATTTTACCTTTTGCTGCAGCTTCATGCACAACGCAGCAAAGCGATGATAAAAAAGAAAGAGTTTTGAAATTTTATGTCGAACCTGCAGGAACTAACTTTGAGGAATTAAAAGAAGATCTAGAAAAGCAATTTGAACCTACAGGTTTAAGAATGAACTTTCAAGAATTAAAGGGAGCACCTGCTTTACAAGCAGTCTTGAAAAATGAAGGTCAGTTTGCCATTAGCTCAATTTCAGCTTTTCAGTCATTAGATGACTCTTTAAAATCGCAATTAAAAATTATTTTAAGCACAAAAACAAGAGCATTTAAATACGATAAAGATTATGCAGAATATAGTGATGGAAGTAGCACAGATAAATTAGTAGAAATTGCAACAAAAACCAATGAAGAATTTCACAAAAAACCTTATTCACAGTGAGCTAAGGAAAATTGAGATGGGGCAACATACAGTAATTTTTACACAGACGCTGAGGTAACTTATCAACGTGGAATGATATTAATTTCTGCTGATGATGAACTAAAGGTAAAAATTACAAAAGCTTGAAATGATAAAGATTGAAGTAAATTCAGATCGTACGGGATCGTACACGGAGATGCTGATTCAGGTTCAAAATACACATTGCCTGAAAAGTTACTTAAAAAGCATTTCAACAAAGAAGGAGATAAGTTTACGACACTTGCTCTGGAAATACAAAACCATCCTGAACTTTTCGTAAGTGGTAAACCTGATAAGTTAAATGAAGAAGGTACAAGGTTTAATATAGCTTTTGATAACCAAAATTCATTTGCTTGAACACAAAGTAAAGAAAAATACTTCAAAAGATATCAAAATGCAAATAACCAAAACTTAAACATCTTAGTTGTTACAGAGGCAATACCATACAACATTGTAGCAGCTAGAAAAGATATTGATTCAGATACTCTAAATAGAATCGTTCAAAAGTTCACAACTATGAATGACAAGTATAGCAGATACGTCGGATTTTCTGGCTACCAAGCAGTAACAGACAACGGATTAAGCATTCAAGAAAAATATGATAAAGCAACAAAATAATTTATTATTACAAATAAAGCATTTAAACTATAAAACTAACAATCAAACAATACTGAATGACGTCAGTTTTTCAATAAACACCAATGAAATGGTCGGAATCATCGGTCCTAGTGGAGCAGGTAAAACAACGATTATTGAACAAATATTAAATGATAAAAACTTTAATAAAAGTGTTTTTACAAGCTTAGCTCAAAATTCTAAAGGATTCAAAAATTCGGTAAGTTATTTTTCACAAAACTTCATTCAATACAGATTTGAATCAGCACAGCTCAACGTTATGAGAAACTTTAGAGGATACAAAAATCTTTTTTATCGGGCTCTTGCTGGTTTAACAGGTGAACAAAATAGGAGATTCAAATATCTTTTAAATCGATCGGGAATAAAAAGAAAAATTTACAATACCATGTCAAGCCTTTCGAGTGGTGAAAAACAAAGAGTAAACTTAATAAGGGTACTTTTGGAAAACAAAAACCTAATTTTTGCTGACGAGCCGACGGCAAACTTAGATCCTGAAACTTCAAGAACTGTTATGGAAATGCTTTGAGAATTTAAGGATAACTCAAGATCTGTTTTTATTTGCATTCACGATGTGCAACTAGCAACAGCTTTTTGTGATAAACTAATTCTTTTAAAAAATGGATCAATTCAAAAGATTATTGAGAAAAAAGACTTTGATGATTACGAACAAGAAATTAGAGAATTATACTTATAAGAGATTAGCCCTTATTTTAGTATTAACTGTTGCACTACTGTTTTGAGTGATTTATCCATTTCTGAAGTTTGATTACTTTTTTCAGTCTCAATACTTAAGTTTTGTTTGAAGCAATCTTGGCAAACTCTTTACACTTAATTCACAGGACTACAAAAACTACCAAGATGTGAGTCTTTGATCAATCAATTTTTCACTTTTTAAAAGGACGCTGCAAACAGTTTTTCTAGGGACAGTGACAGGGTTTGCGACAGCTCTTTTCACAAGCTTTATTTCTTGTAATAATTTATGGAAAAGTAAATGGAGTTTGATCCCCAAAATCATAGTGATACTTTTTAGGTGTTTACCCATTTTCTTTTTCATTACATTAATAACAAGCTCATCTAATTCTTATCTTGCTGCATCACTAATTTATTTTTGATTTACTTGGTTATGATTGCATCGCTATTTTATAGGCGTTTTCGAGTCAAGCGATTCAAGATATTACTGAGAAATGATTAATTTAGGTCAAGGTAGATGAAGAAGTTTTTGAAATTCGATTGTCTTGTTAAATAAACAAAAAATAATTCTTTACTATTTTTACTCACTTGAATCGAACATTAGATGAGCAAGTATTTTAGGTGCTGTCGGTATTTCAGGATACGGTCAAATGTTTAATTTATACAGTGGAACACGAGGATTTGGAAATTTATCAATAACACTTTTATTCCTAGCGATAATCATTGGATTGCTTGAACTTTTTTCATTTATATATAACACTTTTGTCGAAAAAATAAGAATTTTAGATTCAGATAACATAAAGTTCTTTTGATTTAAAAAGAATATTCAACGTATTTTTTGGTGAATTTTTGTTTTTATAAATACTGGATTATTGATTTGATCATTAATAAGTTTTCAATTTACACAACTTGACCTTAAGCAGTTCAAAATAGTATTTTTTGAATTTTTTTCAGGAAAAAGTCATGAAGAAGTGAATTGATTTAATTATTTATCTCAAATGTTTTTAAATTCAATTTACATTTTGATCAGTTCTGCAGCTATATCACTTTTGATTGGGTATTTTATGGCTGAAAACATTAATAACAAAGCCGTTAGTTTTTTTCTGAAAATTTGATGTCTTATTTTGAGAATTATTCCGACAGTAATGGTATTTTCGATTCTCAACTTGCTTGGTAATACTGAGTTTATTCTTGTTTGAGTTTTAATAATTTCACAGGTAAAGAGCAATGCCAAAAAGATTTCAGAAACTTTTAATAATGTAAATATGACGGAAGTGAAGTATTTAAGGTTATTAGGATACGGAAAAACTAAATTATTCTTTGAATACATATTGCCTACATTTAAAAAAGATTTATTTAGCATTTTCTTTTTTTCGTATGAGCAAATTTGTCGTGCCTGACTCGTTTATTCAGTATTAGTACCAGGGAATACAGTTGGATCGACATTTGCATTCTTGAAAAAAAATGATTTTCTTTCAGATATTTTTGTGCTTCTGATGCCTTTTTATGTTTATTTTATAGCAATAGAAGTGCTGTATTACTGTTGATCAAATCAAGTACTTTGAAAAATTTGAAAAAATATAGAAAAATATGGCACGAATGTGAAAATTTTAAAAATCAAGTAATACTATATTTATAATTTAGAAGCTAAACCATGAAATAAAACTTTTAACCAAACTTGTGCATCATCTTTCATATTGTCATAATATCACCGAAGAGAAATTAACCACAAATGATTTTTGATATTTATACATGATGATCTAATTTATTTTTTGCTCGTAGAATGGCACAAGATAAAAATTTTTGATATATGATGACTGTAAACAGTCTAGAAAATGAAATCGCACACCTTTGAGGTGTGTTTTTGTTTATTAAAAACCAAAGCTGCATGCTTTGGTTTTGATTTAAACATTTAACGTTTGGATTTGTCGTATGGTATACCAGCTGCTGCAGGACCAACGCTTCCTTTTCTGCTCGAAAGCAGAATCCCAAACACAATGACGAAAGGAATTAGCGAGAATAAATCTTTGAATGTAGCGATTGCTTTTACTTGTGTAATACCGTAGATTGAAATTGATGATAACATCGCAAAAACAAATGAAACGAGAATGGCATATGTTACTTTTCATCTACTTGTAATCATGATTGCTAGAGCAAGGAACCCTAGTCCTCTTGGATTTTTAGTTATCGAAAACTCTGTTAAGTTAGAAACAGCAAAAATTGCTCCACCAATTCCTGCAATAACGGCACATATAAAAGTTGCTTGTCATTTAATTTTATAAACATTAATTCCAGCGACGTCCACTGCTTGAGGGTTTTCTCCTACAGCTCTAAAACGTAAACCTCACTTTGTTTTTCATAATGAAAAGAATGATACTGCAGCAACAATTATTAAAAGTACTGTTTTATATGAAACAATGTTTTTAAGTGAGATTGTCGATTGTTCTCATGCCAACTCAGGACTTGAGTAATTGGTAACTGCTGTACCTTCATTTTGAAATAGTCTTAATGATAATAGTGTAACAGCACCAATTCCTAAAGCTAAAATATTGATTGCAAAACCTGATATTGATTGGTCACTTTTTAGTTTGATGGTTGCAAAACCAAAAACTAATCCAAAAATACCTGTAATTAAACCTGCTAAAGGAATGGTATAAATTTGGTGTCACATTGATATAGGTTGTTTATCATTAATGATGTTCGTTCCTATAACACTTATGATTGTGTATGAAACGGCTCCTAAAATCATAAACCCGTTAATGGCAATGTTGACAATTCCTGCTCTTTCAGAATAAATCCCCGAAATTGTACCTAAGAGCAGAATTACAAAAATTAATCAACCATTTCCAGCGATTATGCTAAAGACTTCCATTTTCTGCTCCTTCTTTTACTCCTAAAAGTTTGATTCTAAAGTTATCTAGCTTGTTATTTTTGAATGCATTGTAGTCTTTTTTCAAGATTTTAAGATGAGAGGTTCACTTGCTTTTAAATTCACGGTAATCATGAATCCCTGAAGATTCTTTTTTAATGTTAAACTCTCTTCTTTTTGCTGCTACTTCATTGTAAAGTTGATTCTTTAAATCTTTAGATGCTTGTTCCGATTTCTCTACCTGATCAACTTGTGATGCTTTTTTCATGATAGCATACACTTCTTTATCAAGTCTTTTCTTTTCAAAAATATAATTAATTTGAAGAGAGATATTATTAAAGAATAAGTTCACTAGATGACCTAAATTAGCAACAATAAACTTGTATTTTGCTTTTTTATAGTTAATATATTTAGTTCTACCATCTCTAGATGCAATTGTCAACATATTTTTAGTTAAGTAATCAATTGGTCTAAAGTAGTAGAGCATCAACGCAAGAGCACTCATAAAAATAATAACTCCTGTTATAAGTTGGAAGAACTCACTTTTTACAGGTGCGATTTCATCAGTTGTTTGTAGAATTGGCTCTGCTGTTTTTAAAATTGCATAAAATGCGCCAGAAAAAATAACTCCAATCGAACTATTTAAAGCAAGAAGTGCAATTGCAATTGATTCAAAACCGATTTGAATTGGTCCTGTTCCAATTTCATGACCAATATTTTTATATTTAATTACAAAATAAAAGAATCCACCAAGTCCAGATAGTGCTCCTGAGAATCCAAGAACTAATAATGTGAGCAATTTTTGATCAACACCAACATATTCACCATTTGTTGGGTTTGTTCCGATCATTCTAATTTTGTATCCCATTTTAGTTTTTTTGTTAATGAAGAAAAGACCAAAACAAAGAGATAATAGAACGACAATACCAATAACAATAAAAATGAATCTTGTACTATCAGAGATCAAGAATGTCGCCGTTCCTGTTGAATTGTCAAGGAAAGTATTGACGATGCTTGGATCTTCTCCAGGGCTGAAAAATACGTGGTTTGTTCTTTTAAATAAATAAAGAGCAATGTATGTAATTATGTAGTTAAGAAAAATTGTTGAAATTACTTCATGAATTTTGAAATATGCTTTAAAAAATCCTGCGAGTGCTCCAATAAGGGCTCCACCAAAAATGAATATGATCATGGCTACGGCTAAAAATGATACTGAAAATACTTCAATTCTGTATTTAATAGCAACCGAAAACACGATGATTGCAGGAAGTAACATTTGACCAGAGGCCCCAATGTTAAAGTAACCGGATTTAAAGCTAAAAGCAACAGCTAACCCGATAAACGAGAAAATTAATAAGAAGATTGTGAAATCTGTTTTTCTGTTTTGTGTCCCAAAAGGTACAGTAAAAACTTCTTTAATGAAAAGAATTGGGTTGGCGCTTTCTTCTGCATCGCTATTTAAAAAACCGTAAAAAAACGCTGAGAAAATGATTCCAATCGCAACTGCTCAAATAGAAGAATAAGTTCTTCTTCGAGTTGTTCTTGCATCATCAGAAATAAAAGGTTTAACTATGAACTCTTTAATTGTCATTGTTGCCTCCTGATTTTTTATCTGACATGTAAATACCAATTTCTTGTCTTGTTAACTCTTTGATATTTTTTGTGAAATTAATTTCACCACCGTTAATAACGGCAATTGTATCTGCTAACATTAGAATTTCGTCCAATTCATAAGAAATAAGCAGCACAGCTTTATTTTTATTTTTTTCTTCAATAATTTTAGAGTGAATGTTTTTAATAGCACCAACATCTAAACCACGAGTTGGTTGAAGAATTAAAATGAAGTCGTGCTCAGAAAGCATCTCCCTACCAACAATGAATTTTTGTTGATTTCCACCAGAAAGCGATCTGGATTTAGACCTTCCGTGTTGAGCTCCTCTGACATCAAATGCTTCAATTATTTCATCTGTAGCTTTTTGAATCGAGTTTTTATCGAAAACACTTCATTTAAAATATTTCTTATCTCAAAGTCTTCTTAAAATTGTATTTTCTTTGATTGTAAAATCAAGAGCCAAACCATGTTTGTGTCTATCACTAGGAATAAATGAAAATCCGAGTTTTGAGATGTCTAATGCAGAATAGTTAGAAATTTCCACATAGTCTGGAGTTTCAGATTCAATATTTTTATTTTTTGTATGTTTTATAAATCTTCAAGCAGTGAATGAAGAAAGTAAAATAAAAATAAATAATAAGAATATTGAAATAATTACAAGACCAACTTTGGAAGATATGTCTTTATCCCCAAAAGCCAGAAGACCTGAAAATAATGTTGCTATCGATAAAACAAATAAAACTGCACACATAACGAAATGGAATTTTATTTTTTTATCTTTTTCAGCAAAAACTTTTTTAAGATTTTGTTCGATAAGTGGAGTTTTACGTAAAAGAATGCGTCCTTTTGTTGGTTTTATCATTCCACTTATTACGTATTCGAGATCTTTTTGTCCATTTCCATCCACACCAGCAACTGCAACAATTTCACCTGCACGTACTTTAAGATTTAGATTTTTAAGCCCTTTAACTCCTTCTGTGGAGACATTTTGAATATCAAGAATTACGGGGCTGTTTGAGTCAACTTCACCCGATGTTGTGTTTTTGATTTCGACAAAGTTCTCACCAACCATCATGTCAGCCATCTCCTCGATAGTAACATCAGAAACTTTGAAGTTTTTAACAACTTTACCATGTCTCATCACGGTTGCATTATCAGCAACTTCTTTAATTTCTCTTAGTTTGTGAGAGATGAAAAGAATTGTTTTACCCTCTTTTCTGAAAATTTTAAAAGTTTCAAGAAGGCCATTTATTTCTTCATCAGTCAGTACGGCTGTTGGTTCATCAAAAATCAGGATGTCCGAGTTTCTGTAAAGCATTTTCATGATTTCGACTTTTTGTTGAACAGAAACAGGTTCAGTTCCTGTAACTTTATCTAGGTCAAAATTTAAATTAAATGTTTTTTGAATGTGTTCAATTTTTTTTCTTGAAAAATTGTAATTTATTGTCAAACTTGGATTACTTATCTCATCACCCATAATTATGTTTTCAAGGTTAGTATAAACATCTACCAACTTAAAATGTTGGTGAACCATACCTATTCCCAGGCTGTTTGCAAAGTTAGGATCTTTAATAGAAACGGGTGACCCTTTAAATTTGATCATCCCTGAATCAGGTTCATACATACCAAAAAGAATTGACATTAAGGTGCTTTTCCCGGCACCGTTTTCTCCAATTAAGGCATGTATTTTACCTTTTTCAATTTCTATATTAATATCTTGATTTGCTTTGATGGCTCCAAAATGTTTTGAGATATTGACAAATTCTATTATTTTGTTTTCCATAAATGCATATCCTATAAAAACAATAAAGCCAAGGGCTTTACGTTTTGTTTTTCTACTTTTTTATCTAATTATTTGATTTTTCAATTAACTTACCTAGTAGTTCGCTACCAGATTTAATAGGTTCTGAATTTTTTGTTAATTTATAAGATGCGATAAACTCTTTATCTTCTGCAGATAGTTTTGTAAATTTACTACGTGCTTCACTTAAGGCTTCATTCATTTTACTGTTGTCATCTTCGTTTGCTAATGTTGCATCAGCTACACCAGTTCAATTATTTTGAGCATCTCCGACGTATGAGAACGAAGATGTTCTTTCATTTTTATCGAATTTTGGCTCGTATTCTTCTGTTCCTTTTAAAGCAATATCAGAAATAATGTCATAAACTGATTGACCTAAACCTTTAGTAATTGATGTGGCTAATCTTCCCTTGTCTGAAACATATGTGTTACTTTGATCAACATCAACCCCTATTACATAAACATCTTTCTTCGTTGGAATTTTATTCAACTCTGCTAAAACTACACCTGTTGCAGGACCTGCTACAGGAAGAACAATCGAAACTCCTGCTGTATTAATAGCATCTTGAACAGAGCTTGTCATTTTGTCTCCAGGTTCAAATCCTGAATCTAGATTTAGGTCATTTCCATGTTTTACTTTTAAAGTTGGGTTTTGTTCATTTCAGTCTAAAATTCCACGTAGGTAACCAATGTTAAAGTCATACACACCAGGGAAAGCTCCACCTCCAAAAGTAGCTACAACTCTTCTTTCTGGTTGTTTTGCATATTTTTGAGCCAAGAATTTTGCAGAAGCATAACCAGCCATTCATCCACCTTCTCTTGTGTTATATTGAAGTGAATAGAAATTAGGCAATTGTGCTTTAAGTTCTTGATCCCCAAGATCAAAGTCAACGGCAACAATTTTAATATTTTGAGCTTTAACTTGTTTTCATCTATTGTTTTCTTTTAGTCATTTTGTAATAGGGTCACCGTGTTTGAATCCACTTAAAACTCAGAGTGTAGATCCATCGTCTAAAGCATTGCTGTAAGCTTGAGCAAAACCTCCTGTAGGCTTGACTGTTTTAACTTTTACACCATATTGCTTTTGCAACAATTCAAGAGCTTCTCATGATGATTGGTTGAAAGATTTGTCGTTTGTATCACCTTCATCTGTAATAAGAAGTGGTTTTTCTTTTTGTACTGAAGCAGTTCAGTTTTCACTAATTTCACTTAGTGGTTTAATTCCGGAAATCATTGTTTTTAAGTATGCATTTAGCTCTTCGCTATTTGCAATTTTCTTGTATTTTGACTTTTTACCTCCAAAACAACTTACTGTAGCAGCTGCAGCCACTATGGTTAAGGTTGGAGCTGCAACCGTTAATAATATTTTTTTGAATTTCATTTTTTTATGCCTTTCGATTAATTCGTTTCTATCATTTTTGAACGTTTACTTGAGTTCTCCCTCATTATAGTCCGATTTGATATATCAAGTTATTTTTGTGGAAAATTTCCATAAATATTTTTGCTTTTAAATTAAAAAAAATTTTATTCCACATAAAGTTGCAGAGTTTTAAGAAAAGCAAAATAAAAAAGTCGCTAAGCGACTTATTTATTTATGTGATTATTGTTTGTTTAGTTTATTGAATTTGATTGCTCTTTCAACGGCTTTTTCTTTACCTTTTGACTTCATACTTAGCGCTTCAAGGATAGGATTTGCTACGATGTCGTTGTTGATTAAACCGATTGCAAGACCACTTTTACCTTCTTTGATTAGCTCAACAGCTTTAATTCCCATTAATGAAGAAGTGATTCTTTCTTGTGCTGTTGGACGTCCACCACGTTGTGTGTGAGCAAGTGATGTAAGTCTTGTTTCTCATTTTGTTTTTGCTTCAATTTTTGCACATAAGTCTTTTGTGTCGTATCTTTTTTCTGAAATTACAATTGTAACCATTCTACGACCCTTTTCTTGTGAAAGTTTATAAGCTTCTTCGACAATTTCTTCTACTGGCATTGTGTATTCACTTGTTGAAATAATTTCTGCCCCTGTTGCTAAACCACCTCATAAAGCTAAGTCTCCACATTGGTTACCCATTACTTCAACAACCATAATTCTTTTGTGTGATCTTGCTGTGTCTTGGATTTTGTCAATTGCTTCTACTACTGTATTTAAGGCAGTATCGTATCCAATTGTGAAATCGCTTGAAGCGATATCATTGTCGATTGTTCCAGGTAATCCAATTGTTTTAACACCTGATTCATGTAACTTTTGAGCACCCATGTAACTTCCATCACCACCAATAACGATTAACGAATCAATTCCATGTGCTTTTAAGTTGTTGATTGCAACTTCCCTTACTGCTGGGTCTTTGAATTCTGGGAAACGAGCTGAATAAATAACTGTTCCACCAATTGAGTTATAAAAGTTAAAATCGATGTTGTCTGCAGGTTTAATTTGATTATTGTATAAACCTAAGTAACCCTCGTATACTAAATAAGGTTCCATGTCGTTGGCTCTTGCTGATTTTACAATTGCACGAAGTGCAGAGTTCATTCCTGGTGCATCACCACCTGATGTTAAGATTGCTATTTTACGCATTATTGCTCCTGTTTAAATTTCTAATTTAGTTATTTTAAATTATATAAAAATTATGATGTTTCTTTATTAAAACGTTCCTCATCTCAGAGTTCTATTGTGCTAATTTTTTGTGCTTTTTCAAGTTTGGATCCTGCTTTTGCACCATAAAGTAGCACGGAAGTTTTTTTTGAAACTGAATTAGTTACTATTCCACCATTCAGTTCAACGATGTTTGCAAAGTAATCCCTAGACTTACTTAAAGTTCCTGTTATTACAAAAGTCTTTGAGGCAAACTTACCACTTAAGTTTGTTTTTTTCTCTGTTTTATAGTTAAAAAACTCATCCAAATATGAAAACAATTGCTTGTTTTTAGGTTCAGAAGCAAACTTTATTATTTCAATTGCACTCTTTTCACCGAAATCTTCAAGAAGAATTAAATCTTCGTAAGTTTTTGATTGAAGTTCAGATAAGTTTTTAATAACTTTAGAAATCGTTTTACTTGCTCTTTCACCAATAAATTTAATTCCGATTCCATTTATTACTTTTGAAATTTCTGTTTCCTTACTTGCCTCAATATTATTAAGTATCTTATCAACTTTTTTATCTTTGAAACTTGGAAGAGTCAATATAAATTCACGATGCTTGTGAAGGCTAAAAATATCAGGTATCGATCTTAAAATGCCTTTTTCGTAGAATAATCTGACAATTTTCTCTCCTAAACTCATAACGTTTAGTGCATCTCTCGAAACAAAATGCATTATCTGTCTAATTATTTTTTCAGAACAATTTTCATTTAGGCAGTATTGATCAACGTTTTGGTCAATATATTCAAGAGGATAGTGACAAGAAGGACACTCTGAAGCACACTGATAAGTGCCTTGACTGTTTTTTTGTGTCATTTCTAAGACTTTTGGAATGATTTCACCAGCTTTGACAACGTACACTTCGTCACCTATATTTAAGTTTAAGTTTTGTATGTAATCGTAATTATGAAGCGTTGCATTTGAAACAGTAGTTTGATTCAATTCGATTGGTTCGATCTGGCAAACATATGTAATTTTTCCTGTTCTTCCGACAGTTGGAAAAATATTTAGTACTTTTGTTGTTTTACCAAGATTTTCAAACTTATATGCAATCGCATACTTCGGAAATTTGGCTGTATAACCAAGTTCTTCTCAAAGCGTTATATCGTTCAGTTTAATGACTAATCCATCAATCTCGAAATCAAATTTATGTTTAACTTCTTCAAAATGATTAATTTCTTTTTTTAACTTTTCTACAGAAGAAAAAGTTTTAAAGTATGGTGAAGTTGGTATTTTTTGAGAATTGAGAAAATCAATACAATCTATCTGTGTTTTGAGATCATGACTTAAAGGATTAACAACAAAATAAAAGTAAGCCTCCAAGTTTCTTTTTCTAACTGCTTCTTTATCTAATTGTCTTAATGTTCCTGCTGCTGCATTTCTTGGATTTGCAAAGTTTTTTTCAAGTTCGTTTTTGTTTAAAGTTTCAAAAGCACTTTTAGGCATAAAAACTTCTCCACGAACTTCCAGATCATTTAAATAAGTGATTCTTTTTGGTATTGAAGCGATCATATAGACGTTTTCTGTAACATCTTCTCCTATCACACCATCACCCCTGGTTACTGCTCTCACAAGTTCTCCACCTTGATAGTGAAGAGCGATTGATAAACCATCAATTTTTGGTTCTAGCGTTATTTCATAGGTAGATAAGTGATTCTTGATATTCTTTTCAAACTTTAATAAATCTTCTTCGCCGTATGCTTTATCAAGTGATAACATCGGAGCTTGATGTTTAAACTTGGTAAATTTATTACTTGCAATTCCTCCGATTTTTAAAGTGGGTGAATTTGGCTGTATCATAGAAGGATAGCCAGATTCCAGTTTTAGTAATTCTTGGTATTTTGAGTCATATACTTGGTCACTCACTAAAGGTTTATCTTGATTGTAATATGCATCATTTCAGATCTCTATTTGATCAATTAATTCTTGCATTTTGCAAAGAATGTTTGCGTTTTTTTCTGACATATTCTAAATTATAAATAAACAAATAAAAAATTTGCAATAATGCAAATTTTCTAATTATTCGTCACCTTTAGCAAGTCACTCCATACCTTCTGTAACATCTTTAACTTTACCAACAATAGAAATCTTATCACCTACTTGCAGCTCAAAATCTCCAAAGGCACGCATAACTACATCACGTCTTTTAACCAAAATAATTGTTATTCCTTTTTGATTTAAATCTAAATTTTTAATCATTTTGTTGTGAATTTCAGCATTTTTGATTTCAACATTACCGACAACAAAATCTGCGTCAATTTCTTGAATGTTTTCACTATATGAAATAAAACTGTTGTTTGCAGCAATTAAGGCCGTTCTAATTCCTGATTCATATTCAGGTCTAATAATTACCTTTACACCGATTTGTTTAAGAACTAAAGCATGCTTTTCGCTTGTTGCTCTAGCAATGATGTTTTTAATTTTTAGTTCTAGTAAGCTCGCGATAATTTCAATGTTATCAGGTGCTGCAACAACAACTGTTTCCATTTGATCAATTTTAATTTCTTTTAACGCTTTGATGTCTGCTGCATCGGTTATCACAATTCTTTCAACCTCTTTAGCATACATTTTTGCAGTTTCAGGATCTTTGTCGATGATGAACAAACTTTTGTTCATTTTCAGAAGTTGATCAATAACAGCTTGACCGAAACGCCCGTTACCGATGACGCAAATGTCGTTTTTATTTTTGATATTCATAGGTGCTCCTTGTGTTGTTAAAATTATAATAAATTACATTTTAAATCTATTAATTTACATATATTAATAATTAAATTATAATTAATAAATAAATAGGAGGCACTATGACAGTTATTGTAATTTGCATGATAATTATTGGTTTTATTGTCACAATTTTATCATTAATGATGTCTCCTGAGTCGAACGCTTTTAGTGGTGCATTAGTTGGTTCAGGGGATTTAGAACTATTTAAAAATTCAAAGGAAAGAGGACTGAAAAAGTTTCTTAAATATGCAATGTTTATTTCTGGTTTTTTACTAATGGCATCTGCATTATTCATCAGAACTTTAGTTTAAAGCATGGACAAAAAAATAATTGAATACATAATTAAAAAACAAAAAGCAACTTTTATCGATATTGTTAAAGATTTAAAAATCAAACCAAACCACAACAAAGAAGTTACATCAATTTTAGGTAAACTGCAAAAAGAGTATGCGATAACCAAAAATCGCGATGACTCTTTTAGTTACATGGAATTTGTCAAAGATTATCAAGGAACTTTCTACGTTAATAACTCAGGAAATTTTGCTTTTGTTGAAAAAGCGGAAGATAAAGATCTTCCAATTGAAGAAAAAGAATCTTACTATGTTTCTAAATTTAACTTTAACTTTGCTTTAAATGGTGATTTAGTTAATATCAAGGTTTTTAAAGATTCTTCAAAACAAGGTACAGCAGCTTTTTATGCAGTAGTTACAGATATTTTGGAACGTAAAAACGATCAAGTTATTGGTTTCTTAAAAAAGAACAAAACTTTTATTGATTTCTTCCCTATTGACAAGCGCTTTTCATCACAGAAATTTAAAATTGTAAACGTTAAAACAGAAGCAAAAATAAATGATCTTGTAGTCGCTAAAATTGTTGGATACGACAAAGTAAGAATTCTAGTAGACATTGTCAAAGTGATTACAAATGAAACTGATCCAAAAGTTTTTTTAAAAGCTTTTATTGAAGAAGTGAAGTTGCCACAAGGTTTTCCACAAACTTTAGAGCAAGAAATTGCTCAAATACCTTTAACAATTGAGGATAAAGTAAATCTTGCCGACAGAGCTCAAAGAAGAGATTTAAGAAATGAATTGATTTTTACAATCGATGGCGAGTCTACCAAAGATTTTGATGATGCAATCAGCATCAAAAAGCTTGAAAATGGCAACTACAAGCTAGGTGTCCATATCGCCGACGTTTCTTATTACGTGCAAGAAGATACTTTGATCGATCAGGAAGCACTAGAACGTGGAACAAGTATTTATTTGGCTGATAGAGTTGTGCCAATGTTACCCGAAGCACTTTCAAATGGTATTTGTTCACTAAACCCAAATGTAGATCGTTATGCACTCAGCTGTGAGATGGAAATTGATAAAAATGGAAATAATATCAGCATCGATATTTTCCCATCAATTATCAACAGTAAGTTCAGATTAACCTATAAACAAGTTAATTTATTCTTAGAAGCAGAGAATCAGGAGTTAAGCGATGCAGTCGATAAATCACATGAACTTCGTCGAGATTTAAACTTGTCATACGAGTTATCAAGAATAATTCACAAATTTAAAGAAAATGAAGGTTATATTGATTTTGAAATAAAAGAGCCAAAAATTGTTCTGAACGAAGATGGATCAGTTGCTGATATTAAAATTGAAGAACGTGGAAAATCAGAAGTATTAATTGAAGACTTTATGGTTAGAGCTAACGAGACTGTAGCAAAATTCCTTTCTGAAAAAGGTTTTCCAGTTATGTATCGTGTTCATGATGCTCCTGATGAAGAAAAAATTCATAACTTTAAAACAGTACTAAACGCCTTAGACGTAAATATTCAAGTTTCAGCCGAAGGTCTTAGTCCAGTTAAATTTGCACAAGTTGTTAGAGATGTTAAAAAACAAAGAAATGACGAATTTATCAATTTAATATTCTTGAGAACAATGCAAAAGGCTAAATATTCACCTTACAACGTCGGACACTTTGGACTTGCAAGCGAAAATTACTGTCACTTTACCAGCCCAATAAGAAGATATCCAGATTTAATGGTTCACCGTGTTATCAGAGATTTAGTTTTTGATAAAAAGATTGACAAAAAAGATAACTTTGAAGAAAAGATGGACAAAATCAGTAATCAAAATTCAACAAGTGAACAATCAGCTGTTGAAATTGAAAGAAAATCAAATGATTTAATGTATGCTGAATACTTTAGTAAAAAAATAGGTACTAAAATGAAAGCTCAAATTATCAGCGTTCTGAAATTTGGTTTCTTTGTTGAGTTTGAAAACAAAACTGATGCGCTAGTTCATAAAACTACTTTATTTGACGGAGAATATGAAGCAAATGAAACAGGAACTGTTTTCTATAGCTCATCCAGAAAATTCAAAATCGGTGACGCTGTAGATGTTACAATTGTCGGAACGGATTTAGTTGAAGGAAAAATCGATGCCGTACTAACCGAATTTATCGATCAATATAATGCACAAAAAAACAATTCATACAGGAATGTAAATGATAAACAAATTCGCAAATCGTAGATTAGAAAAAAACTCTTTAGGTTTTGATTCTGATCTTTATGTTTACCAAGATAAAGATATGTTTAATTACTCAGTAGATACAATTTTGCTGGGTAATTTTGTACATCTAAACGCCAAAACCTTAAACATTCTTGAAATCGGAACCAACAATGGAGCTCTTTCAATTTTCTTAGCTGATCGAAATTCAGAAATGAAGATTAAAGCTGTTGAAATCCAAGAAAAAGCAGCACAATTAGCAATTGAAAACGTTAAGCTGAATAAAATGGAAAATCAAATAGAAGTTATAAACGATGATTTTAAGCATTTTTGAAAAAACTGAAACAAAACTGTCAATAAAAAATTCCAGGCAATCGTTTGCAATCCACCTTTTTATCCAGTTGAAAACAACAAAATCAAAACTTCTATCACTCAAGAAAAACTAATTGCAACACATGAAGTGGAATTAAATTTAGAACAATTAATCGAAGGTTCATCAAAGTTGTTAGAACAAAAAGGTTATCTAAATTTGGTTCTACCAATCGAAAGACTTGTTGATTGTTTTGTTTTAATGAGAAAATACAATATCGAACCTAAAAGAATTCAGCAAATTTATCCAAGAATTCAAGATAAACCAAAATTTGCATTAATAGAAGGTCGTTTAAATGCAGGTTGAGGAGTGCATTTTCTACCTAATTTATATTTACACGATTCAAATAATTTATTGGATCATGATTATTTACCAGAAATCAAAAAACTTTATAAACCAATCAAAGTGGGGGCTAAAAATGAGTAAAAAAACTTTTTATATAACAACTCCAATTTACTATGCTTCAGGTAATTTACACATTGGTCACTTATTAACAACCACACTTGCCTGAACAATTGCAAATTACAAAAAAATGCAAGGTTATGATGTGAAAGTTTTAACAGGAAGTGATGAGCATGGTCAAAAAATCGCCGAAAAAGCAGCCGAAAACAATCAAACACCTCAAGAGTTTGTTGATCAGATTGCACAAAGTTTTCAAAAAATGTGAAAAGATTTCGACATCGAAATTGACTTTATTAGAACAACTGACAAAAAGCACACTCAAGCAGTTCAAAAAATATTTGAATACTTCAAAGAAAAAGGTTACATTTATCTTGATAAGTATGAAGGCTTATACTCTGTAAGTGATGAGGAGTTTTTAACACCAACACAAGCGATCAAAAAAGAAGATGGTGAATATTATCATCCTTATAGCGGCAATAAATTACAAAGAGTTTCGGAAGAATCTTACTTTTTCAAAATGGACTTATTTACAGACTGAATCAAAGAATACTCAAAAGCAAATCCTGGTTTTTGGGCTCCTGAAAAAACAGTTAATGAAATCAATAATAGCTTTTTAACAAATTTAAAAAATCTTTCTGTTTCAAGAACTAATATCACCTGAGGAATACCAGTTGAAAGCGATTCAAAACACACGATTTACGTGTGATTAGACGCTCTTTGCAACTACATCACACACCTAGGATATGATCTAGAAAATCCAGACGATCACTTTATTAAGTATTGACAAAACGGTAACGAAATTGTTCACTTGCTGGCAAAAGAAATTGCTCGTTTTCACTTTATTTACTGACCAATCTTTTTAAAAGCATTAGATGTTAAGATGCCAACTAAAATTCAAAGCCACGGATGAATCGTGACTCCTGAAGGTAAAATGTCCAAATCAAAAGGTAACATTGTAAATCCTTACGATTTACTTGAAAAATATCACTCAGAAATGATTAAATACTTCTTTGCAACAAGAGTCAAGTTAGGTGAAGATTTGGTTTTTGATGAAAAAATCTTTGTTGATGCCATAAACTCAGAGCTAATTAACAATTACGGAAACCTTGTTTCTAGAACTCTAAAAATGATTAGCAACAGTTTTGACCAGCCTTTAAATTACAAAGAATCGCAAAACGAACTAGATACTCAAATTGATGAATTAATCTATAAATCAGAGCAAGAATACACAAAATGTTTTGACGCATACGATCTTGAAGGAGCAAAAAATGTGATTGTTTCTTTGGGTAATGAATTAAACAAATACATCGACGAAACTAAGCCATGAACTCTCAAAGAAGATCTTGAAAGATTAGAGCAAATTTTGGTTCGTTTACTGAACGGAATTTATGCACTTTCAACATATTTAAAACCATTCTTACCTCGTAAAATGGAAGAAGTTTCTCAAGCTCTGGGAAATATTGATTTTAATATGAAACACATTAAAGATAATCTTAAATTTGGTAAGATTATAACGGCTAAACAGTTCATGTTTTTTGAACGTCTAAAATAGGGGGTCTGATGATCTACATTAAGTCAACAAAGTACGTTGTAAACGCTGAAAAACTTAAAGTATTTTTAGATTATTTACACGTTTTTGTAAAAAAAGGAAGAATGGAATTACACAATCTTTCTTTGGAATATGGTTTAATAAACGAAAATGAAATAATTTTAACTGAAAGATGAAGTTCGCAACAAGATCTAAAAAACTTTGAAAAAAGAGATGAAATCAAAGTTGAATTAGAAACTTTGGCAAAAATGGCTTCTCAAACATTGGTTTTATTTGCTTTAGAAACAGTTAAATAAATACTGTTTTTATTTACAAATATGCAAAAGAAAAAAGTATCTCTAGCTTGTGAGTTATGCCGTAGAAAAAACTACGCTACAAACAAAAGCTTAGGAAACGCAGAGCGTTTAGTGTTTAAAAAGTATTGCACTAATTGTAAAGCTCACACAACACACAAAGAAGAAAAATAATGAGCAAAGAGACCAAAGTTATAAGCAAAAAACCAAAAAAAGAAAAAAAATATTATTTCAGAAAGTTTATTAAAGAAATTAAACGTGTCAGATGACCAAGTAAAGAAAAAAACACCTATTCGATGATACAAATAATAATTTTCTCTCTATTATTTATTCTCCTAATCGTTACTGTCACAACGGGTGCGACTCTCCTATGAGAACGTCTAAATGTAGGGATTTCAAATTAAAGAAAGGACACTATGAAAAAATTTAATTGATACATGATTTCAACAGTTTCAGGAAAAGAATCTGTTGTTATTGAAGCTCTAACAAACAGAATCATTGCCGAAGAGGTTAGTGACGATTTTGACTATTCTGCAACAGAAAACGGTCCTTTCAAAATTTTTACTAGACCTACTTTAACACCAAAAGAAGCAGAAAAAAAACGTCTTGGTGAAAACTACAAAATTAAACATGTAAACCTATATCCTGGTTACATCTTTACAAAATCACACATGAGTGATAAAGCTTGATTCGTTATTCGTAACACTCAATACGTTACAGGACTTGTTGGGTCAGCAGGAAAAGGTGCAAAACCTACACCTATTAACGAAAGACAAATTAGAAGATCACTTTCAATCGAAGAACAAGCTAAAAAAGATTTTGAAGACGGAAAATTCTCAATCGACTTCAAACCTGGAGACCTTGTGGAAGTTATTGAAGGACCATACCAAGGTGAAACGGGTGTTGTTTTTGAACTTAATGACGGTGGCAAAAATGTCACAATTGAAATTGAATCATTCGGAAAGAAAGTTCACGTTACACTTGATTCAGAACACGTTCAATTAAGTGATTTATAATATAAAAAAAGCGGAAAGCCGCTTTTTTTATAACTTTGTTATCTTAAAACTTGTCTTGCAAACTTCATTGAGCATCTCGGTTCCGTATGTTTCTTCAAATTCGATAACTTTCTTTTGTGTTTCGATTGAAGCACCTAAGGGAAAATCAAAATTATACTTTTTGACCATTTCACTGCGTGCGTGAATAAAATAATCACGAGCGAAAATACTTGCACAAGCAACAGCAACATGTTTACTTTCAGCTTTTGTAGCAAAAAATGCAATTTTGTTTACGTCATCAATTTGAGCTCAATTATTATTAACTAAAATTTTATTATAGTACTTGTTTATAGAGTTAAAAGTAGAATACTGATCTATAAAAATCAAATCATAATTTTCGTTTAACTTACGGTTTAAAAGAGCAATTGCTTGAGCATGACTAAAGAACTTCAATTCGTTGGCGTTATATTGATTTTTTCCGTTTTTAAGCGAATTGTACCCTTTAGGTGTTAAATGGTAGATTTGATAATAAACCAAATCCTTGATTTTCTTTGCTATTTGCGAAATTTGCTTATCGCTATATTTTTTGGAGTCTTGAACACCTAAAGCTATTAGTGATTTTATTTGGTTTGGATAAACTACTGCTGCACAAGAAACTAGAGGTCCAAAAAAGTCCCCAACTCCCGTTTCATCGACGCCCATAACAGCTTTGTTTTGCAAATCATCAAGTTTTTTTAGTTCTTTGAGAATCATAATATTATTCTATTTTATTATTCTTTTCTCTTTTTTCGTTGCTTTTTTGGATTTCAGCATCTGGGTTATCTAAAAATTTATTAATGTAGTGACCAACACCACCTTCTTTATTTGTTTTTGAAATTTTAATTGTTGCATATTTCTTAACATCTTTTGACGCATTACCCATTACAACAGACACATTCGCAACTTTAAACATTGGAACATCGTTAAATCCATCTCCGATTGCTATTGTATTTTCAATATCAATGTCGTAATATCTCATTAAGATACTTAAAGCCTTTCCTTTATTGGCTGCAACATTTGTAATGTCGAATACTGGAGGTAATCCTTCACCTTTTGATCAGTATGAAAACTCTCCAAGGTCCCCATATCTAACTTTTAAATAACGTCTTAGCTCTTCTGGTTTTGCTTTTTCAGAGATATCAAAAATAATTCCTGTAGGTTTTAGAGGAACTTTGTGAAAGTCCAATCCAACTTTAAATTTTGATGATTTATCAAATCCAAAAACCTTTTCTAAGTTTTCATCTCTGTGTTGAAGTTGAACTCATCCAGGTCCTTCAATGGCTATGTTTGTGATGTATTCTTTAATTTTTTCATCACCTAAAATATAAAGCATTTCGTTTAAATCTAGGTATTTAATGTAAGGAATAAAGTCATCGTCGTAAGGGTGATGAATGTGTGCTCCATTATAGTTAGAAACAATTGTATCTAATTTTAGGTAGTCATAAATTGGTTTTGTTCCCCTTCAAGGTCTACCAGTTAAAACACAAACAACGTGTCCTTCATCAACTGCTCTTCTAATTGCTTTGTATGTTTTATCATGAATTTCACCTGATTTAGATGATGATAGTGTTGTTCCATCCAAGTCAATAGCGAATAAAAATCTTCTTTTTTCCATTCTTTCTCCTTCTAACAACGTTTAAACTCTAAGTTTAAAAGTTCTTTTGTTTCTGTGTTAATTGTTGCAACACAGTATGAATGAGGTGAGTTCATCCTTGGGTATGTGATGCTTCCAGGATTAATAAAAATTTTGGTTTGGTCTTCATTTTTAAAAAAATTAGGGACATGTGTGTGCCCACTAAACATAAAATCAAAGTCTATATATTTTGTCGCTTTATCAATTTTTTGTGCGTTTAGTAGTGTGTCATATCCTCCATAACCTATGGTATGACCATGAGCAATGAAAAATTTTGTGTTCATAATTTCAAACTTATATTCGTACTTCAAGCTGCTATTTCAATCATTGTTTCCAGCAACTGCATACGAAAAGTTTCTTGTAACTCAATCATCAATTAACTCTGTGTCACCTAAGGAAACGGAAAAATCGTAATCCTCTGATTTTAAAATTTCTTTTGCCTTTTCTTTATTTCCGTGAACATCAGACATAAGCAAAAATTTTAAGACCATATCACACCTCTTTATCTCTATAAATTATAATTTAAAACGCCAAAATTGGGAATAATTCCACACATTTACCACATTCTCAAAAAGTAGTAATCCAGGCATTGTTTTTTCAAATAAAATGAAAAGTAATATAATTAAAATTATATTTCAGTAATCAAAGGAGATAACATGAAAAAAGTAGTCTTAATCGTTATTGACGGTTTAGGTTTAAGACAAGAAAGCCAAGGTAATGCTTTTAAATTAGCTAAAACACCTGTTTTCGATAAATTATTTGCAGAATATCCAAACAGCTTAATTCAAGCTTCTGGAGAATATGTAGGATTACCTCAAGGACAAATGGGTAACTCAGAAGTTGGTCACTTAAACATAGGGGCAGGAACAATCGTTTACACAGGATTATCATTAATCGCTAAAGCTCTTAAAGATGGGTCTTTTGCTAAAAATGCTGAATTTGTAAAAGCATTTGAAGATGCAAAAACAAACAACTCAACATTACATTTGATGGGATTATTAAGTCCTGGAGGTGTTCACAGTTTAGAAAATCACTTATTCGCATTGCTTGATGCAGCTCATGCATATGGACTAAAAAAGGTATCAGTTCATGTTTTCGGAGATGGTCGTGATGTTGCACCACAATCAATTAGATCATCTCTTGAAAAACTTCAAGAATTAACAGGTAAATACGGATACAAAATCGCCTCAATCTCAGGAAGATTTTATGCAATGGATCGTGACAAGATGTTTGATCGTGTTGAAAAAGCTTACGATGCAATTTTAGGGAACGTTGATTCAAAATTTGATAATTTTCTTGATTTTGTAGATCAATCATACGCTAACAATATTTTAGATGAGTTCTTTGTACCTTCAATTAACTCTTCTGCTTCAAAAGAAGATTTTGTTAATGATGGAGATTCAATAATCTTCTTCAACTTCCGTCCAGATAGAGCAAGACAATTAACACACTTATTTATAGGTTCAGATCTTTATTCAGAACAACCAAAAAAACCTGTAAAAATTAACCAATTTGTTTCAATGATGAAATATGAAGGTTTAAAAACATTAATTGCTTTTGATGAAATGAAAATCGATATGCCAATCGGTAGAGTTCTTGAACTTGCAGGAAAAACACAGTTAAGAATCGCAGAAACACAAAAGTACGCCCACGTAACTTTCTTTATGGATGGTGGAAACGATATTGAATTCAAAAATTCAAAACGTATTTTAGTTGATTCATTAAAAGTTGAATCTTATGCTGATGCTCCTCAAATGTCGGCTAAAGGTATTACAGACGAATTATTAGCAAACGGTTTAGATTACGACGTTACAATTATGAACTATGCGAACCCTGACATGGTTGGTCATACAGGAGTTCTATCTGCAGCTATTACAGCCGTTGAAGTTCTTGATGAACAAATTGGTAGAGTTTGAGATTGAGCAAACGCTAACGATGTAACAGTATTCATTACAGCTGATCACGGTAATGCAGAAATAACTGAAGATGAAAACGGAAACCCAGCAACAAAACACACAAGCAGCCCTGTTATGTTAATAACAAATGATAAATCATTAAAACTCAAAGATGGAAAATTAGCAAACGTTGCTCCAACAGTTCTTGATTACATCGGACTTTCTCAACCAGCAGAAATGGACGAAGATTCGTTATTAGTTAAATAACAAAAATCACCTATCAATAGGTGATTTTTCATTTCGATGAAAATAAGAAAAAAATAAAAAACTTCCATTGAGGAAGTTTATTAGGTCAAATTAATGATATGGAGCGAGTGAAGGGAATCGAACCCTCACAGTCAGCTTGGAAGGCTGAAGTTCTACCATTAAACTACACTCGCGTTTGCTTAATTATTATAGCATAAAAAAATAATTAAGCGTAATATTTTTTAATTATTCGTATGTAACGTCCTTTAGGTACTTAACCCAATTAATGAATCAGTCATAGACCTTATCAATATCGACCGATCCACCATTAGCAATGAAATTTCTTTGCTTTGCCAACGATCTTAATTGATTGTAAACAGCTGCATCTTCAAGTTCTGGTTCAACTCCTAGGTCTTGGATTTTATTTGGGTAATAATTTGAAATTAATTTATAAAATTCTGTCGCAAGAAACATTTTAGGAAAAACATCAATTTTAATTGAACTGATTGCTGCTAATTTAACGCCTGCAAACTGGTCTGTTAATTTAGGCAGCAATATTCCTGGAGTGTCCATAAAGTAGTAATTATCAACAGCAACTCATTTTTTGGATCTTGTAACTCCTGGGTAGTTAGCTACTTCTAATTTTGAGTTTTGCGACATTAAATTAATTAGTGAACTTTTACCTGCGTTAGGAACACCAACAACGAAACATTTGATCTTTGGATTTACGAAACCTTTTTGTTTTTCTCGTTCTACTTTTTCTTTTGTAAGCTGTTTTATAGCCTTCAAAATGATTTGTCGTGAGTTTTTCTTTCTTAAATCAGCTCAAATGATTTTAGAACCCTTGAAACGTTCCTTGATCATGTCGACTTTGCTTTTATCCATTAAATCTGATTTAGTAATAACAAAAAGTCGAGGTTTTGTAGGTGAAATGGAATCAAAGTCTTCATTGTAAGAGCTGATTGGTGATCTCGCATCCAAAACAACTATAAACAAGTCTAATAACGGTGAATTTTCTTTGATTTCCTTCATCGCTTTAGCCATATGACCAGGGTATCAATTTATTAAAATATCGTACTCTTCTTTAATTTTTATATCCATCTTTTAGTCCTTTATTTTCGTTTTGTAGTTGTTTTTTCTCAAATGACAACTTTTGAACAGAAAGTTCAAGTTCTTTAATTTTTTCAACTTGCGAATTAGTCTCTTCATTTAAAAAAGAAACCTTTTCTTTAAGCAAATCAATTTCTTTATGTAGCATGAAAATATACTGATTAACTTGCTCTTTAGAATATCCATTTAGTTCCAAAAAAAAGTTTTGTGTTTCTATTTTTTTACTATCCATTTCTTACCTTATTTAAAATAATTGCTGTTGCTGTAGCTACATTCAAACTTTCAAATGAAATTGGTATATATAACTGTTCTGTAGCTATTTTTAAAACTTCTTGTGAGACTCCGACACCTTCGTTTCCCATGATAATTACAAATTTATCAGCAAAACGAACTTCGTTCAATGTTTTTGCAGTTTTGTCTAGATTCGTCGCAATTACTTGGTATCCTGATTTAGCAAGTGACTGCAAAGTTATGTTATCTTTGACTTGAATAATATTCTGATGGAAAAATGCACCTTGAGTTGCTCTTAAAACTTTAGAATTGTAAATATCAAAGTTTTTGACTATAACTGTATCGATGTCAAAAGATCTTGAAAGTCTAATTATTGTTCCTATATTACCTGGATCTTGAATAGCATCTAAATACAAAACCTTACTTCCGATTTTCTGATCTTTTTTGTACGTTGAAACACCTATTATTGGTTGTGGTGTGTTTAACTCGCTTAAAGCTTCGATCACTTCGTCGCTGACTATTAATTTTTTAGAAAACTCAAAATAATCTGATTTTTTCGATACGAACACTTGCTCTAGAAGTCCTGCTTCTTTTGCTTCTTGAACAAGGTGAAGTCCTTCTACTAAAAATTGTCTAGCTTGATTACGATACTTTTTTTGTTTTAATTTAATAAAATCTTTGATTTTAGGATTATTTTTACTGTTAATTATCATTATCGTTTAAAAGGTAATCCTTTCCTTTTTGCACTTCAAATAAGCTTAATTCGTTTCAATCGAGTTGTTTCATTACTTCAAAACCAAGGATTGAGACGCAGTTAGCAAGATTTATTGAACGCATTGCAGAAACCATTGGAATTCTAATACATGTCTCTAAATTATCTTTTAAAATTGCTTTATCAATTCCTGTCGATTCACGACCAAACATCATTCAAACTTCACCCGTTCTTTGGTGAACTTCTTTATAATCAACTTGATCATATGTTTTTAAACCATATCTAGTAACGTAGTAAATCTCTTTATCGCCGTATTTGTTAGCAAAATCAGCATAAGAAGAGTGCACTTCATGTTGAATATCACTAAGCATTCTCCCTGCACCATAACGACGTAAAAACTTAGGATCTAAGTCGAATCCAAGTGGTTTGATAATGTGTAGTTTTGCCCCTAAAGCAAAACAAGTTCTGATAATATTCCCTGTATTTGGGCAAATTTCGGGTTGAAATAGTACAATATTTAGCATATTTTTATTATATAGAGAATTTAACAACAGCAATTAAATAAGTTTAATTTAAAATACAACCTTTTTTAGGTTGTACTTTATTGTTTATTAGCTTGCCGTTTCAGGGGTTGAATTTTCTTCTGCTGAAGTTTGGTTTGATCGATTTTCTGAATTATTTTGAGAATCATTTGGTTGTTCTTGAGAATTGCCTTCTGCTGCGTTTTCAGATTTAAGTTCTGAAACACTCAATTCAAACACCTTCTTAATTTCGTAATAAGTATTTTTTAAGAATGTTTTTGGCGTGAAAGTAACTGTAAATAAGAGTTTTTGGTTTTCTGCGTCTTCTCTTAATCTATCTCATTTTTGAACAAAATTGTTTAATCATGAACTTGATTCTTCTGAAGTTGTCAGTTTTAATAAAGGATAAGATCTGGTTTGATCAGAATATGAAAGCTCTGATTTTTTAATTTCAGAAAACTCTTTATTATTTCCTTTTAGACTTAATTGCTCAATAAGTTTTTTATCTTCTAGAAATTTTAGTGATAACTCTTGAGTTACACTTCCTGAAATCATTACATTTTTAGTTTTATTTAGCAGCTGTGAATCTGTATCTTTAATTAATCCTGATAAAGATGTATCAGCATCATAAAGTACTGTAATAGGCTTATATGTTAGATTAGTAACTTGTTGTGAAACTTCTAAAGTAGATTCTGAAGCTTGTTTTTCTAAGATATTATCATTATTTGAAACTTTTCTGTGTTCAAATCATTTTTTAATTAAATCAGCTTGATTTTCGCTTGAAGCTGATTCATAGGCATTTTTAATTTCTTCGATAGTATTAAAGGCAAGAATATCGTCTTTAAGGATTGTGTCCTCATCAACATTTCTATATTTAAACTTTTCTTCTTCGGATACCTTTTTAAAACCTTTTAATTGGTAAACGTATGATTCTGTTTTAGGTTTTTCCTTCACATTTTTTTCCACCAACGTTACTTTTAATAGTAAAACACCTTCTGAATCGTTAGCAAAAGACTCTAAATTTATCGAATAGTTTTCGCTTAAAACGTTGAAGGGTTGATTGTTTTGAGTTTTTAAAGTGAAAAAGTCATATGCAGGATGATTTTCCTTTGATTTCATTAGAACTTTTTCTCAGAAGTCATAAACTCTGTATTCGCTAGGATACCCAGAAGGATATCCGTTGTATAGAAGTTTTGAACCTGTAACGAATTCTCCTGCGTAATAGTCATTTTGGTCTTTTTTGAATTTAAATTCAAAATCACTTAAAACAGGTAAAACACGATTTTGTATTAAGCCTGAGTATTTGTCATCCTGATTTTTTTTGGCACTTGCATAAAGAACTCCTGAAGTTACAACTGCAGCAGAAGCAACTCCTATCCCTGCTAAAAGTATTAAATTTTTCTTATTCATGTGACTCCTTAGAAAATAAACTGTCGATGTGATTTGATAGGTTTAAAATATTTGTTCCTTTTTCACTCGACACCATAAAAACAGAAGATATTGAAAAACCTTGGATTTGCTCTTGGAAACTTTTGAGCAATTTGTGTCTTTCAGATTGATTAAGTTTGTCAATTTTTGTGAAAACTACGGTTATCGGCAAATCAATACTTGGTGAGCAAATAAAATCTAAAATTTGTTGGTCAATCTTAGTAACACCTGTTCTAGAATCAAAAAGAAGAATAATGTCAGAAAGTCTAGGATTATTAAGGAGATAATCTTCAATCATTTTAAGCATCTTTGCACTCTCGGTTTTAGACATTTTAGCATATCCATATCCTGGCAAATCTACTAAGACGTTTCCGTTTTGGTCTGCAAAATAGTTTAATAACTGTGTTCTTCCTGGTGTTTTCGAAACTCTGGCTAGTTTTGAGTTTTTTGTTAAGGCGTTAATTAAAGAGCTTTTTCCAACATTTGATCTTCCTCAAAAGCAAACTTCATTACCTTCGTGTTCATATCAGTTAGATGAATTTGTTGCTGATTTTATGAACTTATACATTTTCTTCCTCGTAAAACTTTATTGCATCTTTAGCAATAACAATTTCTTCATCTGTTCTGACTACATACACCTGTATTTTGCTTTCTGGTTTTGTAATAATTTTATAATCATCTTCAAAACTTGATGAATTTGCTTTGTCATCAAATTCAATATTTAAAAGTGGCAGCATTTCAATCACTCTTTTTCTAACGCTTGGCGTATTTTCACCAATTCCACCCGTAAACACAAGAGCTTCAAGATTATTTCCGACCTTATTTGCGTAATTTATGGCGTAATCTGCGATTTTACGCGAATATAACTCAAGGGTAAACTGAGCTTGCTCATTGCCATTATTAGCTGCAGAAACAACATCTCTAATATCGCTGGAAACTCCAGAAACACCTTCTAAACCAGATTCATTATTAAGCATTTGTGTGACTTCTTCAATAGTCATGTTTGCTCTTATTTTAAGAATTTCATGAATTGATGGATCAATATCACCTGAACGTGTCCCCATAAATATTCCTGCTAATGGTGTCATACCCATTGAAGTGTCTATTGACTTAGAGTTTGAAATCGCACAAAGAGAAGCTCCATTCCCAAGGTGCATGTTAACAATATTTACACCTTTTTTACCTAAGAGTTCTTCCATTCTTTGCGTTATATAACGATGCGAAACTCCATGAGCTCCGTACTTTTTTATCCCATATTTCTCAGTAATTTTCTTTGAAATTGGGTATGTGTAGTTAACTTTCTCTATTGTTTGATGAAACTCGCTATCTAACTCAGCAGCCATTTTTGCACTTGGAATAAACTTTTGAAACGATTTCATTGATTGAGCAGCTCCAGGGTTATGAAGTGGTGCTAAATAAGAAAGTTTTTCAATCGTTTGAATCTCATTCATAGTTATTTTGGTTGATTTGGTAATTTCTTCACCACCATGAACAAGACGGTATCCAATGTACTCAATTTCTTCAGGATTTGAAATTAATTCTACTTCTTTCATTAGTTTTATTAATTCACTAACAGCCTTATCAAATGTATCTAAAGTTAAGGTTCTAATATGAGTACCATTAAACTTAACTTTAATTTCACCATTTGGTAAACCAATTCTTTCTGCTCCACCACTTGAAATTGCTTCAAGTGTGTCTTTCACATACAGTTTATATTTAATGGAACTACTTCCTGGATTTATTGCTAAAACTTTCTTAACCACTACTCCCCCTTTTTAATATAAATATTTTATATTATTTGCTTTTAATCTTCTTTTTTTAACCTCGCTTTAAACTTGTTAAAATGTAATTATGATAAAAGCAATACTAGCAATGACAAAAGACGGCGTAATCGGAAAAGGTAACGAACTTCCTTGAGACATTCCAGAAGAACTGATGCATTTCAAACGTGTAACAGATGGGAAAATTTTACTGTTTGGTCAAAACACTTTTGATAACTTGAAAATTAAATGAGGCAATCGAAAGGTTTACGTTTTAACAAGAAATAAAGAACTAAAAAGTGAAGACCCCAATGTTAAATACATAAACAACTTAAGAGAAGTCTTAAAGCACTATGAAACAGGCGAAAAAGATCTTTACATCTGTGGTGGTTTAGAAGTTTACGAGCAAACTTTGCAATATGCAGATGAAGCAATAATAACTTTAATCAAAGAAGATTATGAAGGTGATAAAGTGTTAAATACCTACTTTTGAGACTGGTTCACAGTCGAAAAGGTTGATGCTTACCAAGATTTTGATGTGTATTACTGCAAAAAGAAATGATAATGAATAAGAAACAAAAATTAGATAAATTAAGACATTTATTTAATGTTTTAAATGAATATGGTTTTAATATTAAAACGCTTTCAGATTCAGTTTATAAACCGTTTCTGGAAGCTTTTTTAAAAAGCGATCTTAAGAAAGAAAATGCTTTATGAAGATCAAAAGAAAACATCTTTTTTGTATATATCCAAAATTGACCCAAAGGTCTAAAAGAAGATAGATTATCAATAATTAAAAATCAAAGATTTTACACATTTTCTAAATTTAAAAAAATTAAAGACAGTCAAGTTTATATAGCTTTAATCCATGATTTGATGGAAACTTATATAGGAACTAAATTACTTTTACCAATTGAAAAGAACTATTTTTGGCTTTTTGGAAAGAGAATACCTTATAAATTTCAAGAACATTTTGGTGTTATTTCTATTTATTTAGAAAATCAAGTACTGACGATCAAAAGTTCAAAAAAAACAATAAGTAAAAATATCATAAAATTCATGCAAAAAAGCTTAGAGAAATATATAACAGGCACTTTAGACCTCTTCCTATCCAGAACTGACGCTAGTTCTTTCCCTGATTGAGGTGGTTATAATATTCAATTTAAAAGCTCTAAAAGTAAATGAGCAAGTTTATCTTGTAAAAAAAATATTACAAACTTACCATACAAAAGAACCTTTAGTTTTAGTTACAACCTGGCAGTTTATGAAAAAGAGTATATTGACGTTATAATCTGGCACGAAATAGCTCATATTTATCAACAAAATCATTCAAAAAATTTTTATAATGTTTTAGAAAAACTAATTCCTAGTTACAAAGTAACTAAGAAACTTTTCGACGAAAATCTAAAATGCGTACCACTTACTAAAAATAGTTTGTGAGAACATGAAGTTCCGTTTTTTGATTTTGATGAAATTTAAGAGGTAAATATGAAAAAAAGTAATTTAGTTAAAAGTTTGATAGCGATAGCTTCAGCATCACCTGTTGCATTCATCGTTTCATGTTCTCTCTTTGGGCAAAGCGAGAACAGCAAGAATGATAATTCAAGTTCAAACATTATTAACAAACCAAAACAAGATTCACAAATTCAAAAAGATGGTAAAAACGAAGAAAACTCAAACAATGCTACAAGGCAGGAAGATACAAAAAATACATCTTCAAATAGCCAAAATGAAAATCAAAACCAAAACGAATCAACCACAAAAGATTCTAATAATCCTGAGATAAATAACCACACAAATGACCAAGATTCTGTAAACAACCAAATAGCAGAAAATAACACAAATGACCAAGATTCTGCAAACAACCAAGAAACAGAAAGAAACACTAGCGAACAAAATTCCGAAAACAAACAGAAGGAAGTTAATCCTTCACAGGATGATCAAGTTAACGAATCGGTTAATAATTCTGAAACACCTGAGGTTGTTACAGAAGAAAAACAAAACGAAACTGTTTCTGAAAATACAGAAAATGTCGATCATCAAAACACTAATTCTGATGTTAAAGAAAAAGAAAATCAAGATTCTTCTGTCGCAGAACACGATACTTCAAACGAACAAGAAAATCAAAATGCAGAAACACCTTCTGAAGAAGTAGAGGCAAATACACAAGAAACGCATCCTGACTCATCTAATGTTTATCAAAATCTGCTAAACCAAGTTGAAAAAATATCAAGAGAGGATATGTCAAGATTCTTTGCAAATATTTACAACAGCAACGTTCTCGATGATGTTCTTGAAGGTATTAACAATCAAGAGATTTCTCTAGATGACGCTAGAATTGATGAAATTAACTCAGATCTTTACGCAAAGCTTATAGAACTATCAAACGCTGAAAGCTCATCTAACTACAGTCTTTCAAGAAAAAGGTTTGAAAGATTAAGTATCAAAATTGTTGAAATTTTACTGAAAAAGATATTGCCAAACTATGATGAAGTTTTAGAAATGCTTGTTTTTAATCGTTTAACATCTAATGGTGCTTACTTCGATTTTAAAATTGAATCTTATGATAATCCAGGAAAACAAGTGCTTAAATTCTGAGCACAAAACAATTGAACATATTGAGACGATATGAAAAATGAAGTTATTAACAGACTAGTTTCTTTCTCAAATGATCTTTCTGCTTACTATAAAGCTATTAAAAATTCAATTTCAATCTTTGAATCAAAAAGAGATCAAACATACACTCCATCAAGTCAAAATATTATTCAAGAGTTTAAGAGTGCATCAGAACTTGATATTCTTAAAAAATACTCATTTAAACAATTAGATGAAATGGTTACAAGGATTAAGGGTGACGAATTGCGTCAAGAAGCTCATAAATTAGTTAATTACAAACCTTCAAGAATAATTGCAAAGTTTGATGAGATTTTAAACAATTCGGTTAATTCATCTTCAGCCAAAGAAATGATTGAAAGCGTTAGTGATGAATTTAAAACTTACTTATTAGAAGAATTTAAGAAAGTTTTAATCCGTTTTGAAGCGACAGATCACCTTTACAAGCAAATTGAAATCAGATTGAAATATATTATCAAGAAAATTGAAAGTGATTTTGGTAACCCAGTTGTGTTCCAATGAGGTTATGACGATAACAAACAATTATCACTTGAACCTACTATATTTAAAATGCAGTCAGTTCAAGTCATTGAGTTTAATGCCTTAAACTTATTTGCATTATTAGGGCAATATTTAGAGTATGCTGAACTTTTAAACACAAATGCTCCAAACTTTAGCATTAATACAGATGATCTAGATATCTACAGAGTCGTTGATAAATATACAGATCAGAATTCAAAGGACTTACTAAAAACAAACCTTGATCTGCACCCTAAAACTTGATACGGTCTTAAAAGAGTAAATACTCAAGAAGAATACATAAATGATTATCTTACAATGGACCTAAATGGTTATGAGTCTTTTGATGTTATTGAAGATCCTATTGAAAATGATGTTGTTAACGACACTACTTATGAAAAAAGACAATTCATGAGAAACTATGCAGAGTTTACAGATAAGTATTTCTTAAAACTTGGTAATTTCGATGGCACCGACTTCGAACTTCAAGAAGAACAGCCTTTTGATAACGTTTTTGTTAGAAGTCACGACTTCTTCAAAAATGTTGATTACAAAAAGTTTAGAGACTATTATGGTGAATGACAAAAATACGAAAACGGAGATCTTCATTTCGAAAGAACTGATGATAACTGATTCTTCGCTCAACTATTAAGTGATAAACCAGGATACTTTTATGACTATCACTTAAATCCAACTTGATTGTATAAACTTCCTGATGCTGATTTAAACAACCTCGAAACTTCAGTTTATAAACAATTAAACAACTATGAAGGTTACTTAAAACCTATGACATATAATAAAACTATCGAAATTACGAAACCAGTTTATGGTAGCGTTGATCATTTAGATAAAAGAAGAGATTTAAAAGAACAATCAGTATTGCCAAAATTATTGATTAACGAATGAATCGCGAAATGAAAAGAAGTTTTACCTAAAATTGTTGACAAAAATTGAAGCGATGAAAAGAAAGTTAAAGCTGTAGCCCTATTTATTGCTTCAAATACGATGTATATGAAAGATGAACTAGACGGTGATCAAATCGACTTTACTCTCGAGGGATACGGATTCTATTCACCATTCCAAATCTTTAAAAACGATATTAGACAGAAATGTGTCGGATACACTTCAAACGTTTCGATGGCACTAACATTACTTGGAATCCCTGTAAGGCAAGTGGGTGGATTACTAACTCAGCCTGGAGTAAGTGATGATGGTGGTCATGCTTGAAACGAAGTTTACTTAGATGGAAGATGAAAAATAGTTGACCTTACTAATATAGATGCAGCAGAACAAGATTCATTCTACTTAGAAGAAGGATACGATCCTAAAACTGCACAAACATCACGTTTATTAATGGAAATAGATTTAGATTTAGTATTACAAGAAAGAAATGCAGTGGACTACCTTAAATTAGATCTTTCAAACTACTTAATGACATTATTCAAGTATAAAAACCCACAAGGTTACAACTACCAAGGAATGCCTGAATACTTTACAAAAACACCTGAACAACAACCAACATGACAACAATGAACAGAAGTTAGAAATAAATCGAGAACATCTTAATATTAAGAGATCAATATACAAAAAAGCCTGTGATACAGGCTTTTTTTGTTTATGAGTAAAGTTCTTTAATCTTTGATGAAATTTCTTTTAACAAGTTATCGATAATTACAATTTCACGGTTTTTCTGAGATTTGTAAAGACGATAGAAGGTCTTGTCTGACAATCACCTTAAGTTGATTAAAACTTCGTAAAAATCTTCTGAATTAACATTTAAATCACCTTCAAGTATTTCTTTGATATTATCTTGGCAGGTGTACATATGTTCAATAAATTGCTTTTTAGACTTATTTATTGAAGTATAGGTAACTCAAATTTTAACGAATGCTGCTGCAGATAAGATTGAAGCAATATCTAAAAAACCTGACTGGATAGCATCTTTAAATTTTCCTTCTGGTATGCTTATTAAGCCGAAAGATAACATTACCGATAATAAAACTAAAGATCATGCAATTAAAATTCAGAAAAACAAATCATAAATTTTAACTGTTGTTTTAGTTGCATTCGTGCTGGATCTTCTTAAAATTTGTGAAATAGCATTAGCTGAATGATACAAATCTGAAATAATTTGAACCTTTCTTGCTTGCAGATGAGAATTTGATTCAGTTTTGAATTGCAATAATATTAACTGAGTATCGAAATCAAAAGCTTTAAAATCGCTTTTATTTCTAAATTTAAGATCTTGATGTTTGAGATCAACAACCGAGTACTTTTTGATCAAATACTGTGTTTTGACGTTTTTGGAATCTCTGAATTCTGATAACTTTTGCCTAAAAGTTCTGTAAACAAGAAACTTTCATAAAGAGTATCCAAAACCAATTACCGAAAGCAGGTAAAAGGAAGTAATGTTTATCACTAAAATTAATCAAGCTGCCCCTTTTATCGGATCGGTATTATCGAGTTTAAATAAATAATCAACACAATAAAGAATGAAGAAACACAAAAAGCTTGCAAGCCATATTTTTAAAATACTTTTGAAAATTGTTTTTACTTCATCTAAGTCTTTAGGTCTGTTTTTAAGGTAAAAACGTAACAGCTCTTCTTCGTTTTTAATTCTTTTAATTTTATTAAGCATTTTCACCTAACATTCCAAAATAGGCTTTTTTATATGATTCTTCGTCAGATAACATCTTAACTGCAAGAAGAGCTAGCTCTAAAGTTGCTCCTGCACTTCTACCTGTGGCAATTTTGTCATTAGATTGAATCACTAACTTATTTGGGTTGTAAAACTCATCTCTTGAATCTTTAGATCAATCACTTGGAAATGCTGTGTATTTTAAATCTTGTAGCACATTAGCTTCTTTTAAAGCATTTGGTGCATCACAAATAGCAAAAACAAACTTACCTTGGTCAACAAACTTTTGAACAAGCTTTTGAGCTTCTAAATTACTACGAAGTTCTTGAGCAGCAGGACCACCTGGTACATAAACTGCATCATACTCACTTATATCATCACTAAATTTTTCGACACTTAAATCGAAATTGTCATATTGTGATCTTAAAATTCCTTTTTTAGCTGATACATAGGTAATTTGATCTAAAATATCTGCTCTTTTTAGAGTTGATACAAAAGTAATTAATTCGACATCGTTAAATTTGTCAAAAGTTAAAACTAACATTTTCTTTTTCATGTTATCTCCTTATCCATAGGTCTTTATCATAAATGTAAATTGAACTAGCCTGACCTGAACCTTTTCCAAAATCATATATATTTTCCTGAGGAACAGTTGGAAAAGTTGTTTTTGCATCTTTTATTTCAATTGGATTATCGCCTGAAATGTTCGCACTCGTAGCAAACATAGGTCCTTTTTCTAATAAGAATTCGCAAAGCTTTTGATTATTTGGCATTCTAAAACCTTGATCGTTAACAACAATACTGTAAGCTCCTGGTCAGAATTTTAAAGCCCATTTATCAGCTCCTGAAGTCCATTGTTCAAAGCTTCTTGCTTGATCAATAGAACCAACTAAAATCATTATTTTTTTCTCAAAAGGTCTTTGTTTAAGCTCATAAATTTTATCTAGAGAGCCACCTTTAACAGGTGTTGCTATACCACAGACCGTATCCGTTGTAAAGATGTAAATATCACGATTTTGCATATCTTTAAAATTTTAATATAAATTATAATTAATATATGCCTGAATTTCCAGAAGTAACAGTCGTGGCTAGGACTTTAAACAGCCTTGTTAAAGATAAAAAAATTATTAGTATTACAACAATTACACCAAAACTTTTCAAAGTAAATGGATTTGATGCCTTCCAGAAAGAATTAACTGATCAAAAAATTGAAAAAGTCTATAACATAGGTAAATTCATAATTTTTGAACTATCTAATGACTTAAAAATGATCTCCCATTTAAGAATGGAAGGTAAGTACTTTTTTGAAAAAGAAAGCGAAGATAACTTAAGAAACAAAAAACATGATCTTGTGTGATTCTATTTTTCGGATGATTCTGTGTTGATTTACAACGATACAAGAAGATTTGGGACATTAGAATTTGTTAAGGGTGATGTGAAAAATGCAAAAGCTATTGCAAAACTGGCAAATTTACCAGATCCAAGCGATGCAAAAGTGATAATGGAAAAAACCAAGAATACCAAAACGGCTATAAAACAGACAATTTTGAATCAAGAGATTGTTTTAGGAATCGGTAATATTTATGCTGATGAGTCGCTATTTGCTGCTAGAATCTCACCATTGAGACCGACAAACGAGTTGACAATTCAAGATTGAGAAAAACTGCTCACAAGTGCTCAAAGAATAATGGACGACAGTTTAAGACTTGGAGGTAGCTCTGTTCACAGCTACACATCGGTAAATGCATCAAAAGGTTCATACCAAGAGAAACTTAAGGTTTACGGTAAAAAAGGTGTTGAGTGTCCTGAATGCTCACAACCATTAACTAAAATAAAAGTAAATGGAAGAGGGACAACATATTGTGAAAGGTGTCAAAGTGAATAGAAAAGCTATGTTTGTTATTGATATGCTTAATGGATTTGCAAATCAAGGTCCTTTAAGCTCTGAAAATGTTAAAAAAATCATCCCTTTTATTGAAAGAGAACTCTCTACCGATGAATACACAAACTACTTTATTTGCGACGCTCACTCAGAAAACGATATTGAAATGCAACAATATCCCATTCACTGTCTAAAAGATTCACAAGAATCTCAAGTTGTGCAGGAATTAGAAAAATATGTCGATCACTATGTCTATAAAGATACAACGAATGGTTTTTTTGAAGTTTCTCCAGCAGTATATGAAAGTTATGATGAATTTTATTTAACAGGTTGTTGTACAGATATTTGTATTTTACAGTTTGGACTTTCACTAAAGATGTACTTAAACAAAATTGGTTCAAATAAACCTGTATACGTGTTTAAAGACGGTGTCTCGACTTTTGATTCTCCTGATCATAACGCAGCTGAATTTCACGAATTTGCACTTAAACTAATGGCAAATGCAGGATTAAAAATTATTTAATGTTCAAAAGTATCGATTTACACGGACTAACTACAGAAGAGGCACAGGTTATTTTAATTAATTCGCTCTTTGATTTAAAAAGAGGAAGACTCGACGTTTTATACGTAGTCACAGGTTTAGGATCTGGTGCTCTTAAGTATACAGTTGAAACAATGGCTGAAAAAAATGATTGTCAATGATCTGTTCATAATAATGGTGGCTCTTATTCAATAAGATACAACCAACCAGCATCTTTTTATCGAGATGAACCAGAATATGAAGAGATTGATTTTGAAGATTTAGATGAAATCTTTGAAAATTTTAGAATAGAGGACTAAAAATGAATAAGCAAGAATTTAAAAAAAGATTAATTAGCTACCTTGAAATTGAGGGTATGTCAAGATATGAAGAACCTGTAGCACAGGCTTTAAAGCAAAATACAATGAGTCCAAATTTTGAATACACACGTGACAAAATGGGATCATTAATCATTCACAAAAAAAGTAAAAAAGCAAATGCTCCAAAACTTATGATTGCAGCTCACATGGATGAAGTTGGTTACTTAGTAAGAATGATTGACGAAAAAGGTCAATTACTTCTTTCGCCAGTTGGTGGAATTTGACCATCTGTTGTTATTGGTACGAGAGCAAAATTAGTTACAAATAGAGACAATAAAGAGTATATGGGTGTTTTTGGTCACACAAGTATTCACATTATGCAAAACGAAGAAGTTTCTAAAGCAATGACTAACAATAAACTTTATGCTGATTTTGGATTTACATCAAAACAAGAAGCAATTGAAAAAGGTGTAGAAATTGGAGATCGTGTATATCTATCAGGTGAAACGATTTTGTTTGACAATGAAGACTTGGTTGGTGGTAAATCAATGGATAACCGTGCAGGTGTTACAGTGCTTGATTATATTGCAAACCAAGTTAAAGATCTTGATTTAGATTGTGATCTTTACTTAGTTGGTACAGTTCAAGAAGAAGTAGGAACACGTGGTGCTAAAACATCGGTTTCAATTATTAATCCTAACGTTGCTATTGCATTGGATACAACTTCATCACATGATACAATCGGAACAATACCAGGAACCACAAAGTTATTTGGAGGTGCTGCACTAAGAGTCAATGACCGTGGAACTATGATGGATCCAGGTCTTGTAGAGCAATTGGCAAAAATCTCGAGAGATAAAAACATTAAGGCCTACAAATTTGTTGCTGCAGGTGGTGGAACAGATGCTGCTGAATTACAATTCGCACAAGGTGGAGCTGCAACAATAACAGTTTCATTACCTCAGCGTTATTTACACTCACCAATTGGTGTTTGTGCAATTTCGGATTTAATGTCAGCAGGTGATTTACTTGTTGAATACATTAAATACTTATCAAAAGAAACATATGACGAAATTTCTTATAAATAAGCTTATTCATCTTTTTGATAAAATTAAATAAATAGAAGGAGTTAATATGTCAGTACTTACAGTTGTTATTACTGTTATTGCAGCAGTAATTCTTACAGCAATCGTGACAGGTTTAATTACATTCTTCTTAACAAGAAGAATGTTTGCAAAACAACTTAGAGAAAACCCGCCTATCACAGAAAAAATGATTAGAATTATGTTTTCTCAAATGGGACGTAAAGCTTCAGAAACTCAAATTAGACAAATTATGCGTTCAATGAGAGAAGCTAATAAATAAAAACTTGCCTAAGCAAGTTTTTTGATTACTGTTTTACAGGTTTATACGTTATTATTCACTTATGCCAACTAGAATCCCTTTGTTGACGAACGGTTTAGGATCTTCTCCAAAAATTGAGCTAGCTAAATCAGGATAGTCGATGAAAGGGTTTCTTACTGGTCTGTATTCTTTATATGAAATGTTGTTTCTGTCAATTGATCATTTGTCAGGAACATCATTTGCACTTCATCTTATGTATGTATTTAAATAGTGTTTTTTCATGTATGGATAACTTGATTCAAAGATAGAATTACCACTTCTTATCGATTTTTTAGCATATGTTGCTAGGAAGTATAAGTATGCCCTTGCGACATCACCTTTAAATGCATCTAGGACTTCAAAAACTTGATCACCATTAACATTTCTACCTAATTTTGAATGGTTTAAAGTTTCTTTTGAGACGCTTTGAACATCATCGTGTGGTAAGTTACCTCTCAGACCATTTACTTTGATATCTGTTGGTCAAACAAATAATGAATCTGATTTGATAGGTTCAGCTTTGTTGAATCAAGACTGTGGGATTAAGTGTTCTCTATTTGTTCCTTGACTTTCCTCGGCACCTCTTCCTGGTAAGTAAGTTGAATATACATAAGGATCCTTTCCACTCGGATTCTCTGAATAGATATCTAATAAACTTCCATCTTTTTCAAAATAATTATCTTTAAATGCATCAGAATTTGAATAAAAACTTTTTAGTGAATCGTATCCTTTACCATTTGAGTTTGATGCTTTTGAACTTTGCAGTTTATTTAAAGCTTCAAAAAGTTCCTGACCTTTAAGCCCTTGAAGAGATTCATAATAATTATCACTAGCATCATATTGTAATTTTGATAAGTATGAATTATCAAGTATCGTTGTTGCTACAACTGGTTTGGCAGGAGACGATGTTGGAGTTGAAGATGAAGAAATTGTTGATTCGTTTGTAGATGACGAACCGTTATCAATCAATGAAAAATCTTCTTCACTTTCGTTACCAAATGTTATTCCATCTTGGTATTGAATTACAAACAGTTTTTCTTTTTGCCCATTGTAAACAAGATTTAGATAAACTTTAACGGTAGAATTTTCAACTTCCCAAGATAAATCGAAGTATTTGCTAATTGTTTCTGTTTTCTTTTTCTTATTGTATTTTCTGTTAATTTGGTAATTTAATCTATCTGATTCGTACTCTTCACCAAGTTTTATAGCTGTTATTTTTCCTCAACCAAGCTCATGTGGATCTAATTGGCTTACTGAGTATATTCTTGATGTTTGGTATTTTTTACCTTGAATCGTCTTCCTTACTTCTTGTTCAACTTTTTCAGCATCTAAAACTTTTAATTTTGTTTTAACTGGTAATTCTGACTCATCAATATCATCTGTCTCTTCAACATTGGAATCCTCTTCAGAAGTCGCAGGTTCTGTTACCCTCTCATTACTGACTCTTTCTGGTTGAGATTCGGGTTCTGTTGGTTTTGATTCTGGATTTGAAGGTTCGCTTGGTACTGTTTCGGGTTCATTTTGAACATTATTTTCTTCTGGTGTTTCTGTTTTAGGTTGTGTTGGAACATTGCCTTCTTCTGTGGTTGTTGATTCGTTGTAATTTTCAGACTCTATTTTAACGTTATTTTCTTCTGGATTTAATGTTTCAGTTTGAGTCGAAGTTTCTTGATTTGAAGTATCATTTTGGACTTCGTTTTCCCGATTAGAAACCTCTGGATTTTCTGATAGTGGTTCATCACTATTTTGTTCTGAAAGAAATTCTTCTAGTTTTTTTTCTGGATTCTTCTCAAGTTCATTTAAAAATTTTAATTGTTTGAAGTAAGCTTTTGATTGGTTAATAAGACCTGTCTTTGTTTCTGACGGTAGTTTTGATAAATACTTTATTGGGTTATCCAAAATATTTTTTCAAACCTTTACAACAACATCAAACACTTCTTGAAAATCATCAAACATCAAATATTGTTTACTATTTCCAAGCGCTTCTAAAGCAAAATCAATATACTCCCTATTCTCTTTTACTAATTCAATATATTCTTTGTCTAGGTCTGTTAACTCATAATCAGAAGTATTTTTTTCCTCAACATTTGGTTGTATATCAATATTTTCACTCTTTATGTTCGCTTTTGGTTCTTCTTTTTTTGTTTCTACTTTCGAACTACTTGAGCAAGAGATTAGGGCTACGCCAGCTCCAATACTTGCAAAAGATGATGATAGTAGAAATAATTTTTTTACACTCTTTTTCATAACATTTAAATTATAAAAAATTAAAAGTAATATGGAAATATTAACACATTTTTACCACATTTTAAAAAAGTACTAAATTTAAGAAAAAAAGGCTGTAAATAGCCTTTTTTCGTAATTTTTACGCCTCTTCCATCTGAACTGCAATTTTGTCTAACTTTTTTAGCGCTTTAGAAAGTGCGTCATATGCTGCAGAACGAGTTGTTGCAGTAATCTCAGCAATTTCACCGTATGATAAATCTTCATAAAAATAAAGCGTAAAAACTTGCATTTGTGTTTGCGTTAAAAATGATTTGTATTTATCAAACAAATATGTATATCTTTCGATGTTTTCAATTGATTTGTTAGTCATTTTTGATTAAGTCCTTAGTCATTTGATAGATGAATAATTCTAAGTCAAACTCTTGTAAGTCATCAACTTTTTCACCTAGACCAACATATTTAACATTTAAATCAAATTCATTTTTAATACTTAAAACAATTCCACCTTTGCTTGTTCCATCTAACTTAGTTAAAATAATTCCTGTTAGGTTTGCGACCTCTTTAAAAACTGCTGCTTGTGATAATCCATTTTGACCAGTTGTAGCATCTAAAACTAAAAGTGATTCGTGAGGTGCTGAAGGCTCAAATCTTTGAATTATTGAAACCATTTTGTTTAACTCATTCATAAGATTTACTTTGTTTTGTAGCCTACCAGCAGTATCAATGATTAAAAGATCATAATTTCCGTTTTTAGCTGTTTCAAGGGCTTTAAAGACAACTGCACTTGGGTCTTTAGTTTTATCATCTCCCGAAACAATATCAACTCCAACTCGTTGAGCTCAAACGGTTAGTTGCTCAACTGCAGCTGCACGGAAGGTATCACCTGCTGCAATTAAAACTTTTTTACCTTCTTTTTTATATTTAGCTGCTAATTTAGCAATCGATGTTGTTTTTCCTGATCCATTAACACCGACCATAATAAAAACGTTTAGTCTGCCTTCTTGAACATCAAGCGAAGTATCAACCACTGTATCATTCAAATATACCTTAAATATAGACTCAGAAATAATTTCGTTAATTAGATTGACATCTGTAATTTTGTTAGCCTTAACTTCAGATCTGATCAAATCCATTGTTTGTTCCACGACGTTAAAATTTATGTCAGACATGATTAAAATTTCTTCAAGTTCTTCAAAATATTCCTCGTCGATTTTATGATGTCTATTTTGAAGTTCTAAAATCTTTTGACCAAAACTTGCTGTTTGTTTTAAAGAAGCCTCATATTTGATCTTTTTTTCTTCGTCTTGTGAGTCTTTTGATTTAAACAGTTTGTTTGTTATTTTTTTAAAAAAATTCATACTTTTATTTTACATTTCTTGAGCTTTATTTTGTCGTTTTTTGTATTAAAATATATTTATGATGAATTGGGATGATAAAGATGCAAAAATTATCACTCTTGAGGGATTAGCGTCCTTGTATTTATCAACCAATAAAGAGATTAAGGCAAAAGAAACTTACTTAAAAAAAGTTTTGCCCGATTACGAAAGTGTAGTACCAGATCAAATTGCGGTTAGAGTCGACACTGACCCTGACGCAATTTTTCAATTTTCAGAAGTTATAAAGTTAAAGGATGATGAACATAAACTTTGAACTTTAGAGCATAAACATAAGAGAATAATGCAGCAACTGCATGAGCAAAGCTTTCTTTCAGAATATACTTTTGAAAGTGATGATTTAAATCATTTGTATAAGTACTTTGAAACTAGCAGCGTTCCAAAGCAGGAAAACGAAAAAGAGAGTGCTGTAGTCAAGAATATTAAAAAAATAGAGCTGTAGGAGATAACATGAAAAAAGTTAATGTTGCAATTGATGGACCCAGTGGCGCTGGTAAGAGTTCTGTTAGTAAAGAAATAGCAAGGAGACTGTCTTATACGCCTATAAACAGTGGAAGTTTGTATCGTGCTATTGCCTTTAACGCCGTAATGAAAAAGGTTCACCTTGAAGATGAATTAGCCGTGTTTGCCACTCTTGAAAAAGGGATGGTGGAAATTAAGGATGACGAAAGTGTGTGACTTTACGGTGTTAATGTATCAAATGAAATTCGTGATGACGTGATAAGCCAAGGTGCAGCTAAAGTTGCTAAACACCAAAAAGTAAGAAGCTTTGTTGTTGAACATGTTCAAGCAATGACAAAAGAAAATAAGGGATACATTGTCGACGGAAGAGATACAACCTTCAAACTTTTACCTCATGCCGAAGTTAAGATCTTTTTATGAGCAGACCCTGAGGAAAGGGCAAAAAGACGTTGTGCTCAAAACGAAAAGTTAGGATACAAAACTAACTATGAAGAAGTACTTTACGAAACAAAGATGCGTGATGCACAAGACATGAATCGTGAGTTCGATCCACTACATAAAACTAAAGACGCAGTCGAAGTAGATTGTACAAACATGACATTTGATGAAGTGGTTTCAACTATCATTGAATTAATCGAAGAAAGGGCAAATGCGTAATGAAAAATACAGTAGCAATTATTGGTAAACCAAACGTTGGTAAAAGTACTTTCTTCAACAAATTAATTGGTAAAAAAGTATCAATCGTTTACGATCAACCTGGTGTAACACGTGATCGTCTTTACGAAACAATTGAGTGAACAGGTAAAAAGATGAACTTTATCGATACAGGTGGTATCGAGATCGAAAATAAGCCATTCCAAGAACAGATTCAGATTCAAGCAAAAATTGCAATTGACGAAGCTGATGTAATTCTTTTCTTAATCGACGGAACAGCCGAAAGTACAAATGATGATTTATTTATCATGAACATTCTGCGTAAGTCTGGTAAACCAATTATCGTTGCAGCTAATAAACTTGAAGGTAATCAAATGTTTGATTACTCTTGATACCGTTTAGGTTTTGACAATATTTATCCAATTTCAGCAGCCCATGGTGAAGGTATCGGGGAAGTTCTAGATAAATGTATTGAATATCTTGATTTTAGCGATCAAGAAGATCAATCTTTATTCAAACTTTCAATTATCGGTCGTCCTAACGCTGGAAAAAGTTCACTTTTAAATAATTTAGCAAAAGAAAATCGTTCAATCGTTTCAGACATTCCTGGTACAACGAGAGATAGCGTTAAAGAAAATGTTTATCTAGGAGATAAACTTTACCGTGTTATTGACACAGCTGGAATTATGAGAAAATCAAAACTTGTTGAAAGTGTTGATCATTATGCTTTAATGAGAGCGATGAGTTCGCTTGATGAGTCCGATTTATCATTAATTGTGATAGATGCAACTGCTGAAATCTCACACTTTGATGCAAGAATTATTGGTTATGCATTAGAACATGAAAAACCAATTATCATCGTTATTAATAAATGAGACTTGGTAGAAAAAGAAACAAACACAATGGCACAGTACGAAAAGTCATTACGTAATCGTTTCCACTTTGTACCATGAGTTCCTTTTGTCTTTATCTCGGCTAAATATAACCAAAGATTGAACAAACTAACAGACACATTAAACGAAGTAAGAGAAAATCTAGAGCGTGACTTAAAACCATCATTACTTTCTAAATTTGTTATGGAAACGCAAATGATTCAACCTGCTGCACCATATAATGGAGGAAGATTGAATGTTTACTTTGTGCGTAAAACCTTAGACAAAATACCTACTTTTAACTTCTATGTAAACAACAAAAAGTTTGTCCACTGATCTTATACAAGGTTTTTAGAAAATCAATTAAGAGCAACTTTTAATTTTAAAGGTTGTCCAATTAAGATTGTGTATAAAAACCGTAATGGACTTGAATAAAAAAACGAGCATAGCTCGTTTTTTGTATTATTCAGCTGCTACTGGGATTTCAAGAGTTACAGCTTCAGAAATATTTTCATATGATCCGTCATATTCTCCGTATAAAACAGCGACTTTTAATACAACTTTGTTTTCTTCAACTGTGTAAGCTAGTCTGTCAGAGTTTCTATTGTTATTTCCATCTGCTGCTGCAACAATAACTTTTCCTTCTGCTTTATTTCTTGAGAAAAAGTCAAGGGCTAGTAACTCTTCAGAGAAGTCAAATTCAGGAAAATCTACTGGTTTTTTCTTACCACCAATAATGTATTTGCCTTTGCTGTAGTCAATTCTTTTACTTTTTTGAGCTTCAAGGGTGTTATATTGATCTCTGGTTAGAGTTGTTAATTTAAAGATTCTAGATAAATCCTTTGTTTTTAGTATTTCTAATACTTTTTCGTGATTTTCTTTTCTTACTTCTTCAGCAACAACTGTTTCTCTTGATTCATCAGCTTGAAGATCTTCTGTTCTCTCTGTGTCAGACATAACTGGATCTTCTTGTCTTTCGTCTGGAGCTACTACTTTTTCAACTGGTGTAAGTTGTACTTCAACTTTTGTAGCTGTTTGTTTAGGTGTTTTACCGTAATTTACTGTGTCTTTTTCTTTATCGTACTTACCTACAATAATTAAATCAAATACAGCTTTATCTTCTGAAATTGTGTAAGTTCATTTTAGTGAATTTCAATTTCCTGACTGACTCGATCTAAGAGTATATTTGTCGTGCTCACCTTCTTTTTTAAGCGATGCTGTGAATACTTTTACTTCTTTTAGTTTGTCAGATAACTCTAATGATAAAACATTGGTCATGTCATCTTTAGCTTTATCATCACCTAACACTAAAAGAACTTTTTCATCTTTTTCTTCAAGGCTTAACTTTCTTGAAGAATCAGTTTCAGCGAATTTTCTTAATTTATCTGAGTCTTCTTTTGTAAGACTTGAAGTTGAGAACACTTCTTTAGATTTAAGCACTTCTTGTAAAGCTTTTAATGATTTTTCTTCTTCTGTATCTTCTAAGCTAAACTCCTGTGTAAACGTTTTTCCTTTGTATGTTAGGTTAAATAATAATTTATTTTCTGTTTTTAATTTTGATAGATCAATATCAAAAATTTTGCTTCCTTTATTTTCGCCTAGCTCAAGGAATTTAACATCTAGAGCTTCATTTAATTTGAACATTTTATCTTTTGAAATTACAAATTGCGATAAATCGTTTTTATCTTGGTATGTTCTTAAAGTTGTGAATTTTTTAATTGAATTTTCTGCTTTAGCTTTCAACTTAGCTTTATCTAGGTTAACAAACGCTGTCACAGTTTCACCTAAAACTGCTTTTTCTGCTTCAGTTAAAACTAAAAGGCTTGAAATGACAGCTTCTTTAGTTGATTTTAGATTTTCTAGAATCTTTTCTAGTTCTGCAACTTCCATTTCATGTTTTTTCTCTTCAACTGGTTTTGCAGCTTCAATAGCTTTTTCAAGAGCAGATTTTAATTCGGCTCTTTCAGTGTCAGTTTTAACTTTTTCTAATTGATCTTCTGCTAAAGGGAGTTCTTTTTTAATTTCATATCCGTAAAGTTTTTGTAATTTAATTTTTGCTACAAAGTTTTCTAAAGTGTTTGTTGAAGTTGCAAGTGCATTGTATTTTTCTTCGTTTTCAACATCTGCTTGTAGAGCTTCAACCTTGCTTTCAACTGATGTTCTTGCTTTGTATTCTTTACTGTCTTCATCTTCTAAGAGTTGCTTGGCTTTGGCAATTAAATCATTAGATTTAGCTGTAGTTGGAAGAGATACGACTTGTTTATATTCTTTACCTTTGTAAATTAAGTTAATTGTAAATAGGTTTTCTGATTTGTATTTTGTAATATCAACTTCGATGTATTTGTTTCCTGAGCTATTAGCTTTCATTGTAATTTGTTCAGGATCTAAAGCATCTGATAAAACGGCTCCGACTGCTTTTTTGTAGTCAAACACTCTTTTGTTTTCTTTGTTTTGGAACAATCTTGTGTCACTAAAGTTTCTTGTTAAAGATTGTTCTGCAGGTATAGTAATATTTTTGTAATTTGTTTCAACAAAAGGCGTTTTTAAAGCTTCAACTTCGGCTTCTGTTAATGTCATTTCTTCAGAAGTTGTTTCTTCTGCAGGGTCTGCAGGTTGATCAGCAGGTGTTGTTTCAGTTGGAGCTGAAGGTTGTGCTGGCGTTTCAGTAGGAGATGCTACTGTACCTTGTGCATTAAAGTGTTGAACATATTTTTGACCATCGTAAATGTAGTGTACGCTTAAAATTTGTTCTGAATCTAATCTATCAAAAGTAAGCTTTAAGAATTTATCACCTTTTTTTGTTGTACCTGATTCTTTAATTTTTGTAACATCAGTTCCATCAACATAGTCTGCAACTTTTTCGTTGTTGAAAGTTACACCGTTTTCACCGATGAATAATCTTCCATCAGGGAAACCTTTTTCTTTTGATGAATTAGCTGAACTAAGGGCTTTTTCTCAAACAATGTTTGTCAATAAATCTCTTGACATTACTTCGTTTGATACTGTTGGTGTAGTTGCTGGAGTTTCAGCTGGTGTAGTAGTTGTCGCTGAACCTTGCACTTCTTGTGTATATTCTTTACCGTTGTATGTAAGGTGGAGTGTTAAAATGTTTTGATTTAGTTTTTCAAAAGTAATTGTTAAGTAAGATCCACCTCTACTACTTTGTCTAAATTCTACTTTAGAAAGATCTAATTCTGGTTTCAATTTTGCTACTGAATCTTTTTCAAATGTAAGTAATCTAGGATCATTGTCGCTTACATATATTCTTGCATCATTAAATCCTCTTTCGATAGATGCGTTTGCAGATTTTAAAAGCCCTTCATAGTTAGTTTCCGTAAAAGGCATTTTTAGAGCTTCAACTTCTGCTTGGCTTAATGAATTTTCTGCTGCAGGTGTTTCTGCAGGGGTTGTCGGTTGTGCAGGAGCCTCATTTGTAGGTGTTGCAGGTGTTTCTGCAGGTTTAGCTGGTTTTGTAGTTTCCTCAACTTTTGGTGTTTCTGGTTTAGTTTCTTTTTTAGGCGTTTCATTGCTTGAACAAGCAATTGAAATCATTGGCAACGCAATAACTGTTGGCGATGCTCATAACAATCAATTTATTTTTCTCTTTTTCATAACATTTTTATTATAAAACTTTTATTAATCGTATTACACTTGTTCCAGTTTTTTTGCAGATATAAAAAAATACAGACTTTCGTCTGTATTTTGGTCATTTCTGAAATGGTGCGAACGAATGGACTCGAACCATCGACCTCACGATTATCAGTCGTGTGCTCTAACCAGCTGAGCTACGCTCGCAATTGCCTACTTATTATATCATAAAGATTATAAGTAGGAAAATTATTTTTAAATAAAATTAACGTTTTGAGAATTGTCTTGCACGACGTGCAGCACGTAAACCTGGTTTTTTACGTTCTTTAGCACGAGCATCTCTTGTAAGCATTCCTGCAGGTTTTAATTTAGCACGGTAGTCAGCACTTGCTTCTAGTAAAGCTCTAGCGATTCCTAAACGGATAGCACCAGCTTGTCCACTTAGTCCTCCACCAACAACATTAACACTTGTGTCAAATTGACCCATTGTTTCTGTTAACACGAATGGTTGATTAGCATCTTTTAAATAAATGTCTGATGTAAGGTATTCTCTTGCATCACGCTTGTTGATAACAAATTTACCTGTACCTGGTTTAATAATAACACGTGCAACTGAAGATTTTCTTCTTCCTAGTCCACGGTATCCCATTTCAACTTTAGCCATAATTATTTAACCTCTAATCTTTCTGGTTGTTGTGCTTCGTGTTTGTGATCTGTTCCTGCGTAAACAAATAGGTTACGTCTTTGTTTGTTTCCTAATTTTGTGTGAGGTAACATTCCGTAAATTGCTTTTTCTACTAGTGCTGTAGGTTTTTTAGCTCTTAATTTTGCTGCTGTGATGCTTTTTAGACCACCTGAGTATCCCGAGTGTGAGTAGTAAACTTTATCAGTTTCTTTTTTAGCTGTAAGAACAACTTTTTCTGCATTGATAACAATAACGTTATCTCCCATGTCTGCATTAGGTGTAAATGTAGGCTTGTTTTTACCTCTTAACACTGTTGCAACTTGTGCAGCTAAACGTCCTAAAACTTGACCTTCGGCATCAACGATGTATCATTTTTTATCTGCTGTTAATTTTGTAACAATTGTTGTTTGTCTCATTGCATTCTCCTTTTTTCGTTAATTCTAAAAATGTGAGCAAATTTATCTCGGTTTATAAATTGCTAAAAAATTATAACACAAATAACAAGAAAGCCGTTTTGCTAAAAGCACAAAAAATGAAGCTTCAAAAAACAGCAAAAACGCTTGTAAATGTGGGTTTTATATAATTTTAATATATTTAAAAACATATTATAATATTTTTAATTATGAAATTTTTAAACAACTTATTCTCTTCAAATGAAATGAAATTAGCTTATCGAACATTAACTAAAATTAATGATCTAGAAAGCCAAATTACACCTCTTAGTGATGATGAACTTAAAGCTAAAACTCTTGAATTCAAACAAAGACTACAAAACGGTGAAACTTTAGCAGATATTCGCGTTGAAGCTTTTGCAGTTTCACGTGAGGCAACAAAAAGAATCTTAGGTAAAAGACCATATGACGTGCAAATGTTGGGCGGAATCTTACTAGATTTAGGTTCTGTTGCCGAAATGAAAACAGGAGAAGGCAAAACTATTACATCAATTGCCCCTGTTTATCTTAACGCGCTTGAAGGTAAGGGGGCAATTGTTTCAACAGTTAACGAATACCTTTCAGAACGTGATGCGAACGAAATGGGGCAAGTTTTTAATTTCTTAGGTTTAACTGTAGGTTTAAACAAAGCTCAAATGCATCCAATCGAAAAAAGAGCTGCTTATGCTGCTGATATTACTTACTCAGTTCATGCCGAAATGGGGTTTGATTACCTTCGTGATAACATGGTTGGATCAATGGAAGAAAAAGTTCAAAGAGGACTTAATTTCTGTTTAATTGATGAGGTGGATTCGATTTTAATCGATGAAGCGAAAACGCCTTTAATCATCTCTGGTGGTGAAGGCGAAAATACGCAATTGTACTATGCAGCAGATCAATTCGTCAGAATTTTAACTTCAGATGATTATGTTATTGATGACGAATCTAAAGCGATTAGTTTAACACACTCAGGAATTAAAAAAGCAAATAATTTTTACAAATTCGAAAATCTGTATGACATTTCAAATAGTGAAATGGTACATAGAATTTCAAACGCTTTAAGAGCTCATAAAGTTATGAAAAATAACGTTGAGTACATTGTTCGTGAAGGGAAAATTGAGTTAGTTGATACCTTTACAGGAAGAATTATGGACGGTCGTAGTTACTCCGAAGGTCTACAACAAGCTCTTCAAGCAAAAGAAATGGTTGAAATTGAACCTGAAACTAAGACACTTGCAACAATCACATACCAAAACTTCTTTAGAATGTTTAAAAAGCTATGTGGAATGACTGGGACAGGTAAAACAGAGGAGCAAGAGTTTATCGATATCTACAATATGCGTGTTAATGTTGTTCCAACGAATTTACCAATTGCTCGTGTAGATGAGGCAGACGCAATTTTTGCAAGTGCAAACGATAAATGAAATGCTGTAGTGGATAAAATTATCGAAATACATGCTACAAAACAACCAATTTTGGTCGGTACTGCTCAAATTGAAGATTCAGAAATTTTGCACGAAAGATTGGCAAAAAAAGGTGTCCCACACTTAGTTTTAAATGCTAAGCAAAACCAAGCAGAAGCTGACATTATTTCAAGAGCTGGAGAACTAGGTTCAGTAACAATAGCGACCAACATGGCTGGACGTGGTACAGACATTAAATTAAGCAAAGAAGCATTAGCTCTTGGTGGGTTATATGTTTTAGGAACAGATAAATCAGAATCAAGAAGGATTGATAACCAACTTAAAGGTCGTTCAGGTCGTCAAGGAGATGTTGGTACAAGTAAGTTTTATATTTCTTTAGATGATCCCTTGATGCAAAGATTTAGTAACCACGAAAACTTTAAGGCTGCTTATGCTGATTCAAAAGGTAAAGAAATCACTTCAAAACAGTTAAATTTCGCATTCAATCAGGCACAAAAGAAAATTGAAGGATTTAACTACGACTCAAGAAAAAGTGTCTTAAATTACGATGATGTCATCAGGCAACAACGTGATTTAATTTATTCACAACGTGATTTGATTTTACTAGCCGAAGATCCTTCTTTTATTGTTGAAAGAATGATTAAATACTCTGTAAACTCGATTGTTTCGCATGAATCTTATCATTTGCACGGTGGAAATTTTGACTATGAAGCTTTTGTTAAGTTTTTGAATGAAAAAGTAGGAAGCATCACAAAATACGAATTTAACTTAGAAGAAATCAAAAAAATTCACCAAGAAGATATATCAGCTTATATTTCAGATAAGTTAATTCATATTTATGAACAATGAAAAGAAAATGCAATTGACAACCTTGATGAATCATCAGTGGAATCAGAATTACGAAGAATTGTTTTAAGTGTTCTAGATGATAAATGACAAAGTCATATTAACACTATGGATAAACTTCGTTCAAATATTAACTTAGTTCAATATGCACAAAAAAATCCATACCAAGTTTATACAGATGAAGGTACTAAGTTTTTTGAGGCAATGTTAGAAGACATTGCATTTGAGGTTATGTTATATGTTTTCAACAGTTCTTTAGGTATGAAAAATGTAATACCAAGAGAAGTTCGTGACGACGCTTTATTCCAACAGTTGCAAACTTCATATATTTTTGATTACAATAAAACTAAGCAAGAAAACGATGAGGAAATACTTGAGCTGTATTACTCTGTCAAAAAACGGATCGAACAAATCAGCAATATGCATACTGCAGTTGAACATGCTGAAGACGAAGAAGATCCCAATTTATAGATAAAAAGACCAATATTTGGTCTTTTTTTAAATAAAAAAAGCCCTTATAGGCTCTAGTTCGATGGTGCCCATGACAGGACTTGAACCTGCACGGATTTCTCCAACGGATTTTGAGTCCGCAGCGTCTACCATTCCACCACATGGGCATATAATAATTATATAAGATTAATAATTATTTTTTAAACGTTCATGATTTTTACGGTTTTTTGCTTTGTAAGCTGCCACGACTTCTTGTTCCGACATATTCAAAATAGTAATGAATCCTAAAATGTAACCAAATAGTTTTTTTAGAACCCTTTTATTAGGATTCTTGGATCATTTCGAAGCGATTGAAAAACAGTCCAAAATATGTTGATTAACGTCTCTTGTTTTATATAAAATCTTGATTTCACTCTCTGATTTAAAGTGGTTTGAATAAGAAATTAAGAAGTGTAATATGTCAGCATATTCTTCAAGAACTAAATCTTTGTTCACTGTTTTATTTTGCTTTCAGTATTTAAAGGTCTGAATTTCATTTGCAAATTCAGCAAGCTCAACTAATATCGCAATGCTTCCCTGTTTTAGCATTTCATCAGCATTTCAACTTGGATCTTTTGCTTTTGCTTTTTGTCCGATTGCATTATCTAGCTCTAATTGCATTGTAAATAGCTCTTGTAGATTCATGAAACAATTATAGACCAAAACTCCTGCTATATAGGTAAAAAAGTCAAACAAAAAACACAAATTAGATTTGTGCTTATTGTTTATATTTGTTTACTCTTATGTCTTATTCATAGTCCAATAGCAACAAAGAAGGCTGAAATTGAAGCTACTAAAATATGTGGTCAAATAGGGCCTTCAGGAAGTACACCTGGAAATAAGTTCTTTAGTGTAGATTTCAATAATTCATTTGTTTTTGGATCTTGAACTATGTTTGTTAAATTTTTAATCTTATCTTTTGTGTTTTCTTTATTACTTAATATTTCAATTAAGTTTAGTTCTTTAATCTTAACTAACACTTCTTTATCAGAGACTTTTTCGATTAAAACATTCAGAGATTGATCATACTTTGTTTTATCTTTAATTTGGATTGAGTGAACTAATTCAATTCAAGCATTTAAAATTGCATTTGTATTTTGAGACTGTTCTACAGCATTATTTGCAATTCTGTTTAACTCAACATTTAAAGATAAATCAGCATTTTCGGGTTGATTGCTTACGTGTTTTTTAATATCATTTACAAGTTTTGAATAGTCTTTTGAACTTGAATCCGAATCCTGTAAATCTTTTAAAAGATCTTGAGACTTTTTAAGATATTCAAGGTAATCAACAACCTTTTGATACTGGTCTACAGCTGCTAAAGTGTTTTTCTTGATTTCATCAAATGCACTTTTCACATTCGAAATATTTTTTTGATTTCCTGAAATGTATTTTTTAAGTTCATTTTCAAAATTAGAAACCTTATCATTAAGATCTTTGGCATTTTCGAGTATGTTACTTAACTTCGTTGTATCGACAGTTCCTTCGTTTAAACTAGGAGTAGATTTCAATAATGCTTTGATTACTGCTTTTTCTTTCGATCCTAAATTGTCAAGAGAATCTACTAAATCAAGAAACTCTTGCACTTTATTATCTAATTCCGTGGCTTTGTTTATTGTATAAATTAAGTTGTGATTTTGAGCATTTTCTTGAAGTTCTTTAGTTAATGCTTTTTTATCGCTATCGCTTATGTTAGTCAATTCATTAAGAATTTCTAGTGCATCTTCTAATGATGGTTGAACTATTTTTTTAGCATTTTGTACTTTATCTAATGCATTTTGAAGGTCTTCAATCACTAAATCAGAAGAATTATTTAAGATTGTTTTGATATCATTAACAGCTTTTTTGTATTTATCTTGATCTTTTAAGGAACTGTTTGCAAAGTCTTGAGTATTAAGCACTTCTTGCGATCCATTAACTTCTTTTTGCAGTTGATCTAGCAGTACTTGTCTTCTTTGTAAACCATCAAGGGACTCAAAAGCATTTTGATAGTCATCTAAAAGATTTTTTATTGAATTCAGATCGATATTTGGATCGTTATTTATTAATTCTGAAACTTGATTCTGTACGGCACCATACATCTCTTTTTTATCAGATGACGCATCTTGATAATTTTGAATTTGATCTTTTGAAAGGTTTTGATCTTTTTTAGACTCAAAACTATCTTTAACAGCTTTCATTTTTTGATCTAGTTCATTAACTAATTCTATTAATTGGTCCAGTTCCTTGTTTGAGTTAGCATTTTCTACTTTTTCAATCAATTTGAGTTTCTGATTATCGTTTAAGTTCTGCGCACTAGAAATAGATTTTTTAGCACGTGATTTTTCGTATTTCAGTCTTTCATCACCATCTAAACTGTTAATTGCTTTTCTTAAAGCTTCATTAGTTTTTTGGATTTCTTCGACATTTAATAAATCATCTGAGTTAAGAATTTTGTCTAGATTTTGATCTTGAATTAAAAGATTGTGCCTTAGAGCTAGATCTGCATTTTTATAATCAGTTGTCTTTTTAACTTTTTCTGAATCTATCACTGTCTGATTTACATTTTCCATTAAATCATCAAGTTCTTTAGCTTTGGTTGTTAAACTTGCAATTTTTTCTGGCGTTTCAGCTTTATCTAGTTCTGCCTGAAGAGCTTCTTTTTGTTTAGGAGTTACATGTCTTAAATTCTCTAACGAATTTTTAAACTCTTTTTGAGCTTCTTGAGTTCTTTGCCTTCCGTTTAGCTTGGTTAGAGCTTCTTCTAGCTCAACCCTTGCTGTTTCTACTGCTTTTGGGCTGATTGAATCTGATGAATCTACACTGTTTATAAGCTCATTCGCAAAATCGTTTTTAGTTTTGATATTTTCTTTGTCTTCTGGTGCAGCATTTTGATAATCTGGATTTTGAGATAGTGCAATTTGATTTGTCTGTAAAAGAATATCGTTTAAATCTTTCATTAAACGATCTAACTCTCTTGCGTTAACCATTATATTTTCAACTTTAGCATTAGAATTAGTTGACTCTAAATTTATACTTGCTTTTAGTTTATCTTTTTGAGTTTTTGTAAGATTTTTCATATCTTCTATTTCTAAAAGAGCATTTTGTTTTGATTTTGCAAGCCGTTCTTCTCCATCGAGAGCAGACTCTGCGTCTTTAAGAGCTTCTGTTAATTCAGAAACTTTTTGAGGTGATAATTCAGCTATTCCGTTTTCTTGATTTGAGACTGATAAACCTTTTTTATAGGCATTATCATACTCAGTTGCATGATCTGAACTTGAATTTGTATAATCCACTTTATCTTGAATTGGGTTAGTACTTTTTTCATACTTATTAACTTCATTATTTAAAAGTTTCATTTTTGCATCTAGTTCTTTTGCATTGGATATTAAATCGTTGATGTCTGAATTTTGGATAGTGTTTGTGATTTGATTTGTTATGGATGATTTTTGATTGTTATTTAAATTGTTTAATTTTTCAAGTTCTGCAAGTGCTTGCGTTCTTTTCTCTTTGATTTTTTGCTCACCATTTAATGCATTGATCTTTTCATTCAGAGTGCTTACTTGATCTGTTAAATTGGTTAACGAATCCAGTGTTAGATTTGACGATAAAAGAGTTTTAGCTTTGTTTAATTCTGCTTCATAAGCATCTTTATCACTTTGATCAGCCCCTGTATATTGAAGCTGGCTTTTTAATGTCGAGTCGTTAGCAACCGTTTCAGAAAGGCTCAGAAACTTATCTTTGACATTGTCTATTTTTTGCTTATTAGCTTGTGTTTCAACTAAGTTAGTTGCATTATTAATCATTTTGTTTGATTCATCGGCAAACTTACGTTTAAAGTTTTCTGGATATGCCTCTATATCAGTTTTTGCTTCTTGTTTGGCTTTAGTTAGTCTTTCATTTCCGTCTAAACTTTCTCTCGCTTGTTCTAATCTTTGCTTTAGAGCATCAACTTCTGTTTTATTTTTAGAAGAACCATTTTCTAAGTTTAGCACTTCTAGAGCTTGTTCTAGAGCAGCATCATACTCAGACTTTTTACTTGGTATTGCATCAGCGAAATCTTGATTATTTTTTGGATCAACAAGACTCTCAGTCTTAAGTTTTTCAACATAATCCTTCAGAGATTGCATTGAATTTATTAATTCTTGAGTCTGCAATTTTTTGTCTGCAACATTAGATTTTTCCGTTTGATTCAAGTCACTAAGTAACGTTCTTTTTTGAGCATTATTTAAAGGTGAATCGGGTTTATTGATTAGGTCTTTTACTTCTTTGAATTTTGCTTTAGTTTCATTAAGATCTGTGACTACTGATTTTAGTTGCTCGTCTACATTTCCTGATTCTTCAGGATTTAAATTTACTTTTGTAGCCGAATTTACTAATGCAACCAAACGGCGCTTTTCAGGCTCTGAAATAGGATTATTCGTTTCATTTATCATAGCCTTAACGTTGTTTTGAGAAGACGTAAATGCTTGATTTAGATATGAATCATGATCTTGTTGACTAATTGTTTTGGCTTTTTGATTCACTAAACTAAGTAATCTTGTTTTTTCATTATCTTGTATAAACTCAAATTTGTTAGAAAGTTTATTTTGAGCATTTTTATAAATTCCATTTAAGGCATCGATTTTTGTCTGTAAACTTGAAGCCTTGGTAGTTGCTAAATCTTTTTTAGCTGTTATATTTGTGGATGATACTGAGTCTACTTTTTCTAATTCAACTAAGAGTTCTTCAGCTGAAGATAACTCTGAATCTAATTGTTGCATTATATCCTGCGTTTCCCCTTTATATAAAAGAGTTTCTTTGAGTTCTTTTGCTTTTGCAACTTTAGATTTCAGATCATGATAAGCATTTCCAAAATCAGTTGCATTTTTGACAATAGAGTCTAAGTTATCTTTTGATATAGCTGAATCTAGTTGAGAGTTCAAGCTGTTATTTTGATTTTCTGTTAGCTTTTTAGCTTCTTTTAAAGCTTTAATATTTTCTTTTGCAGTAGCAAGGTTAGTTTCTCCGTCTAACTCGTTTCACTTTTGAGAAAGTTGATCGTATTTAGAATTTAACGCTGTAAGATCTAAATCTTTCGACTGATCATTCGTATTATTTATGTAATCATTTAAAAACTGTAAAAGAGTGTCATATGAATTTGTAGATGAAGCTAATTTGTATTTATTGGATGATTTGTCTTGATTTGCTATTAATTCTTTAAGAGCTTTATTTTTATCATTTAAAGCTTTTGCGTTTTGTTTTATGCTTTCAAAATTATTATCATTTTTATCCAACAATTCTTTTATAAACTTTTCTTTTTGATAACTTGTTAAATCTTGCATTGATTCAATTTCGACAATAGCATCAGCTTTTTTAAGAGTCAACGAGACTACAGAATCGTTTTTAGTTGCACCATTGTCAAAAACTTCTGTTATTGAGTTGTTTTCCAATAACGCTTTAAGTTTTGTTTTTGAACCTTGACTAAGATTTTGCTTAGATTCGATTGTTGAATTAAAGTGTTCTTTTACTTTTTCTTTTATTTTAGAAACAACTTCTTGACTCTTAGAAACATTAATTAGTTTTTCTAAATTATCAATATTTTGCGTTTTAAAGTCTGCTTTTTCTTGCTCTGAAAGAGTTTCCATTGAATTTAGATACTGCACTAGTTTGTTTCTGTTTCCATCTAATGAATCGTGAGCAGATTTGAGAGCATTGAATTTTTCGCTTAATTTATTATTCAGACTTTCTAAAGAAGATAAATCGGTAACAGCAGGTTGTGATTTTTGCAAATTACTAAATTCCGTTAAAGCAGCGTCATAAGAGTTTTTATTTGCTTCGCTTTTTTCAAAGTTATACAAGTCAGTGTTTTTGGCAGAATTTATTTTGACTGAAGCAGCTTTTTTATCTAAATGATTTTTAATATATTCATCTAGCTTACTCTCTAAGTTTTTGAATGAAGCACTATCTAAAGAAGATCCATTTAGATACTCTTCTAACTTTGTTTGATTTTCAGAGCTAAATGTCTGAGAATCTGCCTGATAAGGCGTTTGTGTTTCTGGGTTGTTTACTGAATTAAGACTACCTGGAAGAGATTGACCTTTAACTTTGTCAATTACTCTTTGATAGTTTTGATCACCATCAAGAGCGTTATATAAGTTGTCAAGTTCGTTTTTTAATCTTTTTACTTCTTCAAAGTTATTTCCCGTTTTAGCTTGATCTGCTTTCGTTTTTAATTCTTGGAATTTATTATCGAAAGCAGTTCTTTTTTCATCTGAAGCTAATCTATATTTTTTGGTAGTTTTATCAGCTTCAAATATAGCAAGGGGGAGATCTATGTGTCTGATTGCATCAACTTCATGTTGTGTATTTTTAGAATCTAGAAGCACTTCCAATTCATGCTTTTTCTCTTGACCTAAACGTGAAGAGTTAATATCTTGCCTAGTTGTTTCTTTGTCCAATCTATCACCATCAAGTGCCTGAATTAACGAATTAACTTCAGACACTATATTAGAGAAGTCATCTAAGATGTTAGCGTCCAAAACCTTAACATGTTCAGTATCAAAAGCTGAGTCCGATTGGAATCCATCACCTTGAAAACCAGTTGTGGTATTTTCATAAGATTCTAGTTTTTTAGCTAGATCATTAACTTTTTTGTCCAAAGCGTTTTTTGGAGCATCAGTAGAGTACTTGTATTTATTTTTAGGTCTAATGTCAATATACTTTTGAATTGCCTGTCTAGCTAAATCAGTCTTTTGTTCATAATCCCTTAATTTTTGAGAAACACTTTGATAGTTTTCCAAAATTTGAATTCAATCTACAGATTCTTCTGATACTGGTTCTCCGTTATTGAAGTTTGAAGATTGAGAAGACAATAATTGACCAAATAGAGAAGTTTTCAAAGTGTTGGTTAACTTGTTTGAATTTTTAATTTTAGCAATCATTTCAGTTACAAGCGTTTTTGCTTGAGAGTCTAAGAAATTAGAATTCTCATTCAATTTTGTTATAGTTAATTTCGAAGAATTAAGTTTATCTCTAAATGATAAAAGTAAATCATTCGTTTTGACAAAGAAATAGTTTTTGATATCTGACATTGAGTGTCTTGAAAAGTTTAATTCTTTTTCTTCAATAGGAGTGGTTAAGCTTGTTTTTTGATTATCAAAAAGTACATTTTCTGAAAAAGTTGCAAATGCCTTTCCTTTAGGTTCATCGTAAATTTTACCAGCAGGGTTAGTTCTTGTATTTCGATTTATAAAAGTATCTATTTCGTCATTTTTTTGTTTGAATCCATCAATTTTGTCAAAAGAATCCAGTTTATCTTCGGTTATATTTTGGTTATAAAAATTATGAAGTTGAACTATTTTTTGTGCTAAAAGACTTTTATCATAACTTGATTGCGAGCTCTTCTGTTTAATTTCATTAAACTCAGACTCTTTTTGAGTTAAAAGTTGATTCACAGAATCCATTTTTTCAACATCAGCCTTAGACTCGTCTAAAAGTGAATAAATTTTTGTTAAGTTTTCTGCAGATTCTTTTGTTCATCTGTAATTTACAATTTTTACTGATTGATTTAATCAGTTTTCAACGTTGTCTTTGGTTAATTGATCTGCATCAGATTTTTCTAAAATTCTTACTTTTGCAGCTTTTTCCATAACGTCGAAAACTTCTTTGTACAAGGCGTTTACAGAACGATTAAATAAATTTCCATTAGTTTGTTGTTGGGTTATCAAGTTTTGCCTTACTTTATCAATCTCTGGTTTAACCACAAGATTAAATATACCTTTTCTTGTTAATTCTGGTGTTCAGTCAATATCAACAACAATTTCCTTTGTAAACTGATTGATACTTCTTGTTTTAATTTTAGGTACTCAAACTACATTTTCATCAGCGTTTTTAACCTTGGCTTTTAGAAAGTATTTATTGACTCTTTTTAAAATATCGTAGTTGTTTTCAGTGTTTGAAAAAAGTAATTTATTTACTCAAATTCCACTTCGAGTAACACCACTTTTTCTAACATTTTCAACCACACCGATTTCACGTTCGGTTTGATCTTGAGATCCATCTTCACTTTTATAAAAAAGCTTAAAATCAGAATTAATGCTATCTGCGTCTAATGTTGCTTTTGTCACCAATCCCCTAGTAGGTATAACTGCTTTGTTTGTTATCTTGACCTCGAACGAAGTTCTGTCTTGTTTATCAAAAGCTAAAACATGACTTTTTGTTACATCCTTTTTATCCCCATTACCAGGCCGATTGGGAGTAATTATAGCAGAAGCCCCAATATATGATTTCTTATTGAATCTGACTCCATTTCCAGATCTTGAAACATTATTCATGAAAGGAGAGTAATTGTTTAATTTAGTCATGAAAAATACTTCTACTTTTTGATTATTTAAATCTGTTATCCCTCCAGAACTCTTAGGTAAACCACTTTTTGGGTAAAGCCTTAAATAAGATCCTACTGAGGCTTGTGAAAAACTTTTAACTCCACCAGGACCATTAAGTTCAGCATTATTAAATTTAGGTTCATTTAAGAATGTAAGCGATTCCATTAAATCTGTAAAATGTTCTTGCGTTTTAGGTCCTTCATTTCATAAGTGTGCTTTGTCATTTAATTCACTATGTATTTGTTTAAGTGCATTGAGTTTATCTGTATTATTGTCATTATTTACATAAAGTGTTTTATCAGGGTTTGTGTTATATGTGTTTCTTGCTGATTTGTAGTCATATTTTAAAATACCTAAAGCACCAGTTGCGTTAGTACTTTGCTCTTCTAAATTTCCATATTCATCTATTATGTTAATTGCTTTTTTGTACTCTCATGTTGAACCAGGCCCAGTAGTTTTTTCACTTTGGAACTCTAAATCATTATAGTATGGGAAAGTCCTACCCTCAGTCTTACCGAAATCATGTCTTATTGTTCTGAAAAAAATTGAACCTGGAACCATTCTCATGTCATCTGACATATATATAAAATAAGCATTTGAGTTAGGATCGTTCTTTGTTGAGTATCCAGTATGAAGCACCCCTTGATTAAATGTTGCCCTTCATAATGTGTATTCTCCATTTTTATTCGCAAACAACTCCTTTATTGTGCTATCTAATCTTTGAACATTACTTGCGTCAATTTTTTCAATTTTTGCCTGTCTATTAACATTTAATAAGTAATTATTTGTTGGGTTTTGAGAATCAATTAAAAATTTAGATCTGTGATCTGGATGTTGTCTAGAAGCAACTGAATATTCTGATATTGAAATAAAATGTGGAACATAGTTGTTTGCTTCCTGATAGTTTGCTGTTTCAAACAATTCTCTTTCTACATCGGTCTCCTGAACAGATCTTTGTACTTCTCCCTCATAGCTTTCAAAGTCCATTCCAGATGTTGATCCTGAATCTTGCGAATTACTTGAGACAAAAAGAGGCGTTGATAATAAAAGAACTCCTCCTGCAGAAATTAAAAATGATTTATTCTTTCATTTTTTCATAAAACTCCTATTTCTAAATTTTTCTTTTTATGTGGTCATATATATATATATATATATATATTCTGCCTTTACTCTAAAGTCAGTATTTTAATTGTAATACCGTGATAGTATTTTCAATGATTATTTTTTTAATAGGAACTTAATAAATATTAAAATTTTTTACTCAACAAATTATTTGCCTTAAATATAGACATGTTTTTGATTGTTTGAAATTCTTAAACGAAATCATCAGTATTACAAAAGATGTAAAATTTCCACATTTATGGAATGCGTATAAAAAAATAGACATTTCTGTCTATTTTTAAATTACTATCATTGTGAAATGTAGTTTCCGTCTGAATCTTTCATTTTTCCAGCAACTGCTAAAATGAAATCTACTAATCATCAAATACCAAATGTAAATCATCCGAAGATTAATTTTAAAATTCCTAATACGATTGATCCAGCGTATATTCTATCAACCCCAAAAGCTCCTAAGAATCATGATAATAAAACTAGGGCTAATCTACTTTTATTAGAAACAGGTGAATAGTTAAATTGGTTTTCCATAAAACCTCCTTATATATAATTTGATTTATTATAACAAATTAAGAGTTTTTAAACTTTTTCAAAAAAATTCAAAAAAATCTTTGTCGTTATCTTTTTTCATGCTAAAATAACTATGCGACATTTGTGGTTAGTGTCGCACACTAAGATTAAAAGTTTTTATTTCATTTTTTTATCGAAAATTTTTCTTAAATGCGTTATAATAATTAACGCATTACAAGCCCAGATGGCGGAATAGGTAGACGCAAGGGACTTAAAATCCCTCGGTAGTAATATCGTGCTGGTTCAAGTCCAGTTCTGGGCACCAATATCTGCGCCCTTAGCTCAGCAGGTAGAGCAAATGGCTTTTAACCATTGGGTCAGAGGTTCGAATCCTCTAGGGCGTACCATTTCGTTAAAAACGATCATTAAACAGGCATTTGCCTGTTTTTTCTTTTTTTTATTTATTTGCTTATATAATTTAATAACTATAAATGGAGGAATAATGAGTTTACTTAAAAAAGACTTTTACGAATATGTAAACAAAGAATGGTTAGAACAAACAGAAATTCCTGCTGACCGTTCATCTATTTCTTCTTTTGCAGAACTAGATTTGCACTTAGAAGATTTATTAAAAACAACAACTAAAGAATGAGCACAAGGCAAAAAAACATTACCTGAAATGAAACTAATTCATGAATATGTTAATTTGTATAAATTAATTTTAGATGGTGATAAAAGGGCAAAGGAAACTTGAGAGCCTGCTAAAAAATATTTTGACGAACTTTTTGATCTAACCAGTTTTGCAGATATTGCCAAAAATCACGTTAAATATGCAAGTTATTTATCAAGCTTACCATTTCAATTTGAAGTACAGGAAGATTTTGTTGATAATAAGAAAAAAGTGCTTTGACTTTCTGAACTAAGAACAATTCTACCTTCTGTAGAATACTACTCAAAACCAGAAGCTCAAAACTTGTTAAACGAATGAAATAAACTAGCGCAAGATGTTTTAGTATCATATGGTATCGATCAAGAAAAAGCAAAATCAATGGCTCAAAACACACTTGATTTTGACCAAATTATTAAATCAAACGTTTTAACATCAGTAGAAAAAGCTAACTATACTGCTTTGTATAATCCTTTAGATTTAGCTGCTTCACAGGCACTTTCGCAAAAATATGATCTTGTAAAAATGGGGCAAGAATTTGTTGAAAGAGATATTGAAGGCATTGTTATTGATAATCCAAAATTCTTCGCTAAATTTGATGAAATCTTTAGCCATCAAAACTTTTTAATTTACAAAGATTATTTAATTACAAGAAACCTAGTTCTATATGCATCAATGGTTTCAGAAGCTTTACGTGAAAGAGTGTTTGCTTATACAAAGCAAATATCAGGAATACCTGTTATTAGATCTCTTGAAGATTATGCCTATGACGTTGCTTCAAAATTCTTTTCACATGCAGTAGGTTTATGATATGGTGAAAACTACTTTGGAAAAGAGGCTAAAGAAAAGCTTGAAAAAATGATTGAAAAAATGATTGCTATCTATAAACAAAGACTGGAAAGCAATGATTGACTTGAAGAAGAAACTAAAAAAATGGCAATCAGAAAACTAAACAAACTAGGTGTTATGGTTGGTTATCCTGAAAGAATAGCTCCTTACTACTACGAAATTAAAGTGGATGCACAAGGAAGTTTTATTGCCAATGATATCGAAATCGGAAAAGTAGTATTTGATTACAGAAGAAAACAATATCTAAAAGAAACAGATGATAAACTATGAGAAATGGGAGCAGCAGTAGTTAACGCTTATTTCCATCCATTCAAAAATCACATTGTTTTTCCTGCTGGAATTTTAATGAAGCCATACTTTGATTTCAATGCTAACTCATCAGAAAACTACGGTGGAATAGGTGCTGTAATCGCTCACGAAATTTCACACGCTTTTGATAACAATGGATCACAGTTTGATGAAAACGGAAGTTTAAATAATTGATGAGGTCCTGAAACTCTTAAAAGATTCCAAGAAAAAACGAAAGATGTTATTGAACTTTTCAATACTAGAATCACACCCGCTGGACCTGTAAATGGTCAACTTACAGTTTCTGAAAATATCGCTGATATGGGTGGATTCGCATGTGCTTATGCAGCTGCCCAAACTGAGGATGACTTCAACAAAGAATTGTTCTTCGAAAACTGAGCAAGAATCTGAAAAGCAAAATATCGTTTAGAAACTGCTAAACAGTTATTAATGACAGACGTTCATGCTCCAGCCAAAGAGAGAGCTAATGTTCATTTAATGAACTCAGCAGACTTCCAAGAACACTACAACATCCAACCAGGCGATGAAATGTATTTAGCTCCCGAAAAGAGAATTAAAATCTGATAATAAAAAACAGGCGAGTCCTGTTTTTATAATGTGGAAAAACTGGAAAAAATCTTTTTCTTAATTGCTATTACTTATAATTAAAAAGGACATGTCGGTTCACATGTCCAGTTATTAATATACTAAGTCATTGCTTCATTCTTCTTTCATTTATTGAAACACTCTTTGATTTAGCATATTTTTTAGCTCTCATAAATAATTCATGGTTTAGTAGTCGTCATTTAGACGCCAACTGGTTTTGAGCCAGTAAGCCACTTTGCAAAGTTATTGTAAGGTGGTTTTTATGTACATTTAAGTTGTTCTTGTTTTCTAATTAATAATCGGAAATTTTTACTATATAAAAACATCACGTTATGTGATGTTTTTTTAATTATGTTGTGTTGTTTTCTTAGAAATGTAGTCTGATAATACTTCTATAAGCAAGTACAATACGTATAATCCACAGCCTAAAACGATTCAGATGTCTGCAAAGTTAAAGGTTCCTAAATTTCTGCTTTTTTCCATGAAAGGCACTCATAAAATATCTTTTACATGTCCTTTAAAAATGAAACGATCTAGCATATTTCCAGCGTCTCCAGCAGCAATAATTGCTAAGAAAATTGCTGCTTTTCAGTCTACGAAGTATAAAACAGTTAGGATTACAACTAAGATTGCGACACTTAAAATTTGAATAAAAGTAATATTTACACCTTTGGGTAGAATTGTTACACCACGGTGATAAATTGATCTAAAACCTATAATACCTCAATCAATTCAATCTTCACGATTAAATGGATATATACTTTCAGCAGGAACTTCTCTGTTTTCAAGAGTTACATAATATGAATCACCATATAATCTGGACTCGAAGATGTTTCCATGTTTAAAAATGAAAGTCTTGGTTAGTTGATCGATTAGTAAGAGGATTGCAAATACCGTTAAAAATGCAAGATAAGATCAAATTATTCTTCTTTTATGTTTTTTAGTATACTGCACAAAATTCATTCAAAAATCGTGAATTTTTGCACTTAGCATTTTGTATCAACTTAATTTTTGAGTCATATTAGTCCTCTAATAAAGTTAATGATTTTATTACGCTGTAGCAGTTAGCACATAAACCTTCGTGAATTTGTTCAGCCATAAAATGATTTCAACATCTTTCACATTTAACACTATCAAAAACTTCTAGTTTTTCTTCTTCGTGACCAAATTCAACATCACCTACCATTAATAAGGTTTTAAGGTCTAGTTCTGAAAATAGATCAGTCTTTTCGTTTAAATAAATTTTAGCTTCGTTGCTACGTTTGATTAAACCTTGTTTTACAGCATTTTCAATCATTCCATTTACTTTATCACGTAAATCAAAGAATTCTTTATACTGATCAAGCAGAGCATGATCAACATTTCCAGGTTGTGGGAATGCTTCGAACATTACTGATTCTTTTTTATCTTTCTTGTTGAAGTGATCATAAGCTTCTTCAGATGTTGTTGGTAAAATCGGAGCAAGAGCGATGATTAAGAACTCAACAATTTCGTATAGGTTGGTTAAAACAGCTAATCTACGCACTGAGTTTTTTTGATATGTGTAAAGAATATCTTTTGTTACCGAAAGATAGAAACTTGAAAGTTCAACAATGTAGTTGTTGATTTCCTTAACAACATTTAGAAAACGGTATTCGTCATAATGATTAATAACGCTTGCTTTAAGAGCTTCTAGTTGGTTTTTGATGTATAAATCTATACCTTCTCTTTTGATATTTGGATTATAATCAAAGTCTTTTAAGTTTCCCAGCATGAAACGAATTGTGTTTCTAATTTTACGATATAGTTCTGAGTTTTGATCTAAGATCCCTTCAGAGATCGAGAAATCGTTTGAGTATTCGCTGTTAGCTGCTCATAAACGTAAAATCTCAGCTCCTCTTTGTTTAACAATGTCAGATGGGCTGACTGTATTGCCTTTTGATTTAGACATTTTTTCTCCATTACCATCAACTACGAATCCGTGGCTGATTAAGTTTTTGTATGGTGTTTTACCATAATAAACAACGGCGTTAATTATTGAAGAATTGAATCAACCTCTGTATTGATCAACACCTTCTAAGTACAAGTCATATGAAGGGTGGGCGTTTGGGATATCAACTGCTATACTTGTTGAACCTGAATCGAATCAAACGTCCATAATGTCCATCTCTTTTGTAAATCCTTGGTTTTGGTACTTTTCAGGTAATAACTCATCAGCTGTTTTTTCTCATCAAATGTCTGCACCATGTTGCTCAACCAAAGCAATTACGTGGTCAAAGATTTCTTCACTGATAACGGGCTTTTTGTCTTGATCATAGAAAATAATAATTGGCACACCTCAAGAACGTTGACGTGAGATTGTTCAGTCTTGACGGTTTTCAATCATTGAGTAAAGACGTTTTTTAGCTCATTCAGGGTGTGTATTAACTTTTTCGACTTCGTTTAAAATAGCTTGACGAATATTATCTAATGACACAAATCATTGTGGTGTTCCACGGAACATGATTGGTTTGTCTGTTCTTCAGTCGTGTGGATATGAGTGAGTAAACTCTTTAGAAAGTACTAAAAGACCTTCTTTTTGCAAGTCTTCAATAATCACTGGATTAGCTTTTGAGTAGAACAATCCTTGGTATTGTGAGAAGTTTTCAATCATCCCTGAATCACTAATGTGCATAATTGATTCTAAATTGTTTTTTCTTCCAATTAAAAAGTCGTCCTCACCAAACATAGGAGCGATATGAACTAAACCTGATCCAGCCTCCAGCGTAACATGGTGCCCAATCACAACAGGAGCTTCTGTTTTAAGAATTGGAGTTTGATAAATTGAACCAACAAGTTCTTTTGCTTCTAGAACGTCCAGAACTTTGATATTTTGTCAATTAAATTCGGCTTGTAGTTTTTCGATTAAATCATTTGCAACAATATAAACTTGACCGTCGTATTGAACCCTTGCATACTGGAAGCTTTCACCTAAAGCTACTCCTGCATTTGCGATTAGTGTTCATGGTGTAGTTGTTCAAATAACTAATCTATCACCTAAATGTACTTTTTCGTTTGCTGATTTGACAATTGGAAAACCAACATATGTTGAAGGAGAAACTACATCACGATATTCCACTTCGGCTTCTGCTAATGCTGATTTACTTGATGGTGATCAATAAACAGGTTTTAATCCGTTGTAGATTAAGCCGTCTAAAGCCATTTTTTTGAAAAGTTTAAGTTGCTTTGCGACAAACTTTTTGTCCAAGGTCACATAAATGTCTTCAAGATCAGAGAATAACTGTAGTTCTTTGAATTGTTTTCTTTGTCTTTCGACCTGTTTTTTAGCATATGTCGCTGCTTTTTTTCTAATAATTAGAGGAGAAAAATCTTCTTGTTTTGCACTTAGTTCGGTTAACATTTTGTGTTCAATTGGCAATCCGTGAGCATCTCATCCAGCAATGAATGGTGAGTAAAAACCTTGTAATGTTTTGTATCTTACAATTATGTCTTTTAGAATTTTGTTTGAAGCGTGACCTACGTGAATATCACCGTTTGCATAAGGAGGACCATCGTGCAAGATAAACTGAGGTTTATCTTTGTATTGTTCCATAATCTTTTTGTAAATTTGATTATCTTCTCATCTTTTTCTAAAAACTTGCTCTTTTTGAATTAAATTAGCTTTCATTTCAAAGCTTGTCTGAGGCATATTTAATGTTTTCTTGTAATCCATTTTTTCTCCTATCCGTTGTACTGTTCTGCAAATGATCAGTCTTGCATTTTGTCTAAATCTGATTTAGGTTTTGCATAATGTTGGTGTTTTATAGGTGTTTGCTTAAAACCATCTATTTTTGCATCAAAACTTCTTTTTATTTGCTTGTCACTTGATCAAATATTGAAGCTGAAGTCTGCATAATCTTTTCCTGGTGTAGCATTTACATCTGTAAGCTCTAATATGAAGTTTTTATTATTAAGAGTCACTTCGCTTTGACGCATTTGACCATTAATTTGATATGCGTTTAAAACCCATAGCGCTTCTGGAGTATAGTTTGTTTTTTGCGGCAATAAACCTGTATCTTCTTGACTTGGAAAATTAATCGAAATTAACTTTTTAAGCTCATCACTGTCATTTTGAGTTAAGAGGTCTCTTGCTTCATAAAGTTCTTTATCTTTTTGATATCTTTCTTGGATATCTGCGCAACCAATAATTGCAAAAGATGAACAAGCCACAAGAGATCCTAAGCTAAAGATTTTGAAAAGTTTTAAGCTCATATTTCTCCCTATAATATTTAATTTAAATTATATTAAATTAATAATCTTTTAAGGCTTTAAAGTTGAATAATATCGATTTTTTTATTACAATATTAACCTAAAAAAATAAATAAAAAAACTGCTTTAGTTTGCATATTAAGAATACACAAGCTAAAGCAGTTTGGTGGCCCCGGCAGGAATCGAACCAGCGACACACAGAGCTTCAATCTGTTGCTCTACCAACTGAGCTACAGGGCCGTAAATGGCGGTCCAGACGGGGATCGAACCCGCGTTCTCCTCCGTGACAGGGAGGCGTATTAACCACTTTACCACTGGACCATTGGTTGCGGAGACAGGACTCGAACCTGTGACCTTCGGGTTATGAGCCCGACGAGCTGCCGACTGCTCCACTCCGCTATATAAAAAGTTTTGGTGTTCAAAGAACAAATGGCGGGTGATGAGGGATTCGAACCCCCGCGGGACTTGCATCCCCTGCTAGTTTTCAAGACTAGTCCCTTCAGCCAGACTTGGGTAATCACCCTTGGTGGACCTAACTGGATTCGAACCGGTAACCGACCGGTTATGAGCCGGTTGCTCTAACCGTTGAGCTATAGGTCCTGTTAATTACAGTTATATTCCGTATGGTAGCACCGATGAGAGTCGAACTCATGACCTTCCGGGTATGAACCGGATGCTCTAACCAACTGAGCTACAGTGCCATAATGGTGGAGAGTATGGGATTCGAACCCACCGCCTCCTGCGTGCAAGGCAGGCGCTCTAGCCAAATGAGCTAACCCCCCATTAAATGGTGAAGAAGACAGGATTTGAACCTGCGACCACTACGTCCCAAACGTAGCGCTCTGCCAAGCTGAGCTACTTCTCCGTGTTTGCTTTCTAATTATAGCATTAAAAAATTTGAATGATAATATTTTTTTAAGTTTTTTTATCGATTCATGCGCTTGGCTAATTTATTATATAACAAATTTAAAAAATGTTTTTTAAAAAAATCGTTTGGTCTTTTTAATCCAAAATCTTATTTATTATTAATGTCTTCCAAAACACTAAAAATTGTTTTTGCCATTTCTTCGATAACAGGAATACATACCGAGTTACCGAAAAGTTTATATCTTTGTGTCTTGCTTATAGATTCAGGGATACTAAATTTGTCAATGCCGTTTTCTATAAAAGCATAATTAACAAACCCTTGCAGTTTCCCTCATTCATTTGGAGTCATGTATCTGATTCCTTGATCATTTTTATCTTTTGAAAATTCTAAACTATGTTGTTTTGGTTGATATATAAGGTTCCTTTCTTTTCCTGAACCACCTGTTGCCATGATTGTGTTTGCAACCGAATCTGGTTCAAGGTTTACAATTTGGAAACCAAAACCTGAGTTTTTAGATTGGTGTTTTTCTTTGTGCTTTTTAAGTGTCTTCATCATTTTTTGCGAAAGATAAAATGATGAATCAACATCTTGATCTAACAATTCAGTCAAATCTTTGTATATTGATTGTGGTTTTCCATAAGGCAGTTCTGGCAATACGTAGCCATCAGGTAAAAGATCTTTTCTAAAACCCATCAAGAAAACTCTTGCTCTTTTTTGAGGAATCCCGAATTCAAGAGGAGTTCTAACAAAGTTTTCTTTTTTAGGTTTGTAAGCATCTCGAGGTGTTTGTGAAAAGTCGTTTGCACCCACAACTTGATAACCGATACTTTCCAAAGTTTCAAGTATTACTTTAAAAGTATTACCTTTATTATGGCTCAAGAGCCCTTGAACATTTTCAAGTAAAAAGGCTTTTGGTTTTGTTGTGTTTAAAATTTGTGCAATGTCAAAAAATAACGTTCCTCGTGTTTTATCTTCAAATCCTGCCTTTAGACCAGCGATTGAAAAAGCTTGACAAGGAAAACCGCCAAGTAAAACGTCATACTCTGTCTTTTTTACTTTTGCTTTAAACTCATCACTTGTAACATCGTTATAAGGATTTTCGCCATAAAGATATTCATAAACTAAAGCAGGCATATTTGTCAATTTCTGCCGAAAGTAGATTTTGAAATTTTCCAGTTTTTTCAAAACCTCTTCTAATACCGCCTAATCCAGCAAACAAGTCAATTGTTTTGTAACGATTATTCATAGTTATATTTTATAACTTTAGCAAACTTAGGGTTAAAGAGTTTTAGTAGTAAATCGATACTGATTTGTAATTTTAAGTATGGAATTATTTCCATTTTTGATCCAAAAATATGTAATCCAAAAATAGCCTCGATATAATTAAAGTAATTATTTTAAAGAGGTTTGAAATGGTAGGAAATAATTCACACGGATTTACAAACGAAATAAATATTGTTGAAAATATAAATAATAAAAGTCTAAATATTTTAAATGCAAATTTAAAACGATTCATAAAAGAGATTTGTAAAGATAATAATATAGAAATTTCTGAAAGCGAAATAATCAAAGCTGAACTTAGCAAATATGAAATTGATTCACAAACAGGAAAAAGAATAAACGTTAAGCCTGACTTTTATATAAAAATAAGAAACATTTGTTTTGGAATAAGCACTAAGCTTGGATCAGGCAATAGCATTCACCAAGAAAGTGTTGAGTCTTTTATAAGTTGACTGCAAGGTTCTGATAAAGCAGTTATTCATGATCAGTCTGTGTTTGATGATTTGCGATTTTTCATTTGAGCTGATGGAAGTTTAGATGGAAGTTCTCAGATTCAGAAAAACTCAGAAGGTAAAGTTATTGGCAGATTCACAACTAAGGAGTTTAAACACTTATATCCTGAAAGGCATGCTAAAATCGAAAAACTATTACAAGATAATCAAGAGCTTATTATAAAAAGAGCTCTTTTTCAGGGCAAATCTAAAAGAGAGGTCGATTATGTTTATCACGGAACATCTGAAAGAGGTCATTGAATAAGTCAAGAAAAATTGCTGAAATATAATTTAGAAAACCCTTTGTTTAAGAGCACTTTCAATATCGGGAGAATGACATTCCAAATCTATAATTCCGATTTAATGGCAACAAAGGTCGGTTCTAGAAAACGTGGTCAAGTGCAGCTAAAATACGGCAGCCTTTTGAGCGACATCCAAGACTTGTTATTCTTTGTCGAAAATAACATGGATTCCTTACAAGGTAAAACCCAAGAAGAAAAACTTTGTCAAACATTGAACAAGAACAAAAAATCTAAATACTGAAAAACGCTTTCTGACAACATCTCTTTAGATGAAAGCAAAAATTATTATGCAGTTCATGTAAATTCAAAAGTCTACTCAAAAAACGTTAACAAAAAAGTTAGTCCAAAATCTGATTTGATACTGATTTGTACTAGCAAAGAAATCCATAAAACTTTTCTTTTGAAAAACCAATATATCATTACAGAGTCTGCTTTGCAAAAAGAAAATATTCAATATCAAAAGGTTCCTGAATCTGGAATATCAGTAAAAATGAAAAAATCCAAGTCATATACAATTACAAAAATGAGTATTGAATCATTCAAAAATGCTTTTGCTGAATATGTTGATGATATCGATATTAAAACAAAAAGTTTAGTTTTATATTCAACAAAAGAAAAGGTCGACCTTAATCCAGAAATTGCCAAAAATCTTGAATTAAAAGAACAAAACTACAAAGAGTTTTGTTCTCGTTACTTAAACATTGGTCTTAAAAATTTTCTTGACTTTGAGAATATCAAAAAGATAAATGCAATAATTAAGGATGAATTAAAAAATGTGATTGACAATAATATAGAAATTAAACAAGCAATTTTTCTTGGTAAGGGTTGAATTGAAGATCCTTATTATTCCTCATTTGTTTACATCGAAGGTAAACTAACAAAAGCATCATTTAATCCTTACAGAATTGATAACGGATCAGGAAGAAGTAGAGGTATCTACACGATAATTTTTAAGCCATCTTAAGCATTATTTTCTTTTTAAAACATGAATCACATTCTGAGCAATCATCGATAAAACAGGAACAACAACACTATTTCCAAGTTGTTTATAACTTTGACTGTAATTTTCTTTGATTTTAAAGTTTTCAGGAAAGCCCATTAAAGCTAAGCATTCTTTAACCGTAAGCTTTCTTTTTAGATCATAGATCACAGGAACGTTATTACCACCTGTTCCCATTTTAGCCGTCAAACAGGGAGAAACACCGCTCGAGCTAAACAAAACTTTGGATGGTCTGATATTGTTGGCTATTATCGGTTCATTCTTTATTTTTGAATTATTTTTGCCAACATATTTATCGATATGAAGTTTTATGTTTTTAAGAGCTATATCTGAAATTTCATGTGATTCTTTAAGATTTCAATCAATTATTTTGTCAAGAGTTGTTTTTAGTTCTTGTTTTTCCGGAAAGATTTTTGAGATATCTACTTCAATATCATTTCTAATTGCTACACAGTATCATCTATTTCGGTTTTGGGGAACTCCAAAATCTTTTGAATTTAAAAGCTTTCAAGTAATTTTATATCCCAGATCGGTTAATGTGTTTTCAATTACTTGAAGCGTTTTTCCGCCATTGTGATTTGTAATACCTGAAACATTTTCCAAAATTACTGCTTCGGGTTTTTTTGCTTCTATGATTCTTGCGACATCAAAAAAAAGTGTTCCTCTTGTGTCTTCGAATCCCAATCTTTTGCCTGCTAATGAAAACGGTTGGCAAGGAAATCCTGCACAAAGAATATTGTGATCAGGAATTTTAGAGGTTTCTATTTTGGTGATATCGCCACTGGGCATCTCGTTGAAGTTATCGAAATAAGTTTTTGCTGCATAAGGATCAATTTCACTTGAAAATACACATTGAGCTCCATTTTGTTCAAGAGCAATTCTAAAACCACCAATTCCTGAAAAAAGATCAATAAACTTTAATTTATTCATTTTCTTCCTTTTTATCTAATATTCTTTCTTTGATAAGGTTACAAATTGCCTTTATTACGGGTGGACTGACAGCATTACCTGATTGTTTATAAAGTTGCGTATCACTCATTCCCGAGTGCAATAAATTATCAATAAAATGATCAGAAAAACCTTGAACTTTTAAGTTTTCTTTTGGTGTTAATTTTCTGATTTTATATCCCTGACTGTCTTTTATTAAAATTTTAGTAGTATCAGATCTTGCTAATAACGTTGGTGATATACCATAAATTGAATAAACTCTTCTTTGTCTCTCTTGGTCATTGTGAATCTCTTTAGGAAGATCAAAGACTTTTAAAATTTTGTTTTCAACTCTAAGATTATTTTCAATTGTTTGTTGAGCAATGAATTTATGCAGTTTATCACTTCTTAAAAAATATTTTTGATCGACATCATTGCTTAAAATGCTTTTTATATATAGTGTTTGATCCTTGCTTTCTAGATAATTAAAAAAATTAAATGACTTTATAGTTTGTCTTTCATTTATTTCTTTTTTAAGTTTTGTGACCTTAATGCTTCTGTTATCTTTGTTGTATTCCTCTATAAATCAGTTCGATACACCAACAATATAAGTTCTAGATCTATTTTGAGGGACATTCATTTCTGAAGAATTGACAACAGAAAAGTCAACTGAATAACCTAAATCACTTAAAATTTGGAGTATTGTTAAAATCGTATTTGAACGATCATGTCCAACTAAGTTTTCAACATTTTCAAGCAAAATAATCTTCGGTTTTTTTGCTTTAATAATTCTTGCTAGCTCAAAAAATAGCGTTCCCCTAGCATCTTCAAAACCCATTCTTTTCCCACTTATTGAAAAAGCTTGACAAGGGAAACCAGCAACTAATAAATCATGATTTTCAACTTCAGTTTCATCAATTTCTCTTATATCGCCCATTAATTTTGTATCAGGAAAGTTCGCTTTGTAAGACTTTAGGGCAAACTTATCAATTTCTGAAGCAAGAATAAAATTTGCGATCAAATCAGACTGTTGAATACCATGCTCAAATCCACCAATGCCAGCAAAAAAGCTCGCTACCTTCAAATCAGAAGATTCAAATAATTTTTCTTTCATTTTTTCAATTTTGTACTCAAAAATATCAGTTATCGAACAACCAAAAAAGTCAGCAATTTTACATAGCGTTTCAAGACTTACTGTCTCGTTTTTGCTTAGTTTAGATAATGTTTGATTACTGATATTGACAAATTCTTTAAACTGAGTTTTGTTAAAATTATTTTCTTTTATTTTTCTTCAAAGCTTTTGGTAACTGAGTTGCATTTTTGGGTCCATGGTTATATTTTCTATTTTATCAGAAAATAAGACCATTTATAGTTACAGATTATAAAATATAAATTAACTGGTTAAAAAAGTAATTATTTTATCTAGCCTTAATTTAATAATCATTAAAACTCCACTTATCAAACTTTATAAGAGAATTATTAATGTTAAAAAATGCAATTATAAAACCTTTTTTATTACTGTTGAGTGAAAGAGTATAAATATTAAAACTTTCAAAAATCACGTTTCATTAAATAAAAAACAGCAAATGCTGTTTTTTTTAATTATAAACCGTTTTATTGTGGAACAGAATCCTTAATTTTCTTAACTAAAGTGTAGTACATTTCTTCGGCTTCTTTCATCTTTATAAGAAACAAAAATCTACAATTTTCATCATTGATTTTATTGTAAATTTTGTCTGCAGTTCCGTCTTCAAATCAAATAAAAATTTTTTCTAATAAATATAAATCCATTAAATCATAACTTCTTTCTTTGTTTATCAAAACATTTAAACTGTTTATATAATATGGTATTTTTTCGCCAAAAAAAGTGATCTTTATTTTATATTGTAAATATGGAAAAATAAATGAAAGGCATGATAAAAAAACCGAAATAGAAGTTATAGAGACCTGTGATACCAATATGGTTGTACGTTTATCTAATAGTTTAGAAAGTTCTTTAGTGTCTTTTGTCATGGAAATTAATAAATCCACTGGGTATAAATTGATTAAAAAAAGCACAATAAACAATCCAATTGAAACTATAGATGATATAAGAATTAAAAGAAGTGAAATAGAGAAAAAAGAAACAAAATCTTTTCTTTCCTTTTGGTTCGCTATAGATCAAAAATTTAAAATTTCTAAAATATTTACACATAATTCATAAAAATCTTTATCTTGCTTAAGAAAAAACACTTCTTTGAACCCATTTTCTTTTAGTTTTAAATTATAGTTATTAGTTGAAGTTTTAGTTTCCAAATTTCGTTTTTTAAATTCTCTATATTCGCAAATTCCTTTAGAACAAAAGAAAACTATTAAAATTAGAAAAGAAAATGCATGACAAGAAATTTGAAATCAAAAAAATAATAAATAAGATTCATGCGACCCCTTGGCTAATAATTTTGTAAGCGATTATATATCGATTCCTGAAAAAACAATACATTAAAAACGTTTTATAATAATATAAATCTTATACTAATAATTTATTTTTAGATTATTGTTTTTAAACTAGGACAGAAAGATCTCAAATTGCTATTTTTCAGTCCTAGTTTTATTAGTTTTCTAAAGAACTCAGCAAATATACAATTTTAAAAAATGAATTACAAAAACGTATAATTATTAGTATATTAAATCTATTCGAGGGAGGCTATATGTCAAGAGTTACTGATGATATGAGGCGAAAAGCAGAAGATCAACTTCAAAAATATATTGATTACCTGGAAAAGTGTAAGGAATGAAATCAAAATGAAGAGATCGAAGAAATAAGTAATGATATAGAGGACTATTGCTCGCTGATATGTGGAGGAGATAACGATAAGCGAGAAAATAATCAGGATTTTAAAATTTACTTTACAATTTCAGGTATTAGCAAAGATTTTAAAAAATTTCAAAAAAATAAGTGTGGCTTTTGAATAAAGTTTTCTGGTGATCTTTCATTAAAAAAAGCGAAAGACATCTTTGTTAATGGAAGCGTGGAATTATTATGAACTTATTATGAAAAAATATTTAATGTTAAACTTGTTTCTGACAGGACAGAAAAAAGATTTAAGCAAGAAATATTTAATTTATTTAAAAGTAAAGAAAAAGAGTCTGACGAAGATGTTTTTAACAGTGCAATTAAATTATTAGCTTCAAATTCGGGTTCAGGAGACAACGTTGAAATTAGATATTCTAAAGAAAAGATATCTGAATATACATTTTATTTAGAGGAACTTAAAAAAGCTAAAAAGGAATTGGATAGTGAAATATTAATTAGGTATCTTTCGGGGGAAGGTTACAACAGAGTTAACTTAGATATTAGAAAAGAAATAGAAAATGTTTATAAAGTCGTAAGCCCTGAAATGTATAAAAACGGAAGGTTTCCTTCTGATGTGAAATATGCACCATATTTAATGCAACAAGCAGCAATTAATATAATTCTTGATGATAAAGATCGCGATTTAGAAGTTCAGTCAGTAAACGGACCTCCAGGAACAGGAAAAACAACACTTATTAAAGAAGTTATAGCAAGCTCAATAACAAGACAGGCAGAGCATTTAATAGAGATTTTAGATCGAGGTCCAAAAGGAATGGAAGATCTCCCGGAGAAAATCTGAAAAGATAATATATTAATAACAAGTTCAAACAACTCGGCAGTAAATAATATTGTCGAAGAATTACCTAAAAAAGCTAACATTTCTGAAAAATTTCATCAGCTTGCATTCGATGTTGATTATTTTTCTAACGAAAATCAAGGTTATTGGGCATTAATTTCTGCTGCAGGTGGAAGACAGGCAAATTTAGATGACTTAAAACTAAAACTAGATAATATTCTTGAAGAATTAGATAAAGCAAAATTTAGTATAGCTGAATGGGTTTCTGCAAAAAATGGCTGAAGAAGTACAAAAACTGAAATTGACAAAATAAGGCGTTGTTTTAAAAGGATTAAAGTATTATCTGATAGAAATATAATAATTTCAAAAAGAATATTAGATATTAATAAAGAAATAGAGAGTAAAGAATCTAGATTGGAAGACATTTATAACGATCTTGATTATGTGGGTTACTCTGAATATATAAAAAATCCTGTTAAATCGATAAATTCAATGTTATTCAAAACGAAAAAAAGCCTTCTTTGATCCTTTTTTAAGATATTTTCTAAAAACTACTTTAAAAATATAAAAGACCTGAAATTTAAAAAAGAAAAATATTTAACTCTTCAAAAGGAATTGGTGCTTATAACTCAAAACTTAGATAGATTGAATAACGAACTAAGCGAAAAAGACGCAGAGCTTAAAACAAATATAAACGATATAGAAACTATCAAAAACAAAGACCTTGATTCTGAAGGGAGTTATGATAATTTTTATCATTTAGGAACATATGAGGATATTAATTTTGACAATCCTTGAACTAACGAAAGGCTTAGAGAGCTACAAACGAAACTGTTTTTAGAATCTTTAAGAATAAGAAAATTATTTTTAATAAAAAATAAGCAATTTATTAAAAGGATTATGACAGATAAAGACAATTTGTTTTCAGACGCAAAACTTTTTAGATGACTTAACTTTATTATTCCTGTAATAAGTTCTACAACAGCTTCCGTGCAGTCGATGATGAAAATCAATGAAGATACTACTGATAAAAAATATGTTGGTCATTTAATCATTGATGAAACAGGGCAAGTAAACCCGTGAGCGTTGGTTGGATCGATATTTAGGAGTAAAAAAGTTACTGCTGTCGGTGATCCAAAACAAATAGAACCAATAGTGAACGAAGGTCCTGAAGGAACTAATCTTTTTGAGTCTTATAATATAAAAATTGGAGAATCAGCACAGACAAAATTTGATCAAATAAGTAAATACGGCTTTCAGGGTTCCCAGGAGCGTATAGGGATTCCACTTTGAGTACATAGAAGATGTGGGTCTCCTATGTTCGACATTTGTAATGAACTTTCATATGAGAACAATATGGTTCAAGGCTCAGGAATCAAGAAAAGCAATGGTTATTGATATGATTCAGATGAATCGGATTTTGATAAAATTTTTAAAAACCTAGAGTTTGTGATTAGTGACATAGAGGGATTACAAAGAAATTACAAGTTCGAGAATAATGATATTTTTATCATTACTCCATTCTTAAATTTAAAAAATAGACTTAAAAGTCACTTTATTAAAAAAGGTTGTGATAAAACATTGATTAATAATGTAATAGGTACAACACATACATTTCAAGGAAAAGAAACAAAAGTCGTAATTTATGTATTAGGAATTACATCAGATCCTAATTCCAAAGAAGCTAGATCAAATAAAGGCAGCATAAGATGGGTGTTAGGTGATCAAAATCCTAATATCATAAACGTTGCTGTTTCAAGAGCAAAAGAAGTGTTTGCTATGCTAGGGAGTAAAAAAGCTGCTGAGTCAATTGGAAAATCTAGAACTACAGAACTTTTATTAAAGCATTTAGAACCGAAATAATAAAAAACCAGGATTAATCCTGGTTTTATTTATAAAATTGTTGGAAGGCTTACAATACCTGTCACAACCATAATTAAGAAAGTTATGAATGCTAAAACTGAACAAGTTATAAGGATTGATTTTAGTATTTTTACTAAATCCTTTTTAATAAAGTTTTTGATGTAGTATCAGTACATATATTATCCTTTTGTTGCTGTTCCTTGTCTTGAAATAGCAGCCATAATTCTTTTTCTGATCACAACGTAAACTACAAGAAGAGGCATAATTACAAGAATTGCACCAGCCATTCTGATGTTTACAAAGAATCTTGCTTCTGTACCTAATGTTTCGTCTTTACCTGTGTTGAATAATCAAACAGATAGAACGGGAGCTTCTGTACTTCCAGCAAAAATTGTAGAAGGTCAAATGTAGCTGTTTCAAGAAGCAAAAGCAGTTAAGATCGCAACTGTTCAAATTGTAGGTTTAATCATTGGTACGGCAATTTTGACAAAGAATTTTAATTCAGAAGCACCGTCAATTTTTGCACTTTCTTTAACTGAATCACTAATCCCTTCGAATGCGTTTCTAAACATAAATCCAGAAAAGACGCTGGCTACGAAAGGAATTGTTAGTGAAATAAGAATATAGAAGTTATTTTCTGATCCAGCTCAACCTAGACGCGAAACAATAATATATTGTTGCGAAAGAAGTGCAAGTTCAGGCAGAACTAGAAGAGATAAGAAGAAGAATCATGCAGCTTCTTTAAATCTTCATTTTTTGAGGCTGAAGGCATAACCAAAAGTCATTGAGAAGAAAGTTTTTCCACAAACACTTAAAGCCGTTACAGCAGCTGTAAAAATTAAAGCTCTAAAGTATCCGTTTTGGAAAGCTTTATTGAAGTTTTCTCAGTAAAGTTGAATTTTTCCAGTGTTGATATCTCTTGGAACAAGGTGAATATCATTTGTTGCTTCTGCTTGTTCATTTGAGAATAATGATGTTGAAATCATGTAGTAGAAAGGGAATAAAACAACAATTCCAAAAAACACTAGTACAAAGATCTTGAACATTAAAAGCAATAGTTTGCTGTAAAGCTTAGTTGTTTCAATTTGACTACCAACACGATCTTGTTTTTTTGTTAATCTACGATTAAGAAAGATTTGCTTTATTAGCAATTTGTTTTTGAACACGTTTTACTCCTCTCTTTCCTGCGTATAGGAATAATAAGTAAACTAGTTTTCTTAGTGTGTAAGACACAGAAACTCCAAGAATAACTAAACAAGCTGATAAAGCAGCTGCTTTTGCATAGTCGGCTCTTTGTACATAACGATAGATTAAAAGCATAATTGATGATCCACCATTATTTACAGCAACATCGGCGTTATTGTTGAATACAGCAAGTGGGAAAACTTTGATTCCACCAATTAATCCGACTGTAATTAAGAATGAAATTGTTTTCTTAATTGAAGGTAATGTGATTAAGAAAAACTGTTTTGCTTTATATGCCCCATCAATTGAAGCAGATTTATAAAGTTGTTTGTTAACTCCTAACATTGCAGAAGTTAAGATTAAGATTTGGAAGGCTAAGTTACCTCACACCCCTCTAGCAATAATAACTGTTAGTGGGTAGATTGATTCTTTATCACCGCTTTTTAGTCATCTAATTTCAGAACCAAAGACAAGGTTAACTAATCCCTTTGATTCTCCTGTTCCACCGAATAGGAAGAAGAAAGTTGAACCAACAGCGATTGCATTTGTAACGTATGGAAGGAAAAACACTGTTTGAACTAACCCTCTTGTGTGTTTATTAACGATGTGGAAAATCGCTGATGATACAAGGATCGAAATTGTTAGAGAAATTGGGAGTGAGAAGACTGAGTAAAGAATTGAGTTTCTTAATGCAACTTTAAATTCTGTACCAATACCATTATCCTCATCAAAAAGTAAGGCATAGTTTCCTAAACCGTAAGAATAATCATCTATTGTTTCTGCAAACTCGTCAGCAACTCTAAATGATTCAATAACTGTTAAAACGAACGGAACAATTGTAAAAAGTAAAATGATTAAGATAGAAGGAAGTAATAATAAAGCTGGTTTTCATAATTCGGCTTTTGAATCAATGATTCTTAAGCTTGTATTACCTTTTTTAGAACCATATTTAGCTCTAAAAAACAGCTGTAATGTTTTCATTAGACTCTTTCTGTTGTATCAATGTCAAACAAGTGAACTCTTTCACTTTTTGAAACATTGAACGAAACAACTTCGCCTATCTTGTATTCATCTTTTTTATGTAAGTAAACATTTGCAACCATTTCTGGACTTGAAATTGATACTTGCGATTGCACTTCTTTACCTAAGTATTCAATATTTTTGATTGTACCTGCAAAAACACCATCTTGTGCTTCAACAAGATCTTCACCTCTAATTCCTGCGTGAATAAATGGTTTGTTGTAATTTTCAACTTTAGCAATAACTTTGCCATTAACTAGAACATCACCATTTTTTACATCTGCCTTAAATACAGTCATTTCTGGCATTCCAAGGAATTTAGCAACGAATTCGTTTGCTGGTTTTCTGTAAAGCTCAATTGGTGATCCCATTTGTTGAACTTTTGCTGTTGACATACAGATAACTTTGTCTGAGATTGACATAGCCTCTTCTTGGTCGTGAGTAACGAAAACAGTTGTAATACCTGTTTCTTGTTGTAATTGTCTAATTCATTTTCTTGTTGAAATTCTTAGTTTTGCATCTAAGTTTGATAGAGGTTCATCAAGTAAAAGAATTTTTGGTTTTTTAACAAGGGCACGAGCGATTGCAACACGTTGTTGTTGTCCACCACTAAGTTGTGTAGGAAGTTTTGTTAAGTTTTTAGTAATATCAACTCTCGAAGCAACTTCAAGTACATCTCTTGTGATTGCTTGCTTCATTGTTAAAATATCTTTTTTCTGATCTTCAATGTAAGTTTTATCTTCAACAGATAAATCTAAATAAAGCTCATTATCTTTTGTTTTTAAAAGCCGTTTAACATCTTTATAAGGAGCAAGATATTTAACGATCATTTGTTTTAGATAACCTGCATATTCAAGATCCAGTGATTTTCTGTTTTGTTTTAGGGATCTTGATTTTTCAGAAATCATTTTGACTAGATTGTGAGTTCTAGAAACTGATTTCTTAAACTTAAGCTCTTTTTTAAGAACGGCGTTAATTTTTGCATATTTGGTTTTTGTATATTTGTGTAAAGCTTTGTAAATCACCTCACTGATTTTTGAAACCATTTTTCTTTCTTCAGGGAAAACGATGTCTGAAGAGTCTACTGCAACAACACCTTTGTAAAGTTCTTTTTTAAGTTCTCTTAGTTCGTCTCTAAAATCTGCGTAAGCTACTGCTAAGTCATCTTCTAAGAGCTCTAATTTATCAAAGTAGTTTTCTAAGATAAAGTGTTTTTGTCTTAGCGCTTGTTTATAAGCATCAATTTTTGACTCAGGAATTTTTGAATTGTTAACGTCATCGTTTAATTTAGATAATTTTTCTGAATCTTCTTTGTAATTTGAGTATTTTGAAGCAGCCTCAGATTTGTCTTGTTTTTGGACTAATTCAAATTCATTTTGTAGCTTTTGAGCAAGTCCAGAAATCTTTGTAAGTGCTTTTTCATAAATTGATTGCACTTCTGCTTTGGCTCTTGAAAGATCAACTGTTTTTGAAACATTTTCACGATAAGGAATTGTCTTTTCAAGTCTTTCGCTTGCTTTTTTATATCTATCTAGAGAGTTTTTAACAACACTGTTATTATCAGCAGCAGATTTAGCTTCATATGTTTCTAATTCATTTGCTTCTGATTGGTAAACATCTCCTAAAGAAGCTTTAAGAGCTAATAGTTCAACTCTGTCTTTTTCTTTAAGATCGTTTCTCTTGTCAAATAAAGTGTCAATTGCAGATAGTTCTTCATTTTTAGCGTTTTTGCTTTTTAAGTATGTTTTAATCACTTCTTTGATCGCTTTTTCTCTTGCAAGAATGAAATCGCTTTCTCAGTGTTTATCATTGTATAAAGGGAAGGCAATGTTATCAAAAACGTTTAAGTGAGGATAAAGTGCATAGTTTTGGAACACTAACCCTAATTCTCTTTGTTGAGGAGAGTATTTTGTAACATCAATTCCATGGAAGAAAATCTTACCACTACTTGGTCTTAAAAGACCTGAAATAGCATTAAGTGTAGTTGTTTTACCAGAACCTGAAGGCCCTAGAAGTGTAACTAACTCACCTTCTTGGATTTTGAAAGAAACGTTATCAACAGCAACCGATGTACCAAAGTCTATAACAAGGTTCTTAAGTTCAATTGCTGGTGTTTTGTGATCTTTTGTATTCATTTTTCCTTTCTTTTATTCTTCTATTTTTATTTGTTTATTAGATGTGAAACCTAAACGAAGTCAGTAATTAATTTCTTCTGCTTCTGAAAGTTGTTTAGCTCTGTCTGGAAGTGCTGTAGCCGTTTCTGTTGCATCAGCAATTCCTGATCCATGCTCTGAATAGTAAACTAATAAGTCGTCTAGAGTATTTAGAGGTTGGAACTCGTTTATACCTTCGTAGTTGTGTAAAACGTCTTCAGCATTGTTTGTATAAAGTTCTTTAAATTTATTTAGAACACGCTCATAAACTTCTCTGCTGTAGAACCCTTTTTTGTTTGCAATACCATAGTGAAGTCCTGCAATAATGTAAGGTATTTGGATGTCGCTAGCTGATATATCATCTGCCGAAACTTCTTCGCCAGCTTCAACACTTTCTTTATAGAATAAATAAGACTCTACTTCTTTTTTATCAAATCTAGGTGCTGTGAAACCATTTTTTAGCATTTCTACAGCAAGAGATTTTCAGTTATTTTGACCCTTATCTGCAAAAAATACACTTCCAGTTAATCTGTCATAAGACTTATTGTTTCAATTTTCAGAAACAACTCTTATATCCTTTCCAGCTAATAACTGTTTAGCAAAGTTAGTGTCTTCATGAGATAAAAGTCTTTCCAATCTTGAAATCATTAAGCCTTTCTTATATTCCTCCCTTTGTTCATTAGAAGACATTTTTGAAAGTCTCTCTTTGTGAGTTGCGTTAGAAACTTCTCTTCTATTTACACCATATGCGTCGCCTGTATAGGCTTCAGGAGTATCTATAAACACAACCCTAACTGAAAATGGAATGCCATTGAAAGAGTTGACAGGGAAAAAGTTCTCTTTTGCTTTCTCAATTTGTTCTTCGTTTGTGAACCTAAAACTAATAGTGTCACCGTCTGCAAACCTTTCGGTATCTGCCGAGACATTCAAGAACGAATCTAGAAGTGAAGTTGTTTTGGTGACAGTTTCAGAAGATCCTGGTCTGGCTCTTCTTTGGTAAGAATATGTTTTATTTAAATCTTCGCTTAAACCATTAAAGTAAGCTTCGTTTATAACTATTTCTTTTTTTGTTTCTGATTCTTGTTCAGAAGTATTTTTGTTATTTTCCGAACCATTTTGTTCTGAACCATTTGTATTCATTGTTTTTTTATCAACAACATTATAAGCAGCACTTTGAGAACAACTTAAAGAAATAAGTGAAGCTGCTAACGGCATAGTAAAAGCGCCCAAGAAAAAGGCAGCTTTTTTTATTTTTTGAATTTTCATATTAAGCTAGTGAAATTTCTTTTAAGAACTCAGAAGAGTAGCTTGGTTTTGAAGTTGTAACAGCTTTGTTGTAAACGCTTTTTGCAGAAGATTCAATTTGTTTTCTTAATGTGTCCGATAATCTAGAAGGAATATCTTGACCTAAAATGTTGTGTTCAGGATCATTAACTACATTTTTAAAGATGTTTCAAACTAAAACATCTGAATTTTTCTTGATGTGCGCTGGTTTTTCTCCTGAAAGATATTCTTTAAGAGGAGTGAAGTATCCTCCATGTTGTCCGAAAGCAGCAAAAGGTGTTACGTTGCTGTAAGTTTTACCTGAAATTGTAATTGATTCCAATGTATTTGTTAGTAATCAAGTAATGAATTTCTTAGCTTGAGCATCTTCTTCTGCATTGTTATGAATACCAATTATTGATGGTCCTTGAGATACATAAACTTTTGTTTCTGAAGATCTTCTTGCCTTGGCAGGTGCAGATCTAAAGTCAATATCGCTCTCGTTTACATTAACTGAGGCAGAGAATGAAATTGTTTTGTATGATCCTGATGGCATAAAGTAAACATTATAGTCTTCACCTCTGTCACTAACAACTAAACCAATTGATTGAATTCCTGAAACATCTTTTTGATTCATTTTCACTACAGAGCCCTGAACTGAAAGAACTGGTGTATTAGAAACTTTTTCAAAAATAATACGATCACCGTTTGCAGGTGTTAAAGCAGACAATTTAGCGTCAACTTCTGCTGATTTTGATCTGTAAGAATATTGTGGAACATCGCCTTGTGCAGTTGATAACTGAACAGGGTTTTTGTGTCTACCACTTTGAATTTTGTAATCAGAACCTTCTTTTAAGAGTGGGTAGTGTGTTAGCTGTTGAGAGTGCTTGTCTGTAATATTTAGATCTTGTCCGTCTACAGTTAAAACATACTCTGTAATATTAGAACTTCCAGAAATAAAGTTTTTGTTATATCCTGCAGAAGATCCTAAAGATACTACGTGTCTATGTTTGATAAAGTCGGCACTTGCGTAAACTCCTCCACCACCAACTGCTACTGAGGCTTCAGAGAACGCTTTATCAAAAACTGAAAACGCATCTTTAAATGCTTGATTTTGTTCTGATCCGTTCTTTTTAAATGCTTTATAGTCATAAACTCCTGTTCTTCCAGGAACTTCTGTTATAAAGTGTTTACCTAAAGAATCCACAACAGTGTAAAAATCATTAGGGAAGGCATCTGTTGCTACAGGGGCTTCAACCTTAGAAGAATAGAATTTTCTAACGATAAGTGCAAATTTCATTAAATCTTCATAGTTATTGAATGTTTCATCATCTAGAACAAATGAAGATAATAATTCTGAGTTTTGAGTTTTAAAGTTCTCTCACTCTGTTGAAACATGCATTCCGTCTCATACTTTTTTAACAACTTCCTTCTCAGCTTGATCAGCAGATGCTCATTTGTCAACTGCTTTTTTAATAGCACTTCCTTCAATGTCTTTTCCTTGGATTTGAACTCCTGCATTCATACTTTCGAAGTCAGAAATTATTTTACCTAGAACTACTAAATTGATGTACTCTAGAGAAGTCGATGATCCTACAGGTATTGAATAAATATCATTTTTGTTTTTTGACCCCGAAATATGTTTGTTAATTTCAAGGAACTCTGGCTGAAATTTATCAGTTCCTTCTACATCATTTAGAGCAAGACCCATTTTGTAGAATAAAAATGTTGAAACTGCTGCTGGGTAGTTAAGCACTAAATTTGTTAATTGTTTTGTTTGGGCACCAACTTTAAATTCTTTAACGATTGGATCTACACTGTAACCACTTGTACTTCTGATTCTTACTTTGTAAAGTCCACTTCCTTCTGTTGCAACATTTTTGTTATAGTAGTCAACAACTCCTTCTAAGGCTTGCCCTTGAGCACCTGTTCTAGAGAAACCTGCTGTAATATCAATAATATTGTCGTTAACAGTATCGAAGTTATAAGATACTACAGTTTCGTTTGTGTTTTCTGTAGATGTATTTGCGTTTCCCTGACCGTTGGCACCATCATTGCCTTGTGTGTTTGTATTGTTTGCATCAGCGTTTTTATTTGGAACGTTTGATGTGTTAGATTCAGCTTTAGAACCTCCACATGATAATGCTAAAAGTGGTGTGGCAGCAGCTAAAACTGTACCAGACCCTAATGCAAATTTGAGTTTTTTGTTCATGAAAATACTCCTAATTAAAATAAATGATTTTTTGTATATAAATGATTAAATAAATAATTTTTTCAACTATATAAACGAACAATTAAATTTTAACATATCCAAAATACTTTTCGGATTGTGGAAATGTTTTTCATATTTTTTATACTTTCAAAAAATATTTGTAAGTTTTGTGAAAATAATAATCTTTTTACTCTTGAAAATTCTTAAAAAACTGTTTTTTCTTCATTTTTTAAAACTTTTGTTTTTTAAATAAAAATAAAACTATTAAATTATCAAATTTGTCTTCAAAAACAAAACTGTTTCAGTTTTAATTGTCATTTTAAGTTTTTTAATTTCTAAAAATTTATAATTTATTTATAAAAGGAGGTTTAGTGAAATTAATTAGTTTATTTTCAGGAGCTGGTGGGTTGGACCTCGGCTTCAAAAAGGCAGGTTTCAAAATTACAGTTGCCAACGAGTACGACAAAACCATTTGAGAAACTTATGAAAAAAATCATCAAACAGAACTAATCAAAGCAGATATCAGAGATCTTCATTCTAAACATTTGCCCGAGTCTGATGGTATCATTGGTGGACCTCCTTGTCAATCATGAAGTGAGGCTGGGAGTTTAAGAGGAATTGAAGATCCAAGAGGTCAACTTTTTTATCAGTATATTAGAATCTTAAAAGATAAAAAACCAAAATTCTTTTTAGTTGAAAACGTTAAAGGAATGATGGCAAAAAGACATAATCAAGCTGTAGAAAATATCGTTAAAGAATTTGAGCAAGCAGGTTATGATGTCTTTACTCATCTTTTTAATGCTAGTGATTTTGGTAGTGCACAGGATCGAAAAAGAGTTTTCTACATTGGTTTTAGAAAAGATTTAGAAGTTGATTTCGTGCCACCACAACCCTATAAGCAAAAAATATCTCTAAAAGATGCAATTTTTGACTTAAAAAGTTCTGCTATTGCAGCTCTTGAAAAAAATCAAACAAATGGTAAAAAATGCATTGTTTCAAATCATGAATACTTTATTGGTGATTTTTCACCAATGTTTATGAGTAGAAATCGTGTAAGAAGTTGAGATGAACCAGGTTTTACAGTTCAAGCATCGGGTAGACAGTGTCAATTACATCCACAAGCTCCGGCGATGCAAAAAGTCGACAAAGATAAGCACCAATTTCAACCAGGAAAGGAAAAGCTTTATCGAAGACTAACTGTTCGGGAATGTGCCAGATTACAAGGCTTTCCAGACGATTTTAAGTTTTATTATAAAAACTTAAACGATGGTTACAAGATGATTGGAAACGCTGTGCCTGTTAATCTCGCTTACGAGGTGGCTAAGTCAATAAAAAGAGCTCTTGAAAAAGCGAATTACGATAAAAATAACTAAGGATAAAAATGAGTATTAAAAGCAATATTAATGGAAGGGCTTTTGAATACATATATTTAACAGTTTTGCATAAGGAAATACAAAAACTTAGATCTTGTGTAATAGTTGAAAATAAACAGTATTTTTCAGCTCAAAAATCTTGAAATCTTTTGAAAGAATCCGATCAAGATGTTTACAAATTGAGTGTTCTTTCAACCCTAAAAACTCTTTTCGAGCTTGAGCCAAAAATTTTAGAAAAAGTTGATGGCGTTCTTTCTTTAGAGATTCAAGAAGATAAAAGAGGCGAAAGAGGAGATGTAAGGGACATCATAATAAACACAAGGGATATTAAGTGAGAAATTGGTTTGAGCCTTAAACATAACCACTTTGCAGCAAAACACAGTAGGATTTCAAAAGAACTAGACTTTAGTAAAAAATGGTATCAAATACCTTGTTCTGAAGAATACAAAAATGAGGTTAAACCGATTTTTAGTCTGCTCGATTCTTTAAAACAAGAAAATCTCAAGTGGAATGAAATTCCAAGAAAGGCAGAAATTATTTATTTTCCTTTGCTAAACGCTTTTAAGAAGGAAATTTTTAGACAGAATGGCAGACCTGAAAATAAAATTCCCTCTAAGTTAACAGAGTATATTTTAGGTAAATATGATTTTTATAAAATAATCAGCATTGACCAAAAAAGAATTACTCAAGTTCAAGCCTTCAACTTTAAAGGAGCCTTAAATCAAGGAGTAAATAAAAATTTCGTTTCGAGAATGTCTAAAACGTGCTTGCCTTCAAGAATAGTCAGTTTTGATATTAAACCTAAATCTAAAACTACTCTTGAAATGTATTTGGATAATGGTTGACAGTTTAACTTCAGAATACATAGTGCAAGCTCTAAAGTACAACCGAGTTTAAAATTCGATATTGGCATCATTGGAATGCCAGCAACAATTCTCACAATTAACTGTGAATGAAAAAAATAAGTGTTTATAACACTTATTTTTAATTCAATAAATTTATTTAAAAAGATATGAATTTGCCTCAATTAAATCATCATAATTTTCTTCAAAAGAAATCACAACTACTGCCTCAGGTCCTGTATGAATTGCAACAACAGGTGCAATCGAAGCAACATAAACTTTTCTGTTGCTTTCTTGCTCTGCGTATTCAACTATTGAATCAATATTTTGATTTCCTGAATGTAAGATCATCATTGTTCCACTAGCTTCGTTTGCTTTTTTGGTAATAACATTATTAACAGTCTTATCAAAAACTCTTCCCTTATCTTCTTTGAGTAATTGCCCATCTTCAAACTTGATAATTGGAATTATTTTAAAAAGTTTAGCTACAGTTGCGGCAGCAGCGTGTAATCTTCCACCTTTGACAAGAAAGTCATTATATTTAGGCATTAACGAAATATAAGCTTTTTGGAAATCATTAATCTTGTCAAAAGCCTCTTGGAAGTTCATGCCATTTTTTAAATTTTGTTCAAAAGCTAATAAATCTAAAACAATGAGTTGTGCAATTCTTTTTGATTCGACAACTTTAAGTTTTGGAAATTCTGATTCTAATAATTTAAAAGCTTGATATTGCCCTGATAAGTGTTTGCTAATTGGATAAAAAACAATGTGCTCGTACTCTTTACTTAATTTTTCAAAAAGTTCAACACCTTCTCCTGGTTTTGTTAAAGAAGTTTTGGCATTTTTTGAGTCCTTTGAAAAAATTTCAAAAATATTAGAACTATTTAAATTAATTCCATCATCGTAAATTGTTTGGTCAATTTCGATGTGTAAAGGTAGGAAAAATCATCCTTTTTCTTCAACTTGTTCTTTTGTTAGTCCACATGATGAATCTACTACAATTGCTATATTTTTCATAATTGAAATATATTATAAAACATAATTAAAAATATATAATATAAACACTTATGATTTTAGCTTATAAATTAGATGAAAATTTTAAAGATACTGTTTTATTAAATGTCAAATCTGACTGTAAAACAGTCAAAGAAGTCACTTTTGGTGACTGAACTTTTTTTGTGAATTCTGAAAATGAAATTAACTCAATTAATCTCAGAAATGCAAGTAATTACATAAAAATTGCAGATAACCAATTTTGATGTTTATCTGATGCTGACATTGCAGCAGTAAAAAAGGCAATTGAAGATAGCGATTTAGGTATTGTTCTAAAACTTTATCCAAAGTTTATGTACGGAAAAATTGTTTCAAGAGTTAATCACCTAAAAAGCCAAAAGCTTTTTATTGTCGAAATCAACTATAATGCAGACTCAAACGTAAAATTAGTAACCAATACAACCGATTCTTTAGAAGGAAGAGTTTTAGTTTTTGCTCACTTAGGAGCATCAACGGCAAGTGGTTTGGTTGTTAGAGATGGTGAAATGATGGGTGTGGCATCGCCTGGTATGTTAGTTGGTTATAAAACACTTGGAATCGATAAAGAAGGATTAATTTTTGGTCATGAAGATCAAATTGGTCAAGAGTTTAAATTTTAAAAAGGAGAAAAATGAATTTTTTAGAAGAAATGCAGCTTAGAGGCGTGATCAAAGACGTTTCTAATAAAGAAAAGTTTTTGTCTTTGCCTAAGAATACAGGGGTTTATGTTGGTTTTGATCCTACAGCAACAAGCTTACACCTTGGTAACTACATTCAAATTTCAATGCTAAAAAGGTTTCAAAAAGCAGGCTACAAAGTTTATGCTCTTTTAGGTGGAGCGACTGGGATGATTGGTGACCCTTTAGGAAAAACAGAAGAAAGAAAACTTTTAAGCAACGAAACTGTCATTGAAAACAAAAACAAGATTAGAAAACAGCTTGAAAGTTTTGGATTAGAAGTTGTTGATAACTATGATTTCTACAAAGATATGTCATTTTTAGACTTTCTAAGAGAAGTTGGAAAAAAAGTTAATATCTCTTATTTACTTGCAAAGGATTTAATCAATAGAAGAGTTGAAACAGGTCTAAGTTTCACAGAGTTTTCATACACTTTGATTCAAGGATATGACTTCTTAAGACTTTACAAGGATAAAGATGTTAGGGTTCAATTTGGTGGATCTGACCAATGAGGTAATATCATCACAGGTCTTGATATGATTGCAAAAGAATATGGCGATGAACACAAAGCAGTTGCAATCTCATTTAATTTATTAACTGATAAAAACGGAAATAAATTTGGTAAATCAACAGGTGGAGGGAGCCTTTGATTAGATAAGGAAATCAATCCAGCTTTCAAAATGTACCAGTTTTTAGCAACACAAGAAGATTCAGAAGTTGAAAAATTATTAAAGTGATACACATTTTTAAGTCTTGATGAAATTGCAGAATTAATGCAAAAACATAATCAAGAACCACAAAACCGTTTAGCTCAAAAAACACTTGCTTTTGAAGTTGTGAAAGATATTCATGGTGAAAAAGAAGCTCTTGAAGCACAAAAAGTTTCAGAAGTTTTATTTTCAAGCAACCTGTCATACCAAGATCTTTCAGAATCTGATTTTGATGCATTAAAAAAACACATTCAAGTCATAAGTTTAAACAAAAACGAATTACTTATCGATCAATTAATTGCTCAAAAAGTGATTAGTTCCAAAAGAGAATACCGTGAATTTCTTGCTGCTGGTTCTTTAAGGGTTAATGGTGTGTCGCTAACAGATGAAAATTATCTTGTAGATCAAGATTTATTGCACAATAAGTTTGCTCTATTCAAAAAAGGTAAAAAGAATTTATACATTTTGGAAGTTAAATAATGAAACAAAGAATAGTTAGTGGAATTAAACCAACAGGTGATTTAACACTAGGAAACTACATTGGTGCAATCAAAAGTTTTATAAAACTACAAGATCAATATAATTCATTTATCTTTGTGGCTGATTTACACGCCTTAACGATGAATGACACAACGCCAAAAGAGCTTTACAAAAAACGTAAAGAAATTGTCGCTTTATACCTTGCTTGTGGTTTAGATCCACAAAAAGCAACAATTTTTTATCAATCAGATGTTTATGAGCACGGAATGTTACAGTGATTATTAACATGTGAAACATCTTTAGGTGAGCTAAATCGTATGACACAATTTAAAGATAAATCGCAAGCAGGTATAAAACAGGCAAATGGAACTGAAAAAATTCCCACAGGTCTTTTAATGTACCCTGTTTTAATGGCAGGAGATATCTTACTTTACAACCCTGAAGTTGTACCAATTGGCGAAGATCAACAACAACACTTAGAACTAACACGTAACTTAGCTCAAAGAATGAACGCTAAATACAAAACAAGATTTAAGATTCCTGAACCGTTCGTTCCTGAAGTAGGTGCAAGAATTAAGTCTTTAACAAACCCACTTGAAAAAATGTCAAAAAGTGCAAAATCACAAAAAGCAACAATTTATTTACTAGACAAACCTGAAGATGCTTATAAAAAAATTCAAAAAGCAGTAACAGATAGCGAAAACAAAGTTTACATCTCAAACGAAAAACCAGGTGTTTTAAACTTATTAACAATCTTTGCTTCTCTTAAAAATATGACACTAAAAGAAGCTGAAAATCACTTTAAAGAAGCTGATTACAAAACTTTTAAACACGAAGTTGGTCTTGCTGTGCAAGAATTACTTCAAGATATTCAAGATAAGTACCAACAAGCACTAGCCCAAATTGATTCAATTGCTGCTGAAGGTGCTAAAAAAGCAAAAACCATTGCAGAACCAATACTAAACGAAGTAATGAAGAAAATGGGATTTAAGGAGTAAAAATGAATGCTGATAAATTATTAAATCATACAACAAGTCACCTTCTCGGGGCTGCTGTAGAAAAGCTTTATCCTAACGTAAAACTTGGATTTGGTCCTGCAACCAAAGAAGGTTTTTATTACGATTTCGAATTCGAAAGTCCACTTAGCGATCAAGAGTTAAACAAAATTGAAAAGATGATGAAAAAGCTTGCTTCAAGAAATCTTGTTATGGAGCAAGTTTCAATCAACGAGTACAACTTTGACAACAAACCATACAAAAAAGAGTTATATGACGAATTAGTAGCCAAAGGTGCTGATATTACTTTTTACGCTTTAGTTGACCCACTAAGTAAAGAAAAGATTTTTATTGATCTTTGTGCTGGGGGTCACGTTCATGACACAAAGAACATCAAAAACTTTAAATTATTATCACTAGCTGGAGCGTATTGAAGAGGTGATTCGAATAACATTCAATTAACAAGAATTTATGGTACTTCTTGAGATACAAAAGATGAGCTTGATTCGTATTTAGCTATATTGCAGGATCGTAAGGAAAGAGATCACCGTAAAATCGGAAAACAAATGGAGCTTTTTGCCTTTAACCAACTATCAGGTCAAGGTTTTCCAATTTGACTTGAAGATGGGATGTATATTCACAACGAAATTAAAAAGCTTATTCTTAAAAAAGACCGTAAATACGGATTTACAGAAGTTTTAACTCCTCACTTCGGTGAGCAAAAGTTATACGAAACTTCAGGACACTTAGCTCACTATAAAGATGACATGTTTAAACCAATCGTTGTTGAAAATGAAAGATTAATCCCACGTCCAATGACTTGTCCACACCACATCATTTGCTACAACATGAAAAAACGTTCATATCGTGATTTACCAATTCGTTATAGCGAACAATCACAGTTATACAGATACGAAAAATCGGGTGCTCTAACAGGACTTGAAAGGGTTCGTGGAATGCTTCTTACAGAAGGTCACTTATTCTTAAGAAAAGATCAAATCAAAGAAGAATTTAAATTAATGTATCAATTAATTAAAGAAACGTTAGACATTTTCAAAATTCAAATCAGCTACGTTTCATTAAGTTTAAGAGATAAAGAAGACAAAGAAAAGTACTATGACAACGACCAAATGTGAGATAGTGCTGAACAGCAATTGAGAGAAGTGCTTGATGAATTAGGTGTAGAATACGAAGAAAAAATTGGTGAAGCTGCTTTCTACGGACCTAAAATGGATATTCAAATTTTCACTGCTTTAGGTCACGAAGTTACTGTTTCAACATTACAACTAGATTTCTTACTTCCTGAAAGATTTGAAATTACATTTACAAATAAAGATAACGAAGAAGAAAGACCAGTGATGCTACACCGTGGTTTAATTGGAACATATGAAAGGTTTGTGGCAACGTTGCTTGAGCAAACAAAAGGAAACTTGCCTTTCTGATTAGCGCCAAAACAAGTAGTAATCATTCCTGTTAACGATAAGGAAAATGCAGACTACGCAAACGAAGTTTACAATTACTTATTTGACCTTGATTTCAGGGTAAAAGTCGATTCAAGAGAAGAACGTATTGGTAAAAAGATGCGTGAAGCTCAAATGTCAAAATCTAAATATCAATTGATTTTGGGTGACGAAGAGCAAAACAATAAAACAGTTTCTTACCGTGAATACGGACAACAAGAAACACATACAGTCACTCTTGATGAATTTGCAAACATGTTAATTCAAAAAAGAGCCAAATATGAATAATAAAAAAACAACTCCTAAACAAGATCACCAAAAGCACGTCCAAGAACAACAAAATAAGAGATATAGTTTAAACTTAATTATTTATGTTTTAATGATCATTGTTGTTCCTTGATTACTTTTATTATTCATAGGGACTCGCGATCTCAATCAAGAAGCTAAAACAACAATCATCCCATATTATGGTCTTCTGCTTTTCATATTAGGGTGATTTATAGTTGCTTTTGTATTTTGATACGTACTTTATCGTTTTGATTTCATTAATCTTAAATCATCTGCATTGGCATTTCCATTTATATTAGCTCTTGCCGTTTGATTACTTTCATACAATCTAAACAGTTACGTTTACAGAATTGCACTAGCTCTACCTGTTGTATTTTCAACTGTCGGTTTTGCAATGCTTGCATCCAAACTTGAACAAATCAAGCTTTCAAAACAAAAAATCCAGAAGTAAAATCTGGATTTTTATTTTGCGCATCTGCGATATGGTGCCGACAACTGGACTTGAACCAGCGACCCCTTCCTTACCATGGAAGTGCTCTGCCTGCTGAGCTATGACGGCATATTTTTATTATATCCATTTTAGGTAAAAACCAAAGTAGATAAACAAGATTATGACATGGTTTATGCTGCTATTTCATGGACTTTAAACAAAAAAATACCACCCTGTGGTATTTTTAAAACATGCCTCCAAAAGGGTTGAAACCACCCCCGAGTTTCTTAGAAATGTCATTCATTCTTTTTGACATTTGTTCGAAATCGTTCATTAGTTTATTGAACTCTTGAGCTGATCTTCCACTACCTTTAATCACCCTTTGTTTACGGTTTGCATTTTTGAGTAATTTAGGATTCTTACGCTCTTGCACTGTCATTGAGTTCATTAAGATTTGATAACTTTTTAACTTTTCTTCTGCTTGATCAATTTGATCTTCGTTAATCTTACTTGTTAATTGACCTGGAAGCATTTTAAGAATTTTAGAAAACTTACCTAACTTTTTGATTTGATTTAACTGCTCAAGCAAGTCATCTAGGTTAAACGAGCCAGATATCATTCTGTTCATCATTCTTTTAGCTTTATCTTCATCGATTACATCTGAAGCTTTTTCGATCAGCGACATCACATCACCCATACCCAGAATCCGATCGGCCATTCTCTCAGGATAAAATAACTCTAAATTCGAGATTTTCTCACCAGTTCCGATAAAACTAATTGGGATATTTAATAACTTACGGATACTTAAAGCAGCTCCACCACGAGCGTCAGAATCAAGTTTAGTGATTACTGAGGAGGTTAACTTAATTTTGTCATGGAACTGTTGCGCTACATTGATAATATCTTGCCCTGACATTGAATCAGCTACAAAGATAATTTCATCAGGATGAGCAATTTTTTTAATGTCTGCTAATTCTTGCATTAAGTTTTCATCAATTGCTAAACGACCAGCAGAGTCGATTAAAATTAAATCATTATTGTTAGAAGAAGCAACTTCTAGACCTTCTTTAACAATGTTCTGTGGCGTGTCACTCACACCTTTTTCAAAATAATCAACTTGAATTGATTTTGCGAGTGTTACTAATTGATCAACGGCTGCAGGACGATAAATATCTGCTGCTATCACAAGTGGATTTTGGATCAAGTTTTTCTTTTTGTAGTAGTGCGCTAAACGAGCTACTGTTGTAGTTTTACCTGACCCTTGAAGACCGACAAGTAAAATAATATGAGGTTTTTTTGCAATTGTTGGTTCTTTAACTTTTCCACCAAGAACATCTACCAGTTCGGCATGAACAATTTTAACCATTTGCTGATATGGATTTAATTGTCCAACAAGGTTTGACTCTAATGTCTTAGCTTTAACGTTACTTACAAATTCCTTAACAATTTTAAGGTTGACGTCGGCTTCTAAAAGTGCCATTTTTATATCACGTGTTACTTGAGTTAAGTCTTCTTCTGTAATTTTTGTGCTCTTACTTACTTTTTGCAGAGCTTTCTTCATTCTTTGTTCTAAAAAGTTCATATATAAATTATATATAAGTTGCCTATTTATAGGCATAAAAAGCAATTAAAAATGAACACAGTGTGTTCATTTTTAAATTATTCTTTGATTTCTTGTGGAAGGTCTTTTCTTGGAGGTTTTGAGATATCGTAAGCATACTGTAAATCGTATGTATATAAACTACTTACACCACCTACACGCGAAATTTCTCAGTAAGTATCGACTTCCATTAAAGGTACTACAGGAGCAGCATCACGAATGATTTTTTCAAGGGCTGCAACTACTTCGATAACTTTATTTTCTGAGTAATTTTGTGCTTTTTCTTCGTCTGTGAATTGAAGCGAGAAGAATTTTTCATATTTTTCAGTATACTCAACGTCACTTAAGTCACCACGATCAGAAAGCGATTTGATTTTATCTCAAACTTCTTGTGTAATTCCTAATCTTTCTCTTGTTTCGTTTTCAGTTTCGACTTTGACTTGTCCGTTTACTAGTTTCTTGTTTTCGTTGTCAGCTAATTCTTTAAAGTACTTAGCATATGTAAATCCACCAGAAGGGTTTTCTTTGAATCCAATTGTTTTCTCATTAGCTTTGTCAATTCCATCAGTTTTAAAGAAAGCTTTAATGTAACTATCAATATCTGAACCGAATTGATCAAAGTTTTGGTAAGCAATGTCAAAATCACCTTGTTCTAGTTGTGAGTTGTAAACGTTTTCAGGAAGGGCTTTTAGTTCAAGTTCGATAAATCCACCAAAGACTTGGTTTAGAGCGTTTTTAAGTGCTAAACCAACGTTTTTTTGCTCTTCGATTGAGTTAAAAATGTATTTTAAGTTAACTTTTTTAACATCTGGATGTTTTGCCTTGAAAAGTTCAATGTATTGTTTTGCAACTTCAGGAAGATATGCAAAGTCTTTTCTATCGTTAGCTTCAAACTTATATGTTTTAGATAAGTGGTTTGCATACTCGTAGTTTTGGACAGGAACTTTTGGTTCTTTGCCTTCTTCGTATTCACCTTTTGGTTTGGTGTAGTTGTCATTAAATCCAAACTCGATTGCTGTACCATTTGATTTATGAGCTTGACCAAAAGCTGTTCATGTAATAACAGGATAAGAGTTATTTCAACCTGAGTTAAATAACATAATCTCCCTGTTTATAGCATAATAAATCGCACTTCTTAAATCTTTGTCTTGAATGTAGCTATCTTTGTTTGTTTCTTTGTCAAGGTTAAAGTTAAATCCTAATGTACCAAAACCTTGCCCTTTACGCATTAGTTTTTTCAGCTCTGGATCTGATCAGTATGTACGTTGTTGAATTGCTGGAATTCTTGTTTTAGCAACGTATCCATCTTGGAACATAGCACTTTCTGTATTTTGCTCATCATTAAAGTAAATTCTGATTTTGTTTGAAATAACTTGACTTGCGTTATAGTAAGCCTCGTTTTTAACAAAGTCCATTTTACCTTGTGCACCTAATGATAAACCTGAGATGTGGAAAGGTCCATTAGTTAAAATAGATTTTTCATCAGCTCCAAAGTTTTGTAAACCACCAATTTCTTTTTCAATAAAAGCTCTGTTTACAGGCAGTATTTGTCTTGTAAAGTCATCAAGAACATTTCCTAGTGAACGAGGTGAAGATGAAGAGTATTCAACTCTAATTTCATTCTCATCACGAGCAAACAATAAGTATTTAGCCACATCTCTTGCAGCTTCATTATCCTCAAGTAAATTACCTTCAAGTTTTTTGAAATCAAAAACTTGTTTTGGATCCACGAATGGATTTTTACGTAAAAGGACAGGAACTCTTTCGCCATTTCTTTCAACATAAAGCGTTTGTGTATCTTTAGTAAAATCGAATTTAGCATTTTCAATGAACTTAAGAGCTCTATAAAGTTCTAAGTTTGAAATGTTGAAGTATAAACGTCCTGTGTAAAGACCTACTTCAAGCGCTGCTTGACGGATTTGATCAACTGCTTCTTGATCACCTTCGTTTTGTGAAGGCCATAATGCACTGTTGTCTAACTGATTACCTTGTTCGTCTTTTATATCTACATTGTAAGCGTATTTAGAGTTTCAAACACGATTTGCATCTTCTTCGAGAGCTGGATAACCTCAAGGGTTTTTATAAGGTTCTCTGAACTTCTTTAAATATTCATTTTGTGCTGTTATAAACTTTGTAATTCCTTTAAATCCACGTCTTTCGATCGAAACTTGTTTTTGTGTTCCGGTGTTGATATCTGTTAAATAACGCACATAATCAATGTAATCTTCTGCTTTGACCACATCACCATTACTTCACCTTGATTTTCCATCATTTAATGTTGCTGTTCAAGATAAGAATCTGTTGCTGTTTGTCATTAGCCCACGAATTGCTTGAACAGAAACTTGATTGAAGTTCAATGAACCTGGAGCAAATCCGAAGTCATGAATTGAGTAGAAACTACCTGGTCTTCTGTTCGAAGTAATTAACTCACCACTTTCAATGAACGATTCTAAACTTGAAGAGTTAACTGTTTGACCATAAATACCGAAATGCATTTCAGGCGAAGGTAGAATACTCTTTAGAGCAGAGTTAGGTCCACCTTTAACAATTGTGTCAACAATTGAAGGAACAACTGACGAAACCGAGTTATAAAGCACGTAGTTAAGAGAAGTTAGTGGAGGTGTTGTTAGACCAAGATCGTAATTTACTTCAACCTTTTTCTCACTTGATTGACAAGCCACTGAAATTAAGGGAAAAGGTGCAAGTACTGCTGCACCTATTAATAATTTAATTTTATTTTTAATCATATTTAGATTTTGGAAATTAAGCTTGAGCTGGAGCTTCTTCTTGAGTCTCAGCTGCTGGTTGAGCTGCTAAAAGAGCATCAATTTCTTTCTCTTTTCTTTCTAGAGCTTTTAAGAAATCTTGTGCTTGACCTTCATATCTAATGATTGAGTATTTTACAGATGTAGGTGTTCAACCTTTTGTCCCTTTTGCGTTACCACCTGTTTGTCATAGATAGTTTGTAAGAACTTCTTGAAGGTTTCCTTTTTGTGTCTGATCTGTTATTTTTTCAACTTTTGCTTGTAGTTCTTCGATTTTATCTTCGACAGGCTTGATCACTTCTTTATATCTTTTGATTGCTCCCTCTTCATTTTCATTGATGTTTCCTAATAAGAAAGACGGAATTCTTGAAGCTTTTCAAGAAGCAGGCTTCAATGTTTTTTTTTGGAAAAGAGGGTCTGATCCTTGACCATTTGTAGAAGATAAGAATGTTCTTGGGTTAACTGCAACTGATAACATAGAGAACTCTCTATGGAAATCAACTCATAGTGTTTTAACAGTCATTAATGATGCTGTTGTAGGACTTGTTTCACTTCTTGAAAGAATAAGTGCTAGATTTGCTATATGTCTGTCTACAAGAGCCTTTCTTGATTCTCATCTTTTCTTTTCATCTGGTAATGAAAGACGGTCTTTAGATAATTCGTCATAAAATTCTGATCTTGCATTTAGAGAAGCGACTGTTTGCTCTAAAATTGATCTTAAGAATGTCATATCATTTCATGTTACTTTTACATCATTTTTTACATCTTCTACCAATCTAACGAATCAGAACATTAAGCTTTCTTGATTTCTTAAACCTGTTTCTGATGTTTCAGAATATGATTGAACATTAACACCAGCATCATTGAATAGTGCTCTTCTGTAACCACCGTTTGTGTAAGCAAAGTCTAAAGCTGCTTTTTCATGTTTATCTGTGTATTCTTTAAGTTTTGCTAATGTTTCTTGAGCTGCTGAAGGAACAGTTGCTGAATTTCCTACTGAAATCTCAACTCTTTCAATTAATTTTCTTGAAAGTTTAACCATTTCAAGAACAGCTTCTCTAGCTGAGATCGCAACTTGAGGAATGATTGCTCCTGTTGCATTGTTTCCTCCTACATTTCTAAGTAGGTTAATTTTATTTTGAAGATTTTGGATTGACTGTCTAACTTCTCTTTCTTTAGATAAAAAGTCAAAGTCAGATCCGTAAGTAGCTTGAGCTTCATTTAGTAACAAGTTATTTGACTCTTGAATAGCTTTCTGTAATTCAGCTTTTTCATTTTCAAGGTCGTTTGTTTCTTGAGAAAGTCTATCAGCTGTTTTGATTAAAGCTTGTAAATCAGCTAATGCAGCAATTAATTCTCTCTTTGTTTCGTATTTTGAAAGAAGTTCTTCAGCAAGCTCTTTTGTATCGATAAGTTTATCTGTTGAAGATAAGACTACCTCTTCAGCTAGTTCTTTAAGTTTTGTTGTATAGAAAGCATCAGGGTTATCTACGTATGGAGATAGACCTACTAGAGCACGAAGAACTTGACCTAATGAAGCAAGCTTTTGTTTTGCCAACAACGCTGGTAGAGCTTCTTGAAATTCTCTAGATAATTTAGAAGCAGAATCGAACACTGGTTGAATTACTTCATCAGAAGCATTTTCGTCTTCTAAAACCTTTCTTAATTTTCTACTTTCAAAAATAAAATTACTTACAGCATTGTAAATTAATGCAGTTGTTCCTGATCTTGGGTATTCTTTTAATAATTTGTCAGCTTCTTTTACTAAACCTTCTGCCTTTTCTCTTAATGTAGCAGGTTTTGCTGGTTCTACAACAGGTTCTTTAGGTTGTTCTTCAGAATTCTCCGAAGCATTTTGGTTGTTTGCGTCAGCGTTTGTGTTGTCTGAAGCATTTTGGTTGTTTGCAACAGCATTTGTGTTGTCTGAAGCATTTTGGTTGTTTGCATCAGCATTTGTATTGTCTGAAGCATTTTGGTTGTTTGCATCAGCATTTGTATTGTCTGAAGCGTTATCCTTATTAGTGTCGGCTTCTGTGTTTTCTGATGAATTTTGGTTGTTTGCATCAGAATTTGCGTTGTCTGAAGCATTTTGGTTGTTTGCGTCAGAGTTTGTGTTATCTGAAGCATTTTGGTTGTTTGCATCAGCGTTTGTGTTTTCGGCTGTGTTTTGGTTGTCAGATGCATCTTTTGCAGGCGTAACACCTTTATTTATTTCTGGGTTTTTCGGCTGTTCCTGGGCAGGAGCACAGTTCGCAGCTAAACCTGTTGCTAATGTAACAACAGAAGAAGCACCAACAACTAGCAATAGTTTATTTAATTTCATTGTTGTTTCTTATCCTTTCATGTTTTTTAAGTTATTAACTAAATCTTCTTCGCTTTGTGTAAGTTTTGATCCTTCAACTAATTTTTGTAAAACAGTATCAATTTTGTTTTTTCAAACATTATTATGTTGATAAATGTAATGTTCATTTAAACCTAATTGACAGTTGCACACAGATAAATTAATTCCTGAAGCAGATTCAGATGAAGCATCTTTTAAAAGCGAATTTGCTGTGTTTTTTAAACTATCTTGGTTAGAAGAGTTTGTGGTTTTTGATAAAACATAGTATGTACCAGCAACAGAAGCACCAGCAAGAGCTGAAGCTCCGATGATGATTGCTAAATTACTTTTTAATTTCATGACTCTCCTTATTAAGTGTTGAATTGATCCTTAACGTGAAGGATGACATCAACTTTTCCATTATTTTCTTGTTTTTCCATTCTTAATGGAGCTTGTGTGTAAAGTTTGCTGTTTTCTGATAGTGATTGGAACGATCCTAAATCTCCATTTTCAATTTCTTTTTTGTTTTCATCTGCAAAGAACACTCTGTATGAACGTCCAGGAGATAATAGATTGTTTCTATATTTTGAAACTAAAGCATAATCAGAAACTCAGCTTACAAAACCAGTTCTTAGGTTTCCATTTTTATCTTTGTATTCTTCTTGTTCAAGTGTATGTTTGTATGGAGTTGCTGAAATATCAGCATTGATTGGATCTTGTTTTGTAAAGTAGAACATGTTGTTTGTGTTTTCTACGTTTACTGGTAAGTATCTTAATTCTTTAGATTGCGTATCTTCAAAGGCTACGTATTTTAATTTTGCACCTTCTTGTAGGGCTTTTTCTTTGTCAAAGTAACCATAGAATGCTACAGCATCTCTTTGAGCATCACGTCACATTCCTGAAATGTTTCTATCACCAACACCAAGTGATTTAATGTGGTAAATTCAGAATGAACGAGCACGTGAAGTTACAGTTTCACCTTTTAAGTCTTTGATTCTAATAGTTGTGTCTTCGTAATCGTTACCTTTTTGGTCATAAAGTTCTCACTCAACCATTTTCTTCATTCAACGATCTTTGTATCAACCGTTGTTAAATGTTCTTAGTTCACCGAAGTAACTACTTGTTAACTCGTTCAATTCTTTAAATCCTGACTCTTGAGCTAGAACACTCTTTTGAACGTCAAGACCTTTGTTTACTTCTTTGTTGTAGTTCTCTGTAATGATTTCTTTTAATGAAGTTTTCATTAGTGCTTCTAGGTCTTCAGCTTTAACAACATTATCTTTTCACTTCTGTGTTTTTGAAGCATCAACCATGTATTCAAGACCTGTATTAACTTCGTTTATCCCTGTAACATAAGGCAATGCGTTACCAAAGTCTTTATTTGAAGGTGTATAAGTGATTTGTAAAAAGTCACGGTTAATTTGTTCTGCAAAACTGTAGGCATAATCAGAGAAGAATGATGCTGTATCTGTCGAAATTCTTGTAGAAACAAGGTTTTCAACATCAGAAGACACTGTTGGGTTAATTGTCATTTTGAAAATTCTTCAAATTCAGCTTCCATAATCTTTTGTATTTGAATTTTTATCTTCACCTGCGACAGTCGCATCTGTTGAAAAGAACTTATCTTCCCCTAAAAGTGTCACGTCGAATGTGTCAGTATTATCAAAGTTAATCTTGTGATCTTTGTATCAGTTTTTCATGTATGGAAGGAACTCTTCTCATGTAAATAGCGAACGAGGTCCATCTTCTTTTTTAAGCACATCGATGAAAGTTTGTTTAAATCTGCTTACACCTAAGTCTTTATCAAAGATTCATTGTGAATTTTGTTGATCTTTTAGACGAATAACTTTTGAGAATCTTGCATATGCAGATTTTCTAAATCTGTCCATAGCAATATTTGCAATTTTTTGTTTATTTGTCTCAAAGTTAGAAACTATAGATAATAGTTCTTCTTTTTCTTCAGCTGTTGAAAATAAGTCGCTTTCGTTTTCCAAGAAGTTTTTTAATCTTTTGGCAAATTCAGATAAATCAATCTTAGTTTCAACGTAATCAATATCTCATTCTAAATATTTGTTTCCGTTCGAGTCTTCTTTTGCAACTGCTTTTTCATAGTCAACTGATGCAAATTTAAAGAACTCACCTAATGATTGAATAATATGTAATTCGTTGTTTGTTTTTTCAGGGTTGTATTTATTGAAGACAAACGCATTGAATAGTCCTGTTACAGAGTTATTGATGTCAGCTTTTGCATTAATAGCAAACTTTGTTCTTGTTGCATTTGAAGCTTGAGCTGGTAATAATTCGTTTAAGTTACTTGCTCATAAGTAAGGTAGAACATATCCTTCATCATCGCTTTGTTTAACCTTAAGTACTTCTTTATCAAATGAACCGACTACTGTGTTTACAAATTCTTCAACTCCTGATTCTTTTGTAACTAATTTTGTTGTTGATTCACCGATTGTCATTGGTTTATAGCCAAATAAGTTTACAAATCCGTTTTTAACTACACTTTCTTGGCTCTTAATTGATTCATCAGATTGTGTAACCAAGACTGCTTCAGGGTTGATTGTAAGCATAAAGTCTTTATTTAAGTAGAGAATATTTGAACCTGTACCTCTGTTATCGAAGTTAGAAACGTATTGAGCAATTAGTCTTTCAAACATGAATGATTCAGGTGTGTAGTTAATTCTAATTGCAACGTTTCTGTTAAAGAAATCTTGAGCAGCGTATTTAGTTAACTCAGCGTCTTCAAATTTAAACATCTCTTGAACAGATTTTTGACCGTTTAATAGGGCAAAACTATCTTTTCTTTGAGGTCCAAAGTAAGCAGCTGGTTCAGGTGTGTTTCAGGCCTCTGTATATGTTGTTGAACCGTTTTCATAATCTCTTGAATTAATAAAGTCTCTATACTTGATTAATTGGTCTTTTAAGTTACCTTCTGAGTCAAAGGCTTTGTCGTTTAAAAGTCTTGCGATTAAGTTTCATCTAACATTAAATGACGGAGTTAGTTTCAGAGATGTTGCATCACTGTTTCAACCTGAAATCGAGAATCTTTGAAAAATCAACTTGTTCATGTTTTCATTGAACTTTGTTTCATTTTCTTCAATTTTTGTTTTTTCAGCAAGTGATAACGGACGCAACACTGGAGCAGGTTGGTATACTGTATTATCTTTAGTTTTAACTAAGTTTTTTCTTACGTAGTAATCAACATCTGCTTCGGCAATTTCGTTTTGTGTAAGCTCTTCAGCAAATACAATATTTTTGATTTTTTTACTACTATCAAACGGATGTTCTTCTTCAACTAATTTATAGTAAAGTGTTTTAGTTCTTACGTTCGTAAATTCTACGTCGTAAATTAAACCGTATGAAATTTTTAAGTATTTTTCACCTTCAATTTCCTCGATAGCGATACTAAATCCTTTTGGATTTGTGCTTGTTTCGTTTGGTCTAAAGTAGCTGTTAATTTTTTGAATTTCGGCTCCAACTTTTCCGTCGTTATCTGTTGATAGCGAAGAAGTTGAATCTGTAACTGGAATTGTACCTATTCTATAAAGAATGTCGTTTACTGTAATATCTTCTAATGAATTAATCACTTTACCTTTTTTGATTATTTCGGGTTGATTCAAACCAAATAACATTCTTGTGTAGTAGTGTTGTTTATTGTAAATTGCGAATGATTGTTTTTTAGCATCAAATGGAATTTGATTTCCTTGGCCGTCTTTAAGGTCTTTAACAATTTGCTCAATTGAGAATCTCTTGAACTCATATGAACCATCATCATTTTTAGAGAAGTATTCAGAAGGTCCTGAGAATCCAGGGTTAATTGTTCCTGAGTCTTCGTCGATCGCGTTAAGTGTGTAAAGATCGAAAAGTTTAACATCATCTGAAAGATTGTATTTTTCTTTTCTCGCTTTAAGAGCTTCTTGAATCCCTTTTCAGTCTTGAACAAAACGTCTTTCTTTGTTATCAATAATTTCGGGAATTACATCGCCTGTTTTATCTGTTCCTCAAATATCAGTTGCTGTTTCATAAACGTATGAACCGTCTTTAGTAGGGAATCCATAGTTGTTAAATGAGCCTTTTTGATTTTTAAAGGCTTCACCTTTTTCGTAAACGTTAGAAGTTCTTAAATCTAAGTGAGTTCTAGCGTCTAGGAAATTTCTCAGTGCAATTGGGTTTCAGAAGTTGTTAATAACAGTTGATGAACGTGGGTTTTGGGCACTTAAAAGAACTGGGTCATACTCCTTGTTTCCTAAATCAGCTGCTGCTGATAAAGTGATGTGGTGTCCATATTCATGGGCTCCAACGAATCTCAAGAAGTCGCTTGACATACTCTTGAATTCAGGATCAGAAAGTTTTAGAATCGCTCAAAGTCCGATTGTGTCATCTGTTGATAATCCACGGTAAGGTCCATCTACAACTTTATAATCAAAGTAACCTTTTTCATTTAAAACTCTTTCGATATGAAGACCGTTTTTATCAGAAAGAAGATATGGCATTTTTTGCTCTAATTCTCTAATAAGGTTTTCATAAACGCTTGCAAATAAGCCGTATTTCTGAATTGAGTTTCCGTTTGAATCTTTGTAATCTTCGACTAATTTAATTGTGTAAGGGTCATAAAGTTTTTTGTACTTTTGACTTCTCATGAATCCTTCAAAGAATTTGTATTCGCTTGAAGAATAGTTTTTTGAATCAATTCTATAAACGTATTTTCTTGGTTGTTCTTCATCTGAAGAAACAACTTCGGTAAATTCTAAGTTTAATACACCGTTTTCAACTGAAATATCTGTAACACGAACGTTTCTTAAGTTTTCTTTGCTGTAGTCTTTAACTTCTGACAATAAGTCAATTTCGTTGAATTTGAAGCTATATTCAAGATCTGGATTATTTAAATCTACAACAGTTGTACTTCCTGGTAATTCTTCTTCTGGTAAAACTTGATAGAAAGTAAAATCTTTTTTGAGAAGTCCAGCAATGTTGTAGTAATCAAGGAAGTGAACAAGACCTTCTGTTTGTAATTCCCCTAATTCACTTAGCTGCGTTAATGCTCCTACAGAGTAGTCGTAATCGTAAATTTCAGCGAACTTAGTTAAAGGTCCATCTAGTTCTCTTAGCGAAATAACTAAACGTTTAGGTTTTTTGTTTCCACTTTGAACATAAAATCTGTAGTTTGGATCACTTTCTTCTGGAATTGAATCGATTGAAAGTAAATCTTTTGAAATTTTAGAATCTTTTGATAACTGATCATACGTTCCTGCTGCAACATAGTTAACTCTGTATTCTTTGATGTCGTCGATAAATGGTGAAATTGGTGGATTTTCAGAATGTTTATAAGTTTCTTTGAAAATTCGATCAATTTTTTCATGAGCTTCTTTTTGTGAAGAAGCTAAAATAATCATTTTGTCTAAACCATTTTTTGGATTATTACCAAAGAAGATATCGTCCATTTCGTAGAAATATACGTGTTTGTTAATTAGTTTATGAGCTAGTGTTAAGTTTCTAAATGAAACTTTAGATGAAGCATCAGCTTTATCGTTTTCTCTTGAGTTTAAAAGAGCTGTGCTTTCTACTGCAGTTTTTACTTCATCAAAACCAATTGTTTTGTTGTTGATTTTGTAAAGTAGGGCATCGTCAGCATTTCCTTGACCACCGATTTCAGAGTACATTGATAATGAACCAAAGAAGGCATCAGGGAAGAAACGAATTGTTTGATCTTCTTTATTTGTGTTGGCGTGAGCACCAAGGGTAATTGAGTTACCGTTTCTTTCAACCCCTTTAACAATGCTGAAAGATTTAAGAGTAACCATTTCAGGTCCTCATGAAACGTTTTTAACGAATCAATCTGTAAAATCAAAGAATTCTTTTGGTGATACAGCTTCAAGATATTCGTTGTAAAACTTAAATGAACCGTAATCAACTTCCAAAATTGGAAGGAAGCCGTTTTCTGTATAGAAGGACTCAAAATAGTTATCGTATGAAACAGATCCGTTTTGACCTTTTAAAACTGTTTCTAGTTCTGCATCTTTTTCAACGTCCATGCTTGCAAGTTGCTGAGTTTTAGTTCTGTCTAAAAATCTTAATTTTGGTTTTTGGCTACGAACGTTAATAAATGTATTGACAAGATTATGCTCCTCAGCATTTTTGGCACCTTTTACTTCATCTGAGTTTTTAGTAAAAAGGGCAATTGATCCCATTGCAATTGCAAAAGAAGCGATAAACGAAAGTGAAGCAATACCATATTTATGACTATTTTTCAGTTTTTTCATTATATGCTCCTTTTACTTGTGTGTTGTGAATTGCGTTTTGTTTGTCAATGTATTTTTTTCACATTTTTTGAATTAAACGTGGTGGTTGATAAGATTCTGCTTGATCATCGAGTAGGGCACTCTTAACAAAGTGAGTGTCACTAATTTGATACATTGCAGGCTCTTCAACTAAATCAATACCTAAGGCGTAATCGTTTCTAATTGCAAAGGCATCTCCTTCAATCTTATTTAGCGAAGAAGGAACTGAACCACGGATTGTTGTAAGTTTTTCACCATGGTTAAAATCAGGCATCGACATAATAAGACCTCATGAATAAGGGTGTTGTGGGAACTCTAGAATTTCCTCTTTAGTTCCTGATTCAATGATTTGCCCTGCATACATAATGCTAATGAAATCACTAATCGAAGCAACAACTCCTAAGTCGTGGGTGATGAAAACGATTGAAATTCTTAGTTTTTCTTGTAGTTCACGAACGATATCAAGTACAAGAGCTTGAACAGTAGGGTCAAGAGCAGTAGTTGGTTCGTCCATAACAAGAATTTTAGGTTTTAGAGAAACAACGGCAGCAATCGCGATCCGTTGAATCATTCCCCCTGAAAGTTCGTGTGGATAGGCTTCCATAACTTTTTCTGGATTGTTGATTTTAGTAATCGTTAAGTATTCAATTGCAATGTCGCGAGCTTCTTTTTTGCTTTTTGCAACTTTGTTAATAAGTAAACCTTCAGTAATTTGTTTACCAACTTTCATTGTCGGATCTAAAATTGACATTGGGTTTTGGAAAACAGCTGAAACAACTACTCCACGAAGTTTGTTGTATTCTCAGTCGAAGAAAGTAAAATCCTGTACTTCGTTGTTAAAAAGTTTAATTTTTCCATAGTCAATAACAGAGTTTTTACCTGTTAGACCATAAAGTAAGGAAGTAATAACTGACTTACCTGAACCAGATTCACCAATGATTGAATGAACATATCCTTCGTAGATTTTTAAGCTTGTTCCACGCAGAACAACGTTTTTTTCTTTTGGATTAGCTGGGTTCAAGAACGATAAGTGAATGTTTTCAATTTCGGCAGCAACTCTTGTTGGTTGACCAAAAACTGTTTCTACTTTGGCGTTTTTGGCAAACTCATCAAAGTGTTTAGCCTTATTTCCTGAAGTATATTTTGTTTTTAATGATTGGATTCTTTGTTGTAAATTTGTAAACATTGATCTTTTAGGTGCATGTTGAAATGTGTCTTTTAGTTCTTTATATGTATGCTTGTTTTCAATTTTAATTGGTTTTGCATACATCTTAGAGTAGCCTCTATTTTCTTGTTTCATCATACCTCCTATTTATTTGGTGAATAATCATTGTTTTTTCATTTTTCAATTTCTTGTTTAGTACCAAGAACAAAGTGTTTGTTTCCTAAATCATTTCAAACTGGTTGGATATCTTTGGTGTATTTGTGCATTCCTGAATTGTAAACAAAACCGATCAGAGATCCTTTTTTACTTTCAATTGAAGGAACGGCATCAAGTAAGCTCTTTGTGTAAGGGTGAAGAGGATTTTTGATGATCTCTTCTGTTGGTCCTACTTCTAATAGCACACCTTTGTAAATAACAGCAATTCTATCTGAGATGTATTCAACCATTCTTAAGTCGTGAGCAATAAACAGAATAGTTAATTTATATCTTTCTTTAAGCTCGTTGAAAATGTTAACAACTTGTGCTTGAATCGAAACGTCCAAAGCAGAAATTGGTTCATCAGCAACTAAGATTTTTGGTCTTAATACGATTGAACGAGAAATACCAATCCGTTGTTGTTGTCCCCCTGAGAACTCAAGTGGATATCTTTGCAGAATTGACTCATCAAGACCTACTTGTTTTAACATGTCAATAATCAGCATTTTCTTGATTTCTTTTTCTGATTTGTTTTTTGCTTGCTCTTTGTCCTGATCAACTTTTGCAATTAAATCAAGCATTGTTTTTGCATTTTCAAGATTGTCATTTGTGCTTTGTACAAAGTTTTTAATTTTAATTAAAACTTGATCATTTAGTTCGCTACGGCTTTCGGCAGCTTCATAAGCTTTTTCAAGTTTTGTACTTGTAATTTCAACGAATTTATCTTCACCATAAAGTTCAATAAATTTACGTGTAATTGATTGATCTAAATCGCTTAAATATACTTGCTTAGAGATTTTTAAGTTATCCAAACCTTCAGAAACGATTTTTTCGATGTTGATGTTTGGGTTAAGTGAGTTAGAAGGATCTTGTAAAATCATTTGAACTTTGTTTGCCATGTAGTTCAAAGTTCTTTTGTATTCGGCTAATTTCTTACCGAACTTTAATCCACGTTTCATGACTTTAGGAACAATAACGTCACCAAGTTTGATGTGACCACGTGAGTATGGAGTTAGACCTACAACTGCTCTACCAGTTGTTGATTTACCTGAACCCGATTCACCTACTAGACCGAGAACTTCTCCTTTGTAGATGTTTAAGTTTAAATCGTTAATGGCTCTGAATTTTTTAAATCCAGAACCGTATTCAATGTCTAAACCTCTAATTTCAACTAAAGCCTCTTTTTCGGGATAGGCATTTAGCATTGCCTCTTGACCTTCTCTAACAGGACGTTTTACGATCTTGTTTGGTCTTGTTTTTTCAGTGTAATATTTTTGTGACATAAAACGCTCCTATCTTTGTTTGAATAAGCTCATTTGAATTGCAGATCCTATTAACTGAACGCTTGTTGTAATAACGATCAATAAACCAGCAGGGAACAGAACGTAACGAGGTGTAACTAGGAAGTTTGCGATTCCGTCGTTAATTAAAGCCCCTAGTGTGATTGAGTCAGGAATAGAAAGACCAATGAACGCTAGTGAAGTTTCACTTAAGATAACACCAGGAATTGAGAAAACTAACTGTGTTACCAAAATTGGGATGATTACAGGGATGTATGAAAGTAAGATTTTATAAGTTGGAGTTGCTAGTACTTTTGAAGCAGCAATTCATTCAAAGTTTTTAGCTCTTTTAACTTGAGCACGAATTTGGTTAGCCATACCTGTTCAACTTGTTAAGCTCAGGGCTGCTGCCATAACTCAGAAAGAAGGGCTAATAACGATTGTGATTAAGATCAAGATGATGATCGTTGGAATAACCGACATGATCTTGATTAAGAATGTGAAAATTTTGTCAAATCAGTTGAAGTGACCCATCAGAATACCCATTGTTAAACCGATGCAAACCTCGATTGCCGTAACAACAAAGGCAAGTGCGAACGAGTATCTTAAACCATGTCAAATAATTGTTCAAAAGTCTAATCCTTTATTTGTAGTACCTAGGATATGACCTTCTGTAAATGGAGGTAATGAGTTTTTTGAGGCATCATTACTTGCTGAAGTATCAGTTCAAATTAAAGGGAAAATGAATGTAAGTAAGAAAATCGCCATTAAGAACACAAAACCGAAAATCCCACTTCAACTTCTACTGTATCTGTTGAAAAACTGTTTTGAAGGACTTAGTGGTGTTCTTAAGTATGCATTTTCGTGAACTTCAAGAACTTTACCAATTAATTTTCAACTTTGGTAGTTAAAAGGGCTTGTTATTGGGTTTGGTGCTCCGTCAAGATAATTTTCAGCAATTGTCTTTGATGATTTAGATAAAAATCTTTTAGCCATATTATCTTCCTCCCTTTCTTCTAATTCTTGGGTCAATGATTTCATATAGAATATCACGCAATGTATATGAAAGTATTGTTAATAGCGAGAAGAAGATAACTTGGAATAAGATGATGTTATAGTCTTTTGATGTAACAGCTGAGAAAAGAATGTTACCACTACCTGTAATAAAGAAAATTCTTTCAATAAAAATTGAACCAACGAATGAACCAAGCACAACACCTGGGAAGAAAGTTGCGATCGGGAATAATGATGGTTTTAGGGCGTGTCTTCAAACAAATCTTGATTTTGTAACACCTTTTAAGTAACAGAATTTTGAGTGCATTGAGTTTAATTCACGGTTTAATTCTGTTCTGATGTATCTAATGTAAACAATTGTCGAACCAAGCGATAGTGCTATCCCTGGCAGGATTCATGTTGCAAAGTTTTGTTGATCAAAGATATATGGCAGACCCACTGAACGACCTACGAATAAAAGTAAAATCGCAAAAATTAGTGAAGGTACACTTGAAAACACTGAAATGATTAATGTTGTAACGTTGTCAACAATTCCATCTGGGTTTTTACCAACATAAACACCGATTGGCACACCAATTCCGACTGTTAAACAAACAGATCATAAACCAACGTATAAACTTCTGAATAATCTGTCTCAGATGAAGTCATTAATTGGCTTTCTTTGGAAAACAGATAACGAAACACCGAAATCTCCTTTAAATAAGTTCTTTAAGTAAATTCCGAATCTTTCAAGGATTGGTAAGTCTAGTCCTAGCTCTTTTCTAATTGCTGCTTTACCAGCCTCTGTTAGACCTGATTCAACCCCTGTATCACCAGGAATTGAGTTAACTAAAAAGAATGTAATAGCAATAACGATGAATCCAATTGCGAAAAACTCAAGAATGATCTTTGCAAATCTTCAAGAAGCTTTTAATAGTGGTGATTCAAAGTTGAAAAGTTTTTGCAGGACTGATTTTTCTCTACCTAATTCACCATCAAAAGAAACATAATTGTTTTCAACAATTTCATGTTTTTTCAATAAATTTCTCATAAATCTCCTTTACATAAATTGAAAAAAGTGCATCAAATTACTTGTTGCACTTTTTATTTTTAAGCCTTTTTAAATTCTTCTGCTTCAATCTCTTTGCCTAATCTGTAGTTCAGAAAGGCTTGAAATAGAAACCCGAATAAAATAATTTGTAACAATAGCGCAAGGAAGTAATAACTAGGTAAGCTATTAAATCCTCTGTTGATTGCATCCATCACTGATAAGACCAATGACACAAGGTTTAACAAAATAAATAGCACAGCAACTATAACTGCGATAATGCCGATAATGGCAATTACTGAGGTACTTGCATTTTTATTTGACTTATTAATGAAAGATATAGTCATCATGCAAATGGCAAAAATCACTACGAAAAAGGTAGCAATTGATAGAATTGTGTATTTCCGATAGTGACTCATCTTTCCCTCTCTTTAATTTTGTATTTTAATTTTATCACTTTATAGAGAATTTAAAAACAGAAAAAAAGCCATAAATTGGCTTTTTTTAGGGCATTTTCTTATTTTCTAGATAATACGATATGACCGTTTTCTGTGACTAAAACATCGTCTTCAATTCTTGCTCCACCAAGTCTTTCGATATAAATTCCTGGCTCCACTGTAATCACCATTCCTGGTTCAAGAGGTTTTACTGAAGCTCTTGAAACGCTTGGTAATTCATGAACATCTACCCCTAAACCGTGTCCCGTTGAGTGCACAAAATAATCACCATAACCTTTGGATTCAATATAATCACGACAGATTTTGTCGATGTCAGCACCTGAAACTCCTGGTTTAACAGCTTCACGTCCCAATCTTGCTGCTTCTTCAACGATTTCTAGAATTTCAACCATTTTAGGATCTTTAGCATTTTCTTTTCCACCAAGGATTGTTGTTCTTGTAATATCAGCTGTATATCCGTCGTATTCACCACCAAAGTCGACTTTTAGTAATGAGTTAGCTTCGATAAGTTTATCTGTTGGTGAATGGTGAGGCTCAGCAGAAGATGCACCTGAAGCAATGATTTCAGTGAATCCTTCTTTTTGACATCCGTTAACTTTTAATAAATAGTTTAGGTAAGCTGCGACCTCTTTTTCTGTCATTCCTGGTTTGATTCATTCCATTAATTGGTCATATGATTTTAATGAAATGTCAATTGCTTTTTGTAGTTTAGCAATTTCTTGTTCGTCTTTTACAATTCTTAATTCTTGACCATCGAATCACTTAACTTCCTGTGCTGCAGTTAGTTTCATGATTCTGTTTTCTCAATCTTTAACTAAGTAGTTGCTTTCAAGGGCGATTGATTTTAGAGCTCTGTTTGCAAATCATTGAGCAACAGAGTTTCCTGAGTTTAGAACTACTTCAACATTTTTAGCGTTGTTTTGAGCGTATTCGATATATCTTCCGTCAACAAATAAGGTTGCTTTATCTTTTTCAATAACAATTAAACCATCAGTTGTTTTAACGCCTGCATATCATAATCTTGTTTGTGGTGCTTCTGAAATAATTGCTTCAACGTTTAACGAAGCAAAAAGTTCATCTAATCTTTTACGATTCATTTTTTCTCCTTTTGAGTAATTAAAACATAAGAAAAACACAATGAAAATTGTGTTTTTAAAGCAAAACTATTTTTTCTCTTTGTGATTTGTTGATGCGTTGCATTTTGCACAGTATTTTTTTAGCTCAACTTTTTCAGGGTGAGTTTTTTTGTTTTTCTTAGAAATATAGTTTTCCATTTTACATTCTGTACATTGTAATGTATAACCTTCTCTTGGCATAATTCTCCTTATTGTTGATTAATCAAAATAATTTTAATTATACCGAAAAAAGTCAAAATGTTAATAGGGTTTTAAACTTACAAAAATCTCTTTGATTGTTTTGTTTAAAGTAAGTTTTCATAACTTTTTATTTACTTTTGGAGGCAATAATATGAACACGTTTACTCGCCACTAGCCCCTCCGATTCTTTGAGTATCTCAGATAGAGCAACACAAAAGTTAATAAAATTCCAAATAAAAATAATAAATTAGGGACTGCAGAAATTACGACTTACTGTATCAAACAGTGCATAGAAGTTCATTGAGTTTACCATGCAAGTAATAATTATTTAAGTTTTTTTGGCGATCATACTAAATTTACTGTGATTCAAACTGCAATCGAGAAAAGCCCAATAATAAGTTGTATCAGCTGAATATATTTATCCTGTTTTTACATAGGCGAAAACGATTTAAACCTAAACAAACATACATAGTTGCTAACAAAACAAAATTTAGCATTCCTCTTTATACCTGAATAAAAGTTCAAATGAAATCTTATACTGGATAATGTCTTATTTTTTTGGAACATTGAACATCATGAATGTTATTCGATATTTTTCCTTTAATTTCGCTTTTAACACTATAAAAAAGCTTCGAACGTTTTTCGAAGCTTATTGTTTGATTATTCTTGCTGTGTATTATTTGGCTGTTGTAGTTGTTGGTATGGATGATTTGGTGCTGGATATGAATGCATACAAAAAGCAAACTTTTGCCCATCTCAAGAAGAGACTTTTTTTCCATCTTTATCTTTTACCACTCCACAAATAGCCATTATTATGTCAACCAAGTTTCAAATAGTATGTACAACCACAAGTAAAATCATTATATAAAATCAAACCCCGAATCCTGCCATAATTTGAATAAAGTTTAATTCATTTTCTGGCGAGTAGTCCAGAATTAATGAAGCAATTTTAAATTGTAGAATATATCCTAAAATTGAAACTAAAATGAATAATCCTAGTTTTATTCCACCAACAAGGTTTCTTCCTACATAAAAATAGTTTACACCGAACCCGCCTAAAAGGAACGATATAATCGAAAGTGTTGCTCTACTTTTAGGGCTTTTGGTTTGACAGTCGCACATAAATGGTAAGTTGTTTTCCATATTTTCCTTTTTCTAATGCTCATATTCTGTATTTTACTTTTTTGCAGTGTTATTATTGTTTGAGCATTTAAAGTTTTATATTTTAATTTTATTACCTTTTAAGTCAATTAACAAAAGTTTCCAGTCAGTTTTCATCATTTGAACCCATCATTAAGTTAGCGTAGTTTCTAACTTCAGGAAATCCGTTTTTCATGAATCCTGAATAAGCAGACATCATGAAGTTGCTTGCATCATTGTCAGCATCTCCAAATGTCATTGTTCTGCTTAAATCGAAATCGTAATGCTCTGATAGAAATTTTAAGGCGTTACCTTTAGATGTATTAATTGACATGATGTCATAAAAATTACGCAGTGAAAAAAGACCATAAACATCATCATATTTTGACATCACCTTTTGCACTTCTTCAAGCATATATTCTTCATCATTGTTGTGAATAACAAGGAATTTTGTAATGATTGGGTATTTCTCAAAATCAAATTCTAAACCTGTCGAATAGTTTTTACCAAGAGTTTGGTTGTAGTCACGAGTTTTAAAAAAGTCGGTTTTTTGACGATCTACACCGTGAACACCCGAAGTGGTGTAGACTAGAAAATCAACTTCTGATTTGACAAGCGTAGCAAAAATCTCTTTTGCAGCATCAAGGTTCATTCCTTCAAAGTGAACTGCTTGATCTTTTTTGTAATCATGAATGTGACCACCATTTGAAGTAATTAGTGGTAAGTTAATAGGAATTTCTTCAAGGTATTTGTCAAATGTGAAGAACGCTCTACCAGTAGCAACTCCTACTTTTTTACCATCATCAATTAAAGTTTGCATAACTTTGGAATTACTTGGATTCATTTCTGAATGACCTTTTAATAAAGTTCCATCCATGTCAAAAACGAATGCATCAATATCTTCGTAATGAAGCTCAAAAAGTTCAACTCCAAATGCAACAACACCATTTTTAGATACGTCTGCTTTGTCATAAAAAGTGTACATGGTTGATATAGCTTCTGATTTGCTTGAAAAACCTGCTTTTTGAAAGGGTATTACTTCAAAAAGCTCTTCAAAATTTGTGAACTTTTCTATTGATGTGATTTTAGCAAGTTCGAAATCATCTTGATTGGCATCATTTTCTAATCTGATGATCATGCCTTCTTTTAAGTTTTTGCGATTTTCGTGGTTTAGCCTTATTTCGTAAGTCTTCTCTTTTTCTCTGATTTTATTTAGAAAATCAATTCTTATTTTAAAAAGTTTATACATTATTTAATAATACCACTTAGTGGTATTAAAAATACTTTTTTAGAGTGTTATAATTAAGGCATGAACAAATTAGATGCAAAATATGAAGTTATTTTAAAGTATACGGTTAAGGCTTATATTGAAACAGGACAGCCAGTTTCTTCATCATTGTTGACTAAGAAGTATAACCTTGATATGTCGAGTGCAAAAGTCAGGTATTTGCTTAAGTATTTAGTTGACAATGGCTATTTGGAGATGGGATATTCTTCTTCAGGAAGGATACCTACTAATTTAGGATACGATTATTATGCACAATATTTGAGCTTAAACAGCTATGGACAAGCTAAAAAAGAATTAATGAGGTTGTTTAGAAAAAGAAGTAATGATATCGATAATACAATTCAGGAAGCTGCTGAGTTAATATCTAATATTACAGGTTTAACAATAGTTACAGGAGTAGATAAATCAGATGCTTTACTAAAAGCGATACAGATTGTACCAATTGATCAAAACAGTGCGACAGTTGTTTTAGTGATTTCTACTGGCGAGGTCTTTTCTAAGTATTTGGAGTTTGATAAAAATATAAACTTAGAGGATTTAAGAATTGCTATCAGACTCTTTAAGGAAAGGTTGATCAATTCACCATTATCTACCCTGCCACAAAAAGCACAAGCTCTTAAGCCGATATTGGCAGATGCCGTGCATAATTATGAGGATATTCTTCAGAGTTTTATTAAGAATATTTTCAACTTTGAAACAAAGCTTGAAAATAAGATTTATGGAAAAGGTAATATTATCTTGAGCGAAAATATTTCAAGGCAAGAGGTATCAAGAATTATTGAGATGATTGAAACTAAATCCGTTTGAGAGATAATCGAGTCAAAACAAAAGAACGAAGATGAAAACTTAAAGATTGCTGTCGAAGGATCGAGTGCCTTTCTTTCGAAAAGGTTAACTAACAACACTAAGGTCAAGGAAATAAGTGTAGTGGGTTCGAATGCGTCTGATTATGAGATGATGAGAGCTTCTATTTCGCTTTTAGAAGATCTATATTCTGATCAAATAGTAGAAGAAGAAAAAATCTAGCCTTCGCTAGATTTTTAATTAGAACTTGGTTTCTGGAATGTATACGTATCCATCAACACTTGAAACGTCAGAAACTGCAACAAAGGCTGTTTGATCAATTTTTCGAATCTTTTTCATGATTCTAGGCACTTGTCTAAATAATGTAATTGATGTTAGAACATGCATTTCTTTGCCTTCAAATCCACCCTTAGCTTTAAACATTGTAAGTCCTGTCACAATTTTTTTATCGTGTGTCAGAATATCTTGTAATTCGATTGTTTTGTTTGAGAAAATTTCAATTCTAACCAATTTGAATTTTGGATAAAGTTTGTTTAAAGCAATGATGTAAACAACATTTGTTAAGAACGTTGCAATAAAGTTAGGTGATAAATAAAGTTCGGGTGATCATGCCAGATTTAAAATTTGTTTTTGTTCGGCTGTCAAAACTAATTCTTTAGCTTGAGCGTGTTCTTTAGCTTCTGTTAGTAGCAGTGAACCTGGTAAATAAGAACCAATGAAAACACAAATAAAGACAATTACAATATTCATGTATCCAGAAATACTTCCGAATGATTTTTGTTTTGTATTTGCATATCATTCACCGATAACTCCTGTCACACCAGCAGTTCCACCGATAATACCAATAATTGCAAAAATTCAAGCAAGCATGTATCCATAGCAGACTGAATAAATCATTAAAGCAGCGATGTTTCCTCCATCTTTTCATGAAAGAGGTATTAAGCTACTTAGACCTTTAAGGTGATCTGGTAACAACTCCTTAACTTCATCGTTCGCAAAGTGCCCGATAATGTAAACATTGTTTGCGTTTGGTATTTGACCAATACCAAAAGAAATAAATGAGGATACAACAAGGAAAATAACTGTTAAGTGTGTAAAAACCTTACCAATCTTTTTGTACCCAAAAATAAAAATCGGAATACTTAAGATAATGTAGGCAATTCAGAATATAAACTGCTCGATTAAGTTTCTTGCTCCTGCTTGAATTGATTCTGGAAGTTTTACTACAATTAATCTTGCAGCTGCTTGTCCAAACGCAGCAAGACCAAAGTTATAAATACCAACGTTTTTAACAAAGAATACACTAATTACACCAAAAAATATCGCTACTGCAACTGTAATTAAGATAAGCTTGTACATTTGCATTGGTGCATAAAGTTTGCTTAATTTAAGTCCGACGTTTGACATTTTAGTTCTGTGATATATTGTGTTTTTCTTAACAACATCATCACATTTATTAAGATCTTCGTCTTTATCATAAACCTGAGTTAAAATATTGTTTTTTTGTTTTTCTTTTTCAGGATTCATAATCCTCCTTAAGCTTAATAAAAAAATAAGCTTTCACTCATTTTTTATTTTACACTTTTTAAAACCTATTTTATCTTGTGGAAATGTTTTTCCATACAAGTAAAACAAAAACCAGAGCTGGGTCTCTGGTTTTTTGTAATTTAAACTTGGTAATTAGTAATTAATACTGGGCTATTAATTAGTTAATTATTAAGCTTATTCTGTAGCAACTGGTGCTGTTGAACCACTAGCACCATCTTCTGTTGAAGAAGGAGTAGTAGTTGTTGCTTCAGGTTGTGCCTGAGATGTAGCTTGTGAATCTGTAGATTCATTTGCTTGTGCAGGTTCTGCAGCTGGTTGAGTAGCAGGAGCAGCTGGTTGTTCTGTAGCAGCTGGTGCTGGTGTTGCAGGTTGAGCAGCAGGAGCAGCAGGAGCTTTTTCGTTTGTTACATCGCTCATTTTAGATTCTTCATATTTAAATTTGAAGATTGAAGCGTATTTTTCTTTAGATTCAAATTTATCTGTTCCTAAGTACCCTTCTAATGTAGATTGAACTTTGTAAGTTACGATCACTGAACTGTGGTTTGTATTTGATTCTTCAACAGCTGAAACTACAACTTTTTGGTCTTGTAATTGAGTTACAGGTTTTACTAACTCGTTTAATTCAGCTTGAGCTGCAGCTTTAACTTCAGCGTTGTCTGATTTAAGGTTAGTTAGAACTTCTTTAACTTTTGCAACAAGCGCTGCAGCTGTTTTTTCTTGTAAGTATGAAGATGTAAATTCTGTTGAACCGAATTGAATGTCTTCTAGAACTTGTTTTTCTTTAGGTAAGTCAGCTTCTTTTCTTACATTTTCAAGTAATGTTCTTGAAGTTGCAGAAACTTCTGTTGCTTTACCTTCTTCATCTAATAATGTAACTTTGTAGTCTACTAATAATGAAGATGTTCCAACAACTTCAATGTTTGTGATTACAACACTTACATTTCTGTCTGATGATAATTTAGCGCCCAATAGGTGAACACCATCTTTTGAACCTTGAACAGTGTCTTTAGAAACTACTGTCATTGTTTCTTTTGTTAGATCAACTGTTGAGTTAACAGCAACTTTAACAGCATCTGTGTCTCATGGTTGATTTTTAACGTTTGTAGCTTGTTGAGATTTACCTAAGTGTAACTTAACTTTTGAAGGTAAGTTTTCTTGTGTACCGTGTTGTTCAAGAACGAATTCTTCTGGTTTTTCAATTCTTAGGTTTGAGTATTTAGCAATAAGCTCAACATCTGCAAGAGCATTCATTTTGTCAAGTAATGCTTGACGATCTTCTTTTGCTTTTTGTTGAGGTGTTTTTGCACCATCGAATTTTAGAAGGAATGCTGGAGATTCTAATGTTTCACCTTCAACACCTAATTTAACTTTTACTCAAACAAGGCTTGAGTTAACGTTGTTGTATACATCTTTAGCAAGATCTTGTACTTTTGAGTAAACAACTTTAGCTTTTCTACCTGAAGCTAGAACGTTTGACGTAGCATCTTCTTTGAATCTGATTCCAGCAACTTCAGCAGCTGTTACATCTTTAAGTTCAACAACTTCACCTTTGTCGTTTAAGAATTCAAAGTCTTCAGCTTTAAGAGCTTTGTTTTCTGCTCCAACTAAAGTATCTAATAGAGGTTTATAGTCTTCATTTACAACTGGTTGGAATGATGAGTTGTAAGCTTCGATTCCTGAGTAGTTAACTTCTTTAACATAGTCAGCACCGATTGTTGATCCTCAGTTTTTGTCTTTTGTTCTGTATAGTTGGTCTCTATCTTGCTCTCTCATTAATTCTAGAGCTAAGTCTTTTTGAGCTTGTGTTGTTAGACCTAATAGAACTGCTTTAGATTGGTAAACGTCTGAAGTAACACCTGTGAATTTTGTTCCATCGTATTTCTTTAGACCTTCTTTTGTTGATACTAATCTAAATGTTACATAGATATCTGTATCTTTAACACCTTGGTTAACTGCTAGAACTTGAACAGTAGCTTCAGCAGCAACGTCAGTTAATTCTGTTCCAGCTTCAACTTGTTTGATTTTTAGTGAAGATCATAGTTTTGATAACTCTTGATTTTCAATTGCGTCTTTAGCAACTCCAACAAAGTCTTTAGCTGTGTATGGAATACCAAAGTAGTTTAGTGACCCATCATAAACAACTGCTAGTTTAGAATTTGCATCTGTTTTTTCAAATGATTCTTTTTGTGTTTTAGCAGCTAAGTCATTTAGACGTTTTAGTTCAGCTGGGTAGTTTGTTTCATCGTAAACTGGTTGTGTTAAGAATCCTGAAATTTCTGATGATCCTTCTGCTTTTGCAGATTCAACATTTTTGAATTCTTCTTTAGTAGATTTTAATTCGTATTGAACAGTAACTTTACCTTCTGTGTTGTTAAGTACTGCTTTTTTGTAAGCTACTAATTCCACTTCTTGAGTTTCTAGATCTGATAATGTTAAGTTTTCTTTAACAACTTTTTGCAGTTCAGATAATTCAACTTCGAATACAAGTGGTGCTGATGCGTCGTTTTGGTTTGAAGCAGATTTTCTAACCACACCATCTGATGTTTTTAGAACTTTTGCTGAGAAAGCAACGTCTGAAAGTAGTTTACCTTTATCAGCGTCTTCAAGTTCTTTAATTGCTGCTGTTAATACTTTTGCAGCTTCAGCGATTCTTTCTTGCTCAGCTTTTAGAAGAGATTTAAATCCTGCAACAACAACTTCGTGGTTTTCTGAAACAAGAGTTTGGTCTTCGTTATCTTTAAGTTTAACAACTAAAACAACTTTGTCGTTTTCGATTGCTTCGTTTCCTTTTAATTCTTTTCCTTCAGAATCAACTGGTAGTTTAACATCTACGATTTCTGCAGTAGCTTTTAGCGCTTCAAGAGCTTTTTTAGTTGCATCTGATTGTTCAAATTTTTCTTTTTTATCCTCAGCTTTTGATACTGATTCTGCTGTTACTTTTGCAGCTTCTACATCCCCGCCTTTGTATGAGTACTCAAGTGTTTTTACAGCTTTGTTTAATGCGTCAATTTTATCTTGTTTTGCTTTTTCAGCTTTATTTCTGAATCCACCAAATACATATGTCATTGCATCTGATTTAACGCCTTGGTTTCTTGTAGATTCTAGTTCAAATTTAACTTTAACATCTCTGTTGTTGATGTCTTCTGCATTTACTAATTCTACAGATAGGACTCTAACAATTGCACCTTCTGTTGAGTATCCAGCAACTTCACCGTAGTTTGCAAGATCTTTAGCAGCATCTTCAATGTTAATTTGTCTTAGTGCTTCTAATGATCTCTTGATATCATTTTGCGAGCTTTCAGTTGCAGTTTTAGCTGCTTCTAATTCTTGATTATTGTATTGAGAAGTAGAAACGTATCCTTTGTATTGGAATTGAGTTTTTAGAGAATTTAATCTTTCTTTCTCTTTAGCGTCTGTTAACTTGAATCCTTTAACGCTGTACGCTTCTGTCGTACCTTCTGCTTTTACATTGTTATCTTTTGCAATTTTTGATTCAATAACAAATTTAACAGAGGCAATACCTTTAGCATCGTCACTTACTAGTGCTTCTCCGACTTCTTTAACTGGGTAGTTTGCTAAGTTAATGTCGTAAAGAACTTTGAATGTTTCAGCATCTGGTGTATCTTTTTCATTCTTATCAAGGAATGCATTTAAATCTAAACCATCTTTGTATGAAAGTGTAAATTTAGATTTGTTTTCAGGTTGAGCTTTATCAGCTGAAACTGCTTTGTCAACAGCTACATTATTTTTATTAGGGTAGTCTGCTACAGCAACAATCTTGTCTTCACTGTCTTTGTATTTGTTTAATAATTTTACAAGTGCATCAACAACTTCTTGTTCCTTAACTTTAACAGCTTTGAACCCTCTGATGATGTATTGGTTTTCAAGAGGTTTAATTTCACCATCTCTAGAAACAATAATTTGTCAATCTTTGTGGTAAGGGTTAACTAATGTGAATTGAACACGAACTCTACCTTCTGTTGCTTCAGGAAGCTCTTCAACTCTAGAAACGTTTGTAACTTTTAGTTTAATTGCTAAGTTTTGGTATTTAGGTTGTAAAAGATCTTTTTCTTGTCCTGTTTTATCGTTGAAAATATCTTTCTCTACTTCTGCACCATCTACAAGGTCAATCATTTTGTCAGCAAACACATAGTTGTATTTACCATCAAATTTTGTATCACCTGTATATTTGAATCTTTCTAGTGTTGAAGGGTCTTTTTCAAATTCAGAAACAACATCTAACGTTGTTAATGTTTGTCTTGCGTTCTCTTCTTTTCCAGCTTTTGTTACGAAGTATGCAACATTTTCAGCGTTTTGACTTCTTGTTGAAAGATATCTGTTTGCTGTTCTTTCTCATAGAAGTCTGTATCTTTTTTCTTCTTGATCTGAAAGGAATCCTTCAACGTGATCTGTTGATTCTTTATCGCTTTCTAATTGTGTTTCACCAACACCAGGAATGAATGCGTTAACAACGTAGTAAACTTGAACACGTCCTGTTTGAACAGCTCCTGTACCATCTTCACTTGTAACGCTGTTAATAGCTGTGTTTTTAACTTCTAGCATTAATGAAACATCAACACCTTCTTCAATTTCGTAACCTTCAACTTTAGCAGCTTTGATTAATTCTTTAAGTTCTGCACCTGTTACAGGTTGAACATTATCTTCACCTTGAAGATCTGTTTTAACGAACCCACTAACTTCCTTGATTAGTTTGATGTTTTGTTGGTATTCTTTAGCTTTTGTTTCTCTTAATTTTGCAACTTCTTCTTCTGTTTTTCCGTCTGTATTTACGTATGTTTTATCGAATGCTAAAACATTTGTTACTGGAGCTAAGTTAACTTTATCCTTGTCTTCAAATTTTAGACCATCTTTGTTAACTTTATATTCTTCAAGTTGGTTTTTAACAACTTTTTGAATTTGAACAGCTTTTTCAGTAGTTAAGAATTTTGCATCTTTAGATCCTGTTAAGTCTTTTAGGTTTAACTCTGCAGTATGGTTTACATCTGTTAGACCTTCTTTTAGAGAAGATAATTTAACAGTTGCTACAACTAGTCCTGCATCATTTTTAGGTGAAAGTGTAATGCTTTCAATTTTTATATCTTCATTATTCGCGTCTTGTGCTCAAGTTTGACTTAAAACTGAGTCTGCTAAAGTTTTTAAGAATTCTGAGTGATTTTCTTTCTTAGCGGCTTCAGCGTTGTATTCTTCAACATAAACACTTGGTAACATGTGCTCAGGTTTTGAAATTTTGTCGATTCTTTTATCAACGATATAGTCGTTTTCTGCTGATTCTAATCTTGGTGAAAGAATCATTTTTGACATTGCTTTTTTAAGTCTGTCTAATTCAGCCACTTTTTTAGCTGCTAATTTTTCTGCATCTGTTGGTTCAGGTTTTTTCTCTTCTTCAACAGGTTTTGCAGGTTCTTCAGCAGGTTTTGGTGCAGCAGGAACTGTGTTGTTGTATTCTCTAACATCAACTCTTGTTCTGATTAGAGCTTCTTGTTCTGTAGCTTCATCCATTTTTGTTAGTGTGTAAACAACTAATAATGTTTCTGGGTGAGTAGATAATGTTCTTGGTTCACCTTCAACTGTAAATGTAACACCTTCAGGTAATCCTTCAACTGTAAAGATGTCAGCATATTGGCTTGTAGCTTTATATTTATTAATTGCTAATAAAGGTGTTTTTGTTTCTTCTGTTAAAACAGGTTTGAATTTTAATTGGTGTACAACTTCTTCAAGTTTACTTCTTGTAGCGTGTTGTGATTCACTTAATTGTTTAAATCCACTTACTGTGTATTCTCTAACAACAGCAGGTGCATCTTGTGCAGTTGTTGATGTAAGCTCAACTTTTACCATAACTGTGTTGTCTGATAATGAAACTGATTCACCAGCTAGTTTTGGTAATACTTCAACTACTTTAGCAGTAGCATCAACTAAACCTTCAACTAACACACCTTCATTGTTAGCTTGGTCAACTGTAACTTCAGCTTTGTTTTTGTAATCTACAACTAAGTTTAGTGACTCTAAACGAGATACTTCGTTAGCGTATTGTACTAATGCTGATTTAAATCCTGAAACTTCAGCAGTTTTTGTAACAGCAACAGCTGAGTTTTTACGTGAATATAATCTGTATTCTACGTTTAATTTTGTAACATCTTCAGAGTTTACTGAAACTGAAACTAGTTCGATTGTTGCTTTTTTAGCAGCTTCATCATTGTTTCATGATAATTCAACTTCTGATTTAAGAGTGTTTACTGATTCTGATGGTAAGTAAACTCTTTCTTTGTAAGGATAGTTAATTGCAGGGTTTAATGACTCTAACTCATTTGCAATGTTTGCTATTTCGTTTGCTTCTACAAGGTCTTGGTTAACAAGTGTTTGAGAAACTTCTTTTGTTAACTGGTCATCGTTTTTAGCTGTTACAGTAACAACAACTACAACACCTGTTGAGTCGGCGTTTTTTGTTACTGACTTAACTGAAAAAGTAAAGTGTTCAGCGTCTGCGTGAGCAGCTTCAACTACGAAATCTTCTTTGTTTTGTGCTTCAACAACTTCTTTAGAAAGTTCTTTTCCTTCAGCTAAACTAACTGAAACTGAAGCAGCCACAGCTTGTAAGTCTCTAGCTGAGACTTTCTGTGAATCCTCTTGGCTGTTTTTAGCAGCGTTGTTTTGTGATTCGTCAGTAGAACAACTTGCTGAAAGTGCACCAGCAGCAAGTCCTATACCAGCGATTGATGAGGATAAAATTACTAACTTTTTGTTTTTCATAATTTTCCTTTGTTTATTATTTTAATATTGCAATATATTGGCATTTATATTACATGATTCTAAAAATAGAATTCTCCGAGACTTAAACATAGCTTGCAAATTACTATCGATACTATATTTTAATTCCACATTTAGGTCTCGTTATTATTATACATTTTTTTAAAATAATCTTGATTTGGCAGTCTTTTTGATTTTTAAGCCTATAACAAAGGCATAAAAGTAAAATTGACCCTTTTTTATTAAAAAAAATATACGCTGTTTTACAGATATTTACGGTTGTGTAGTACCTTAAAGAAAGGCGTAAAAAAACACACAAAAAACGGTTTAGAAATGCAAAAAAATAACGCTTTTTTGTTTTATTTTATATAATTTAAAAACTATATAAAAAATAGTATTTATAAGGGGAAATTATGAGTGATAAACAAAAAGAAACTTATAGTGCTTCAAACATACAGCACCTTGAAGGTCTTGAACATATCCGTTTAAGACCTGGGATGTATATTGGTACTACAGCTAAGGCTGGTTTACATCACATGGTTTGAGAAATCATCGACAACTCTGTTGATGAACATATGGCAGGTTTTTGTAATAACATTGAAGTTACAATTACTAAAGATGAACACATCATTGTTAAAGATGATGGTAGAGGTATACCTGTTGATACACACCCAAGATTTGGTGTGAGTGCTTTGGAAGTTGTTTTAACACAAACAAATGCAGGTGGTAAGTTTAACAAAGATTCTTATGCATATTCTGGAGGTCTTCACGGAGTTGGTTCTTCAGCCGTTAATGCACTTAGTGATTTAATGATTGCGACCGTTACTCGTGACGGGAACGTTTACCAAGCACAGTTTGAAAATGGTGGTAAAGTAACAAAACACACTACAGTAATCGCACAAGCCCCTGAAGGCAAAAGTGGAACAACAATTGAATTTCACCCCGACTTTACCGTGATGGAAAAAAATAAGTTTGACAAGGATTTAATTGTTGATCATGCAAAACAAATCGCTCACTTGAACAAAGGTTTATTTGTTTCTGTTAAAGACGAACGTGATGATAGTTATGAAGAATTTTTATTTCAAAACGGAATTATTGACTATGTTAAAGAGCTTACAGAAGGTTATAACCCAATTGAAGATGAAGTAATTTATATTTGTAATGAATATTTAGCAAGCACATCTGATGGAGCTAAAGAAGATGGAACAAGAATGCTTGTTGAAATCGCTGCTCAATATTTATCAGATTCATACCGTCCAACAATTATTTCGTATACAAACAACATTTCAACACACGAAGGTGGAACACACGTTTCAGGACTATATGATTCATTAATTAGATTAGTCAACAACTATGCAGTTGAAAACAACCTGATTAAATCAGAAAGTGAAAAATTCTCTCGTGAAGACTTAACAGAAGGACTAACAGCGATTGTTTCAATCAAGCACCCTAACCCACAATTCGAAGGTCAAACCAAAGGAAAACTAGGTTCAAAAGACGCTAGAACAGCTGTAAATAGAGTCTTTTCAGCGTTTTTCGAACGTAAGCTTGCTGAAAACCCCGATTTTGCTAAAAAGATTATTGAAAAAGCGCAACTGGCTCGTAAAGGTCGTTTAGCTTCAAACGCAGCTAGAGAAAACGCAAGAAGAAAAAGCGCTTTTGACAACGGAGGACTGCCTGGAAAACTTGCTGATTGTTCAACTAAAAATGCTGAAATTTCAGAACTATACATCGTTGAGGGTAATTCAGCTGGTGGTTCAGCCAAAATGGGGCGTGATCGTAATACACAAGCAATCTTACCTCTGCGTGGTAAAGTACTAAACGTTGAAAAAGCAAGACAGGAACGTGTTTTTGAAAACGAAGAAATTATGTCGCTGGTTACTGCATTAGGAACAGGTTTAGGCGACAACTTCAACATCAACAAATTAAGATACCACAAAATTGTAATCATGACTGACGCTGACGTCGATGGTGCTCACATCAGAACATTATTACTAACTTTCTTCTACCGTTACTTCAAACCTCTAATTGAATATGGTTTTGTTTACATCGCACAACCCCCTCTTTACAAAATTCAACAAAATAAAACGATTCATTATGCTTATAATGATGCTCAAAAAGATGAAATCATGGCTACACTCAACCCAAACCAAAAAGTTAACGTGCAACGTTATAAAGGGCTTGGTGAAATGGATGCTGACCAACTTTGAGAAACAACAATGGATCCAGCAACAAGAAAGATGTTGCAAGTTCAAATCGAAGACGCTTACCGTGCCGATTGAGCCTTTTCAACATTGATGGGTGATCAAGTCAAACCACGTCGTGAGTTCATTGAAAAGAATGCCAAATTCGTTAAGAACATTGACGTATAATTAAAAAAACAGCAGTTTGCTGTTTTTTTTAATTATGACATTCTTTCTCTTTCCATATCTTTTCTGAATCTTTCGTTTTCACTTTTTACTGCTTGATCTTCTGATTTAAAGTATTTCAAAATCGTATCTTGTTCTGCTTTAGTCAATGAAGGATATTCGTTTTTCATTCTAACTATTTCTTGTCACATTTTCTTACCACTTTGTAAAACTCACTCATTCTCTCCAGCTTCTTCACGCATTTTCATATTTTCATTAAATCCTTTTTCAAGGCTCTCGAAAACAATATCTATTTCTGATTTCTGAGTTTGTGAGCAAGAAACTGCAGCTAAAGCTCCAGTAAGTAAAACTCCTGTACCTAAAAATAAAGAATGTATCTTTTTCATATTTTCTCCCTTGATAATTTGAAATATAACACCTTAATTTTAACTTTTTTGAGATTCTGAACAAACTGATATCTCACCTTAAAAACTTGGTTTTTGGCAGTTTCGTTTTTGCTTTTGACGATTTTTTTAATAATTAGTTTAAAATATATAAATATATAACCAAATGAGGAGTAGACATGTTAAAAGCTAAATACTTAGAAGAAAATGCTGTTGTGGCTGTTGAAGTCGTGGCAAGCGAAAAAGAAAGAAAAGAATTAATCGAAAAAGCAGAAGCAAAAGCAGTTAAAAACCTAAAAGTTCCTGGGTTCAGAAAAGGTGGAAAATTACCAAAACACGTTGTTGACAAATACCTAGATAAAGTTAAAGTTTACCTAGACGCAACATCAATGCTTGTAAATTTAAAATATAACGAAGCTCTTAAACTTGCACAAGAAGAAGCTAAAGCTTATGGTCAAGTTTGAGGACAACCAGAAATTGCTCCTAAAAACGTTGAAAACTTAACAGTTGAACTTGTTTTTGCAGTTTTACCTTCAGAAGATAAAATCAAATTTGATGGTGTAAAACAAAAAGTGAAAAAAGACTTAGATGTTAAAGCATATGTAGAAAGAATGCTAGAAGAAGCTGCTACAAGATATGCAACAAAAGAAGTTGTAGAAGAACCAGCTAAACTAGGCGACATTGTTGACATTAACTTCAAAGGATTTATCAACAATGAAGCATTTGAAGGTGGAGAAGCTGAAGGATACGAGCTTAAATTAGGTTCAAAACAATTCATTGACACATTTGAAGACCAACTAGTTGGTAAAGAAAAAGGTTGAAAAGGTGATGTTGTTGTTAAATTCCCTGAAAACTACTACGTAAGGGAATATCAAAACCAAGAAGCTACATTTGAAGTTTTAGTTAACTCAGTTCAAAGAATGGTTATGCCTGAACTAACAGACGAAAACATCAAAATGTTCGCAGGTGGTCTAAACGTTGAAACAGTTGCTGATTTAAAAGTTGAACTTGAAAAAATTGCTAAAGGTCAAGTTTTATCAGAAGCTAAATCAGAGTTTATGAACGGTGTTGTAGCTGAATTAGTACAACTAAATGAACTAAAAATTAGTCAAGCAATTCTTGCTCCATACATTAAAAACTTAAACGAAAAATTTAACTCATCTCTAAAACAACAAGGAATCAAGAGAGCTGAATACTTAAGAATTACAAAATCTACAGAAGAAGATGTACTTAAAGAAATGCAAGATGCTGCATTACTAGAATTCAAAAACGAATTTATTTCAAACGCACTATTTAACAAATTCAAAGCCAAAGCTAAAGAAGAGTTGATCGAAGCAGAATACGCAAAAATTGCTCAAATGCACAACCTAGAAGTTGATAAAGTTAAAGAATTAATCAAGGTTGACTCAATCAAAAACTTCTTATCTTCAAAAGCAACAGAAGATGCAATCGTAAAACACTTTGATGCAAAAGGTTACGAAAGACTACAAAAGCTAGAAGCTTAATAATTTAATATCATCCGAGGATGATATTTTTATTTGCTTTGGTTTCTAAATTTTTGCTTTTCAATGCGAGCATTTTTAGATATTTAAATTAATTGTTTTATAATAATATAAATTAAAGGAGGGCTGATGCCTGTTTATAAGAAAGTTAAAGGCACCAAAGACATTTTTGGTGCTGAAATGAAGCTAAAAAAGAGTCTTTTAAAATTTATCGAAGAGATTTTGGAAGCTCAATTTTACGAAAAAATTGAAACGCCAATTCTTGAAAGCAAAGAACTCTTTGTGCGTAGCGTTGAAGGTAGCGAAATTGTTCAAAAAGAAATGTATGAATTTAAAGATAAAGCTGATCGGGATTTAGTTTTAAGACCTGAAGGAACGGCTCCATTTGTTAGGGCTCTAATCGAAAATAGGCTTATTGAAAGTGGTTTACGTAAATTTTACTATCACGGACCAATGTTTAGATACGAACAACCACAAAGTGGAAGGTATAGACAGTTTAGTCAATTAGGTGTTGAACTTGTTGATAATAAAAATTATCTTAATGATGTAGAAGTTATCTCGATTGCTGCTGAAATCTTGGAAATTCTTGAAGTCCCATATCGGTTAAGAATCAATTCGATTGGTGATAATAATTCCAGAAACGCCTATGAGACAGCATTGTACGATTATTTACTACCATATAAAGATCAACTAAGTGAACTTTCGCAAAAAAGGCTTTCAGAAAAAAGAGTATTAAGAATCCTTGATGACAAGAAAGACTCGCAACTTGAATTCGTTAAAAAGGCACCTTTAATTCAAGATTATTTATCTAAAGAATCAAAAGAGTATTTCAAAAAAGTTACTGATCAACTTTCAGAGTTGAACTTAACAATCGACCCAAACTTAGTAAGAGGTTTAGATTATTATGATGAAGTGGTTTTTGAATTTGAAATTCAACTAAACCAAAAATGAATTACAGTTATTGGTGGTGGTAGATATTCTAACTTAATTTCACAACTTGGTGGATCAGATAATTCATGTGTCGGTTTTGGAATGGGTCTTGATCGTTTGATCGAAGCAATCGCTCAACAAAATCCAAACGAATTACCTGAAGCACTGCAAAGCAATGCTATTAAAGTTATGATTGCATCCAATTCTGACTCTGAATTAGTACAATCAGTTCTATCAACGGCTTCAATGTCGATCTATAATCCAAGCTTGCTAGAGGCTGGAGTTCAAATTCAAATGTATGTTGATTACGAAAAAACAAAATACATAAAAATAATTAATAAAGCACAAAAAAGAAATTTTGACGTTTTGGCAATCCTAGACGAAGAAAAAAACAAAATCGTCCTTAAAGATATGAACTCAAACGTTACAAAATACGTTTCGGACATTGACGCATCAGTTCTTGATGACGCACTATCAGAATTCATTTTAGACTTATAAAGAAGGAAAATATGTTTAAAAAATATAACAACAACGAACTTAGAATTGAACACGTAAATCAAAAAGTAACACTTTATGGTTGAGTGAATAACAAAAGAAAATTTGGAGACAAGAGTTTTGTTGATTTAAGAGACCGTTACGGTATTACACAATTGGTTTTTGACCACGGAGTTCAGTTTTCAAAAGAAAGTGTTCTAGAAGTTACTGGATTAGTTTCTGAGAGAAAAGATAAAAATCCTGCTATGGCAACAGGTGATATTGAAATTGTTGTCGAATCATACAAAGTTTTATCGCAAGCTGATGAATTACCTTTTGTTCTAAGAGATGATGTTTTTGTAAATGAGGATTTAAGGATGAAATACCGTTTTCTTGATCTAAGAAGACCCAAAATGCAAAACAATATCATTGTCAAAAATAAGGTTTTTCAAGGAATGAGAGAGTATTTACAAGAGCATGATTTTTTAGAAATCGAAACCCCAATTCTTGCTAAAGCAACACCTGAAGGTGCTAGAGACTTTTTGGTTCCTACAAGATCGCAAGGAAACTTCTTCGCACTCCCTCAGTCTCCACAACTATTTAAGCAACTGTTAATGTCTTCAGGTTTTGAAAAATACTACCAGTTTGCAAGATGTTTTAGAGACGAAGATTCAAGAAAAGATAGACAACCTGAATTTACACAACTTGACATGGAAGTAAGTTTCATGTCAATGGAAAAATTTCAAAGCGTTATCGAAGAAATGTTCCAACATTTTATGAAAAAACTTGGTCATGAGATTCAAATACCTTTCCAAAGACTTAAGTTTGATGATGTAATGAGAGACTATGGATCAGATAAACCTGACCTTAGATTCGATTTAAAAATTCAAGATGTTAACGACTTCTGCAACACAACAGATTTTAGAATTATCAAAGATGCACAAAGCAAAAGAATGCTTGTAATAAAGGAACAAATTTCTAAAAAAGAATTCAAATTATTGGAGGAAATAGCTAAGAAAAATAAAGCAAACGCTTTATTCTACTTCGTTGTTGATAACAAGCAATTAGTCCACTCCAATTTCGCAAACAAAGTAGATGGTGAATGACAAAAGTTAATCCAAGAAGGCTATGAAACAGGTACATACTTAATCGTTGCTAATAAATATGAAAACGCTTCGCTAGCACTTGGAGCTGTTCGTGTAGAATTAAATGCTATGTTTAACTATGCCCGTGATGAATATAATTTTTCATGAATCGTTGACTGACCAATGTTCGAACACGATGAAGAAACAAATACATGACAAGCAGCACACCACCCATTTACACAGTTTGACAACACTCTTGAAGAAATTGATACTTTACCAAGAAGTGAAATTAGAGCAAAAAGTTACGACTTAGTTCTTAACGGATTTGAACTTGGATCAGGTTCTGAAAGAATTTATGACAGAGACGTCCAAAACAAAATGTTTGATTTAATCGGCATTACAGATAAAGAAAAAGAAGATAAATTTGGGTTCTTCTTGAAGGCAATGGATTACGGTATGCCACCTACATGTGGAATCGGTTTAGGTATGGATCGTTTAGTAATGATTTTAACAAACGAAAAAACTATTAGAGACGTGATCCCGTTCCCTAAAAACGCCAAAAACCAAGACGTTTTCACAGAAGCTCCTTCAGTAGTTTCAAAAGAACAATTAAAAGAATTATTTATTGAAGTTATTGAAGATAAATAAGACGCAAAACCAAACGCAAATTTGCTTTTGGTTTTTTTATTTACAGTAATTTTGTCCCAAAAGTTTAAACTTCGTCCCAAAAGTTATATAATGCAATTAAGATTTAAGGAAAGAAATATGAAAATAAAAGATATATTGGAATTGATTAGATATCACGTCGAAGAGGATGAAAGAGGATTTAGACAGCAAGCATACAAGTTTGCCGAGCACTTTGATAAACAAGGCAATGATGAAGTAGCAAATTATATTTATTACATTTTCTCAGGAGCGCCTGGACTAACTTCTCAGGATATGCCAGATCTAGAGTTTAACTTTTTAAAAGTCATTCCAAATGGAGAAAGAAAAAGTCTACCTTTACCAGAAGAAACAGCCCAAGAAATAAAAGGAATAATAAATGCAGTCAACCATAATGCAGGAGTAAACAAATTTCTGTTTAAAGGGACTCCAGGAACAGGGAAAACCGAAACAGTAAAACAAATCGCAAGAATTTTACAAAAAAAGCTATTTATAGTTAATTTTGAGTCTTTAATAGATAGCAAACTTGGACAAACGGGTCAAAATATTAACAAGCTTTTCGAGGAAATAAACAGCATTCCTAACCCAGAAAATGTTTTGATTTTATTTGATGAAATCGATGCTTTAGCTCTCGATCGCACTAATAGCAATGACCTAAGAGAAATGGGAAGGGCCACAACCACCGTTCTTAAAAACTTTGATTCTGTAAACGAAAAAGTGACAATTGTCGCCACAACAAATCTTTATGATTATTTTGACAAGGCTTTAGTAAGAAGGTTTGATGCCGTTATTGATTTTGACAAATACACAAAAGAAGATTTAATAGAAGTATCAGAAAAGATTTTAGAGATTCATTTAAGCAAGTTCAAAAAAGCTGGAAAAAATATCAGACTTTTTAGGAAAATTTTAACTAATATCAAAAAACTACCGATGCCTGGAGACTTAAACAACTTGATCAAAACATCACTAGCATTCAGCAACCCAGAACAAGAGTATGAATATTTAAAAATATTACACGCAAAATTAAATGAAGACAAAAAGCTTTCTGCTTCAGATTTAAGTAACCTAGGATATACTTTGAGAGAGATCGAAGTACTTACGGGAGTTCCCAAAAGTACTGTAGGTAGGGAGATTTTACAAAATCGAAAACAGCTTACTTAAGCTTAAAATCAATATAAAAAGTGCTCCTGCAAAACTCCTGGTGCTTCTAGTCACATACCTAAAAAGGAGAGACTCAGCATAGATAAAATAGTCAAAATCAAAGACGACTTAATAAAGGTAAAAAACTATTTTCAAAATAGCTTTACAAGTTTCAATCCAATAATTTCAGCTAAATATATAAAAGCGATACCCAAAAGCCAAAGAATAAAGAGTCTATTAAATAAACCATTAGATACCAATAACGATAAAATTATAGTCACTTTAAAGCGCTCCTATCCTAATTATGAATAATTTGTAAATAAATGAAATAACCGTACCTAATTTAATAAAATTTTGTTCTAAATAAAACAAGGAATAATATGAAGAAAAATAAATATTCATATAGAGACATTGCATTATGGTTTTTAAGTAAGGAATCAATGACACAAAAAAAGCTTCAAAAACTTTGCTACTATGCTCACGCTTGATCTTTGACGCTTCTAGATTATTCGATAATAAAAGATACAAAATTTCAAGCATGAGTTCATGGACCAGTTTCACCAGAACTTTATAGAGATTACATTTCTTATGGATGGCGTGACATTCCAAAAAATAAAAAGCAAGTTAAGAACTTTGACGAAAAAGTGTTAGATGTTTTAGAGTCTGTGTGAATTACATATGGCGATAGATCAGGAAATGAACTTTCCGCCCTTACGCACAGCCATTTTCCATGAATAGCAGCTAGAGAAAAAGCTGAAAAAGTGTTCTATGTACCTTCGGACGCATCATCAGAAGTAGAAATAAATGAAGAAGATATAAAAACTTTTTACAGGAGAATATATTCAGGAGTTTAATGGTTAATTTCTCAACGAAACAACTAAACCGTGAAACGAACATACGAAACTTGAAGAAGATCGTAAAAAGTTCAAAATCTTAATTTCGGATAAATTGGATAATGGCTATGATTTTAAAAGTTTAGATAATCAAGGATTAAAAGATTTTCATGAATTTCTAAAGAAAACAGTTTATAAAGGTTTAACAATATCAGACGTCGATAAGTTGTATAAAAGAAAAAGAGATGCTAACGATACTGTTAACACTGTAGAAGATTCTGGATCACAACAAATAGAACATTACGGTTTTAATACAAAAAAAAAATTAGATTACACGGATACTATCGGATAGATTACTTCGTTATTCTAAGAATAGATACAAAACATAGTTATCATAAATAAGCTAGCTTGGCATTTAGACCTTAAACAAGATATATAAAATTAATAAAGCTAAAAAAACAAGACTTTTTGTCTTGTTTTTTTCGTTTTTTAAGCCTCTACTTTCTTCTGACAATTTTCTTTCAAACTAAAAGTAGTATTAATAATAATGGTAAGAAGAAGACGGCAAAAACTGTTAGTAAATAAATCTTAAAGTAGAACTTATTTTTCTTTTCTTTGGATTTTTGCACACTCTCATAAATTTCGTGTGATTTCTCTCCAAGTAAAGAAGTAAAATCAAGCATTCTTTTTTTATCGTATGCAAAAAGCAATATGTAGCCTAGAATTAATCCAGTCAGACTTATGGCACTCAAAATCAACATCAACCCTGTATTGTTGTTGTAAATGGCGCCTAAAATCTTCTCAAAATTGATGTTTAATGATGTATCTAAACTATCAAGTCTGATTTCAAAGGTATGTTTTTCTTTTAAAACAAATGAATAATAAAGCAATCAAGTAATCAATAAGAAAGCACCAAAAAACGTTACTATAAACAATAAACCTCAAGCCATTCTAACGTGTTTCATGATTAATTGTCTATAAAACCTGTGAAACATTAACCTAGCTGCATCATTTCCTTCTGAATAGCTATCACGAATCGATTTTGTTGTTCTGTTTCAAGAAGCTAAATCAAAAAAGTTTTTGATCAATGAAACAATAGAATAAATTAATATTATTCCAAAAAGAATCACTCATCCTACAGGAAAGGTAGGTGAAGTTAATATAGATATTAAAATTCCCAAAAACCCTGCAAACAAGGTGATTACAGAAAAAAGTAAGCTTAATTTTCTAATTGTTTTTTCTTTTCTTACGACAGCGTGAGCAACAGCAGGAAGTTGACCTTGAGGATCACGATACAGAATCCTATTTTGTTGCATCATTAAATCAGTAACTTTTCTTTCGTTGTACTCAATTGTGATTGTTTCTTCAATTGGTTTTAGTGGTGCATTGTTTTGATTCATAAATAAATTATAATCATTTATAGCTATTTAAATGAAATTTAAATATTTACAACATAAAAATATATACTTTATAACAAATGAAAAAAAGATATCTCCCAAAACTTCCATGAGCGATAACATGAACTATTTTTCCAAAATGAACAATAAGAAAAATGGTTTTTGTTGGTATTATGATTGCAACATGTGTTGTTTTTACAATTGTCGGTACGCAAATTGTTCCTGCAGCAAGCATCCCTACAATCAAATATAGCTTTATTTCGCTTCCTGTTAAAATCACGGGATTAATATTTGGACCTGTGATTGGTTTCTTTGTTGGTGCTGTCTCAGACATATTGTCAATGCTGTTTATACCCCCTTCTGCTTATTCGCCATATTACACTTTGGCAACAGGTATTACTGGGTTAGTATCAGGAATTGTCGGTTGATTATTCTTAACTTTTATTAAATTCTACTTCGGTGGTCCTTATACAATCAACAAGTACAAAGTTAAGATATTAAAACTCAAAAAAAGCTATGAAGCAGCAATTTTAAACAACAAAGAAGCCTTAGCATGAAAATACAAGCACAAAATTATTTACTATCGTAACAAGATTTTAAAGATTGAAAACTCAGGAACAACCCTTTTAAGTCTTAACGTTAACTACTTTTTCAGTGTTGTAATTTTATCAACCGTAACTCTATTGCTTGTTTACATCATAGGGTTTAAGGCTAGCCAAGAAGCTTTTGATAACGTACCTTTCAAGAGTAGATGGTTATTGCTAACCTTGTCATCTGCAGGGATTGTGATGATGATTGTCTTTTTAACAATTTCCAGATTCAAAATGAGTCCAACTAAGTTTTTAATCATTTGTCCGATTATCATCTTAAGTGCAATGCTTGAAATAATCAACGTTCCAATTCTTTCGATCGCTGACAACCAAAGCTTAGCAAGTGGAAAATCTTCATTATTGCTAACTTGAATCTTTAGTCACGTTATTACATCACCACTTAAGATGTGATTTAATCTTTTTGTTATTTATTACTCATACAGAGTAATTTCACCACTTGTTTATAAAAACAATGATCTAGGATATTAAATTATGAAAAAATCAAAATTAAAAGCATTATTAACACTTGCAAGCGCATCAATCATTTCACTTGGAGGTCTTTCTGCAAGTTGTCAAACGGTTAAAAACGAAGCCCCTTCAGGTACAAGAGAGTCCAAGAATAAACTTTCACTATCAGTTTTCAACTATCGAGAGCCTTATGAAATTGAAAGAGTACTTCAAGAATTTCAAATTAGCGACGAGCAAAAGGCGTCTCCTGAATATCAAAAAATGATGGAGCAAGCAAACTCATTAGTGAATATTCAAGAAATTCAAGACTACTTAAACTCCCTTAAAACAGGCATAGAAGAAGATATAGAAAGAACTAAGCCGTTAAAGGAAACATTTGATGCTGAGTTTGAAAAATTTAAAACTGAAAATAACATTACACAAGAGAATCTTGAAAACATTCAGACAGTTGAAAATGAAGAAGTCAGACAAGGTCTTTATGTTGCAAAATCTAAATCAGAAACGGTAAATTTAATTTCAGAAACATTATCTTCAATGTTGAAGCAAATTTCAAATGCTTTAGACGATATTAGCAAAAATCCTGAAATAAAGCCAGAAGAATTTTCAAAATTTAATCAACAAGCATTAGATCAATATCTGCAAACCACTTTTAGAGCAAGAGCAATCGAAGCAGGCATTTACGATGATTCTAAAACTGACGACGAAAGACGCCAAATTGCAACTAACACAGAAAAATCTCTAGATGAACTAGAACCAAAAATCAAATTTGATAAATTATTCCCAAAATCGAAAAAAAGAGCCCAGATTTTAAACACTATTGAACTTATGTATCTTATCGAGGACGACTACTTCAAAACTCATGCAGAGAAAATTAACGAACTTCTTAAAGCTGACCCATCTTTCAAATTTCTAAATGGTCAAACAATCACAGATTACTTAAAAAGTAAGCTAAATGACGAAAACATCTTTAACACAGATCAAGAAGGTGAAGTGGATGTATATGAACAATTATTAAATTATCTAAGTTTCTATATTAAATACGCAGAACAGACTCAGGCAGGTTTTGCTATGACTACCATCGATGCTTTTTTAATTAACAACGACATTAGTGCTAAATCATCTGACTACATTGTCTGAGGTTCAGTTCAAGATGTAATCAAATCAAAACTAACTGAAAATGGTCCTGGTGAAGAATACAAAGAAAAAGAAAAAGTTTGAGAAGTTCTTGGTGAAGTATTCTACCCCCAGGGCGATAAATTTGAAACCATTCCAAACGTAAATAACGAAGAAACAGAAAAAGGAACATATTTAAGCTCTTGACTAGCAAATCAAAACCCAGAATGAAACTCAGGCAATGTTCTACTAAAACAGTCAATAGAAATTAGTAGAGAAGATCTTTATAATCTTCCAATAGTACTTATTCATTCAGTTGAAATTCATAAAGACAAAAACACTGATCCAAAGGCTGAAAAGTACAATAGAGTAGAAGTACAAGCTAAATTGATACACATGATACCTTCAAAAAGACAGCTTGAGGTTTTATCAGACCAATCAAGACAAAAGTTTAATATTGATGTTTATCTAAGGTTATCAAACGAAACATTCAAAGATTTACTTGATGAAAAATAATCACTTTTAACGGCTTTAAATATTTATATTTAAGCTTTAAAAAAGTGATTTTTTTAATAAAATATATAAGCATAACGTAGCAATACATTATTCACAAGTTAGAGTTCTTATCAATTAGTTTTGAAAGTAGACAAGCTACTATGTTGAAATCATTAATAAGAAATCACTTCTGAGGAAATGTATCTCTTTTATGCAGAAAGAGGAATTAAATGTCAAGATATACAGGTCCTGTGTTTAAAAAATCTCGTCGTTTAGGTTACTCAATCCTTGAAACAGGTAAAGAATTTGCTAAAGGAAGAAAGAGAACTTACGCACCAGGTCAACACGGAAACAAAAGAGTTAAACTTTCAGATTACGGTTTACACTTATATGAAAAACAAAAAGTTAAACACGTATTCGGTCTAAACGAAAAACAATTAAGAAAAACATATGTTAAAGCTACAAAACTAAAAGGTGTAGCTGGTACAAACTTATTACAACTTCTAGAAAGCCGTCTAGATAACCTAGTTTATAGAGCTGGATTCGCTACAACAAGAAGACAAGCACGTCAACTTGTAAACCACGGACACTTTACAGTGGACGGAAGAAAAGCTGATATCCCTTCAATGCACATTAAATTAGGACAAACAATCGAATTAAAAGAAAAATCACAAAAGAATGTACAAATTACTGAAGCTCTTGAAGCTAAAGCAGCATCAGCATGATTAACAAGAAAAAACTTTACAGTTAAATACGACCGTCTTCCAGAACGTTCAGAAGTTCACACAGAAATCAAAGACGCTCTTATCGTTGAGTTCTACGCTAAGTAGTTATAAGGAGAATTTCAAATTATGAAAAAAGATATTCACCCACAATACAACGTTGTTGAAGTTACTTGTTCTACATGTCAAACATCTTTCAAATTCGGTTCAACAAAAGCTAAATTCTCAGTCGACGTATGTTCAGGTTGCCACCCTGTTTACACAGGAAGTCGTGCAGCTGTTAAAGCTACAGGTAGAATCGACAGATTCAACAGAAGACTTGAGAAAAAATCAAACTAATTGTTTTTTTGACTATAACGCAGCCTTGTCTGCGTTTTTTCATACTTTTCTTATATAATAAATTTATGAAAATAATCTGTGACAACAAGCGTGACGCTAGAAATTATGAAATCATTGAAAAGGTCGAGTGTGGCATGGAGCTTCAAGGATGAGAAGTGAAAAGTGCAAGAGCAAACAAAATATCGCTAAATAATTCATATTGCTCTATATACAAGGGAGAAATGTTTTTAAAAGATGCTTATTTTGGTCAATATATGCTTGTAAAAGCCGATGAGTATAGAGATCGTAAATTACTTCTTCACAAAAGAGAAATTCAGCAACTTAAATTTGACTCTGAAGCAAAACAACTTACGATCATTCCTTTAAAAATGTATTTCAATAAACAATCAAAAATCAAGCTTGAAATCGCACTTGCTCGTGGGCTAAAAAAACACGATAAACGGCAAGCAATTATCAAAAGAGAAGAAGATAAGAAAATCAGAAAAATCATGCAAAACTATTAGCAATTAAGTACAATTAAATTGCATATGGGGGTGTAATGGCTTCGACATGCATAAATCAACAGTGGTTGCAGTAGTCTGGCAGACTATAATGCTTCTAGGTTTCTTTAAACGGAAATGAAAAATCAGAGAAAGCTACTTTCTCACCAATGTTCGCAATGAACAACTCAAATCTTGCTTTTGCTTAATTAAAAGTAAGTCGCAACCTTTTGTTCCTAGGTAAAGGCTTGTGGGTTTATAGGATCGGAAGTTTGATTCCAAATAAGAGCTTCTTAAATTTCTTTTGGACGCTTATTTAAGGTGTTGTTTGTTGTCCTTAAATAACTGTACTAATCGACAATCTAAACTGTAGACGCTGCTGTGAAGTTTATGTGTGGACACGGGTTCAATTCCCGTCATCTCCACCATTTTTTTATACCTTTTTTGGTATAATCAAAACATGGCAAAATATGATTTAACACAACAGTTTACACCTAAAAATCCTGTTGATACAGATTTAATTTCTGAACTATCTGAGCTTGAAAAAGAACTAAAAGTACAAGAAGCGCTTGAAATCGCTCAGCTAACGCCAGAAGAAATCAAAAAACACAGAAAACAAACCTTTTTTGTTATTGCTTCCGTGTTATCGTCTGTATTATTTTTTGCAACGCTGATAGGTCTAATGATTTTCGCAATCATTCAAAACATATAAAAAACACCAAGAATGGTGTTTTTATTATAGAAGGTGAACTGATACTTTTCTGACGTAGTTGTAACCCGATATCAAATTAAAAACGCAGGCAACCATTAGTGGGATTGAAATAATGTACGAAATCATTGACTCAATGAATCAAGTATAGCTGATTAATCAATTAATTCCCGTAACTTCATAAATCAAACAAATAATAATTCCTATTGTCATTAACACTGTCTTTATTTTTCCCATTTTATCAGCTGCAACAGAAATATTATGCTGAACCATTACTGTTCTAGCTCCTGCAACTACTATATCCCTTAAAATAAAAACTAAAAACAATCATAAAGGTATAATTTGCACCATTAAAAGGAACGATAAAGCAACTGTAGTAATCAGTTTGTCAGCAATGGGATCTCATAACTTTCCAAAGTTGGATGCTAGTTTTTTTTCTCTTGCAATTTTGCCATCAAAATAGTCTGTAATCATTGCTGCAATAAATATAAAAAGCGCAATAACTCCAAAAACTATTTGGAAAGGAAGACCTCATCCTCTAAAAAAATTTGACAATCATAGAAAAAAAATGAATGGGAATACAAGTAAAATTCTGATTATAGTTAGCTTATTAGGAAGTGTGGTACCTTTAAAAAAGTTTAAAAATTTCATATTTCTCCTCAGTTATGACTGTAATCATTTAGCTTTATTTCTAATGACTTGCAGTTGATCTTGAGATTTCTTGTCTCAATTGTTACTTTTTGTATTTCTTAATTCACCAAGAGCTAAAACCCATTCTTGGTGATCTTCGTTATTTAAAATATAAGCTTTGAAATCCTTTTCTTCGAACATTGCGTCAATTTTATCTCTTGTTCCTAAATTAATTTCTGACATTGTTTTTTCACCAACTGAAACTCTAAAGTTTTTTAGATCTTTTTCGTTCTCGTTGTAGATTTCTTGAAATTTTAGAACATAAGTCTTAATCGCTTCTTTAGCTTTTTCTTCGAATTCTTTTTTCTCTCTTTTTAGTTTTCTTTTCGCGATTCTGTCAGACACTATAAAATAGCTGAAAAATAAAACTAAACCTAAAATAATTATTCCAAATAATATTAATGTTGTTTTTTCCATATTTTCCTTTCCGAAATTATAACAAACAAAAACAAAAGTAAATTAAGTTAAATCAATAATTAAGATTATCAAAAATACTTTTCACCCTATTTCATAGGCTTTTTAATAAAAAATAAAATATATAATTAATTTATAAGATCTTATAATCAAAGGAGAAGATTATGAAACGTTTACAATGTTTATATAAGCCAGAACTAAACAAAGACTATCCATGAGCACTTAAACACCCTAAAGTAGCTTCAGCATTAGCTCTTTTCAAGACAAGACAAGAAGCAACAGACTGATACTTAAGCTTACACCTAGACTGTGTTTACTGATTCCAAAATGATGAAAAAATTTGAGGTGGACAAATTGTTTCAGGTTGTGAAGAAGCAGGACACATGGAACATGAAGTTGTTGTTGAAAACTTCGATGGTGCTCTATCATACGCTGACACATGTAAAGAATTCTACATCAACCCTTCAACATGAACACGTGACGAAAGAGACGAAAAACGTCGTGTACAAAACATCAGAGATTTCAAACAATTAGCAGATCCTGAAACATACTTCCCAGCTGAAGATATCAAGCGTCCAGCACGTAAAAGTAAAAAAGACATTGAAATCGAAGAACTTAGAAAAAGAATTGAAGAATTATTGCTATTATTAGGAAACTCTTCAAAAGACTACTCAAAAGAAATTGCTGAACTAAGAGCAAAATTAAATGACTCATCTACAGATAAAAACGAACTTCTAAAAAGAATTACAGAGCTTCAAAGAGAAGCAATGGAAGAAGAAAAAGCTTTAGCAGCTAAAAACGCAGCAGCAGTAGAAGTTAAAGAACAAATTAAAGAAGTTGAAGTTATCAAAGAAGTAGAAGTAGTTAGAGAAGTAATCAAAGAAGTACCTGTTGTTAAAGAAGTTGAAGTTATCAAAGAAGTGATTAAAGAAGTTTACACAGACGGACAACCAGTTTCAAAATATCCAAAATGATTCTGATATGTTGTTGGTGGATTCTTAGCAGTTGCATTTATCGCTTTAATCATCTTATTAATTTTAGTTTTCGCTTAATATTTAAAACGTTAAATCAGCTTAAGGGCTGATTTTTATTTTCGTCCTTATTTATAGGTCAATAACTAACGAATTAGTTTAATATTACTAGTATAATTAAACTAACTTATGATTAATCATAAAAAACAGGAAGGTATTTAGAATGAGAGAGAGAGAGAGAGAGAGAGGTAACCAGCCTCAAATAAGGTTCCAGAGCTTCAAAGAGGAGTGAAAATCCAAGCGTTGATCAGATATTACCAAAAGAGTTAGTCTAATTTCTTCTGATCTTGAACTTCAAAAAATCGACACAGAAGACATTGAAAAAGGTGGAATCAACCTTGTGTCTAATTTTGAAATAAAAAAAGATCAAAGGCAAGGTGTCTTATTCAAAAAAGGTCAGTTGGTTTACAGCAAATTAAACCCACATTTACAAAAAGTGATTTCTCCTAATTTTGACGGAATTGCTTATGGTAATTTTTGAGTTTTTGATCCAATAGGGAACAATCCAGGTTTTATATTGTTTCTAATGATATCTCCAGAATGGAAAAAGGTTGCAAACATAAAACACGGAAGCAGTCTAGTTTATAGCAATATAAAATTAATTTCTCAATCACATTTTTTTATCACAAGTGATATAGTAGAGCAAAAACAAATTTCTAATATTTTTAATTCTTTAAACACACAAATAGTTAAGAGAAAAAAATTGAGATTTCTGCTTGATGATTTTTTTGAAAACATTAAACGCAAAATGTATTGCAAACAAGAGTTGAAATTGCCTTATTTTACGTTTTCAAACAGTACCAAAAAAGAATATTGAGAACTTATCAAAATTGGAGATATACTAAAGAGATCAAACGAAAAAAATAATAATGGCAGAATCAATATAGTTTTTACTAACTCTGCAAAAGATGGAATTGTTATACAAAACCAGTACTTTAACAATAATATTTTTAAACACTCAGACAAGAGATCGTATTATGTAGTAAAGCCTAATGATTTTGTGTACAATCCTACGATTTCTAGTAAGGCTCCTGCAGGTTCATTTAAGATGAATAAAACAGAAACCACAGGGCTTGTGTCTCCTTTATATTCGGTTTGACATCCAAAAAATGTAAACTATACTTTTTTAAACCATTTTTTTAGCAATAATTATTGACACAAGCACGTGCTTAAATATTCAAATATCGGTGTTCGTGCTTCGGTTATACAAATATCAGATTCCGACTTCCAAAGAATGCTTATCCCAATTTGTTCAGAGCAAGAACAAGAAAGAATTGCAAAATTACTGAATTATCTAGAAAAACTAATCATTTTGAAACAAAAAGAAATAAAATTGTTAAGTATGTTGAAAGACACTTTACTAATGAAAATGTATATGTAAAAGGAGAGAAAAATGAGCAGAGCAACAGAAATAACTTCGAAGCTGTGAGCAATGGCTAACAAGCTTCGTGGAACAATGGATGCTAGTGAATATAAAAACTATATTCTTCCATTCATGTTCTACCGTTACTTATCAGAAAACCAAGAAAAGAAACGTAAAGATCTTGGTTTAGAGTTAAGCGACATGCAAACAGAAGATGGTGAATGAGTAATCAGAGAAAAAACAGGATACCTTATCAAGTATGAATACTTATGAGCACACATCGTTGAAAAAGTAAAAAGTGGTGGCATTAAAGCTAGTGATTTTCACGACATGTTCCAATCTTTCAAGGAAAATGTAAGTACAGATGAAAATAAAGCAGGTTTTGAAAATGTTTTCTCTGACGTTAACCTTGGTGATACACGTTTAGGTTCAAACACAAATGACCGTGCAGCAGCGTTAAAAGATATTATTTTAATGATTGATGAGTTTGATTTTAAAGATGAAACAGGACATGACATTTTAGGTGATGTTTATGAATACTTAATTGGTCAATTCGCTGCTAATGCAGGTAAAAAAGGTGGAGAGTTCTATACACCACATGAAGTAAGTAAAATCATGGCAAAAATCGTCGCGATTACAAAGTCGAAAGAAAGTATTCGTGGCCAACTTAGAGTTTACGACCCAACAATGGGTTCAGGATCATTACTACTTACAGTTCAAAAAGAATTCTCAGACAAAATTAGTGACGTTGAGTTTTATGGTCAGGAATTAAACACTACAACTTACAACTTAGCAAGAATGAACTTAATGATGCACGACGTTGACCTTGTTAACATGTTTTTAAATCGTGGTAACACATTAGATAGCGAAGACTGACCATTTCAAGAAAGAGATGGTCAAAAAGCGCCTAAAAAAGTTGATGCCGTTGTTGCCAACCCTCCTTACTCTCAAAACTGAGACACTAAAACAGTTGACAGAACAAAAGATGCTCGTTTTAGATCTTATGGAATTGCACCAGCATCTAAAGCTGATTACGCCTTCATTTTACATGGTCTATTCCACTTAGAAGAAGATGGTACAATGGCCATTGTTCTTCCTCACGGTGTTCTGTTCCGTGGTGCTGCAGAAGGTAAGATTCGTCAAAAACTTATTGAAGAAAACGTTCTTGATGCAGTAATCGGATTACCTGCTAACTTGTTCTATGGAACTTCTATTCCTACATGTATTCTAGTATTTAGAGGTCGTAAAGCCCGTAAAGATAAAACAGACGTTTTATTCATCGATGCTTCAAGAGAATTTGAAAAAGGTAAGAACCAAAACAAATTAACAGAAGAAAATATTTCTAAAATTATTGACACATACCGTAACCGTGAAAGTATCGAAAAATACTCACACGTTGCTTCTCTAGAAGAAATTGTTAAAAACGATTACAACTTAAACATTCCTCGTTATGTTGATACATACGAAGAAGAACCTGTAGTTCCACTATCAGAAATAGCGCAACAACTTAAAGATGTTCGTGAAGAAATTCATGCAACAGAACAAGAACTATATGCAATGTTTAGGGAACTTGAAGGTACAACAGACGAAGCAAAAGAAGAACTTAAGAAGTTCTTAGAAATTTTAGGTATATAACTGCTTCATAGTATAAAAAGTCAAAAATAAAGACAGCTTCTGCTGTCTCTTTTAATTAAAACAATGACATTTGGTCATTTTCATCAAGTCCTTCAAGGACGCCTAAGTTTTTAAGGTTGTTCATGATGGTGTTGTTAATTGTCGTTCTTGCTTTAAGATCTTCAATTGTCATGAAATCTCTTTCGTTACGGGCTTGTACAATTGAAAGAGCAACACTCTCTCCTAGTCCGTCCATCGTGTTAAATGGTGGAATGATTGATTTTGTTTCTTTATCAACTACTCATTCAGTTGCAAGCGATCTTTGAAGATTGATGTTTGCAATTTTGAACCCTCTTGCATAAAGTTCTCTTGCAGCTTCAAGCGTTGGATATAAGTCCTTTTCTTTATTTGAAAGTTCCTTTGAATCTTTCGAATCAAGTTCTTTTATACGTGCATTGATTTTTGACGCCTTGGCGTCATCATTTGACATTGTGCTTATATCAAAGGTTTCACATCTTGTAGTGAAATAGGTTGCGTAGTATTCAAGTGGATAATACACTTTGAAATAAGCAACTCTTCAAGCCATTAAAACGTAAGCAGCAGCATGGGATTTAGGGAACATATAGGCAATTTTCTGCATACTTTCAATATATCAGTCTGGGACATCATGTTTTTTAAGCTCTTCAACTTGATCAGGTGCAACACCTTTACCTTTACGAACCTGTTCCATGACTTTGAAAGAATAAAGAGGATCAACACCTTTTAGAATTAAATAACGCATAATATCGTCACGACAACAAATTACTTCTTTTAGTTTTAATCCTTTTTGTTTAATCAGCATTTCGGCATTATTTAATCAAACATTTGTACCGTGACTAAGACCCGAAATCGAAACTAAATCGGCAAAACTTTTTGCTTGAGCGTCATCCAACATTTTTCTTGTAAATCCAGTTCCGAATTCAGGAATTCCAATTGCTCCTGTTTTCTCACCACCAATATCTTCAGGTTTAATACCTAAAGACTCTGTTGATGAGAAAATGGACATAACTTTTGGATCTTTTTTAGGAACATCTTTCTTTACATCTAATCCAGTCAATCTTTCTAACATCTTTATTGCCGTTGGATCCAAATGACCCAAAATGTCTAATTTTAGAACATTATCATGGATTGTGTGGAAATCAAAGTGTGTCGTTTTTCATGAACTTGTTGTATCATCGGCAGGGAAATTGGTTGGTGTAAAGTCTTCAACATCAAACTCTTTAGGAATGATGATAATTCCTCCAGGGTGCTGTCCTGTAGTCCTTTTTACACCTGTGAGTTTATTCGAGATGTAGTCTATGAATCCTTCAGACATACGTTTTTTTGTTTCTTCGGAGTAGGCTTTTACATAACCGTAAGCCATTTTTTCTTTGATTGTAGAAATCGTTCCAGCCCTAAAAGTGTGGTATTCTCCAAAAAGCACCTTTACTTGATTGTGAATTGTACTCTGATACTCTCCCGAGAAGTTAAGATCAATATCAGGAACTTTATCAGCCTTGAAACCAAGGAAAGTTTCAAACGGAATTCATTGACCGTCTTTGTCCATTGTAGTATTACATTTAGGACAATTTTTATCATCTAAATCATACCCTGATGTAATTTCGGGGTTATTTGCAAGCTCAAAATGTTTACAATTTGGACAAACATAGTGTGGTTCGAGAGGATTAACCTCTGTGATACCTGCCATTGTAGCAATGAATGACGATCCAACAGATCCACGACTACCTACTAAATATCCATTGTCTAAAGACATTTTTACTAATTTATGAGAAATTCAGTAAACAACATCAAATCCATATTTAATAACAGGCGTAAGTTCACTTTCGATTCTATCAGCAATAATTTGAGGCAATACATCACCATATTTTTCGTGTGCTGTTTTGTAAACTAAGTTTTTTAAATTTTCAGCAGAATTGTCAAATTTAGGTGTGTACAAGTCTTTTTTGACAACTTCAATTTCTTCCACCATGTCAGCAATCTTGTTTGGGTTATCAATAACCAGTTCTTCAATTTCGTCATCATTACCTATAAATTCAAACTGATTAAGCATTTCTTGTGTTGTTAAGAAATCAAGATCAGGAAGTTTGATATCTTCCTTGTTTTTGTAACTGAACAGGAAGTGATTTTCGCCACCAATACCTTTTGAGTGTACTAAAACAGTGTGAGCAACTTTATCCTTTTTGTCTAAGTATCTAACATCTCCCGTTGCCACAGCCATGATGCCTAGTTTTTTAGCTGTTCTGTATAAGTTTAGTAATATATCATGAACTTGTTTTTGTGTAAACTCGCCATATTGGACACGATGCGAAAAGACCTGTGGTGCAGGTATTTCGATGTAGTCAAACTTGATCATTTCTTTTTCTAATCTAACTTGAGACCCATAAAAAGCGAGCTCAATCACCCGACTTTTTAGCCCTCCTGACCCTAAAAGTAAACCTTCACCCCTTGGTATTTCTTCAACATTTACTTTTGGTTTATCGTAATATTTTTCAGTTAACTCGTATGAAACGAATTTCCACATTCTTTTAATAGCATCTTGATTTAACGCTAATAAAGACACCTCATAAGGGAACTGTTTTTTGATCAACAGCTCATCGTTATAGGTAGAAAGGACTTGAAAGTCATCTAGATTTAAATCTTCAAGAAGAGGTATTACAGCAATTCAAGCTTTTGCAAGAACTTCGGCATCCACGTCGGCTCTATGGGCTGTAGATGTATCGTAATTAACACCCAAGTAAGAACAAAACGATTCTAGCCTGTGAGCCTTTTTATCCTTAAACACAAGTCTTGAAACAATTAGCGAGTCAATGAAAACTGTGCTTGGTAAAGGTATTCCATTTTCAAGAAACTTTTCGAATAAAAAGTTGGTGTCGAAATTTGCATTGTGAGCTACGGCAATTTTGTTATCTAAAATTGCATGAATTTTTAAAAGAGCTTCTTTTAATTCAAGACCCGAATCAACATGTTCTTGTGTAATTTTTGTTAGTTCAGTAGTTTTAGATGTTATTGGTTCTTTCGCTTTGACAAAAAATTGGTGGCGCTCAAGAATTTTGTTTTTCGAGACCAAAACAGATCCGAACTCAATGAGTTCGTGAGCCTTTGAACTCAGACCTGTAGTTTCAATATCGAAAGAAACATAATCGAAATCTCTAACAAACCCTTTGGGTGGATTACCTCAACAGAATATGTTATTTCCTGCACTTACAGTTTTTATCGAAGTTCCATAAATTGGCTTTACACCTTCCTTCAGTGCACTTTGATAAAACTCTGGGTGTCCTTGAACTCCATCCGAGTCCACGATCGCAACTGCTTTATGACCGTAATGAGCTGCTCTTTTTATAATGTCGGAAGGGTTTATGATTCCATCCATTGTACTCATTTTACTTCTTACAGAAAGTTCAACACGTTTGTTTACTGCTTCATCCTTCGGTGGAGTGTAAATAGGGGCAGTTTCTTTAATTACGTGAGCAATGACAAATTTTTTCCTAAAAACACTGTCTTGTTTTAATTCACCAAAAACTTCAATCGCACTACCAGGTTTTGAAGCAGGTTCAGAAAACTGTTCATTTGAGTAGTGTCTGATTGTGATTGCTTCGTTGTAATCGGTTACTTTATATGTTCTGATATAAAGCTCTCTTGAATTTGCTTTAGTTTCTTCGACTGAATACACTTCTGCTAAAAAGTTCACGTCTAACTTTTGTTCATCCACTTCTGCTGTGTGAAGATCTTTAATTTGATATTTATGGTAAGTTTTATCACGATAAGCATTTCTTCTAAAGTTGTTGTTTCTGATTTTTCTAACTAATGAATCATCAGCTTCTTTTTGTTCTCTTTCAAGAGCCTGTCTCATTTGCACTTTAAATTCTAATTCTGCTTTTAGTTGTTCTTCTGTTAATTCTAGTTTTTTAATTTCTTTGTAATCAACTTCAAAATCAAATTTTGTAAGACCAAATCCGTGAATTATGCCAATTAACGGTTTTCTTTTAGACTCAACCTTTTCCTTTAGTTCTTGGCTGTTGAGACTTCAAACTCATGCTCTTTTATTAATATCAAAAAAGAATGAAGAATCTGAAAAAAACAATCTTATGTCAGAAAAAATATCATAAGTTTGCACTACCTCTTTTACATAATAAAAAATTTTGTTATCACCTATTTCATAGCTTAAAATGTTAAATTTTACGCTTACATGCAGATTTTGATTTGATAGATTTTTGAGGGCTCTTAAAAAAGTAAAAAAATCCACACATGTTGGAATGAGCGGAATTGCGACTACAACCTCAAACTGGTTGTAATAACCTGGACTTTCTGTTGATTTTTCAAATAGAATAGGCTCATCAATGAATGCGCTCTGAAAACTTTCGAGATTTTGATTTAGATTCAAATTCTTCATCAAAGCATTAATCATTGAGTCTCTATAAAACTTAGCCATATAAAAGCCTCCAGATTTAAAAAATTGTCATTATTAGAAGTAAGAAACCTATAAAGGCAACAGTAGAAATAGAGTCTAGGCGATCTAGTATACCACCATGTTCTTGGAAGATGTTAGAGTAGTCCTTAATACCATTTAGCCTTTTTAGGTATGAATAAAGCAGGTCTCCAAAGATTGCAGCAAGAGGTAAAAATACTACAGCTGTTGAAATAATTAATCCTGTATATCAAGCGTATGAAGTCGAGAATAAACCAAAAATAGCAACAGCCATAATTGAAATAATCATCCCCGATCCCAGAGCTACTAAGAAACCTTCGATTGTTTTTTTAGGAGAAACGTTAGGTGCAAGCTTTCTTTCAAAAAACTTGTGCCCTAAAAGTCTTCCACCACTGAACCCTCCGACATCACAGGCTATTGAAACAAGCACAAAGAGAATTGCATAAGTTGGTTTTGCCACAAGCGAAAGCATTATAAGTTTTATCGCAAAAATCAACATTAACGTGATTGCTCCAATAATTACTGAACTTACTGTTATGTTTTTCATGTTTAAAGTTTCTAACATAAAAACTTTGTAGAATCAATAAGAAACACTAACTACTAAAACCATTAAGTAAACTCTTCAGTCTTTAATAAGCCCTTTAACTAATTCCTTAAACGATCCATCTAAGTTTTCTAAAGTTCCATGAAGCCAAAAAAACTTGCCATATCAATTAACGTTTAGAAATAATGTGCTTACTACTATCAACGAGAAAATAATTGATGTGCTTTGGTGGACTTTAAAACTTCTAAAGAGCTCAAAAGATGCTCCAAATAACACTATTCCAGCACAGAGTGAACTGAAAATTCTTACAAATTTACCAAAACCTGAGTCTGATCTACCTGCTAATCCAACTAGCAAAAAGTAAGCTATAGCAACAACTGCCATAACTGCACCTACTCAGATTCTTGAATATAAACTTTTATTGGTATTATTTGTGTTTATCATTAAATTATTATAATACTTTAAATATAATTAATACATGTTAATTCCCATCATTTTAACGATCTTATCGATAAGTGCAATTATCGTGTTTTTGATAAGTATAAATTTAATGTTTTTCAAGTTTTTAAAGCAAAAAGCAGATCAAAAATACATTGGTTTTGTTCAGCAGCATCAAAAAATTGAAACGATTTTGATTCGTTTTAAAACTTTGAGTAAAAACAAAATTGAGTACTTGGGCTTATTCGACCAACTTAAGAAAATTAACGGATCAATAGCTCAAAAAGTTATTGAATCTGAAAAAATTAACGATGAAATTCAAGCATTTTCAGTTTGAAAGCATCACGTCAAAATTGTGCAAAACTACCATAAATTAAACTTACACGGTAAAACAATTGAATTTGAGACTCAAGAATTTTTAAAACAATCATTTAACCTTGATGTTAAGTGAAACATGATTGATGACATTTGGGGAAAAATGCACCAAGTGCTAGAAAGTTTAAAGCACTATCTGAAATTACAGAAAAATAACGTAATTAACTTCTACATAGATGGTTTCGAAGCTTTGGATACATTAAGTAGGCAACTTACAGAAGTTGAAAACAAAAAAATAAAAGGCGACTTCCTTGACGCAAATGCTGATTTGTCAGAAATAACTCAGAAACTACAAAAAATTCTTTCTTTCGAAAAAAGAATTGTAAAAGTGCACTGATCTCTTTTTGTGAGTTTACCGAGTATTTTAGATCGTCAAGAAAGTGAAGTGTTTAAAAACTTAAAAACCACATTGGAATCGCTACAGAAAAGTGAAAACAGCTTAAACATACACTCTTTGGAAAAGAGGATAGTCGATATTTACGGATTAATCTTTGAAGAATTAAAAATAAAAGCTAAAAAAGTGGCCCAAAAAAACTTCTTTGAAATAGCAACCCAAAGTTTCCAAAGACTTACAGTTCAATACCAAAGTCTCAAAGATTTAGATGACCTAGAAAATGATGAGTTATTAAAACTTTCATATAAAGATCTTTTCACAAAAATAAAAAACGAGCATAAACAGTTATCGGCCGAATTCGCTCAAAAAGAAAAAGATTCACTGGTTTATAGAATGCTGCTGGATTTCTTAGAGGAAAGTAAATATCTGCCTTTTGAAATTGCAACAAGTCAAGTTTTCTCGGAAGAAAATATTGCAAATCTCAGAATCAATGAACTAGCAACAAAGTTCAATGAAGCATATTTTGCCTTTCACAGTGGAAAAATGGAATCTAAGTATTACCAAAAAGTTTATGAAGAGCTACGCGAATGAATAGTTGAGATTGTTGAAGTCTATGCAAATAACCTTTGACACAAAAGAGGTTTTGAAAAAATTATTAAACACATTTACTCAAAAACTGATGATTTTGAAACTTTTTACACTAAAAACATCAAAACATTTATAAAATACAATAATAAAAAATATCAAGTAGCTTATAAAGAAGCACTAAAACTGATATAGAGGTCCTATGTATACAAAAATATTAATTAGATACGGAGAATTAGTTCTCAAGAAAAAGAATAGAAAACTTTTTGTCAATGTTCTTGCAAATAATATTAAGCATATTGTTGGTGTTGAACCAAGAGTGGAATTTGACCGTATGTATTTACCATACTCAGAAGAGAATATGAAAAACCTACAATATGTTTTTGGTATTTCATCATATTCACCTGTAAAAGAAGTCGAAAACGATGTTGAAGCAATCAAAAACGCTGCTTTAGAATCTGTTTCAAGTACTTCTAAAACATTTAAAATAGCTGCCAGAAGAAATAATAAGTCATTTCCTATTCAAAGTGGAGAAATGAACAACATTTTAGGTGGTCATATTTTAAGAAACACAAGTCTTAAAGTGGATGTTAACAACCCCGATCAAACTATCTATGTTGAAGTTAGAAAAGAAACAACTTATGTCTTTTCTCACTATGAAGAAGGATTAGGTGGTTTACCAGTGGGTGTTACAGGAAGAACACTTCACTTAATGAGTGGTGGAATTGATAGTCCTGTTGCTGCATTTCTATTGATGAAGCGTGGAATGAAAGTCGATTTACTAAACTTTATTACGCCACCATCAACAGATGAAAGAACAGTTGAAAAAATCAAAGCACTAGCAGGAGTGATTAATAAATATCAAGTCACAACAAACATTTTATTTGCTGACTACTCAAACTTAATGAATTATTTATCAATGACATCAATGCAGTCATACAAAATCACTTTAATGAGAAGAAGTTTTTACAGAATTGCCCAAGAAGTAGCTAAAAAACACAAAACATTGGTATTGTCTAACGGTGATAACTTGGCACAAGTTGCTTCTCAAACCCTTGAGTCAATCTCAACAATCAGTTCAGCAACTGATATGCAAATTCTAAGACCTCTTTTAACTTTTGACAAAATTGAAACAATTAACATTGCGAAGAAAATTGGTTCATATGACATTTCAATCATGAAAGCAAACGAAACTTGCGAACTATTCGCTCCAAAAGAACCAGTTACAAAACCATCTGTTTTACAGGCACAAAAATTAGAACAAGAGCTTTCAATGATCCCTGATCTTGAAAAAGACTTAATCGAGAACAAAATTGAAAGAGTTAAACTATCACTTGCAAAATAAAACTTGCTACAGGCAAGTTTTTTTAAAGAAAAAATCACATTGTTTAGCAATGTGATTTTTATATGGCGCGCTCGGCAGGAGTCGAACCCGCAACCTTTAGGGCCGTAACCTAACACTCTGTCCAATTGAGCTACGAGCGCATATAATGGAGGCACCAACGGGATTCGAACCCGTAGTCAAAGTTTTGCAGACTTCTGCCTTGGCCATTTGGCTATGGTGCCGTGTAGCATTATTATACCACAAAACTTATGTGCTAATTTATTTTAGCATATTTAGAATTAATAGGTGAAGAATTTTTTTAACCTATTTTTAAGATGTTGAGTGTCCAAAACAGTTGTTTTACAGGTTTATACGTATATTTTTATATTACAGCATTGATTTTATCTTATTTAGTTTTATAATTTAAATTATCTATAAGTTGAAGGAAAGATATGATTAGCAAAAAAGATATTATTTTATTTGGAATGCCAAACTCCTTGAAATTAGCACAGAAAATTTCAGGAATTTTAAACGTTGATTTACACAAGGTAAACAGAACAATCTATGCTGATGGTGAATATATGCCCGTTTCAGATCAGCCCGTTCGTGGTCGTGATGTTTTTATTATCGCAAACACTTCACGCCCTGTAAATGACAATTTAATGGAACTACTTTTATTTATCGACTCTCTAAAAAGAGCTAGTGCAAATTCAATTACTGTTTGTTTAAGTTATTATGGTTATGCACGTCAAGATCGTAAGGCAGGTGGTAGACAACCAATAGGGGCTAAATTAGTTGCAAACTTAATTCAAACTGCAGGAGCTACAAAAATGATTTGCGTTGATTTACATAATCCATCAATTCAAGGATTTTTTGATATTCCTCTAGACGATTTAAGAGGTCAATACTCAATCGCAAAAGCAGTTTATCAAATTGCAAAAGATTATACAGTTGTTTCGCCTGATCACGGTGGAACAGTAAGAGCAAGAAAATTGGCTAATATACTTGCAGATACAGCTAAAATATCAGTTATTGATAAAAGAAGAGTTGGTATCAATCAAACAGAAGTTATGGGAATTTTGGGTGATGTTAAAGACCAAAACGCCGTTATTGTGGATGACATAATTGACACAGGTGGAACAATTCTGAAGGCAGTTGATACATTGAAAAAAGAAGGTGCAAAAAACATTATTGTGGCTGCAACACACGGACTTTTCACAAAAGGATTTGACGTTTTTCAAAACAATCCAAATGTTTACAAGGTAATTGTTACCGACTCGATCGATAACAGCGAGCTTGCAGCAAAATATGATAAACTGCAAGTCGTAAGCTTAGGAGACTTCCTTGCTGGTGTGATTAGCAGCACAATCAAAGGCGAAAGCATATCTGAACTTTACAACAAATTTAAAAGTGAAATAAAAGATGACAAGTAAAGAATTAACAAGACAGCTTTGCGAACAGAAAAAATGAGATTTTGAAAAGCTAGAAAAATATCACGAACTAATAACCGAAGCAAATAAAAACATCAATTTAACAGGTTTCTATGATGATGAACTTTGGCAAAGTGGTATTTTAGAATCGCTGCTTTTCATGGATTCAATAGTGCAAAACAGAAACTCAATCAAAATTCTTGATATTGGTGCTGGTGCTGGTTTTCCTTCGATACCTTTTGCAATCAGTTCTAAAGATAACGAATTTCACATTTATGAACCTATTCAGAAACGCGTAAACTTCTTAAATACAGTCATAAAAGAGCTGAATTTAAAAAACGTTCACGTAAAAGCGATTAGATCAGAAGAAGTTAAAGAGAAAAACATTTTTGACTTAGTAACAGCAAGAGCAGTGGCTTCTATAAGAGCTCTTTTAATGTCTTCGTTCCACTTAGTTAAAGTTAATGGTGATATGAGACTAATAAAATCTAAAAAATACCAAGACGAGCTTAAAAAAGCTAGTGATGTTTTAAAACTTTTAAAGACCGAGATAAATTCATACAAACTAGAAGTTCCAAACACAAATAAAGAACACGTTGTGGTTAATATCAAAAAGCTAAGATCTACACCCAAGGAATTTCCTTTTGAGTGAAGAAAAATTGTAAAAAAATAAGAGCGATTGCTCTTTTTTTACTGTTTTATAGGCATTTTACCAAAAAGATCTTCTGAGATTTGATTAAAAATCTCAAGTGTTTTCTCTTTGTTATAGAAGTCGTATCCTGAGTGATATCCATTTGTTATATAAAGTCTTGCTTTAGATCCTATAGCTAAGCTTAAATCAAAAGCAGAACTCGGTTTGCAAACGGAGTCATTTCTACCGTGAACGATGTAAGTGTCGATGTTGGCTATTTTATAGGCGTTTTCGAGAATATAGTTATCAGTTTCCAAAAAACATCTATTTACAAAATAGTGTGTTTCAAGAACAGCAAATTTTATATCGTCTTCTAGATTTGACTCTTGATATGAGTTAGAAGCAATAAAGCTTTCATGATATGCAAAAGTCTTTGCAGCTTCCTCAACTGAACTTTGATCTTGCGATCCTAAGATTTGGTAGTAAGTATGTAAATATGGATGATCTTTGTCTTTATTTTTGTCAAGAACATCAGGATAATTATCTTTGATAAAGCTGCTATACTTAGCATATACTTCAGGGAAATTATTTTTTGTTCCACCTTCGTATAGAAAGTCAATGTCTTCTGAACGGCATAAATAGACACCTCTAAGTACTAGTTTCAAAATACGATGTGAATTTTGAATAGCGTAAACTAACGCCAGCGTCGAACCTCAGGATCCCCCAAAAAGTACAAATTTATCAATTTTTAGTACGTTTAATAAGTCATTGATATCTTCAACAAGATCTCATGTAGAATTGTCAGTAATATCACTTGTATTAATTGCTGAAGGCGTCGAGAAACCACAACCTCTTTGATCAAATGACACTAAGAAATATTTTTCTAAATTAAAAAATTTAGTGATGTTGTCATTGAACCCTGCTCCTGGTCCACCATGTAAATATAAAACAGGGATCCCCTCAGGATTCCCATATGTTTTATAACGAATTAATATTTGCTCATTCTTTGAGTTTGTTTTTTGTAAAAATCGAGAGTTTAACATATCTACCTATTATTAAAATTTTAACATTTAAACTCCCAAGAAATAACTAAGCATTTAGTTTTTCTGCAGTTTTGGCTTCAATAATTCTGCCCACTTCCATTAAAACTTGTGTCTCTGTTTTGTTGTTTGTATCTACAACTACGTAATCTAGGTTGTATTTGTTTGCAACTTCTTTAAATATTTTTAAATAGCTTGTGTGTAAATTTTTGAAATATTCAAGATTTTGCTCAAAGTTATCAATTTCACTTTTTCTACCACGTTTAAAGATTCTTTCCTTAAAAGTATCGAACGATATATCTAAATAAATACTTAAATCTGGCAGTTCTTCTCTTGAAATTAACTTTTCAAAAAGAGCGTCATAAGCTTCTAAATACTTAGATTCTTTTTGTGAAAGAATTAATTTAGCAAAAATATAGTGCTCAACAGAAAAACGATCTAGAAATAGATGGTCTTTTACCATGTCCTTTTTATCTAGTCTGAACTGTTCTGTCATTTCAGCAAACTTTGCTGAATGGTTTTCAACAATATATGATTGAAAACCAATAGTTAAATTAGGTTTCTTTTCATATAATCATTTCAAAAAGGTGTTGAAAACTTCATCATCTTCATCAAATTCGTGCATCACAACACTTGTTGGGTAAACTTCATGTAGCTTTTCAACAAGACTACTTTTACCTGCAGCGATCATACCACTTATTCCTATAATCATGTTAACTCCTTTTAGCTGTGTTTTCTAATTTTAATGTTTAAAATCGCAATTTTCAGATAAAAGTTCAAAAAAGTAATGAATCTATTTTTTTGGTTTTTCCATTGTTAATTTATTTGCATGTGAGCATGTTTCTAAAATCACTGTTTAACAGACTAATTGGTAAAAAAATAAAAAGTTATTAACAATATAACACATATAAAAAATGTGGAAATGTTAATAACTTTGGTCTAATTATTATCATTAGATATTGTCTCTTTTGACTCAGAAGAGGATTTATCAAAAGAAACTATCACTTCATCGTAATCTTGTTTAGCTCTAACCTGTTGAACCTTAGCACACGAAAGAGCAAAAAAACTAATACTTGATGTTAAAAGCATGAAAAAAAGTATTTTTTTAAGATTAAAAAGATATTTCATAATTAAATAATACTATAAAATAAAAAATTTTAATTTAAATATGATGGAATATAAAAATTTTTTTATAGATAAAATAATTTAATATAAAAACTACCTTTTTATAGGTAGTTTTGTTTTATGCTCACTATTTTTTAATGTTGTAGAAAGCTGTTAGACCTTTGTACTCTGATGATGAACCAAGTTCTTCTTCAATAGCTAATAAACGGTTGTATTTTGCAATACGGTCTGTACGTGACATTGAACCTGTTTTAATTTGTCCAGCGTTCATTGCAACAGCGATATCAGCGATTGTTGTATCTTCTGTTTCTCCTGAACGGTGTGAAACAACAGCTGTCATGTTTGCTTTTTGAGCCATTTGGATTGCGTCAAATGTTTCTGTTAATGAACCAATTTGGTTAACTTTGATTAAGATTGAGTTCATTGATTTTTCTTCGATAGCACGTTTTAAAATCTTTGTGTTTGTAACTGTTAAGTCGTCACCAACGATTTGAACTCTATCTCCGTATTTAGCTGTGAAGGTTTTGAATCCGTCTCAGTCACTTTCTGCTAAACCATCTTCGATTGAGATGATTGGGTACTTGTCGATTAATTTTCCTAAGTAATCAACCATTTCTTCTGTTGTGTATGATAATTTAACATCTTGTAGGTGTTCGAACCCTGCTTGTTTTGATTCGATTGCAGCTTTTAGTTTACCGAATGTATAAACACCATCTTTGTATAGTTCACTTGAAGCACAGTCCATTGCGATAGCAACAGCTTTTTCTCCTGTACGAGCAGGTGTATATCCTGCAGCTTTAATAGCTTCTACTAAGAAATCTAAAGCTTCTTCGTGTGATTTGAAGTTTGGAGCAAATCCACCTTCATCACCAACTTGAACTCCGTGTCCTGCTTTTTTAAGTAATTTAGCTAAGTTGTGGAATACGAAGTTAGCCATTTGCATTGATTCTCTAAAAGTTTTTGCACCAACAGGCATAATCATGAATTCTTGGAAGTCAATTGTGTTTGATGCGTGTTCTCCACCGTTAATAACATTTAACATTGGAACTGGAAGTTCGTGAGCGTTGAATCCTCCTAAGTATTTGTATAGAGGTAGGTCTAGCTCATCAGCAGCAGCTCTAGCAACAGCTAAAGAAACTCCTAAGATTGCGTTTGCTCCTAATTTTGATTTTGTTTCTGTTCCATCTAATTCAATCATTTTTAAGTCGATTGAACGTTGGTCTGTTACTTCCATACCAACTAATTCTGGAGCGATGTCTTGGTTAACGTGATCAACTGCTAACATAACACCTTTTCCACCGAATCAGTTACTTTCGTATTTTGACCCCATATCTCTAAGCTCTAAAGCTTCTCTTGTTCCTGTTGAAGCTCCTGAAGGAACCATAGCTGAACCGTAAGCTCCAGCTTCTGTTCAAACTTCAACTTGAACTGTTGGGTTACCACGTGAGTCTAATACTTCACGTCCGTGAATTTTTGAAATTGCTGACATTTTTTCTCCTTGTTTTTTAAATTAATTAATTTAATTAATTGAAATTATAGCACTTAAGAAAGAAAATGCTTTAAATCATTTAAACTGACTTAAAATTCAACGTCGAAAAAAGATAATTTCTTATTTTTTCATTTTTTTACTTTTTTGCGAAAACTACTAATTTCTTGCTTTTTCTTTTTGCAAAAAAAAAAAAAAAAACTGAATCTTGAAATACAAAAATGAAAAGATTGAAAAAACAGTGATTTTAGTCCATAATTTTGCCTTTTTAAAAGCAGTTCTATTTAGATCAAGAAGAAAATGTGCTTATTTTCTTGTATGATAGAGCCGAAAAGCAAAGCTAAAGAGCTTTTCGTTTTAAACCACGAGAAAAAATGAAATAAAAACTTGTTCATAAAAATGGAGAATTATGAAAAAGAATAAGTTTTTAATAATGGGTTCAACTTCGCTTTTAGTGATAACTCCCACATGAGGTCTTGTTTCAAACACTAATCAAACAAACCAAGATCAAACAGATGATCAAATATTAAATCAACAGTTAAATAGTGAGCAAAATCACATAAGAGTTGGAGAAAAAATACCTTTTGAGGTTACTCCAGTAACAGGTTACAGCTCAGAATCCCAAAACCTGTCCGAAAACTTCTGTAAAGATGGCGTATGTACTAACTGAAGATCACCATGATGAGAGGTGCAAATAGATTCTGAAGGTAATGCAGTTCCCTCTACTCGCGATCTTATCGTTAATTCATATACACCTTCTGAAAATCCACCAAAAGTTAATGAAACAGTAAGGGTAGAGCAGCTTGAAACGGTTGACGGTATCACTAAGTGAAGGGTCGTATTCAACGAGTCTTCACTAGGTTACTATGACTTTAGCCAAGTATTTAAGAAAAATAGCGCAAACTCTGATCCTTCAGATAAATATGTTGAAAATGATTCGGAAAGTTATCAAAATGGTACTTACCGTAGATGAGATCGTTATTTAATGAACGCGCCAGAAATAACAGATTATTCAATTTTTATTTCTGATGATTTATCAATCGTTGAAGATTCTGTCGAATTTAATAGCTTCTCAATTAATGAACTGAGTGAAAACAGATTAGCTCAAAAAGATGAAAGAACCTTTGAACAAGCAGAATTGAGACCTCAATCTCAATCAGTAAAAATTAAAAATATATCGAATAGTATTGCAAATGTGTCTCAAGAATTAAAGACTCAATATGTAGAAATTACTGACGATAATTCCGAAAAAGTCATTTCAGGTAGAGAAGACACTGAAGTTATAGGTTTAAATAGTTTTATTTACGCTAAAACAAGCAGTGCTTCAAATAAAGAAGAATATAAGCAAAACTTAAAAAATATTCAATCTGCATACAACGATTTAACTATTCTTTATAAGAAGGATGATGCAAATAGCACAGATTGAAACAATGCAAACTTTACTTCTGAGTATCAATCGACATCAATAACAAACTCAAGAAAACGCTCTGAAGAAGAAAGGTTAAGGTCTTTTGGAGAAATTTTAAAAACAGGCCCTGGAACTTACTTAGGATCTTCAGATAGAAGTACAATTGGATCGTTCATTAGCTTCAAGGCTGGTAATTTAGAGAGAATAACAAACCCTTACAATAACCAAAAAATTGAAGTGTACTTTAAAACTAAGCGCAACAATGATTCGGTTTTCCATGATAAGAGCGTTGAATCTTACAGAGATAAAAACTCTGTTGTTGGTGCATCAGTAACAGGAATGATGTATCACTCTGATATCATAAAAAGTATTGCAAATACAAAAACAGGAATTTCAGATTGAAAACAGTTAAACACTGGGTCAAAAGAGGCAGTTCTTGAAGAATATGCTAGAGTTTACCCAGAGCTAAAATTAACAAGAACATCGATGAATGTTTACAGAACAACTGAACAGATAGATTTCGAGGTTGACTTCAAAAATGTATGACACACAAATAAATATGTGGAGTATTCACCTACAAATCAGTTACTTTCGTTCAACAACACTTTCCCAAAAGCTAAAATAGAGTCAACAAAATCTGATTCATCAGATAATAGAGATCTTTTAAGTTTAACTAATTTCGAATTTGATGACAATTCCCTAACAAGCAATTCGCAAGACAGAAAAGATTTAAGTGCTAAAAAATATCTTCTTACTCTAAATAACTCTGACGCTCAACCATATTATGAAAATAGGGATTACAAAGTTTCTATTAACGATTCAACCAATAAAACAGGTGAAATTGTTGATGTAGCTAATAAAAAGATTTTAAAATGAACAATTAAAGAAAATCCAGAAATTCACCAGATTTCAAAGAAAATGGTTTTCCAAGTGGATTGAAACATCATTCCTACTCAAGAAAGAATTCAAGAAGTATTAAATGATGAACTTGACAAGTTAAGAACGGCCTTAAACAATTACAAACAAGCTCAAGGTTTATCTGATGAAGAAATAGATGCTTATAAAAAAACCGTAGAGGCATTTGCATTAGCAGCAAAAGAGGCAGCAAAAGGATCAAATCCAACAATTACTTACATGACAATCGATCAATTTATCGAAAATAAAATAAAACCTTTTTACCCAAATAACAACAATCTAAAAACAGATATTGCTAAATCAACAGACTTTTTAAAAGACGCCACAGATCTTAAAAAAGCTTATACGACAGACTTAAACAACCTTAATTCGGCTATAGATCAGTTGAATGCAGCTAAATCAACTATCTTAAACCAAGAATCTGAAATCGAAGCATTTAAAGATAAATTTGAAGCAATCAACAATGTAACCAAACCGAACGTACAAGCAAACTCTAATGATTTTTATACAAATAAGAAGACAGAAAAAGAAATTCAGATTGAAGCTATACTACCTAAAACGGGAGATGAAAAACAAAAGTCTGACGATTTCGAAACATCTAATGCTTCAAAAATCGATGCAGATTCTTTACAAGCAGATCAATTAGGATTTATGCTTGAGGATGACAATCAAACTAATTTACAAAATAGACCTGCAAATAAGGCTTATAAAGTTCTAGATGGTATTCAAGATCTCCCAGATTTTGATGTGCAAAAACAATCTGCTTTAGAAGAGGTTTTAAACTCTGCTAAAGAAAAACTCAATTCAAGATTAGATTCTTCGCAACTTCCTGCAAATGTTATTCAGTCACTTAAAGATGAAGTTGCATCAAAAATTGGTTCAGATGCAATCAACACAATTATCGTTTTATATAAAACAATTGATGATTTCGATAAATATAAGAAAGAACAAGAAGCGAACTTACAAAGCTATAAATCAGCTGAATCAGAGTTAATTTATTCAGGTTCAAACGATAACTTAAAAACATCATTTGATCAGGCGAAAGGTCATTTTGAACAAAAAGAACAAGCTTCTAATGCAATAACAAATATTGCATCTCTAAAGGGATACATTGACGAATATAAAAATAAGTTTAACGATCTAAAAAATGCATACAACGCTCTTGATGGTGTTAAGGAAAACGCAAGAAAAGAAATTGAAAGCGCAAACTTAGACATTGAAGGGTTAAATGATTGAAAACAAAAACACAAATCATTAATTTCTCAAGATACAATTGACAATAACGATTCTGCAAGAGTTAATCAACTGCTTCAAGATGCTTATGATGAACTTGAAGGACTAGCCAAAGAAAAGGTAAACTCATTAACCAATTTAACTAAAGAAGAAAAAGATGCATTCAATCAAAAGATTGAAGAAGCGCAGATTGCTCTTAATGAAAATCCTGAAAAAAATATTGATAAGAACTTAGATCAATTAATTCAAGACGCAGTTTTTGCAAACGAAAAAAATAGTGTTGCAAATGAAGCGAATGAATTATTATCAAGTCTGGATCAGAATGACCCAAACTATATAAACTCAACTAAAAAAGATCAATACGATAACTTAGCTAACGAATTAAAAGAGTTATTGAAATCAAAAGACAGTTGAACTTCTGATAATCTTGAAAAAGCAAAAGAATTAATAAATCAAATAAAAGCAATCGAACATGATGGTATTGTGGAATTAAAACGTCAGGCAAAATACAAAATTAACGAATCTAACTTACCACAATCATTAGAAGATTCTTTAGTATCTAAATTAGATGGTATGGATCAAGCTCAAGAAGTAGTTGATCTAAAGGATTCAATTGAAAATCTTGATACTTCTTGAAAAGCACTAAAAGATTCTGTAGAATACCACGAAACGGGAGAAAACGCCACAAAAGATACACAAAACTACATAGAATCTGAAGAGTCTAAAAAAACAAATTACGATAACTCTTTAACGCTTGCAAAAGAACTGCTAAATAAAGAATCATGATCTCCTGAAGAGCTGAATATTGCGAATTTACAAGAGCAAATTAACCAAAAAACTGAAGATCTTGACAATGCAAGAAGCGAACTTAATGGTGCAGAATTACTTAATAACGCAAAAAAAACTTCTAAGAACGTTCAATGGGATTATTTATCAGAAGATCAGGATGCAAAAGCAGATCAAGAAATTGATCAGCAAACTACAATCAAAGATCTAAATGCTAAATTAGCCGAAATAAAAGAAGCAGACAAGGCAACAGGCGAGTTAAATCAACAACTATCAAATAACCAAACGGATGAACTTTCAAATTTAGATGATTACACACTTGCAGACTCAGATAAAAAAGACGCTTTAGACCAAGCGATAGTAGATGGTTCTAATTTAAAACAAGGTGATCAAGCAAGTCTAAATACAGAAGATATTAAAGCTAAGGCTCAAGCAATTAAAGAAGCTAGAGAAGAGCTAAATGGTCAAGAAAAACTTGATGCTGCTAAACAAGAGGCGAGTGATTTAATTAATTCTTTAGAAAACATAGGTCAAGATCAAAAGCAAGCTCTAAAGGAACCAGTTGATCAAGTCTCAGGTTCAGATGCACTTGAAAAAGTTAATGAAATCAAAGAAAACGCTAAAACTGTTGATCAAGCCCTTAAGGAATTAAAAGATGCTATAGAGAAGGCGAATACAGCAAAAGAAACTGTGGACTACAAACTTGCATCTACAGATCCATCTAACAAAAAAGAAGACTTAGATAATGCACTCCAAGAAGCAAACGAAAAAGTGAAAAACGCTTTAAATAACGGGTCTATGCTTCCTTCTCTTGAAGAAATAGATCAAGCAAAAGATGAATTAAAGACAGCAAGAGAGAACTTAGACGGACAAGAAGTTCTAGACAAGATAAGAAATGATGCCAAAAAAGCAATAAATTCTCTAGAGAATTTAAACAATAATCAAAAAGAAGTGATAAAGTCTCAAATTGATTCTCTTGATGATCCAGACGCTATTGTGGATGCTATAGATAAGGCTAAAGATCTTGATTCTAAAATGCATGACCTGAAAGAATTATTGTCAAATAATCCTGTAAATAACAATAATAAAGATGAATACAGAGATTATTCAGATGCAAACGAAAATAGAAAATCTGATTTTGATAATGCATGAAACAAAGCTCAGGATCAAAGAGATGAGAAACCTAATCTTGATGCGAACGAAGTTCAAGAAGTTATCGACAACTTAAAACAAGCAACAGAAAACCTTGATGGTCTTGAAAGAAGAGAAGACCTTACAAAGCAATTAAAAGATCTTATTGCTGAAGCAGATGATGTTAAAAACTCAAAAGATTTCAAAAGAAACACATCTGATAAACAAGAAGAGTACAACTCTGCAATTGAAAATGGTGAAAACGTGGATATTCAAGGTGATAACTCAAATATTAATGATCTTGAAAATGCTGTAGCTAAAATTAAAGAAATCAAAAAAGATGTATATCCAACACTTGATGAAATTAAGGAGAAAATCGACAATTTACCTAACCTTTCTGAAACAGAAAAATCTGACTTAAAAGAAAAGGTGGCTGAAAAAGCTGACGATCATGACATGATTTCAGTTCTTGACAAAGGTGAAAACATCAACGATAAAAAACAAACTGTTATCGACACAGTTGCAGATGATGAAAATCTTTCTGAAAAGCAAAAAGATTTCTTAACAGATCAGGTTAAAAATGAAGATTTAATTGAAGATGTCGATAATTCGAACCAAAATAGCGATAATGGTTCTTCCGAAACTACAGATCAACCTAAAAAGCAGACCACTGTTGAGAAAGTTAAAGAAGTTAGTGACGCACTGAAAGAAATTGAAAAAGCTTTAGATCGGTACAACGATCTTCCAACAACTGATCAAAAAGCTAAAATTCAGGAAGTGCTTGATAAGTTAGACGAAAAGAACGTTCCTGATTTAGAAAAATACAAACAAGCTATAGACAGCATAGACATAAACAAACAAATCGAAGATTTAATCCAAGAATTCGAGAATACAGACAGAAACTCGGAAAACTTTGAAAAACTTAAAACAAAAATTAATGACTTAATCGAACTAGGTCGTCAAAGCCTACTAGACCCAGAAAATACAACCGAAGCTAACAAGGCATTGAACGATAAAATTAACAAAAAGATTTTGGATTCAATTGATAAATCAAATGCCCTTCAAGAAATTATTGAAGCCATTGAGGAAGGTAATAAGGATAAGTTTGATAAAGCAATCGAGAAGTATAAAAATCTTTCTGATAATCCTGAAGAATTAGACAAATTCATTAAAGAAATCGAAGACAAAAAACTGTTTGATATTATTGAAAAAATTAACGATAACAAGCCAATCAGTGATAAAGAAGTTAGCGATGGTAAATCAACAGCAACTAACGAAAATGTTGCTAACGTTATAAACACAACAATTGATAGCAAAATCGATCAAAGAAAAGAAATTGATGTTATCACAATTCACTGAATTATAGGTGGAATTGCCACTGCACTTGCAGCAATTTCTGGATATGTCTTATATTTATTTAGGAAAAAGTAATTAACTAAAAACACTATACCACAGGAGTATAGTGTTTTTGTTACTATAAATATCTTACATTAGAATATCTGACTTTAAGTATTTAATTACTTTATGAGAAAACTTGTCCTGATTTTTAAGCACAAGATAAATGATCAAAAATTTGTGGTGATTTAATTTAGGGTGATTTTTTCACACTATTGAATCTTTCTCTAATAATTTGTCGTAATACTCACCATATTTTGGAATATCAACTCAGTCATGCTTATGAATGCCTTTTATTTTAGAGAAATCTTTGAGCATTTTTTCCTTATTTATTTTTTTGACTCGATGAATGTTTTTCAAGTTTTTGTAAAACTAAATAAGTGTTTTCCCTCATATTTTTTAGTTTATTATATACATCTATTGGTGAAGGGCAAAGAAACATACTTATAAACCCATAAACCATGACACAAACAATAGTTATAGAGATTCTAAGCGCTGGAGACCCAATGTTATCACGAAATATGACCGACAGAATGACGAAAACAACAAAAGGAACAATAAACAATGTTCAAGATCTAAAAAAATAAAACAGTGTTACGGTTCTAATTTGTTTTTTAAGATTAAATTTGAAAATTTTTATTATTTCTACTAATTGATAACTTATTTCTTCATTTTTTCCTAGTTGCATGATTGTGGAATTGATTTGATTATCAAAAGTAAAAAGAATCAGCTGTTTCCTTTTTTCCTTAAATGTAAAATCTAAAACAAAAGTAGCAACAGGCCCTACAATAAGAATAATAAGAGCTATTGTAAAAAAAACTAGGCATTTCGCTCCTTTTCTTGAAGTAGTTTATGATATTCGGTTATTAATTCACAAGTCAAATTGCCATAGACTCGAATACTTCCTTTTTGAAATAATCAGAACGCAAACTCTAAAGCTTTTAACTTATGATGGGTGTTCTTTATCCCCCTCAAAAAGAAAAGCATATAATTATCTGCATTTAATTCGAACCTTCCAGAAAGGAAGATATTTTTTTGTCTTTCGTCCATTTTTTGAATCTCTTCATCTAAAAAGGTAGAATAAATTACAGAATTGCAAGAATTAGGCAAAACGAATTCAACGTCTGTTATATTTAGATTTTGAACTGTTTTCAACCCTTTATTACACAAAACTATAAATTTGATAATAAAAACGACAAGGATTACTATCATAAGTAAGCGTAGGAAGGATGCAATTAATATAAAAAAGTGTTATTATATGTAGCCTCAACAAAAAATAATGTAGAGAGAGTCAAGAAAACCAAAAAGAGATTTAACATCATTACAATTAACGATATTTTGCTTATTTGTTTTCTTGAATTACTATAGAAAATTTTGGCACCTTCTATAAGTTCTTGAGAAATAAAATATTTATCTTTTTGTTTTTCAAACCTTCCAAGAATCTTGACAGATCAATAAATAAACTCTACTCTTTTAGGAACTGCTGAAAATGCAATAAAAGAGATAAAAAAGAATGTTGGTATAAATAAATATATTAAGATCATAATTATCCTAAATTATCCACTTTAATCGAGTTTCTTAAAGTTCTAATATATCAGACTCCTCTTGCAGGGTTGTAAACTTTTTGTAGCCCCATAACCTTTAGCTCTGCTCCTGTTTTATCTAACAAGTCTTGAAGGGTAAAACATTCATTAGTTATTATATTTTTGAACTCTAAGTTTTTACCACCATATCCACCATTATTATACAAATCCGTTTGTCTTGTTTCATTTGTTACGATTCATTTCACACCTGCATTTTTGTAATTTTCAGTGTGAAAAATATGATGTGGTGTTGTTTGATTTATGCTAGTACTTAAACTACCCAAACCTTCAACAGTATTCAAAAAATTAATCATTGTTTTTGTTTTCATTTGTTCTCCTAATTTAAAGATATTTTAATATATAAAGGAATTTAGAAAAGTTACTATTTTAAAAATAGTATAGGATATCCTTAGAATCTTTCTTTATATAGAAACTCTAGACAAAGTAAATAGCTTTTGTCTGCATTAGATCTTCGATAAAGGATAAACAATTTTTGCTACGTCTAATTACCTAAATAATCTTTCTATTTTATTTTTATCTTTTACTATCAAAAGGAAATATGTTTTTGCATAAAAAAACACAAAGTATCATATTTGAACTTTGTGTTTGTTACTGTTTTACAAATTAAACGTTAACTAGTGAAACGATTTCAATATTCTTATCAAAAATATCTCTACCCTTTAATTCGCTTAGTTCTAAAAGCACAACTATCTTTTTGACAATAATACCTTGAGATTGTAATAGTTTTACAATTGCCTTTGTTGTTCCACCTGTTGCAAGAACGTCGTCCACGATCACTGCCGTTTGTCCAGGTTTAGCAAAACCTACTTGAAATTCAAGCTTGTTTGAACCATATTCAAGATCGTATTCCATCGAAACAACTTCACCAGGAAGTTTGTTTGGTTTTCTAACCATTAAAAATGGTTTTTTTAGCATTGCTGCCGTAGGTGTACCAAAAAGAAATCCACGTGCATCGGGTCCGACGATTAAATCTGTGTCTTGACAGTGTTTTGCTATTTCGTTAATTGTGTAGTTTAGAACTTCACCGTTTGCAAGCAATGGTGAAATATCTTTAAATAAGATTCCTTTTTTTGGGAAATCTTTAACATCTCTTATGTAATTTTGTAGCTTAATTTCTGACATTATGCAACACGTACGTCTTCATAAAACTCTAGTACGTCATCCTCTTCAATATCGTTGTATTTTTTGATGTGGCAACCAAAGTCTTTACCTTTAACCACCTCTTTTGCATCGTTAAGCTCTCTTTTTAGGGAGTCAAGGACACCTTCGTGTAGTAATTTACCTCTACGGTAAAGCTTTACTTTACATCCTGCCTTAACCACACCTTCATCCATCATTGATCCTGCGATATGTCCAACTTTTGAATAGAAGAAAACCTTAATAATGTGAGCTTGACCAATTTTTCTTTCTTCATAAACTGGTTCTTTTTCTCCATCAAGCATTGCTTGACAAAGTTCAATAATTTTGTAAATAACATCAAAACTGTGTAAATCAACGCCTAAGTTAGCAGCTGATTGTTTTTGGTTGACAGTTGGTTTCATATTAAAAAGCATAATTGAAGCATTCGATGCTTGAGCAAGTAATAAATCAGCATTTGATAAAGGACCAGCAGCACTTGAAACGACGTTGATTACAGCTTCATCATTGCTCATTCCGTTTAATTGGCCTTTAATAGCTTCTGCTGTTCCAAAAACGTCACTTTTAATAATAACGTTAAGAACTTTTTTACCGTTAGATTCAGTGACTGTTTGAGCTCTCGAGTATAGTTCGTTTTGTTTGTCTATTCTGCTTTTTTCATTTGCAAGTTTCTTTGCAAATTTTTCATCTGAAAGACCGATAAATTTGTCCCCAGCCATAGGTGTGTAGTTTAAGCCTGAAATAGCAACAGGTGTTCCAGGTTCAGCTTTTTCAATTAACTCACCATGCGAGTCCATTAAACTTCTGATTCTTCCATATCTAGAACCAGCAACAATGAAGTCACCTTTGTATAATGTTCCATTTTCGATAATTAAGTGTGAAACAGATCCAAAACCTTTATCCACTTTTGATTCAATAACTGTTCCAATTGGGTAACGTTTTGGATTTGCTTTAAGATCAAGTAGTTCGGCAAGCAGCAAAATCGCGTTGAATAAATCGGTAATTCCATCACCATTTAAAGCTGATCCATAAACAATTTGTGTATCTCCACCATATTCTTCAATAACAACTTCATTTTCAGCCAGTTCACCTTTGATTCTGTCTAAGTCTTTTGTTGGTTTATCCATTTTGTTAACAAAAACTATTATCGGAACACCAGCAGCTTTGGCGTGTACGATTGCTTCTTTTGTTTGTGGCATAACACCATCATCAGCAGCAACAACAAGAATAACAATATCTGTTACTGACGCTCCACGAGCACGCATTTGTGTGAAGGCTTCATGACCAGGAGTGTCGATGAATGTAATTTTTTCATTTTTATGAGTAACTTGATAAGCACCTGTATGTTGTGTAATACCTGAGCTTTCTGTTGAAGCAATATTTGAGTTTCTGATTTTGTCAATAAGTGTTGTTTTACCGTGATCAACGTGCCCCATGATTGTAATAATGGGTGCACGTTTTACTAAGTCCTTTTCATCGTCAACAAAGTTAACTTCGTCTAAGAAGTTACCTGCATCAATGTTTGTTTCTTTGTTAAATTCAAAACCGTATTCTAATGAAAGTTCAGCAATTTCCTCTTCATCTAGCACGTAGTTTAAGTTTGTAATTTTTCCTTTTAAGAAGAACTTTTTGATGATGTCGTTCGCATTTAGTTTTGTTTTTTGAGCAAAGTCTGAAATTGACATTTTCCCAGTAAAGGTAAACACACCGTCCTTAAGTTCTGTTTTAACTGTAGATAACTGTTGTTTAACTTCATCTACGTTACTTATTCTTTGATTTTTTCTTGCCATAAAACACCTTTCAATTTTTGTTCTATTTCTTCGTAAACGCATTGTTCAACGTTCGTTTTAAAAGATCTATTTAAGCCTTTTGTTTTTCTAAACTTTTCTCAGATAGATCAGTCTTTTTGGATGTAGCATCCTCTACCATCTTTGTTTTTGTCTAAGTCCAAAGAGATGATTCCTGTTGATTTTTTATAGTCAAAACGAATTAATTTGTCGATGTCGACAATTTGATTTGTCGCGACACATTTTCTTGTGTAATTAGTTTTCTCACTCATCATCAAAATCACTAAGATCTAATCCACCATCAATACCATAATTTGTTAAATCATTATCAACATGGAAATCTTTAAGTTCAACTTTGGCTTTTTTATAAGCTTTTTCAGCTTTTGAAACTGCTGGTTTGGCTTCTTTGTTTACTTCCTGTTCAGACTCTTGAACTTCAACTTCAGCATCGTCAAACACTTTATCAAAGTCAATGTCGTTTAGGAAGTCATATTCATCCTCTTCTTGTTCAACATTTAAATCTGTTTGCTCGAAAATGTCATCAAGGTTCAATGGAGCAACTTTTTCTTTTTTGACAACTTGTTTAGAAGCTTCTTTTGCTTTTTTGGCTGATTGTTCTGAAGCTTCTAATTGTTCTTCCAGGAATCTTGAAACGTCAGCTGAAAATTCGTTAACATCAATATCAATGTTTTCAAAGTATGTTGATGTACGAGATTTTCTTGGGGCTCTTGATTTTGCTTTGAAAAGTGGTTTTTCGTACATTTCTGCTTGATTGAATTCGTAGCCATTTTCAAGCGCTTCTTCAGTACTAATTACGTTAACATTGACTTCTGTCACTTCTTTTACTAAATTAATGTTTACACCTGATTTACCAATCGCAATCATTAAATCTTGCTTTTTAGCAACTGCAATATATTTAGGGAATTTACCTTTTTCATCTACTACGACATCAAGGATTTTTGCTGGTGAAAATGCATTTTTGATGTATCTAACCATATCTTCATCATAAAGAACTACATCAATCTTTTCGCCACCTAATGAATCGTTTATTGCTTTAATTCTTGATCCGTTAACACCAATAACTGCTGAAAGAGGGTCAACAGAATAGTCAAGGTTTGTTGATTTTACAACTACTTTTGATCTAACACCTGGAACACGTTTAATTTTTACAATCTCAACATATCCTTGTGAAATTTCAGGAACTTCAGCATTCATTAAGTCTTCTACGAATGATGGTGAGTCAGTTGAAACGATACATTGACTTAACTTTGTGTCTTCAGATACTGCCTCAAGATAAACATCAATGATACTTCCTGGTTTCATTGATAATTTTGCATTGATCTTGTTTGCAGGCAGAAACGCTGTAACACCATCTTCAAATATTAAGTTGTAAGAACCGTTATTATTTCTTGTCAAGATTCTTGCCTTAATCTTTGAACCAATTAATGGTTCGTATTTCACAAAGACTTTTTGCTTATCTTTAAGTTTTAAGCCGTATGCAAAACCATGTTTAATAGCTGTTTTGTTTTTCTCTGTTAATAAGTCAAAATCGAATTCTGCAGATACTAAATCATCAACCTGCACTTCTTTGTCGTAAAGTCTTGCTTCTGAAAGTCTAATGAAAGTTATTTTGCTTAAATCTTGTTCACTTTCAAATTCGTAATCATCTTCAACAACAATCATAGCGTTGTTGTAAATATGAACAAGCTGATTTTCTTTATCAACTCTAAATTCGATTTCAGCATCGGGGTCAATATCTTTGTTTACAACTTTTGTTGTCTCTTCTGAAAGGATTTCAGCTAATTCACTTACTAATAAGTTATTTTTTTGAGCGAAACCTAGTAAAACAATATATCAGTTTTTCTTAGTTTCTAAGCTAGTTCCGTTTTTTTTAACTTCTGTATTGCTCATGATTCTCCTATATTTTGTAGTATTTCTCTACATTTGTTAGTTCATCTTTTTTAAATTCTAATTTTCTAATTCTGCCGTGATCGTTTCATTTCACAAGAACAGTGTCACCCTTATCTTCAAGGATATCAACGATAATTGTTTGATTTCCGTTAAAAGATTTTCTGAAATGTAGTTTAACTCTTTGATCGACGTGTTTTGAAAGGTCTGAAAGATCTAGTTCGTCGCCCTCACCTTTAGATTCAATGTTTACGAAAGCCAAATCATCATATCAGCTAAACGTTTTCATAAAATCAATAATTTGTGCTGTATGCTTTTCTAAACTTTCAAGATCTGTGACGTCTAAAATCACTTCTGCACCTGTACCAAAGCCAAATAGCTTATCTTGCTTTTGTTTTGCATCGATGATTATGTCGCCAAATTGATTTTTTAAAATACTTCTTAAATCCATATTTTCCTTTCAAAAGAATAAGAAAGAGCCGCCTATAGCAACTCCTTTCCTCATTTATATATCATTATTTTATAACTATTTTAGTTTTTAACTAACTTTTTTTTGTGTTTTGTTGTTAATCTTGTTTGTCTTCAAATCCTGTTTTATAAAGTGATGCATAATGACCATCTAACTGAATCAACAGATCATGATCACCACGCTCAATTATTTCACCTTTATTCATAACTAAAATCTGGTCTGCTTTTCTAATTGTGCTTAATCTGTGGGCGATTACTAGAATTGTCTTTTTATCAAAAAGAACCTTGATTGCATTTTGTACTTGTAACTCTGTGATTGTATCTATGTTAGACGTTGCCTCATCCATAATGATAATTGGTTTATTAGATAAAACTGCTCTAGTTATAGAAAGTAACTGTCTTTGACCTTGTGATAAATTAGCACCATTTTGTCAAAGAATTGTGTCATATCCGTCTGGAAGTTTTTCAATAAAGTCGTGTGCTGCAGTCTCTTTTGCAACTCTAATCATTTCTTCGTCTGATATTTTGTTGCTATAGTTTTTTAGGTTATTTCTAATAGACGTTTCAAAAAGAAAGACATCCTGGGAAATTGTAGCGATTTGATTTCTTCAACTATTTTGTGTATAATCATTTGCATTTTGGTCGTCAATTGATACTAATCCATGATCTGTTTGGTAAAACTGAGCAAGTAATTTAGCAATTGTCGATTTACCTGATCCAGTATGACCAACAAGAGCTGTTATTGTATTGGGTTGAATTTCAAAACTTACATTATTTAATATATGCTTTTCAGAATCTTGATTATATTTGAAGCTTACATTTTCAAACTTAATGTGTGCTTTTTTAATTTTTAATTCCTTAAGCGAAGGGTCTTGATTGATTTCCTCAAGATCTAAAATCCTTTTAATTCTGTCTCAGGAAGCGATACCGTTTTGCATTGAGTTGGTAAAGTCGATCAACTCACCAAACTTATTTGTTACTGTAGAAACATAAAGTGAAAAAGAAGTAATAACACCAAAATCTAGAGGAGTTATTCCATAAGTTGATATTTTATTAACATAGAAAAAGACACAAATACCTATAACAAAGATCGAATTGAAACTTTTGATGAAATTATAAGTAGGTCTAATGATGTGTCAATACAGTACTGATCGACGCCCAGCATCACGTTCTTTTTTACTTACTTCAATAAATTGTTTTAAAACATAATCTTTTTGATCGTGAATACGAACAAGAGGGAGAATATCTAATGTTTCTTCTAAAAAACCATTATAAACACCTCACATTCTTCTTGATTTTAAGAACAGACCTCTTGTTTTGGTAAGTATTATTAAGAAAACAAAACCTGAAACAGGAACAATTAAGAAAACTATTGAAGCGATTAAAGGAGCGTAAATAAACATCATTGTCATTGCAATTATGTAGTTAAAGAGAATTGAAAATGTTGCAGTAATTAATGTAGTAGCTGTCTCAAATAGTGAGCTTGTGTCATTGGTCATCGCAGACATAAGATCACCTGTTTTTTCTCTTTCGAAAACACTCATTGGCATTCTCTGAAACTTTTTATAGATTGAGTCTCTTAAGTTGTAAGGAAAAACCTGGAGTGTAACATTGACTATATAGTTTGTAGCCATTGTTAAAATTTTTGTTGTTAAATATATCAATAAAAGAATGAAAACCATTATAAAATAGCTGGTTTTGGAACTTTCTCAAGTTTGATCGAAACTTGAACTATCGAAAAATGATTTTAAAATATGTCCAGTAAATCAACCCACTCCAACACCAATTAGTGCAAGACTTCCGAAAATGGAAACTAGAATGAATCACGTTTTTTTAGGAAGACTGATGAATTTTAAAATTTCAAAAATAGCGCTTGTCTTTTTTTGTTTCATTACTCCTCCTGTTGTGATTTATAAATATCTTGATAATGATCATTTGTGGCTAACAATTCTGCGTGTGTGCCTATTCCATAGATCATTCCGTCTTTTAATAGAATTATTTGATCCATGTTTTCAACGCTTTTTAGCCTTTGAGCAATTACTAAAAGAGTAGTTGAATCTAGATTTTTTTCGATATTATCGCGTACTGCTTTGTCAGTTTTGTTATCCAAAGCACTAGTTGTGTCATCTAAGATTAAAATCTTAGGTTTTTTGATAATTCCTTGAGCAATTGAAATTCGTTGTTTTTGACCACCACTTAAGTTAATTCCATGCTGACCTATAACTTGGTCATATTTATTTTCATATTCATTAATAAAACCTGAAGCTGAAACGTCGATTACTTCTTCAATATCAACTATTCCAGATTGTGGACTAGATAAGACAATGTTCTCTTTTATTGTTCCAGAAAATAACATAGGCTTCTGAAACACTGCTGAGACATTTTTTCTAAAACTATTTTTGTCGATTTGCTCTATTTTATAGTCATCTATGAAAATTGAACCTGTTTTAGGTCTAACTTCTTGTAGAAGCAAATGAACGATTGTTGATTTACCAGAACCTGTTTTCCCAACAATACCAACTTTGGAATTAGGTTTTATTGAGAATGATAAGTTTTTAACTGCATGTTGATTAGGATTATTTGCATAGGTGTAGCTTACGTTGTCAAATCTGATGCTTCCGTCTGTTACATAGTGAGAACTTTGATTTAAGTAATATTTATTTTTTACTCCTAATATTGAATTAATGTTTTTCGCAGAAACATTAGATCTAATTAATCGATTGAAGTCAAAAGAAATTGCACTAACACCCATCGCAATCATCGTTAGGTATGAAGTGAATTGGAACAGATTGCCTGCTTCTCTGGCAATATTCGTGTTGTTATATGCATTTGCAAGAATTCCGAATGTTACAAAAAGAATAATGATTCCGATATCATTAATAAAATGAACCATCGGAAAACCTAGAGATGTGATTCTGTTAGTTCTTTTCGCAATATTTAATAATTCGTCGTTTATATCTGTATAAAAGGAATATCTGACGTTTTCTAGGTTGTAGGATTTGATTAATTCAACACCATTAAGGTCTTGTTTTGCTTGGTTATTTAACTTTTCTAAAGCATTGTTTTCTTTCCTAAAAAAAGGAAATATTTTGTTAATTGTGAAGACTGCTCCAAGGATGATTAAAGGAACAACAGCAATAATTGAATAACTTAGTTTAATATTAATTGTTAAACAAAATACTAATCCGAGCACAATTGTAAAAACAGAGGAAGTTAGACCTCTAGAAATGACATAAAATCCACCGTTCAGTTTCATAATGTCATTGTTAAATCTTGTGATTAAAATTCCTAGCGATATTTCATCTATATTTTCTTTGTTCATATCTAATACACGTTCAAACATTTTGACACGGACAACATGACGAATATCGCTGATTAAGTATTCAGTCAGCCTCATGGCTGCGAAACTGAACACAAAGACTAAAATTTCATTGATTAAAGTGAAAATCACAAGCGTTCAAAAGACCGAAAGTGATTTGGGTTCGTATTTGAAGAACAGTAAATCGACTGTTCTCACTGGTGTTTCAAGATCGGTATTACTGATGATAATGAATTGTTTGATTAGCAGTGGGCTGAACATCTGAAAAAAGACGGGGCATGCTGCTAAAAAGAAACTAATTACAAGCATTACTTTGAGGTAACGAGGTAACAATTTGTATATTTTAAGCATAAATATATTTTAGTTAAATTTTTGGCAAAGTTTTAAAAAGTTAAAAAAACTTGACGTTTTCAACTATAAGAAAGTCGTTTTTAAGATTTTGTTATCAAGCGAAAGAGGTTTTTTGAGTTTAAGACGCTCAAGAACAGGAAAATAAAAAAACTTTGCTCGAAAGCAAAGTTTTTTGGGTTGTTAGAAAAATTATTTAATGATTTTTGTAACTGATCCAGCACCAACTGTACGTCCACCTTCACGAATAGAGAATTTTGTTCCCTCTTCAACGGCGATAGGAGCGATTAGTTTAACTGTTAAGTTAACGTTTTCCCCTGGCATAACCATTTCACGTCCAGCTTCAAATTCTAGACCACCTGTAACGTCTGTTGTACGGAAGTAGAATTGAGGTTTGTAGTTTTTAAGGAATGGTGTGTGACGTCCACCTTCTTCTTTTTTAAGAACGTAGATTGCAGCTTCGAATTCTGTGTGAGGAATAATTGAACCTGGTTTTGCAAGAACTTGTCCACGTTCAACTTCTTCACGGTTAACTCCACGAAGTAGTAACCCTGCGTTGTCTCCAGCCATAGCTTCTTTAAGGTTTTTACGGAACATTTCGATTCCTGTAACAACTGTTTTTTTAGTTGGGTGTAATCCAACGATTTCAACTTCTTCGTTGATTGATAATTTTCCACGTTCTACACGACCTGTAGCAACTGTACCACGTCCTGTAATTGTGAAAACGTCTTCAACAGCCATAAGGAATGGTTTGTCGAATTCTTTAACTGGTGATTCGATGTATGTATCAACAGCGTTCATTAATTCCATGATTGCGTCTTCGTATTTTGCATCACCTTCAAGTGCTTTAAGAGCAGATCCACGGATAACTGGAGCGTTGTCTCCGTCAAATCCGTATTCTGAAAGAAGTGAACGAATTTCCATCTCAACAAGTTCGATCATTTCGTCTTCACCTTCTAACATATCAACTTTGTTTAAGAAAACAACGATACGTGGAACACCAACTTGTTTAGAAAGTAGGATGTGTTCACGTGTTTGAGGCATAGGTCCATCTGTTGCAGCAACAACAAGGATTCCCCCGTCCATTTGAGCAGCCCCTGTAATCATGTTTTTAACGTAGTCGGCGTGACCAGGACAGTCAACGTGTGCATAGTGACGTTTTTCTGTTTGGTACTCGATGTGTGATGTGTTAATTGTTATCCCACGAGCTTTTTCTTCAGGTGCGTTATCAATAGAAGCATAATCACGAGCTTCTGATAATCCTTTTTTTGATAAAACTGTAGCAATAGCAGCTGTTAAAGTTGTTTTACCGTGGTCAACGTGACCAATTGTTCCAACGTTAACGTGTTCTTTACTACGGTCGAAATCTAATTTAGCCATAATAATATCCTTTCATTATCTTAGTATTGTTCTAGCGCTAAAACCAACCAAAGTCTAGCCTTTCAACTAGATCCTATCCATAATTTAGCATCTATATTATTTTACCAAAAATATTTTTTTACAGAATAAAGCAAATAAGCCCCATTTTACTATAAAACAGGTATATAAAAGCAAAAAAACATTTTAATCTTAGTATGTGAAAATAATATATTAAATTCGCGAAATTTAAATTAATTTTCTAAAAATTGTTCTAGGAATTTTGCCACTGCTTGCTGATCATGATCTCAATCAAGAACTAAATCTGCTATTGCAATCAATTGAGGTGATGCATTTTTGACAGCAACTAGTGTTCCAACTTTACCTTTTGAAGTTGAATCGTTCATCGAATCACCAATGTGGTATGCGTTCTCTTTTTTGTAACCAAAGTGGTTTAAGTATCATTCCTCAGATTTACCTTTTGAAGCCAAACTGCTTGTTATTTCCATGAAATAGTTACCTTTTCCAGTAAACGAAGCAGTTAAATGCTCTGAATAATGTTTGTCTAAATGCTTCTTTATCCTTCTCATCTTACGTGGGTTTAAAGAATAAAGCATAATTTTAAACAAGTCTTGATCAAGAACTAATTTATTGGTCTTACGAAGTGAAACACGTTTTGTTAATTTAGTTAAAAGCCTGTGAAACAGTGATTTTGTGAAAGTTAAATGGTGTAAATCAGAATTTAAGGTTAACGAAACTCTTTGGTTTAATAAATAATCTAGTAAACCTTGTTTGATACTTTCGTCGATATTGCTACTGAATACTTCTTTGTTATCGATAAAAATCTTTGCTCCATTTCAGAGTATGAAATTAGAAAAACCAAGATCTTGCATCAGCTTCATAGTTCATTTGGTTATTCCACGGCCTGTCGAAAAAACTACTTCGTGTTTTCCACGTATTTTTTGAACTGCTTGAAGATTGCGTTCAGAATATCCGTGCCCACCTTTTTCTTTTATGTCTAAAAACGTTCCGTCTAAATCAATAAAAAATATTTTCTTATCCATTTTGTCCTTTAACTTATCTAATAAAACTACTTGAGCTATCATTGCAGCGTTATCTGTAGCGTATTTTAAATCGGGTATGATTGTGTTTTGGTGTAGCTTTAGAAACTCTTGTCTTAAATGTGAGTTTGCACTAACTCCACCTCCAAGAATTAGTGTTTTAACATCATGCTCTTCAAGGGAAAGCTTCGTTTTTGCAATTAAGTACTCCACAGCTGTTTTTTGAAAAGAAGCAGCTACTTGGTTTAAGTCAATTTCCTCTTTTTTCATTTGCTTACTATTTACATAATTTAAAACTTGGCTTTTTAAACCACTGAAAGAAAAGTCGTATTTCCCTTCTGTGTGAGGTGTTGTGAACTTAATGTACTCACCTTTGTAGTTATTAAAAATTTTATCAATAATTGGTCCACCAGGAAATCCTAATCCTGTCCGCGAAGCCACTTTGTCAAAAACTTCTCCGACGGCATCATCTTGCGTTTCGCCAATTAGTTCATATGACGCAAGATCTTTAGCAAGCAACAGTTGTGTATGACCCCCAGACACAAGCAAACATAAAGCAGGAAATGTTACTTTAGATGTAATTGTTGCTGAAAGTAAGTGTCCATGAAGGTGATCGACGGGCACTAATGGTTTCTTCAGAGCTAAAGACAAGGCTTTGGCGAATAAATATCCGACTTGCAATGTTCCAATCAAACCTGGTTTTTGTGTATAGGCGATGTAATCGATATCGCTAAGATCATAATTAGTTTGGAAGTACTGCTGAATTAAATTAATGTTTTTAACATGTTCACGTGATGATAGTTCAGGGATTGTGCCACCATATTGCTTGAAGATGTCAATTTGTGATATTGTTTTCATATCAATGACACCATTTTGATCGATTAGAGCAATCGAAGTGTCGTCATGAGAAGTTTCAATTCCTAAAATCTTCATTATTTACGAACTCCTATCTGTGGTTGCTTAATGTAAAGTGCATCGATTTCTAAAACATTTTTTGCATTTTTGAACTTATCTTTTAAGAAATTGAAGTGTTGAGTGATTGCTCTGTAGTCAATTTTATTTAATGTAATATCGTCACTATAATCTTTAATTTCAACTGAACTTAAGTAGTCCTTAGTCGCTCAGAACTTCTCGGTATCAAACTCGAAAACCTTTTGACCTTGGGCGTCAACGTAAAGTTTTTCTTGATCGTTTTGAAACATTAAAAAATCAAAAGTAGTTATTCAAAAAAGTGGTTTATTTAAAGCAACTGACAATGTCTTTAGAAATACCAAAGATGATCTTGCTCCTGTAAAATAACCAGGACCAATATTCGTGTAAAAACAATTAATTTGATCAATCTCCAAGTTGTTTCTTTTTAAGATATTCTCAAATTGGTCAGCGATTAAATCAACCTTTTTCTTGTAACCAACCAAGTGTGTGTAATCGTAAACAACAAAATCGTCACTGAATAGCGATATATAAAAATCATCATTTGTTGTATCAATAAAAATATTCATTTTATACTCTTTCTATTTCGTAAACTCTTTGATTGTTTTCTTGTTTTATAAGTAACTTTGACATATTCCTGAAACTTATTAGGTAAGTTTTCAAATCATTCTATTGCTACTAAAGAATCGTCAAAATAGTCCTCAAATTCCTCTAACCCAAAATTCATGTTATAAGCATCAATGTGAACTAATCCATGGTAAACCTTCATATAGCCAAATGAAGGTGATGTGATATTTTCTTTTATTCCGAGCTCTTTACCTATCGATTTAACTAAGGTCGTTTTTCCACTTCCTAACTCACCTGAAAGAAGCAGAAATTTTCTGTTTTCAAGAATTTCTAACAACGATTTAGCAACAAATTCTAGGTCATTCAAATTTTGAGCTCTGAGAGTAGTTTTCATATTAATATAATTTTAAATTATTTTATTAGTTTTTTTAGTTTTAGCCCTTAAAACAGGGTAATATTTTAAATTTATAGATACTAATTTTGGGTCTTTTTTAATGTAATAATTGCATTTTTAGTTTTAGAAATTATAAAAAAAATATATAATAGATATGAAATTTAAACAACTTGTTGTTTAGTTTTTAAACCACATTATAAGGAGGGTAAAATGGCAATTGTTCCAAAGCGTAAAACTTCGAAACAACGTAAACACAAAAGAAGAACCCACGACGCTCTAACAACACCTAATTTAGTGGCTTGTGCAAATTGTTCACAATTAATCGAGCAACACGTTGTTTGCAGATTCTGTGGTTTTTACAAAGGTAAAAAAGTTGAAGGATACGAAGCTTTAAACGATAGAGCTTAATATAAATAATCAAAGGGTTGTTTGCCCTTTGTTTTTTTATATCTTTTTTTAGATTGTTTTGTTATACAAAAGATTTTAGCTGCTGATAATTAAGGCTTGAGGCAGGTATAACAAGAATAAGTTCTGTAAATTAAGTTGATGCACTAAAAAATAAAAAAAATAACCCTCCGTGGGTTTTGATCTTTGAAAACTGAATAGTTAGGATTTTAATTCATTAAAATGTTTTAAAATTCATCACACTTTTAAACCTATCAATTTATTAGTAATGGTCAGCTGAATGTATTGCTACACGTACACTTCCATCCTATCAACCTCGTAGTCTACAAGGAATTTCAAGGGAATACTCATCTTTGAGGAGGCTTCCCACTTAGATGCTTTCAGCGGTTATCCTTTCCACACTTGGCTACCCTGCTATGCTTCTGGCGAAACAACAGGAACACCAGCGGTGTGTCCACTCCGGTCCTCTCGTACTAAGAGCAGCTCTCATCAATATTCCAACGCCCACATCAGATAGGGACCGAACTGTCTCACGACGTTCTGAACCCAGCTCGCGTACCGCTTTAATTGGCGAACAGCCAAACCCTTGGAACCGACTCCAGCTCCAGGATGCGATGAGCCGACATCGAGGTGCCAAACCTTGCCGTCGATGTGATCTCTTGGGCAAGATAAGCCTGTTATCCCCAGGGTAACTTTTATCCGTTGAGCGACTGCCGTTCCATGACGTACAGCCGGATCACTAAGTCCTGCTTTCGCACCTGCTCGACTTGTAGGTCTCGCAGTCAAGCACACTTCTACCTTTGCGCTCTGCATACGGTTTCTGACCGTATTGAGTGTACCTTTGAACGCCTCCGTTACCTTTTAGGAGGCGACCGCCCCAGTCAAACTACCCACCACGCACTGTCCCCCCACCGGATTACGGCGGCAGGTTAGAAATTCAACATACCAAGGGTGGTATTTCAAGGATGACTCCATTAAGACTGGCGTCTTAACTTCAAAGTCTCCCACCTATCCTACACATGTTAGGCCAAATTTCAATACGAAGTTGTAGTAAAGCTCCATGGGGTCTTTTCGTCTTGATGCGGGTACCCAGCGTTTTCACTGGGACCATAATTTCACCGAGTCCAATGTTGAGACAGTTGAGAGATCATTGCGCCTTTCGTGCAGGTCAGTATTTAGCCGACAAGGAATTTCGCTACCTTAGGACCGTTATAGTTACGGCCGCCGTTCACCCGGGCTTCATTTCAACGCTTCGCTTAAAGCTAACGCATCCACTTAACCTTCGGGCACTGGGCAGGCTTCACCCCCTATACATCACCTTGCGGTTTAGCAGAGAGCTGTGTTTTTGATAAACAGTTGCCCCTCACAATTTACTGTGGCCCATTCAAGATGGGCTCCCCTTCTCGCGAACTTACGGGGTCAATTTGCAGAGTTCCTTAACATTGGTTTTCTCGCTCGCCTTAGAATACTCATCTTGGGAACGTGTGTCCGTTCTCGGTACAGGTATCAATAACTTTAAACGTTTAGAAACTTTTCTTGGAAGTGTGAAATCACAAAATTCGTTACTCGTCGCCTTTCACTATGCATCACATCTCCCGGTTATACAATGCGCATTTTACTACATTGACCAGTTGATGCTTGCCCCCAAATCCAATAATGGGTATTGCTATCCTTCTCCGTCATTCCATCACTAGTTATTGACAGTACAGGAATATTAACCTGTTGTCCATCGGGTACGCTTATCAGCCTCCCCTTAGGTCCTGACTAACCCTGGGTGGACGAACCTTCCCCAGGAAACCTTTCCCAATAGGCGTCGCGGATTCTCACCGCGAATCGTTACTCATACCGGCATTCTCACTTCTTAGCGCTCCATATGTCCTCACGGTCATACTTCATTGCCCTAAGAACGCTCCTCTAACGTACAAAAATGTACCCGTGGCTTCGGTATCGTGTTTTAGTCCCGTTACATTATTGGCGCAAGTTCTCTTGACTAGTGAGCTATTACGCACTCTTTAAAGGATGGCTGCTTCTAAGCCAACCTCCTAGTTGTTTATGAAAACTCACAACCTTTCTCACTTAACACGATTTTGGGACCTTAGCCGACGATCTGGGTTGTTGCCCTCGCGAGCCGGGACGTTAGCACCCCGGTTCCGACTGCATGACAATTCACAATGGTATTCGGAGTTTGATTATAGTCAGTACCGCTAGGCGCGGCCATTCCATATTCAGTGCTCTACCACCAAAGTTTAACATCACACGCTAGCCCTAAAGCTATTTCGAGGAGAACCAGCTATCTCCAAGTTCGATTGGAATTTCTCCGCTATTCACAAGTCATCCGGGCACTTTTCAGCGTACTACGGTTCGACCCTCCACTTGGGATTAGCCAAGCTTCAGTCTGCTCATGAATAGATCACCTGGTTTCGGGTATATGTCAACATACTAAAGCGCCCTATTAAGACTCGATTTCTCTACGGCTCCGCTTTTTTCCACTTAACCTCGCATGTTAACATAACTCGCCGGTCCATACTGCAAGATGTACGCCATCACGCTTTAACGCGCTCTGACTAATTGTAAGTATACGGTTTCAGAATCTATTTCACTCCCCTCCCGGGGTTCTTTTCACCTTTCCCTCACGGTACTAGTTCACTATCGGTGTCTGGTTAGTATTTAGCCTTACCGGATGGTCCCGGCAGATTCAGACAGGGTTTCACGTGCCCCGCCCTACTCAGGATACAGTCAGAAGATTGTGCCATTTCGCATACGGGAGTTTCACCCTCTATGCTTGTGTTTCCCAACACATTCTGCTATAACACAATTTTGTAACTTCATGTAGACTGTCCTACAACCCCAACATATGTTGGTTTGGGCTCTTCTACGTTCGCTCGCCGCTACTGATAGAATCATTATTTATTTTCTCTTCCTGTTGCTACTAAGATGTTTCAGTTCACAACGTGTCTCGCTCAACTAACTATTTTATTCATTAGATGGCAGCTAAGCTTTCCCTTAGCTAGGTTCCCCCATTCGGAAATCCCCGTTTCATAGCGCATATCCAGCTCCACGAGGCTTATCGCAGGTAATCACGTCCTTCATCGACTTCCAGACCCAAGGCATCCACCATATACTCTTACTTATTTAAAAGTACAATATTTACCTATTGTTGATGTATTTTAAGACATTTTAATGAATTATTAAATGTTAAATTTAATAATTAACTCGGTATCAAAACAAATAAGACTTTTACTTTATCTTTATTTATTTTTTGATGTCGTTGTTATATTAAAATATTTTAATTAACTATTCAGTTTTCAAAGAACAAGAGAGAATGTTCTCTCAAAACTAGATATATTACTATTGGGCTATTAACAATAGCACATGACGCATTTAAATTAAATAGCCATTCTGTTAAGTGTGTCGTTGACTTCTCATTTTGAGAAGTCGTGTACTCCGTAGAAAGGAGGTAATCCATCCCCACGTTCTCGTAGGGATACCTTGTTACGACTTCACCCCAGTCACCGGTCCTGCCTTAGGCAGTTGTCTCCGTAGTTAACAAAACCGACTTCGGGCATTACCAGCTCCCATGGTGTGACGGGCGGTGTGTACAAGACCCGAGAACGTATTCACCGTAGCGTAGCTGATCTACGATTACTAGCGATTCCGACTTCATGTAGTCGAGTTGCAGACTACAATCCGAACTGAGAACGGTTTTTTGAGATTTGCTCAACGTCGCCGTATTGCTTCTCTTTGTACCGTCCATTGTAGCACGTGTGTTGCCCCACTCGTAAGAGGCATGATGATTTGACGTCGTCCCCACCTTCCTCCCAGTTACCCGGGCAGTCTCCTTATATCATCTAAATAAGGACAAGGGTTGCGCTCGTTGCAGGACTTAACCGAACATCTCACGACACGAGCTGACGACAACCATGCACCATCTGTCATTCCGTTAGCCTCCACTATATCTCTATAGCTTTGCGGAAGATGTCAAGAGTGGGTAAGGTTCTACGCGTATCTTCAAATTAAACCACATGCTCCACCGCTTGTGCGGATCCCCGTCAATTCCTTTAAGTTTCACTCTTGCGAGCATACTACTCAGGCGGATGATTTAATGCGTTAGCTGCGCCGATGAGCTCCCCATCAGCTAATCATCATCGTTTACGGCGTGGACTACCAGGGTATCTAATCCTGTTTGCTCCCCACGCTTTCGTCTCTCAGTGTCAGTATATGTCCATTAAGCTGCCTTCGCCAGGTTGGTGTTCTTCCTTATATCTACGCATTCCACCGCTTCACAAGGAATTCCGCTTACCTCTACATAACTCTAGTTTGCCAGTATCCAATGCAATTTGGAGTTGAGCTCCAAGTTTTCACACCAGACTTAACAAACAACCTACAGACGCTTTACGCCCAATAATTCCGGATAACGCTTGCAACCTATGTATTACCGCGGCTGCTGGCACATAGTTAGCCGTTGCTTTCTGACAAGGTACCGTCAAGGCAATAGCATTTCCTCTACTGCTTTTTCTTCCCTTATAACAGCGCTTTACAACCCGAAGGCCTTCATCGCGCACGCTGTGTCGCTCCATCAGGCTTTCGCCCATTGTGGAAAATTCCCTACTGCTGCCTCCCGTAGGAGTCTGGGCCGTATCTCAGTCCCAGTGTGGCGGATCAGTCTCTCAACCCCGCTAAACATCATCGTCTTGGTGAGCCATTACCTCACCAACTAACTAATGTTACGCACCCCGATCCTCTAGCGAAGCAAACGCTCCTTTTATATTAACTTCATGCGAAGCTAATAAGTATTCGGCATTAGCGATCATTTCTAATCGTTATTCCCATCTAGAGGGCACGTTAAGTACGTGTTACTCACCCATTCGCCGCTAAGTTCCGAAGAACTCCGCTCGACATGCATGTATTAGGCACACAGCCAGCGTTCATCCTGAGCCAGGATCAAACTCTCGAAAAAATTGACTGTCATGTTTTATATATCTAGTTTTCAAAGAACATTTTCACGATTTGCGTCGCAAGTCGTAAATTAATTTTAGCACGAAAAAGAAACAATGTAAAAATTTTTTTGGTTTTTTTGACAATTTTTTGACACATTCTTTTTAAGACATAAAAAAGCATTATTTAAGGCACTTAATTTTATTACAAGAAGTAAACTAGGACAAAAAAATCGGAAATTCCGATTTTTATTTTTCTAAAGGAGCAAGAATGAAAAACTTAAACAATGAAATGCTTATAAAACTCTTTAAAGTTTATGAAAAGTTTAATTTTGAGAAGTATGGAGACAAGATGTTTTTCTTATATATAAAAGAAAAGTTCTTTGTTGATTTTGGTAAACCAAGTTTGTATAAAAAATTTAAAATTTATTATATGAATTACAAAGAAAAAGGTACTTTGCCAGAAAAGAAAAAACCATCAATCGAAAGAAGAGGAAGAAAAAGAAAGGTTGACCTAAGCAGCCCAGAGTGAAAAGTAGATTACGATGTTTTTGATAAAGAAGACATGGTTTTTGTTATAGAAATGTTTAGAGAGATTTTTGATCGTAATGGTGTTGATTTTACAATTCAAGATGCCATAAAACTTTTAAACCAAAAGAAAGGCAAATCCAGGAAAAGATCACAACTAATTTTATGTTTCTTATTTAAAAAATCTACTTTTTATGACTTTGTAAAAAGGTCATACAAAATGACACTTAAAAAATCTCAAATTCAGAAAGAGATGGAAATAATTAAAAAAGCTATGGAAGATACTAAGTTCAGATTCGGTAGGGAAAGACTGTCTTTTTACATATTAAAAAAACATGGAATAGCACTTAATTACAGGACTATAGGAAGAAGAATGAAGAAACTTGGTTTGAAATGTGTTATCAGACAAAAATCAAAAAGAAAAGAATCTAAAAATACAAATGTTAAATTTCCAGACCTAATGAAAAGAGATTTTGATGGACTTAAACAAGAAACATTTTCAACCGATGTTACATATATTTCTGCACCTAAGGACGTTAAGGAAAATCATGTCTTTTTGTCAGCAGTTTTACACAATAAAACCAAAAAGATTGTCGGATGATCTCTAAGTAGGACTAATAATGTTGAACTGGTTCTTGATTCTTTAACTTCTATTAACTTTTCCAAAATACATGACTTCGTAATTCACTCAGATCATGGATCACAATATTCTAGTCAGGAATATTTAGAAACAATAAAAAACTTGAATGGCAAAATTTCAATGAGTAGAGTTGGAAACTCGTTGGATAACAGAGAAATTGAATACTTTTTCTCAATTCTAAAAACTGAACTTATTTACAACATTTCCACAAAAGATATGTCGTTTGTGGAACTAAAAAGTCAAATTAACAATTTTATTGAATGATATAACACCGAAAGATTTCAGAAAAAACTCAATTTTAAAACACCTCAGGAATCCTGAAGTGCTTTATATAGATAATTTAAATTCCGAAATAACTGTCCTAGTTTAAAGATATAAAAAACTCGGTCTTGCCGAGTTTTAATTAAAGTTTTGACGCAACTAAATAATTTATAACTAATTCTTTTGCTTCGTTTGTAACAACTTTGATTTTATGTTTTGCGTTTTTGTCAATGTCAAATGTTTTTTGATAAATGATTGCGTTTAGCGATTCAGGTGTTTTCTCTGTATTTGCTTGTTCATCTATTAATTTTCCATCTATATAAACTTTGAATGTTGAAGAGTTTGCTTTTTTGGCTCCCATAATTGTTATTGCATTACCTTCAAATTCTGCTTCAAAATAATCACCTGCAACATTTGTGATTGCTGCTGTGTTATTAACGATTGAATGAACTCTTTCATCAGAATTTTTGACAAGATTTCATGAACCGTAATATTTAATTACATCTGTATCAGAAGGAATTAGTAATGAAGGTCTAACTGCAAATCCAGCTTTGAATCCAGATAAAGCTAATCCAGTGATTGATGAATCGATTTTTGAAGTAGGTGTGTCCCTTCTTGACATTCTAACTGTGTAGATACGTGAAGAGAATGGTCTGTTTAACCAAATTCTATATCTTGAAGTTGCTATAAGGTCAACATAACCTTCGAATAAGACGATTGGCTCTCATGGAACTTGTGGATTATCGGCTTGAATAACAAAGTAGTTAGGGCTTAAGTCTTTGTGGGCTTCAGGAGCTCTCACTAAGTCAAAGTAGTTAATTTCTCTGACTTCGTTTTGACCTTGAGCGTTTCTTGTTTGGTATGTGAACATGATTTCATTGTGTTGATCTTGGTAGTATTCTGTTCATCAGTTACCATCAACAAATCTCTGAGGATCAGCACCGGCAACATTATTTGTTCTTACTCTACCCAAGTCGTTTGACTTAACTGGAACAATAGGCACCAATTTATTTAATTGGGCGTCAGAAAGTTTGTCGTCTTCTAAGTATCTACGTTTGTATTGATACTTTTCATCTTTAAGAAGAGTATCTACAGAGATTGAAGCTTCTAATTTGCTTGATTCATAATTTGGTGCAAGGGCTGAATCTTCAAGGTAGATCTTTGTATCTGATCCTTCTTCCTGTAATCAATAGTTAAATTTACCAGAATCTTTTGAATTAAATCCGTAAATTTTAATTGTGTAAATATTACCTTGTGTAAATTCATGCGAACCAACTTCGAACATAGTTTGGTTTCTTGTTTTTTTACTTTCACCAACTTTTGTTGAATCAACTCAAATTTGAATTTCGTCATCAACTTCAGCATGGAATTTGAATGTTCCTGTTTTTGGAGCTACATATTTCATTTCAGCAACAATTAAAGTGTTTGGTGTTCTTGTTGCACCTGGTGATTTAGTGAAGTAGTTAATTGAATTTGTCTGGAATCCTTGTGAAACTCTGATTCCTTTTGCTGCTACTTCTGGTTTTTTTACTTCTTCTTGAGCTGCTGCAAGTGTGGATGTAGTTAAGTTTAAGTTGTCATATACTGTGTATGTTGGACGGTTAACCACATTACGAACTTTAATTTTGAATTTATATTTAGGTACATAAATCGAAGGTTTACCTGCTCAGTTACCAGGTGTGATTTCGATATCAAATTCATCAATTTCATGTAATTTTTCAGAGTTAGCTTTGTAAGTTACTTTTTTACCATCTTTAACAAGCGTTCCACCTTGGGCAGTTTTACTTGGTACGAAGGTTAAGTCAAAGTTGAAATCTGGGTTAACAGCTGTAATACCTTTTGCAAAGTCAAATGTGTAGTCTTCGAATGCAGGAACTTCGAAAGCAGGGGTTGTATCAGTTGTATATTCAAACGATCCTGTTTCTGGCTTATATAAATAAGCTCCTACTGCATAAACGTTTCCTAGTAAATCAATAGCTGGTTTTTTGTAGATTTCTTTTAGGATTAAATCTTCAGCCGATCCTTCTTGAACTGAATTCAGTAGAGGGAAGGCTTTTGCGTAATTAATTGAAGTTTGATTTGGTTCTTGTGGGTTTCTTACGCTGTCATATCATTGAGCTGCATAGTGGAAATTTAATCCAAAGTAATCCACCATATATTTAAGCGTTTCAAGTCCTTTGTTGTGCATTCCACGTTTTCCTGATGATTTAACTCAGTCCATAAAGTTCAATGGTCCTAAAGTATAAAGCATTGAGGCATACATGTTGTATCATGAACCTTTTTTACCTGTTTTAGCTGAACTGTATGAGGTTCCTAAGTGTGATCAACCTCTTGTTGTTTCACCTTCTCAGTCGTATAAGTTTCTAAATCTGGTTTGGTCGTTTAGGAAAGAAAGGTTAATTGTTGAAGGAATGTTTGTTCATCCATGGTCTCTGACGTTGAATGGATCTTCGTATGATTGGTAGTTGTGGTTGATTTCGTGGTAATTTAATCAAGATCAGAATCCAAAGTTGTGACCACCTTGGAAGAATTCTTTTGCTGATTTTCTAGGAGCTCAAAGGTTGGCTCCACCACCTCAAGCACCAGCACCACCTCAGATATCATCACCATAGTTCATTGATAATTTAGGAGATGCATAGTCATTTCACATTAATGAAAGACGGAAGAAATCAGTTCATTTTCTCATTGCAGCTTCTGGGTAGATAAAGTTGTCGATACTGTAGCGATCCACCATTCTTGTTTCGCTGTCGTGATCAAAAGGTATAAAAGCTGTTGAGTATTCGTTTTGAATTATTGCTATAGGAGCAGTTATTTCTTTATTTTTAACTTTTTGAATTTGAGCATCTCAATCTGCTTTCGATGTATGACCGTGGTAGTAGAATAATGTTTCTACAGCGTTATCAACTGTGAACGAAATATCGATTGGTGATTCTTGAATGTCATAAACTGGGTAGTTAATATTGTATGATACTGCTCCACCAAATGGGGAAGCAATTTTGATAACTTCATTGTCAAGTAGCTCTTGCAATGTGAAGTTGAAATTTGTTCTCATGAAAGGATATCTGTTACTGATTCTTCCTGAGTTTTCAAAAACAAAGTTATCTCAATAGTTTTGGTTAATTGTGAACGTAATTCAGTGTCTTGTATTACCAAAGAAGTTTGATCTGTTTCTCTCAACGTATTGTTTTAGGACATTTTTATACTCTTGGTTAATTCTAATTTCGATAATTTCACCTGCAGGTGCATAAAGACCAAGACCTGTTACACCAGTTGCAAGTGTTGAGGCAGTAACTTTTTTCTGAATTGCTTTTGCATTGTCTTGAACATCCAATTTATAAAGCTTTTTCATTACTGGGTGCTTTTTAAGAGTGTTGTTTTGAATTTCTCTTTTAATAAAATCGGCGTTTGAGTATTTTCAATCCACTCCTGCTGGAGCATCGGCTACTCTTTCGGCAAAAACAAGTTCTGAAATATTAATTCTTCTTTCTTCACCGTCGATTGTTGCATTAATAAATGAGTTTGAGTTTTTAGTTCCACCCTCATAGTTGTAATCGTATGATGGGTACTTAAATCCATATTGACCATATTTGTCTTCAAGTTGTGAAGCATAATAATTGTTGTTAATTGAAGTTCTTGCTGTTTCAACACCTGTTTTTTCTATTAAAGTAGGTGAATAACTAACTTTGTCAGTTAATTTAGGTTTAAATTCATCTTTAACGTTAAGAAGTTCACGATCTGAAACTGATACAGTATTTGTTTTGTATTCAACACCGTTTTCGTTTGTTACTATAGCATAGTAATCTCCAACTTCGCGACTTAAGTATGAGTTTTGAGAAGTATCAGCTGTTGGTTCTCCATCTTTGTGTCATACCACTTTTGAGATAGTTAATGATTGAGGGTTTTGTAACGTAATGTTGGCTTGACCTTCTGTTAATAAACCGTTATTTGCAACGTCTATTGAAACAGATTCGAGCACATTTGTTTTGAAAACGTTAATACCTTTAATTTTTCTTGATTGACCTTTTGCTGAAATTTCGACGCTGTAAACTGCATCGGCAACAATTTGTTTTGATTTAACTTCAAGAGAATCATTTGTTTTGCCAAACTCCTCTAGGTCATCTTTAAATCATTTATATGAAAGCGAAGGCTCTTGTTTTAAAGTATCATCGACATTTTTTAGCGATAATCTAACGATATGATCAGGTGAAATAAAGTAACCCTTGTTTGAAGCTTCAGCTTCAATTTTTTCAAGTAATGGAAGAATGGTTTCGTCAACTTCCTTAAACCCATTTATTGTGGCTTTTTGAACTTCTGATTCAGCTTGTGTTACATTACTTCTTAATTTATAAGACACTTCAACAGATACTTTGTCTTCTAAAAGTTTTAGTTCTAAATCTGTAACTTCATATCTTGCTGCGTCAAATCCTGAAATAACAATATTTGAAGGTCTTAATTCGTTAGCGTATGTTTCTGATTTTTCAACGTTTGTTTCTACTTGAGTATTTGTGTGTTGAGTTGGGAAGTCATCAGGTTCTGTATTTTGCTCTTCTTCTTCGAATTGAATTTCGGGCTCTCCTTCAGGTTTTTCAGTACCTTCCTCAACTTCTGTATTGCTGTCATTTTCATTTTCTTCTTCAGAACTATCATCTTTGTTTTCAGGCGATTCGTTTTCTTCGTTGTTTGAAGGGTTATCATTATCAGAATCATTTGAAGGATTTTGAGGATCAGTGTTATTATCTGTTGCGCTTTTATCTTCGTTAGGATTGTTTTCGTCAGCAGTTTTTTCTTTTTCACCTGTTTCACTTGGCGTTTCTGGATTTTTAGGTGTTTCAGGCTGAGGCGTATCTGGAATTTGTGGTTGTTCTGGCTCAACTACAGGAGCTGCGTCGTTATTTGTGTTGTCAGGTTCTTTGTTTTCTGCGTTTTCATTTGCAGGTTTGTCGTTATTTTCTTCGGGTTTATCTGGAGCTGGTTTTTGTGATGGTAAGAAACCTCTTATTGCAACAATTTGATCTTCAATTGATATTGTACGGCTTAGGTTTTTGGCAGAAAGTGAGAAAGAAACTTGAACAACAGTATCTCCAGCAAGTAGTGATTTGTTTGATATTTCGTATTTTTCGACATCGATGTTTGAAAGTGTGATTTCGTCAAGTGTAACTTCTTTTGCATTTTTATCTTTTGAGTCTGCTGAAGCTTTGACGTTGTTAGCAACTTCTTGAAGTTGTTTTTGGATTACGGGCACTGTAAGCAAGTCGTTTTCGACATATTTTTGCTTTTGAGAAGTGATTGTTTTGAACTCTTTGTGTCTTAAACGGAAAGTGTAGGTTAGTGTTCTTGCTGTTGTTAATCCAGAGAATGAGATTGATTCTAAGTCGTAAAGATCTGTGTCATAACCAGAAACAGAAATGTTATCAATAGTAATATCTTCTAAAAGTGTTGTTTCTTTGTCAACGTTTAAAGACACAGTAGCTGCAGCTGCCTGTGTGTTTATTTCGTTTTGAAGTGAAGATTTGTTAGGAATTGGTTTGAAACCTGAAAGTATAACTTCTTGGGTTTCCGAAACTTCGTTTGGATTTTCGATTGATTGGATTTTGTATTGTAGGACAACCGAATTAGGGTGTTTAGGATCGTAAAGTACTTTTTGGTCGATAACTCTAAATTTATCTGAATTTAAGTTGTCAAAAACAAGGTTTGATAAACTTGCTTGTCATGGGAAATTTGTCGATTTGTTTGCGTATCCTGGCTTGATTAAGGCTATTTGATTATCAAGCGTTGTGATTTGATGAACATTTTGTGGTGATGTTTCGTTCTCGTCGGCTGGAACTATTTCTGGTTGGTGGGCATTTGAATTTGAATCTTGAACTTTGTTTTGTGTATTTAAAATTAAAGCTGTAATTGCACTTGCTGAAAGTGCAGCAGGCACTAATCCAAAAAGGATAATATTTTTTGCTTTTGCCATAAAATCTCCTTTGTTCACAATTGTTTTTTAGTATGTGAATTATACAGTTTTAATTTTGAAAAAATTGAGTAATACTGAATATGCCAAATAAAAAAATCACGCATGACGTGATTTTTTAGGAATTTGCAAAGTGGGTAGAATTATAATTCTTCTACTGACCCACCAGCAGCTTCAACAGCAGCTTTTGCTGATGCTGATACTGCGTGAACTCTAACAGTTAATTTCTTTGAAAGTTCTCCATTACCTAATAGTTTGATAGGTAATGTTCTTTTTACTAAACCATTTGCAAAAAGTGATTCAATTGTAACTTCTTGACCGTTTTCGTAACGAGCTTCTAGATCTTTTAGGTTAACAACTTGGAACTCGATGTGATTTACATTTGTAAATCCACGTTTTCCAATACGACGGAATCATGGTGTTTGACCCCCTTCGAATCCTAATCTGTGCCCTTTACGTTTGTTTTGTCCTGATTGACCTTTACCAGCTTGTTTTCCTTTACCAGCAGCGTGACCACGACCTTTACGGTGTTTTTCTGGTCTTGAACCGTCTGTGTATTTTAATGTGTGTAATTTGATATCTGCCATATTAGATTAAATCCTTTACGTCTTTATCTCTTAATTGAGCAATTTGTTCTGGTGTTTTTAAAGTTTGAAGTGCTTTAACTGTAGCTTTAACAATGTTTGCTTTTGAACGTGAACCATATGTTTTTGTAACAATGTCTGAGTATCCTGCAAGCTCAACTACGGCACGAACTGTACCTGAAGCAATAAGCCCTTTTCCTTTAGGAGCAGGTTTTAACATAACTTTAGAAGCTAAGAATTTAGATTCAGCAACGTGAGGAACTGTACCGTTGTATAGAGGAACGTCAACTAAGTTATTTTGAGCATCTTTAACTGCTTTTTTGATTGCATCTGGAACTTCGTTTGCTTTACCGTGTCCATATCCAACACGACCTTTTCCGTTTCCAACTACAACAAAGGCTGAAAAACTGAATCTTCTTCCACCTTTAACAACTTTTGTTACACGCGCAATATCAATAACTTTTTCTGTAAATTCTGAACGAACTTCTTCTCTAGGTTTTCTGTTATCTCTTGAACGGTTAAATGGACGTCTTTGTCCTTCTTTTTTCTCTTGTGATCCTTCTGTAGCTTTTCTTGCAACATTTTTACGAGGAGCAACTACTTTTGTAGCTGATTGATCATTACGAACAACTTCTTTTTTAGCGTTTTCCATAATTAGAATTTAACTCCTTTTTCTCTAACAGCTTCGGCAAAAGCTTTAACACGTCCGTGGTATAAGTATCCACCACGGTCAAATACTAGTTCAGTAACTTTAAGAGCGTTAATTTTGTCTCCCATTAAAGCACCTAATTTTTTAGCAGCTTCAACGTTTCCACCGTATTCATTAAATGAACGTGTAGAAACACTTGCTAATGTAACACCTTTTGTATCATCGATTAGTTGAGCATATAAGTTTGTGTGTGATTTAAAAACGTTTAAACGAGGTTTAGCAGCTGTACCTGAAATTGATTGACGGATACGAACATGCTTAACTTTACGAGCTTGGTTTCTTGATAATTTTGCCATAACTTCTTACCACAACTCCTATTTAGAAGCTGTTTTCCCTTCTTTACGTCTGATTTTTTCACCTTTATATGCAATCCCTTTACCTGAGTAAGGGTTTGGTTTTCTGATTGCTCTAACAACAGATGCAAAGTGTCCAACACTTTGTTTGTCAATTCCACTGATTAATACTTCAACTGGTTTTGGAGTTTCAACTTTAACGTCAGCAGGAATTTCTACTTTAACGTCGTGTGAGTAACCTGCAGAAACAACTAATGTTGAACCTTGGATTACAGCTTTGTAACCAACCCCTTTAATTTCAAGATCTCTTTTGAATCCTTCTGAAACACCTTTGATCATATTTGCAATATGAGCATTTGTTGTTCCATGTAATTGTTTAGTGTGTTTTTCTTCGTTAGCACGTTCTGTTCTAACTGTCGCACCTTCAACGATAACTGTAATTTTTTGACTGAAATTTCTTTCAAGAGTACCTAATTTACCTGAAACAGTAACTTTTGTACCCTCTACATTAACACTAGTTCCTGCAGGAATAGTTAAAACACGATTTCCAACACGAGACATAGTTCTACCTATCAAACATAGGCGATAACTTCACCACCTACGTTTTCCTTTCTAGCAGCTTTTTCAGTCATAATTCCTTTAGATGTAGAGATAATAGCTGTTCCGTAACCTGAAAGAACTTTAGGTAGTTCGTCAGCTTTTACATATACTCTTAATCCTGGTTTAGAAACACGTTTGATACCTACGATTGCAGATTGTGCTCCTTTGTATTTTAATGTAACAAGTAATGATTTTTCAACACCTTCACCTTTAACAACGTAAGATGTGATGTAACCTTCAGCTAAAATGATATCTAGAATTCTTGCTTTTTTGTTTGAGTAAGGGATAGATACAGTTTTATGTTTTCTTTGGTTCGCATTTTTAATACGAACGATCATATCTGAAATAGGATCTGTAATAAACATTATCAACTCGCTTTCTTCATACCTGGAATCTTACCTTCGTGAGCAAGATTTCTGAAGCAGATACGACATACTTTGTATTTTCTTAAAACAGCATGTGGACGTCCACATAATTCACAACGTGTATATGCACGTGTTGAGAATTTAGGGTGACGCTTAGCTTTTTCAATTAACGCTTTTCTAGCCATTATTTATCTCCTTTTTTCTCAAATGGAAGCCCAATTAATTCTAGAAGTGTTCTAGCTTCTTTATCTGTTTGTGCACTTGTTACAACTAGGACGTCTAGTCCTTTGATACGACGGATTTTGTCGAATTCAATTTCTGGGAAGATAATTTCTTCTTTAATTCCTAAGGCAAAGTTTCCTCTACCGTCGAAAGCTTTAGGGTTTGCTCCACGGAAGTCACGAATACGAGGCATCGCAACGTGAATTAATTTTTCTAAGAAATCTCACATTTTGTCTCTACGAAGTGTAACTTTTCCACCCATAGGCATTCCTTCACGTAGTTTTCATGAAGCGTTTGATTTTTTAGCAACAGTTTGGTATGGTTTTTGTGATGAGATAAGTGTAAGTTCGTTTAAAACTTCTTCAATCGCTTTTGAGTTAGAAACTTCTCTACCTGCAGTCATGTTAATAACGACTTTTTCAATTTTTGGCACTTGCATTACAGATTTATATCCGTATTTTTCTAATAAAGCTGGAACAGCTTTTTCTTTGTAAACGTTTTTTAAGTTCATAATTAAATTTCCTTCTTAGTTTTACGTGCGATTCTTACTTTTTTTCCATCTTTTACTAAGTAACCAATTTTTGAAGTTTTTGCAGGTGTACTTTTACCAGCTTTTTTAACTAAGTAAGCAACGTTTGAAACGTGAATAGGTGCTTCTTTAGTTGAGATTGAACCATCTTGGTTTTGTTGTGTTGGTTTGTTGTGTTTTGTTACAAGGTTTAGGTCTTTGATGATAACAGCTTGTTTTTTGTGATCGATTGATTCGATTTTCCCGATTTTTCCTTTTTCTTTACCTGCGATTACAATAACTTCGTCATTCTTTTTGAATTTAATTTTGTTCATAATAAAATAACTCCTTTGACTATAACACTTCAGGTGCTAGAGAAACGATTTTTGGGAATTTTTCACGAATTTCACGAGCAACTGGTCCGAAAACACGAGTTCCACGTGGTGTTAAATCTTCTTTTAAGATTACAACAGCGTTATCGTCGAAACGAATGTGTGATCCGTTGTTACGTTTTAGACCGTAACGGCTACGTACAACAACAGCTTTCACAACTTGACCTTCTTTTACACCACCGTTAGGGATGGCTTTTTTAACTGAACATACAATAATGTCCCCGATGTTTGCAGTTTTCTTTTTAGATCCACCAAGAATACGGATAACACCGATTTCTTTAGCACCTGAGTTGTCAGCAACGTTTGCTCTTGATAATTCAATTAACATACTAGTTTGCTCCTTCAACTGCTTTTTGTTTGATTGAAACTAATCTGAAACGTTTTGTTTTTGATAATGGACGACATTCCATAATCACAACAACGTCGTTTAATTTAGCTTCATGGTTTTCATCGTGAACTGCGAAACGTTTTGTTGATTTGTAACGTTTTGAGTATAGAGGGTGTTTTTTGTATGTGTCAACAGCAACAATAATAGTTTTTTCTGTTTTACCAGCAGAAACAACTACACCAGTACGAGTTTTTCTTAAGTTTCTTTCCATTATTTAACTCCTTTTTGGTTTAAAGCTGTAAGTACTTTAGCGATATCTTTTCTAATTGAAGCGATTTTGTGTGTTTGGTCTAATGACCCTGTTGAGTTTTGGAATCTAAGAGTTCATAATTCAGCTTTTAAGTCAGATACTAATTTAACTAGTTCTTCAACGCTTTTGTCTTTAATATCTTTGTATAACATTATTCAGCTCCCTCTTGAGATTCTTTTTGAACGATTCTTCACTTAACTGGAAGTTTGTGTCCACCTAGACGTAAAGCGTCACGTGCCACTTCTTCTTTAACACCACTTACTTCAAACATCATTGTGTTTACCTTAACTGCTGTATATCATTTGTCAGGAGAACCTTTCCCTGATCCCATACGTAATCCGATTGGTTTTGAAGTTTTTGCAAAGTGAGGGAAAATACGGATAATAACTTGCCCTTCACGACCCATACGTCTTGTAATAGCAATACGGGCACTTTCAATTTGACGTGCATCTACTCATGCACCTGTTGTAGCTTGTAAACCAAATTCTCCAAATGAAACTTTGTTCCCTTTGTGAGCTTTACGTTTGTCGTATTTTTGTAAAAATGGTTTACGGTATTTAGTTCTTTTTGGTTGAAGCATGATTATTTATCTCCTTCCAAAATTTCACCTAGTGAAACTCAAACTTTAACACCAATAGCACCGTATGTTGTACGAGCTGTTGCTGTTGCGTATTGTACATTTTGTCTTAGTGTATGTAACTTCATTTCACCTTCTGAATATCCCTCTGTACGAGCCATATCAACACCATTTAGACGACCACTAACTGCTGTTTTGATACCTTTTGCTCCTGCACGCATAGCGTTACGGATAGCAACTTTTTGTGCGATACGGAATGATTCACGGTTTTCTAGTTTTGTTGCGACCATTTCAGCTAATAATCTAGCGTTTAGGTCTGGGTTTTTAAGTTCAACAACTTGAACGTGGATGTTTAATTTTCTGTTTTTGATTGATTTTGTTAAAGCAACTGTAAGTTCTTGTAGGTTTTTACCTTCTTGACCTAAGATTGCTGCTGGTTTTGCTGAGTGAACGATAACTGTAACTTTTTGATCTTGAGTTCTTTTAACTTCCACTTGACCGATTTGGTATTGACGTACATATTTATCAAAGAATTTGTAGATTTTAGCGTCTTCAACTAATTGGCTACCAAAGTTATCCTTGTCAGCGAATCATGTTGTAACGTGTTTTTTAGAAACTCCGTAACGGAATCCATTTGGGTTAACCTTTTGTCCCATTATCTTCTCTCCTCTAATGTAACTGATAAGTGTGATGTACGTTTGAAAATTGAGTAAGCTCTACCTTGAGATCTTGGTTGGAATCTCTTAAGTGTAGGACCTTCATTTACTAAGACTTCTTTAACAAATAATTTAGATGCATCTAATCCATGATTGTTTGTAGCGTTAGCTACTGCTGAGTTGATCAATTTAATAAACATTTTTGATGATTTACGGTTTGTGTTGTGAAGAATACCAAGTGCAACACGAACGTCTTTTCCTCTGAATAAATCAGCAACTAGACGAGCTTTTCTTGCACTTACACGTTGCATTTTAACGTGTGCTTTTGCTACGTTTTGCATTATTTTTTCTTCCCTTTATCTGCACCGTGACCTGTGTATGTACGTGTAGGTGAGAATTCCCCTAGTTTGTGACCTACCATGTCATCTGTTACATAAACATCAATAAATTGTTTACCATTGTGAACTGAGAATGTTAATCCAACAAAACTTGGAAAGATTGTTGAACGTCTTGATCATGTTTTAATTGCTTTTTTAGGTGCTTTACCTTCAACGATTGCGTCTACTTTTTTAAGTAGGTGCTCATCTGCGAATGGACCTTTTTTAAGACTACGAGCCATTATTTAGCATCCTTTCTTCTTCTTAAAATCAATTTGTTTGAAGATTTCTTAGTTTTTCTTGTTTTAACTCCAAGAGCTTTTTTACCTCATGGTGTAAGAGGGGCTTTACGTCCGATAGGTTGTTTACCTTCTCCCCCTCCATGTGGGTGGTCTACAGGGTTCATTACAGATCCACGAACTGTTGGTCTAACACCCATGTGTCTGTTTTTTCCAGCTTTTCCAAGGTTAACAAGTAAGTGGTCTTCGTTTCCTACTGTACCGATTGTTGCACGACAACGTGCAAGAATTCTTCTTGTTTCACCTGATTTCAATCTTAAAACAACGTATTTTCCATCGTCATCTTTACCAAGTAATTGTGCTGATGTACCTGCACTACGTGCAATAATACCTCCACCACCTGGTTGCATTTCGATGTTGTGAACGAATGTACCTTCAGGAATGTGGCTTAATGGTAATGAGTTACCAACAATAATGTCAGCTGTTTCACCTGAAACAACAGTTTGACCTACTTTAATCCCTTTAGGTGCTAAAATATATCTTTTTTCTCCATCTGCGTAAGCTAATAAACAAATGTTTGCTGATCTGTTTGGATCGTATTCAATTGTTTTTACTAATGCAGGGATATTATCTTTGTTACGTTTGAAGTCGATAATTCTGTAGTATCTCTTAACACGTCCCCCGTGGTGACGAACAGTGATTTTACCTTGGTTGTTACGCCCTGCATGGTTTTTTAAAATAACCATTAAAGATTTTTCAGGAGCGTGACCTGATAAAGTTTGTTTGTAGTCAAGAGATGACATGTTACGACGACCGTTTGTAGTTGGCTTATAGTGTTTAATTGCCATGTCATATCTCCTTTGCTTAAAAATATTTGCGGCTTTCTTTTAAGCAGTTTTAATCCGCGAAAATTTAATAACTTATTTATAAATAAGTGTGATGGTATATCTTATTCACCACCAACTTTTCTTGTTGTAGCCTTTTTAGTTGTGGCTGATTTAACAGCTTTTGTTGCTGTTGATTTTTTAGATGCTAGTTTTTCTGCAGCACGTTTTTCTACTGATGATGCTTTTGCAGCTTTAGCAACTTTTTTCTCAGCTTTAGCAGCTTCTTCTTCTGAAGAAACGCTTTCGCTTGGTGTGTAATTAATTACTGAACCTTCAGCTAACTTAACAATAGCTTTTTTGTAACGATTTGTAAATCCGTGGAAACGACCAATGTTTTTTGGTTTTTTACCAACTTTGATTGTGTTAACTCTTTCAACTTTAACATTAAAGATTAATTCAACAGCGTTTGCAATTTGGTGTTTGTTTGCATCGTAAGCAACTTCAAATGTGTAAACGTTTTTATCCATTTGTGCGTATGATTTTTCAGTTAAAACTGGTTTTTTAATTACGTCTGTGATTTGCATTATTTAAATTTTCCTTCTAATACTTCTAATGATGATTTTGAAAGAACCATAACGTCAGCTAATAATAGTAATTCAACTGATAACGAGTTTGGTTTAACTGTGTGCACGTTTGGAATGTTTGCTGCTGATTTGTAAACTGTTGTGTCTTCTGTAACGATAAGAATGTGTCTTAAATCGTTTACTTTAAGTTCTGTTAATTTGTTTACTAATGCTTTTGTTGAAATTGAGTCTAATTTTAAATCATCTACAAGAACTGCGTTGTCTCTTGCTAATAGTGTAAGAGCAGAAACTAAAGCAGCGTATCTAACTTTTTTATTAACTTTTAATGAGTAGTTTCTCTCTGATTGAGGACCAAATGCTCTTCCCCCACCAACAAATTGTGGTGATCTTAGAGAACCAGCACGTGCTCTACCTGTACCTTTTTGTCTTCAAGGTTTTTTACCTGTACCACTTACAGCAGCACGGTTTTTAACTTGGTGTGTACCTTGTCTTCTTGATGCTCTATCTGATAATACTGTGTCGAAAATTGCTTGTTCATAGATTTTTTCACTTGCAAAAAGATTTGCAGGAAGATCAGCTTTGAAGTTTAATTTTGTAGCTTGTTCTTTAGCCATAATTATTTATCTCCTTCTTTAGCTTCAGCTTCTTCTGCAGCTTGAATTAATGGTAATAATTCTGATGAGTGCATTCCAGCTTTAACTTCGATACCGTATTTTTTTGATTTTTCAACTAATTCGTTCATTAAAACAACTTCTTCTACATCAACTAGAACGATAGGTTCTTTGTTTTCTAGACCTTTAACAGCTTGTTTAATTGTAACGAATGATTTTTTAGCACCAGGGATTGATCCTTTAATAAGGATTAAGTTGTTTGCAACGTCAACTTTAACAACTTCAAGATTTTGAACTGTTGTTCTAACGTTTCCTAAGTGTCCAGGCATTGTCATACCTTTAACAACTTTGTTACCACTAATGTCCCCTAATGATCCAGTTTGACGAACAGGTTGTGAACCTCCCCCTCCACCGTGTGATTTAGGTCCAATAGCTTGGTTGTGTCTTTTGATTGTTCCGGCAAATCCTTTACCTTTTGATGTACCGATAACGTCAACTAGTTCTCCAGCTTTGAATAAGTCTGCTGAAACAACTTGTCCTAATTCGTAACCTTCCATGTCACGAATTTCTTTTACGTAGCGCTTAGGTGTTGTGCTAGCTTTTGCAAAGTGACCTTTTTCAGGTTTGTTAGATCTTTTTTCTTTTTTGTCGAAAACAGCTAACTGAGTAGCAACGTACCCGTTTTTTTCCTGAGAAAGAACTTTTGACACAACATTTGGTTGAACTTCAACAACAGTAACTGGAACTGATAGTCCAAATTCTGTGTAAATTTGAGTCATCCCAATTTTACGTCCTAAGATTCCTTTCATAATTTACTCCTTAAGTGATTTTGATTATTTAACTTTGATTTGAATTGCAACACCTGCTGGTAATTCTAATCTTTTGATTTTGTCTTGTGCTTCTGCACTTGGGTTTTCCACAACAACTAGTCTTTGGCTAGTTCTTGATTCGAATTGCTCACGTGATGTTTTGTTAACGTGAACTGATCTAAGGATAGTGATTTCTTCTCTCTTTGTTGGAAGAGGAATAGGTCCACTAACTTTAGCTCCTGCAGCTTTAGCTACGTTGTATAGTTTTTTCGCAGCTTCGTCTACTAGAGCGTGATCAAACCCTTTAACTTTGATGTTAAGTTTGCTCATTGTTGTCTCCTTTGTTCATTTTGTGAACTCGGCTCCACATGAAAACCCAAACCACCCTCAACAACTTTAATGGTGAATTGGCAACCTCATGTATCTATGCCATAGTTGCTTATTTATTATATATATAAATTTGAAAAAATGAAACAAAAAGTAAAAGATTTTAAAATAAGAACGCTTTTTGGCGTATCGGCTTTCTAAAGTGTCGTCAATAATTTAAAAAAGTTTATAATTGTTAATAATAATTTAAGGAATGAAAATGGAATTTATAAAAAATAAAATTAACAGACTTTCGCCAAATAGTGCAAGAACTTTATCGGTTGCAATTATTATGCTTCTTTTCTTTTTATTTGCTGTAATTTCAAATTGAGCTCTTGATTCAATTGATTTAACTAAGGCATTTAAAAACTCAGATTCTCTAGGGAATGAAATTAAAAACTATGTCCTTGATAGCAAGGTTAACCAATTAGCTCCTCGTTTTATCGATTTCATGTGAGGAAGGACAGCAACTTTTACTTACTTAAGTAATACACTCGTTATTGCATGTACTTTTTTAGTTGCTTTTTACTCAAAAAGTAATCCAGTTAAAAAAGTATTTTTTGCATCAGTATGCTATATTACAGTAACATTCTTAGTTTTTTGAGGTTTAATTTTCCCAGGTCTTTTCAAAGAAAATAGATATACAGGACCAAGATTGCTAAACACTACTATTGTTCACTTTGTTACACCTGCTTTTGCATTTTTTGCTTTATTTTTAAACAGAAAAACAATTACAATGAATCGAAAACACTTTGTAATCATGATCCTTCCTGTTTTAGCTTGATTTACAATGTCTTTAATCCTGTTTTACTTAGGAAAAGATTACTATAACTACTTTAAACAAGGATTAAACAACATGGACCCAAAAACTGCAGGATCACAAAGTATTGCTTTATATTCTAAGGTAAACACAGTATTTTACTCTTTCTTAAACTTTGATCAGCCATTATTTTATAAAGGTAGTTCAATAGTAATGAAAGTTGTTCTTAATTTAGTTCTATTTGTAGTTGGAGCAAGTGCAATTTACGGACTTGGTGAATTTTGAGTTAAAGTATATAAAATCAAATTAGAAAAAATAAAATAATCGGGCTTTTAAGCACGATTTTTTAAACTTTTTAAAGTAGTTAAATATAATTTAAATTAAAAGGAGATATAAATGAAATATATTTTTGCTTATGACTTAGATGGAACACTACTAACAAAACAAGGTAACGTTCACCCTAAAACAATGGAACAATTGGAAAAAGTTGCACAAAAAGGTTTTTATAACACAGTTGCAACAGGAAGGTGTTTACCAAAAGTTCTTCCTTTATTAGAAGAAGATATTCTGAATCATTTTGACTACTTAGTGTGTTCAAATGGCGCAGTTATTTATGATGTTAAAAATAAAGTAACAAAAGTTCTAGGAAATGTTGATACTAGAGCATTTGATGTGATGAAAACTGCTGCGCAGAAGCACAATTTGATTTTTAATCTTGACACTGAAAGTTACACAGGAACTTATGTTCAAGGCTCAAAAACAAATGAATTACCAGAGTGAATTTTACAAAGTGCAGTTATGGATTTGAACTTAGCAAAATTTGCTGATTTAGACGAGCTTGAAAGAGTTACTTTTGATCCCGAAAATAAAGTCGTTCAAATGGCTTTAAGATGTCCAATCGAAAAAGCTCAAGAAATATGGCAAGAAGTTAAGGTACAGCTAGATCAAGATCATGAAGTCTTTTTAACAAACTCAGTTTACGTAGATGTTAATCCAAAAGGGATTTCGAAATATCAAGGAATAGAAGAAGTAATTAAAATGGCAGGTTTAAGCGATAATAATTTAGTGGCATTTGGAGATAGTGGAAACGACATTGAAATGCTCAAACATGCAAAATATGGTTTTGCAATGGGCAACGCAACACAACCTGCAAAAGATGCTGCGTATGGAGTTGTGGGTGATCATAACGAAGGATCAATCGGTATCAAAATAGAAGAAATTTTGGATGGTTTAGATTAATGAAAAACACTTTTTATGCTTTATCTGTAGTGTTTGCTGTCGTTTTATTAATTTGATCTTATTTAGTTTTAAATAACATTAATAAGACACAAGCAGGTTTAAGAATAGCATTTACAAATGCAGATCTAGAAATACCTAAGAAAATAAAAACATATTTAACCAAAGGAATGCTGAATTCTTTCGCTATTTGGTTGTTGTTTTTTGTGGCTTATATTAGTGCCATACCAGCAATATTCCTAAACTACAAAATCGATCCTGAAAATCAAGGTTATACTTTTTTAGCCTTTGGTGCGTTTATCTTAATTTGCATCATGTGCTGAGTTTTTGCATTATTTCTATTAAACTCATCAATTAATAAATCCATGAATAAACGCCAAATAGATAATTCAGAAATTGAAAAAATGGCTTCAAGATTTGAAAACATCAATTTTGAGGAAATGTATCACAAAAGATATGTTTATAGTTTTCATACAATGCCTAAAATGACTGATTTAAAGTGATATTCGTTTTTTAGAGGCGTTAATTCTAAAAACGAAAAAGCAGTTACAAAGCTAGTTGTTAGATATCTAAAGGCTTACTCGTCAATTGAAGCACACTCATTTGAAAAAGGGAAATTAAACACATTTTCGACTTTTTGGTATTTAGTAACATTAACAAATAAAAAAACACCAAACAACAAATTAAATGAAATTTTAAAAAGTAGGTAAAGATGAAATTTTATGATTTCGATTATAAATTAGAGAAAAATGAATGAATCACTTTTCAAAATCAAGCTCTTGAGTTTATAAAATCTCAAACAGAAACCTTTAAGCAAGAAGATATCTTAAGAGTTGCTAAAGAAGCAGTTGTAAATTCAAAAGTTGCTAAAGAGTTTAATGAAAGATTCGCTTCTGATAAAACAAAAGTAGTATTTCACCCTGTTTTAGAGAACTATTCAGCAGACCTGGACAGTTGTGAATTAACGCTTAGATTCTATTATCAAGATGATGTGGATAAAATTAATCTAAGCCTTGACTCTGATGTTGAATTTAAAGACACAATTGAAAGTGATCAACAAATTGAGCAGTTTATAAATAATTTCATGAGTATGTATGCATTCAAAATGCCTACAAATAAGCCAATTAAGCAAAATGGTAACTCTGTTGTTTTTGAAATTCAAAACGAAAGAGCAAGTAAGCCTTCACAACAAGAAGTGGAAATGAACGGTGATGCTCATTTATCAGAACTAACTCTTGCACTTGTGGATAAAAAAGCAGGAGATGAGTTTGAAACAGATTTCGGTGGCGAGAAACACAGAATTAAAATTCTTGAAGTTAATGAATCTGTAAGAATGCCAATTACTGACCAAAACGCTGTTCTTACAGGAATAAAAGAAATAACAAATCGTGAAACAGCTTATAACTTTATCAAAAAAACAGTAATTGGTGCTGCGTTCCAAAATTTACTTATTAACTATAAACAAGCTATATACGAAAAATTATCTCAGAATATCACTATCGAAGAAATGCCTGAGCAACTTTATCAAAAACAATATGAAGCTTACAGAGAAGAAGTAACACAAAACGCTGCTAACGATCCAAGAGTATCAAAAGAAGATGTTGAAAAATTCTTCGAAAGCCAAGATTTAGTAATTAAAAAAACAATTCAAGAAAAATTTAAACAAACATTTTTAAACTCTTTTGTTCCAAGAAAATTAAATATATCTCCAACAGATGAAGAAATTAAAAAAGAGTACAAATTGGCTCTAAGTCATTTACCAGTAAATGAAAGGTATCGCGCTAACATTTCTGTTGCAAGAGTTGTTGAAGTTCTTATTAACAAAAAGGTTGCTCTGCTATATTTAGAACACAACCACAAAGAAATTTTTGATAAATACAAAGATTACGTTCAATAAAAAAAAGAGGCACGAGCCTCTTTTTTAGTTAAATTTGTATCTTGTATATTCCGATTCTTTCAAATCCTTTGGTTTCTATTTTGCCTTCAAATATCTTTGTGTTTATTTCTAAAAGTGGGTCGATTTTGGTTGGTTTGGTTTTGAAAATAAAATCCGACTTTGTTACTTTTGGAGAGTAATCGTGAATAAATACAAGAAGTTCGTTGTCGCTATTTTTTCTGACTGTCGCAAATCCTGGCAGTTCTGAAAAAACATCTTCTGGATCAACAATATATTTCTCATTTTGGTTCTTAACTGAATCAAAATGTTTTCTTACAGAAATAACTTTTTTCACTAAATTATAGGTTGATTGGTTATCTTTTATAGCTTCTTCTACAGATTGTTCGTTATCATAGCCTCAACTTTTGGCATGTTCATTTTTACCAGATTTCTTTTCATAGAAATCAACTTTTTTGATGTCATCTTTTCAAGGAAAGGCCTCTCTAACCGAGATATCGCCATTTGAACTTTTAGGACCTCCGTGTGCCAATAATTCATTTCCGTTGTATAGAATTGGAAGACCACCTCTTGAAAGTAATGATACAAGAGCTACTCTGTAATACGCTTTTTCTTGTTCATTTAAAGCTTCAGTATGAGAATAAATTTCTCCCGATCTAAGCACACCTCTGAATCTATTGATTCACCTTTCGACATCGTGATTGTCCAAAAAGGGCATTCAAGGTCTTGATATATTTGACGAATTTAGCTGTTTTATAATACTTTTCTCTTCTGTGGTATCTAATCAAAATCTTGTGTCGTTCTTAAAGTTTTGACCGTCAATTAAAGAGCTTAAACTATTTTTACCATTTCTTACGAAGTAGGTTTCTCCATCTTTTACACTTCCTCATCATTCACCGAACATGAATGCCTCGTTTGAGGATCTTAGATTTCCGTCATTAAGCTCTGCATTTACTGCTTCTCTGATATCTGAGAATAGCCGATTAATCTTCTCGTTATTTGGATCTTTGGATTCTCTTGTTGCTTCTGAATCTCAGATATGGTAGAAGGCATCGTATCTGAATCCGTCAACACCTTTTCGTGATCAAAACTTGTGAATTTTTTTCATTTCGTCTTGGACTTCTGGATTATCCATTTTTAAGTCAGGCATCCCTTTTCAGAATGTTGCAACGTAGTTTTTATTAGTTGGTATTTTATCTTCGATATTTATAAAGATATTTCTTGCATCTTGATCATCGATGCCATATTTTCTATCGCCATCAGTTCTGTTCTCAAAAAAGGTATAGTAATTCTCATATTTCGAATCACCTTTAAGTGCTGCTTGGAATCATGGATGCTCAAACGAAGTGTGGTTCATAATCATATCTAAAATAACTTTTATGCCTTTTTTATGTGCTTCAATCAAAAATTCATCAAAAGCTTTCATACCCCCAAATTCAGGAGCCACATCCATGTAATCAATCACATCATAACCATGATATGAACTTGCAGGGTGTATCGGAGAAAGATATAGAGTATCGATACCTAAATCAGTAAAGTAATCTAGATTGTTCTTTAAGCCTATAAAATCGCCAATTCCATCATTATTACCATCAGCAAACGCATACACTGCGAGTTGATACATAACGTTTGATGGATTCGCATCTTTATTAAAAGGGGCAATAAATTTGACTTGATCTAAGCTTTTGGCATGTTCAGTTTCTTTTAATCTAATCTGATCTTTAAATGATGAATCACCTCAATCTTTTAATTTTTTTTCTGTTTTGGAAACACAAGAAGTGATTGATAAAGCGCTTGTCAATAGTGCTCCTGAAAAAAGCAGAGATTTAAATTTCATTAGCTATTTAAAACCTCGTCAATTTGAAGTTTGTATGTTTCTGTGTCTTTATATTTTTTTGCAAGCGTTTGATCATTTGTTAAATAACCAAATCTTCTTCTTGCAATAATCGTAAAAATTAAAACGATTCAAGCACAAATAAAAGAAATGTATCCAGCTGTGTATTCCATTCCTTGTCTAAAGTTCTGAATTATTCTGACATTGCCATTGATAACAAGTTGAGCATCTCTAGCAGAAGGTAGAGGTTTTAAAGATAGTAATAAGAATGTAAGTACAAGCGAAACTGTGATTATTGTTAAAAGTATTTTAGAAATAGTTTGCCCATTGTACTTGTTTGTAAATAAGTTCACAACGATTGCAATAGAAATTGCAAAACCACTTGTGAATAAGGCTAAAAGAATAAAGTTAAACGACTTAAAAACGTGTCTAAGTTGGTAAAGCTCTGATTTTGTTTTTGAAGTTTCTAGAATTTCTTTTTGAGTAATAGTTTCTTCAAAATGACCTTTTTGAAGTCATTCTAATTCTGCTTTCATTAGGGGATCAAAATTAGCTAGTAAAGAGATTGTGCAAATTATCGAAGTAAGCAGAGCTAAAACAACTACAATGTACGCTATTTTTCTTGCTTTATAGTTTTGAAAGTGTCTTTTGAAAAACTTCATTAATTAACTCTTTCTTCAGTTTTTGCATCAAAAATATGAATTCTTTTTTCTTCAAATACTACATATTTGTTGTCATAAAGTGTGTACTCTGCGCTGTTTGATGCATTAACGATGAATTCAACTTCAGAACTTACTTTTAAAGCTACAAGTTGGTCTTTTCCGATTAGCTCAATGTTTTCGATTTTTCCGTAGGTACTGTTTTCTTTCGCTGTATCTGAAATGGAAATATCTTCGCTTCTAAATCCAACAACTAGTTTTTGACCTTCATGTAAATTTTTCGAGTTTTCTTGACTTAATTTTATTTTTACATTTTTATCTGAACTTATAATGTAACCGTTTTCGTAAACTGCCTCAAATGTATTCATTGTTGGAGAACCGATGAATTTTGCAACAAATATATTAGCAGGTTTAAAATATAACTCTCTACCTGTACCACTTTGTTGAATACTTCCATCATTGAAAACAACGATTTGGTCACCCATTGTCATAGCTTCGAGTTGATCGTGTGTTACATAAATACTTGTTGTGTTTAACATTCTGTGAATGTTAACAATTTCACGTCTCATACTTTCACGTAGTTTAGCATCAAGGTTTGAAAGAGGTTCGTCCATTAAGAAAACAAGTGGTTTACGAGCAATAGCACGACCAATAGCTACCCTTTGACGTTGCCCACCTGATAAATCACGTGGTTTACGGTAAAGGTAATCTTCAATCTTAAGAATTTTAGAAACGTCTTTTACACGTCTATCAATAATGTCCTTACGTTCTTTAGCTATTTTTAAACCAAACGAAATATTGTTATAAACATTCATGTGTGGATATAAAGCATAAGATTGGAAAACCATAGCGATATTACGTTCATTTGGTAATAAGTTATTGTATCTTTTTCCGTTAAAAAGTAAATCACCTTTTGTAATTGAGTTTAGACCTGCAATCATTCTTAATAAAGTTGTTTTACCACAACCTGAAGGTCCTAAAAAGATGCAGAATGATCCTGGCTTAATTTCAAGATTAATATCTTTTAAAGTATATTTTTCATTTCCTTCATATTTTTTTGAAATGTTTTGTAGTTGGATGTGAGCACCTTTGTTTTCGTTAAAGGTTTCACCGATTTCTGAAACTAATTTATCTAAATCGATTGTTTCAAATGTATCAAATTCATCTGTTTCATAGTGTTTTTTATTCATAATTATCCTTTAACTGCTCCTTCACTTAATCCACCTACAATGAATCTTTGTAAGTACATGAAAAGAACGAAAGCTGGTAGTGATGCTAGCAGCGATCCTGCTGCATATGCACCTGCATTAACGTGTTTTGGTTCTGTGTTAATAAACAACTCAAGACCAGTAGCTAAAGTTTTATCTTCAACTTTAAATAGCACAAACTTAGGAAGAATAACATCAGTAAATGGTGTCAAGAAAGATCAAAGTGCAACCATTATTAATGCTGGTCTAATAACAGGAATAAGTATTTTAAAGAATAGCCCTCAGTTTGAGCACCCATCTACTTTACCTGAGTCGTCAAGTTCTGGAGAAATAGAATCTAAATATGACTTCAGCATAAAGGTGTTAGATGATACTGCTCCACCTGAGTAAATTATCACTAACATAACAATAGGGCTTATACCTATACTTCCACCCATTTGTACTAGCATATAAAGAGTGATTAAGCTTGATGTTGCAGGTACCATCTGAATCATCATAACAATGGTTAATGAGTGTTTAGATCCAGCAAACCTAAATCTTGAATAAGCATAAGCGTTAAGTGCAACTCCTGTTGTTGCAATTAAAGCTGTTAAAAGTGCTATAAACAAGGTGTTTCCGTATCATCTTAAGAAATGACTTCTTTCGTTAGTAAATAAATAAACAAAGTTGTCAATTCCGAATTTAAATGGTGTTATCGCCACAATACGTGGGTTAAAAATGTTGAACGAAGCAATAACAAGTGAAATGATTGGAAACAAAATAATCATTGATCAGCAGATTAAAATTAAGTAGTTAAAAACTAAAGCGACTAATTCTGATTTTGTCATTGCTTTTTGATCTGAATAATTTAGTTTTATTCTTTTAGGGGATAACTTGTTATAGTTGACCCTTACGTCAGATAAAACTGATTTGTAAATGTTTGCCATTTTACCCCCTTCTTGACATCGATTTGATGAATCCTCTTGCTGCAAAGCTGATACTGATCAATGCTGCAAAAGTTGCTAGTGCTGCACCAAATGATTGGTTTCCTTCGATTTGAATAGCTCCTTGAGCGATTTTAAACACTCAAGAAATTATGATGTCTGTTGACGCTTCACCAAACACTGTAGGTGTTGGATAGTTTGGTCCACCACCCGTTAGTAGCGAAATGATTGTGAAGTTATTAAACGCACCTACAAATTGTCCAATTAACATCGGAGCAATCGCAAGTACAAGAGCAGGAAGTGTTAAGTATCTGAAAAGTTGGAATCTTTTAGCTCCATCAACAGATCCTGCTTCATAAATATCTTTTGGAATTGATTGTAAATTACCTGTAACAAGCATGAATATTCAAGCGTAACCAATTCAAGTTTGAACGATTACCAAGATAACTCTTGCTTTTGTAATCGAGTTTAATCAGTCTATTCCATGTTCTAAAATTCCTAACTTAATTAGTATTAAGTTTAAGTATCCTTGATCTCCACCGACAAGAGTACTTTTGATGAACATGATTGTAACAAAGGCAGGAATAGCTCAAGGAAGAATGAATATGATTCTAAAAATCCCTCTACCTTTTAATCTGTTGTTGTTTGCTAGAATCGCCATTAAGAATCCAACCGAAATTGGAATAATAGTTGATAATACTGTTCAAATTAGTGTTCATGTGATAACTCTACTTAGAGAAAGCAGTAAGTTGTTTTCTCTAAACGTTCATCAATAACCTCACGATTTAAGACCTATTCAATCTACAGTTTGCGATGGGGCAATATGTTTGTATCCATAGTTTGTAAATGAAATAAGAACTGAGGTAATGATTGGTGTTATAACAACGAAGATCATTAACGATCAACCCATAAGTGAGATTGATCACGGGAATCCTGCTGTTTTTAATCATCTTTTTGTATGTGATCACATACTTGGTCTACTTCCACCTTCAAGGTGTTTAGCCACACGATAAGCTCCTAGTCCTGAAACTGTAAAATAAATTACTGCAAAAACAACTAGAATGACCGAAACAACACCACCAAACAAGTAGTATCTAGCATCAGTTAGTATACCTTGAGAAATATCATGCAAGCTAGAACCAAGGTCATAGAATCCAGGTATCCCTCCCATTTTTGATCAGTAAGCACCAAACGAGAATGGTAGAATAATTGCATAAATAAATGTCGTGGCAATCAGCATGAGCGCAGATTTTGTGTATTGCTTAAATCAAATTAATTCAGGCAATCCAGGAAGTAATACACCTAAAAGCAATGATCATCACCTTAAGTTTTTAATACACTCTGTCGGAATGGACTTTTGTGCCTCATTAATTTTTGATTCTAGGATCTTTTTATTAACATTAAGTTCTTCTCTACGTCTTCAAAATAGAGTTTTGAGTGATTCTTTGTTTTTTGAAATTGAATTTTCTAACTTAAGTGTATAAAGAGACTCTTTTTTAAATATTTTTGCTTCAATTCTTAGATTTTTAAGAGCTTCCTTGCTAATATCATTTGCTTTATACTTGTCTTTTGCACTTTGCATAAGATCATTGTATTTCTGAAGCACTTCAGCTTTTTTAGCTTTGTATGTTTCTTTTTCAGTTTCAATAGAATTGTTTATTTTTAAAACTTCAAGATTAAATTTTGAATCAACTTTTTCTTTTAAGAATTTAGTTCTTGTTTTGTGTGTGTCAGAAAAGTATTCAGATTGTGCTTTTGAAACACTTTCGTTGTATAGACCTTCGTATGAAAACTTTTTGTACTCATTAGAAAGTGCTTTTTTGTATTTTGATAATGCAGCAGCTTTTAGTTCTTTTTTAATTAAGCTCTTATTCAAAGGCGAATTCGCTTCTTTTGTAAGAATTTGATTGTAAATTTTTACCTGTGATTCGTCAGAGCTTTTAAAAAGCGAGCTCAATGTTTCAGTATCTTTTTGAATACTTTTATCTAGATTGGAATAAAGATGTTTTAAGTCTTTTTTGTACTGTGTTTTAGCTAACTTTTTAAAACTTTTTGCATTTTGTTTAAGTTTGTTAAGTCTTTGTTCATTTTTATGGCTTGATTCTAAGATTTGACTTTTGTGTTCTTTGATTTTTAGGTAAGCTGCTTTTTTATATGCTTTAGCTTTATCTCTTGCCTCAAGAATTTTTTGGTTATATTCGTATTCAATTTCTTTGATTTTTTTCTTAGTTTCAAGTTTTAAATTGTGTTTTTCGTTTAAATATAGGTTTTTTTGCAATTCTCTAGTTTTATTTAGTTTAGATTGCAAGTTATCTTTTTTTCTTAAGAACTCTTTTCTTTTTTCCTCTAATTTAAAGTGCATTTCGTCAAAATAGCCACTTTCTTTGTGAGCGTTATAGTAACTAAGTTCGAAATCATTGAAACTGTACTCTCTACCGTTTAGCTTTTTAAGCAGGATGTTTAAGCATGCATACTTAGAAAGTAATTCTTTCTCATTTTCTTTAGTTTTTATAAATAAGTTTTCGATCAACTCTTTTTTTCTTTCTTCTTCATCAGAAGTTGAGTATAAAGATTTGATGTAATCCTTAACATATGCTTTTAAAGCTTTTTTTTCTTTTTTTAACTTCGATAATTCAAACTTAATAAAAGTATTCATACTTTCAGCGTATTTAAGTGCTTTTATTGAATCTTCGAAAACTCTTAGTTTGTTTTTATAAGCAACTCTTAAACTGCTTAGTTCTCGTTTTAGGTTGTCTTCAATTTTGGTTTTTGCTCTTAAATATAGGTCTTTTTCAATTTGTTCTCTTGATTTTGTATTATCAACAAGTCTCGTGTAAACATTTTTAACTTGATGCTTATACGCTTTTAAAGTTTGATGTACCTCTGGAACAACAGGATCAAAAGATTCGCCATATCAGTTATAGAGTTTTATTTTTTCCATTAAGATCCCCTTCCTTTGTGTATTCTGTATTTTTCATAATGCCAAGCTCTCCGTTTTTGAAAGTAGATAAAAGTAAAGTAAATTAAATATACTACCATCAAACCTGAAAAGCATGATGTTGCTATTGCGATCGTTTTTTCAACTGAATTAACATGGTTTAAGCCTTGAATATAGGGTGAAACGCAAAGTCCACCGAATAAAATCATTCAAGCAAGTAAGAAGAAATAGCCGCCCTTGAGTTTGGAACGCAGTAATAATAAGTAGATAATAAAAAAAACAATTAATACAGAATTTATAATATACGTAAAAAGTTTAATGAAAGCTACTTGGCTGGCAAATTGTGATTTCTCATCTTCTGTTGCATCTGAGCCTAAAAAGTCACTTTTTAGACCAAAAACAAAAGAGCTTAAAACTCAAACAAAAAGTGAGAATGCTATTAGTACGCATATTATTAAAAAGCTGTAAAACTGTTTTTTTGTAATATTAAACTTATATTTGTGTTCTATAAAGTGAGTCACTATTTAGAAACTTCAATGTATAGAGAAGATTTAGCTTGTTTAAGGGCTTTTACTGTTTCTCCTAGTTGGTGATTTAATTGAGATTCGATTAATCCAACAAAGTTTTCTTCAGTTGTTAATTTACCTCTGTTTTTTTCATACAATTGTTTGTTCCCGAAGACGTTATCGTTTCAAATTCCTCAAATTTTTCCGAATTGTGGGTTACCTTGGTCAAGACGTGAAGGTTGTGTTTGGAATACACCTAAACCATCATTTGTTGAAAGAGGTTTTGTTGATGAAATAACATTCAATACTTTATTAACAGCGAATGAAGTTTCATATTTACTAAATTTGTCAAGCACTTTTCCAACTGTTAAATCACCTACATTAACATTGCTTCCTTCTTTCGCTAGAGCTGGTTTTTCTAAGTAAACTTCAATTGTGTGCTTTCTAACTTTAGCAGCGTTTACATACCCGTCAAAGTATAGCTTTGCAGCCTCTTTAATTCTTGCTTCAGTTGCTTGGGATCCCATTAATTGAGCAAATGTTTTAGCTTTTGCATAAACTGCTTCGTACATATCGTTTAATTTGTTGTTTTTTAGTGCTGTAACGATCGAATTGATCAAACTGCTTCTTTCATCACCATTGTCACCGTTGGCACCAAAAATGAATTTTTCCACTTTTCTTACGTGAGCATTTGTTGGGTCTTCTGAAGTATTCTTTTTAAAGTCTGCGTGTTCTTCTGACTCATACAATTTTTCATTAAATTTAGAAACAGGGATTTTTCATGGTTCACCTGCACCATTAATATGTGTTAAATCATCAACATTTGTTTTGCCTGCAATAGCTGCTAAAGCATTTCTTAGAGGAACTGTTTTTTGCAATTCTGTTGCTGTTTGAATTTCAGGGCTAACAGCTGGTAATACTGAACGAGAAGCTTCAGCTAATGGGTCTTGAGCTTCATTTGTCGATCATGATCCAAAATCAGTTGAGGCTACTTGTGCAATGTCTCTTTTTAGACTTGCGTATTGTTCTGAAGTATAAAGTTCCGTGAAGTTTGAGTAACCAATACTTTCAGCAAATTTATTTAATTCCACACTTAGTTCTGCATTTGAGGCTAAAACTTCTGTTCTAAGCGACTCTTGTACTTTGTTTAAGTAAGGAATTTTTGAATCTTGGTCAAAGTATGCTTTTCATGACTGAACATTGTTGATTGTTAATAATAAATCTTGAATTGCATCTTTTCTTTCTTGAGAAGATCCGTTGTTTCTTGAGTTAACTAATCATGATCATGAACCTGGAGCTTGAATGTATTCAACTTTTTTTCCATTGTAATCAGCTACAGGTATTACATTTATAAATGTTTCAGTTCCAGCTGTTTTTTGTGATGCTTGAACATCTCAAGTACCGATAATTGCGTATGTAATTTTTCCTTCTTTTTGAAGTTGTCAAATTTTGTTGTTTACAGCTCCCATATCTTTATCTAGTACTGCAATAAGATCTGATTGTGAAATACCTTTTTTAGCTCAAACAGTTTCTTTATATTCTTCTTCGTTTTTAGCATAAGCTGCTTCAACAATAGGGTAAACAAGTTTTGAAACAATTTTAAGAGCTTCTTTGTATTTCTCGTGGTATTTATCTCCTTGAAGGAATCCTGATGAAATTTTAGCTCCTTCACTGTAAAGGATTTTCTTAATCAATTCGCCTTGAGCGTCATCTTGAGCTTTGAACGCACCTGCTAGAATACCATTTCCATATCAGAAGTCTTGAAGACGAATTAACGCTTCACCTTTTGCTACTAGTTCGGCAAGTGTGTCGGTGTCAGGATTTTGTAATTGTGCTTTTGTTTCTTCAAGTGATTTTGTTGAAGATAAAACAATACCTTCATTGTTGTGTCTAATAGCATGGAAACGTCTTGTAGGTTCAATACTTCCATCTTTTTTCTGAATAACAATTTCAACATTTCCAAAGTTTCTTAAGTTTTCAACATCTTGGTCTGATAAGTTTCCTTGTTCTTTAAGTTTTGGAAGTACGTTAGGTAGTAAAACGTCTAAATCAGATACACCGTTAGCTTGTACAAGTGTTGTAACTCTGTCGTTAGGCGCATAGAATACATCAGGCACTTGTTTGTCAGCAATACCAATTGTTTGAAAGTCTACAGCATCAAACACACCTTTTTCGATTTTTGATAATCTATAACCTTTTTTGTATGAAGGCGTTTGTTTAAATAATTCTTCTACTTTGGCGTAAAAGTTTTTTTGTTGTCCGTCAACAGCAACGATAATTTGTTTTTCTGCAGCGAATTCATTTCTTGACGAACCTGAGTTTCCAGCTCCACAAGATGCAGAAAGGAATGAAGCTGAAAGAACAGCAAGAGCTCCAGTTCCTGTTAATAATGTTTTAAAATTCTTTTTCATTTTTCTCCTATTACTCAAAGGCAATTTTGTTTTTTTCATAACCAACCAGTGAAAAAAGTATAGTTAGGGGTGATATAAGCAACAACGTAGATCCGATAATCGCAAAAGGTATTCATTTTGCAAACTCTGTTTTTGATCTTATATAAAGTAAATGAATTACGCAAATGATAGAAACTAATTGATTAATTAAGGCAAAAGAGATAACCAATCTTCAAGCGTATCCATTAATGGTTTCTAAGAATAAGTTAAAGTCTATATTTCCGTTATTTTTAGATGCAAAAAGTTCAAAAGCAAGAGCAAACGTGGATCCCATAATAACCAAGTTAGAGATAACCAAAACTATGTACTCAGTTATCTTGGGAAGAAACTTTCTCTCAAGAGGTCTTTTACCTAAAAAGAATCATCTTACTCTTGTTTTTAAACTAACATTTCTTGTTTTAATCCTTTTGATATTGACCTACTTTCATTAAGTTGGGTGCTTATACACCTAATTTAATGATATTTAATAAAAAATCGCAAAATCTTGAAAACAAGAAAATCTTGTGAAATTAATATTAGTTATTTTTGATGCATTAACAAAATAAAAGTAGCGTTTATTGTTGAAAAAAACAAAGAATTTAAATGTTTTTAATTACTATGAAAAAATAAATTTGTTACCACTCATATTTATTAAAATAATAATTTTGTGGAACACGTTTCCACAAATGAAAAAACCTAAGCTTCTTGCCTAGATTTTTCAGTTTATTTTATTTCTTTTTTGCAAATAAAGACTTGACTTTTTGGACTGTATATTTTGTGATTGTCATATCAGTATTTTTGTTTTTTGTAAAGTCTAATAATTCTCTTCTGATTTTAATTTTTTCATTTGAGTTAGATCAGTTAACTAGTGAGTTTAATGTTTCGTAGTTAAATTCTGAAGTTAGGGAAATTGTTGTTTTTTGATCAAAGATATGGAATCTTGATGAAATTAAGTGCACTTGTTTAGAATCACCGATTGAGTAATTTTCATATGAGTTTGTAATGAAAATAAGTTCTTTATTGCTGTTTTCAATTAATCCTGTGTATTGAATTTCGTTACCTAAAAGTTCTTTGGCTGTAATTTTAACATTAATTGAGTTTGAATAAGTATTTTTAATCATTTCATCGACAGAAATATCTTGAGGTCTGATTCCTAGAACAACTTTTTGATTTTCTTCAATGTTCTTTGTGTGGTGAGGTAATAAGTCTAATGTAAATGATTCAGAAACGAATTTACCTTGTTTATAGGTTCCTTCGTATAAATTCATTGTTGGTGTACCAATGAATTGGGCAACGAAAAGGTTTGCTGGATTTTTGTAAACGTCTGACGGTGTTCCGATTTGTTGCACAAATCCATCACTCATGATTGCAATTTTGTCTGACATCGTCATCGCTTCAATTTGATCGTGAGTAACATAAACTGTTCCTGCTCCGACTTTTTCGTGAATTCTTCTAATTTCGCTACGCATCGAAGCTCTAAGTTTAGCATCAAGGTTTGAAAGAGGTTCATCCATTAAGAATAATGATGGATTACCTACAATACTTCTACCAAGAGCAACTCTTTGACGTTGACCACCACTTAATGCACTTGGTTTACGGTCTAAGTAGTAATCTAGTCCAAGAATTGAACTTGCTTCTTTGATTTTGTTATTAATAATTGCTTTTTTGTCGTCTTTAGTTCTAGCAGCTTTTTTGTTTAAAACATTTTGTTTTAATTCATCTAATAGTTTTTGACGCTCACTAACTAATTTCTTGTAAGCAGGGGTTAAATCCTTAATTTCAACTAATTTACTTTTTTGAGCTTCAAGTAGTACTTTTAGTCCATTCAATTTGAAAAACATTAAACGAAGTTTGTTTTTAGCTTGTACACTTAGTGAACTTTCATGTTCATTTTTTTGTTTATACTTTTGATCCATTTTTTGAACTTTTAGTTCAAGCTTTTCAATTGATTTTTGGATCTTAGACACATTTTCAATATCTTTAATTGTTGAAGAAAGATATCTTACCTTGTTTTTTAGTAGTTTTTCTATTTTGTAGAAATGACCTTCTTCTCCAATTTTAGATTTATTTGATCTTAAACCGAAAGCAATATTGTCTCTAACAGATAAATGAGGAAATAGTGCATAGTTTTGGAAAACCATTGTGATATCGCGATCACTTGGTTCTGCATATGTAACATCTGTTCCGTTAATTCTAACATTACCTGATGTAGGTAAATCAAGTCCTGCGATTGCTCTTAGAGTTGTTGTTTTACCACAACCTGAAGGTCCCAGTAATGACAAGAACTCACCTTTTTTAAGGTATAAACTAGTTCCAAAAACAGCTTGGAATCCGTTTTCGTAAACTTTATCCATGTCTTCAATTTGAAGAACTATTTCTGACATGTCTACTTTAGCTAATTCTTCGTGATAAGCTTTTTTTAATTCTTCATGTAATTCAAGGATGTATTTTGGTAATCCATTTGATTGGACTACTTGGTTATTTGATTGAATTTTCATAGCTCTCCTTTATTTGACTGATCCTGAAGTAATACCTGAAATAATATTCTTTTGTGCAATTACAAAGAATACTAGAACTGGCAAGACAACAATAACCAGAGCTGCTGTTTGAACAGCAGGGTTTGAAACGAATTGCGACACTTTGCTATATAAGTTAACAATTAGTGTAGATGGTGCTTCGGGATTTTTGATTGTAAATAAATATGGTAGTAAGAAATCGTTTCATATTCACATTGTGTTTAAAATTACGATTGTTGTAATGATTGGTTTTAATAATGGTAATACGATTTTAAAGTACGTTCTTAATGGTCCGTATCCTTCAACCTTTGCCACTTCCTCTAGAGAAGTAGGTATTGAAGAGATAAATCCGTGCATCATGAATGTACTTAGAGCTAAACCAAACCCTGTGTAAAGAATAACCATCCCTAAGAAGTTTAATAGATGTAGATTTTCGACAAGTTTAAACAACGTAAACATGATTGATTGGAAAGGAATGATTAAGGCAATAATAAAGCCATAAAAAATAATTTTGGCATATAGTTTTTTAGATCTAGCTAATTGTCAAGCTGCTAAGCTTGAAACAAAGATGATTGATATGTTGCTTACTATTGTGATCGCAAGCGTTACAAAGAAAGCAGTTGAGGTGTCCATTGTTTCATAAGCTTCTGTATAGTTTGAAACATGGAAGCTTTTGGCGATTTTAAGAAATTCTGTTGGATCATTGGCTTCACCAAAATCTTTTGCAGAAGTATTGCCAAGTAAAATGAAGGGCATAATTCAAAGCAGAGCGAATAGAAGGATGCCGATGTAAACAATACTTTTACCCAGTGCTTTTTGTCACATTATATTTTTATTCATTATGCTTTAACCTCGTATTTCTTGGTTATGTAAACTTGTGTGACAGAAATCAGCGAAACGAGGATTACGAAAATAACACTTTTGGCTTGGGCTAATCCGTATGCTCTATCGACTGAGGCTGTTTTATAGATATCTACTGCTAAGAATGAGAATCCTGCTCTATCTTCGGCGATGGCAAAGTTAAGGTCGAACATTTTGAATGATCCACTAATAACTAAAAAGAATGAAATCGTGATTGCAGGAACGATTGATGGAAGGATAACGCTACGAAAGATTTTGAATCTTGAAGCACCTTCAATTTTGGCTGCTTCAACAAGCGTTTTATTAACGTTTTGTAAAGCTGCAATGTAAATAACCATTACATATCCTGCCATTTGTCAGGTGTACACGATAACCATTGCAAAAAGTCCTCATCATCGACCTGCCGTTCTAATACTTTCCCCGTTTAGAAAGTCTGGGAATAATGATGTAATACCATAATCAAATATTTTTTGTCATAAATAACCTAGTACTAATCCACTTAATAAGTTCGGTAAGAAAAAAGCACCACGGAGGATGTTTCTTCCTTTAATAAATTTTTGGTTCAAAATATAAGCTAATCCAAAACCGAATAAGTTTATTGTTACAAGTGACGCCATCGAGAAAACAAGTGTATAAACAATTGTTGATGTAAGTGGTTGTCTACCTGTAGCTGATTGCTCAAATATTTTTCCAAAGTTTTTAAATCCAACAAAATTAAGAGCTTTTCCTACTCCTCCATCTCAATCTGTGAAGGCGTATGAAAATCCAAGAATTGTTGGTATTGCAACTACGAATGCAAATATTATTAAAGCTGGAAGTACAAGGCTAAAAAAGTATCTTTTTTTGTACATTTTAGTCCTTTATACGTTTGAAAAATTATTTTGCTGTTTCTTGTTTTCTAAGTTCTTTTCAGTTGTTTAGTAATTTTTCTCTTGTTTGTTCTACTGTTTCCCCTGATTTTAATCCAAATCCTTGGTTTGCAGATGTAACTAGAATTTGTGAGTTGTTGTTGAAGTTTGTAGGGAATGTTGACATAGCTCACACGTTTTTGTTTTCGTTTGAGTAGTTTTGAATTGAAGTGATTAATTGGTTTTTTGATTCTTTGTTTTTGTATTCAAATTCAAATGGGTTTGGTGAACCTAATTCGTTTGTAAGTACGTCCACACCTAATTTTGTTTGGTATAGGAATTGAAGGAACAATTTAGCTGTTTTTAGTTTGGCAGCATCATTTGCTAATGTTGTTGCACCTCATCTTTGTGTTGCTCCTTGGTAAATTGATAATTTGTGGTTATCAACGTTTTCGATAGGAAGAGGTAAGAATCCAACTTTTACGTTAGGGTCAGTTTTTTGGATTTGTTCCATTGCTCATGTTCCATTTTGAGCTAAGGCGAATGTCCCTCTAGCTAATTGAGTCATACCTGCGTCTACTTGAGCAGTACTTACAGCATAATCAATTCCATAGATGTCTGATAGTTCACGTAGTGATGAAATAACGTCTGTTTTTAACACTTCTTCTGGATTTGATTGAATATCGTTAAGAAGTTTTGCGTGTTCTGCTGTTCCAGGTTTTAAACTACCAATTGTTCTTGCAACAATCGCTGAGTTAACTGCATGGTTTGTAATTGGTCAAACGTGTCCAGTAGGTGTTTTAGATGTTGAGAAGAATGGTTTTTTCAATCCTTTTTCTTTAAGTAATTCAACAATTTTTTTGTATCCTGCGATTGATAAATCACCTGAGAAAATGTAGTATTTGTCGCCTGCTTGAACAACCCCGTTGTAATCAGCTGGTTTTTCAAGAGTAACACCTTCAACAGCATCAGCTGAGAAGTTTTTACCTTCTAGCACATACATACCTTTTGATTCAAAAACATTTTTGTTATAAATAACACCATAAGTTTCAACCACTTGAGGCATGAATTGTTTGTCACCTAAAATAATTGAATCTGATGGTCCTGAATAGTTATCTAACATTTTTGCAGCTGATGTATCGACTACTTTATCACCTAGTCTTTCAAAAACTGATTTTGATTCTCCACCAACTAGAAGAACATTGTTAACACCATTTGAAAATTTACTACTTAAGGTTTCATCATAGTTAACAGCTTGACCATATTGCTCTCAAGATAGATTGGTCCCATATAATCTGTTAAATAAGTCAATAAGTTCTTTTGACTTTTGAGCAATTTCAGCTTTATTGCTGATAATAACCATTTTATCTTTTGAGTAACCTTCATGACGTGCTTTTAAAGCATTTAATTCGTCAGAGTGCTTGTCAGCAAGAGTGTTAATGTATTGACTGAATTCACTTTTTGATCCCGTAGCTTTAGAAGTGTTAGATTCTGTTGATTTTTGATTGCTTGATCCAAAACAAGAAACTAAACTTAATCCAGAAGTAACACCTGCTAATAATGCAGCTCCTGCTAATAAATTGTTTTTAACTTTTTTATTCATATTTTTCCTCACTTATTAAAATACTTATATTTTAATATTACTGTAAATAAGTGGAAACATTTCGAAAAGCAGCATAAACTTGAAAAAAAGAATAACAGTTATGTTTTGAAGTCAAGATCGTAATAAATTCAAATACAAGCGTAATAAATATCTTTTTTATACTTTTTACAAAAAAAGCATAAAAAAAATACCCTTACGGATATCAATGGTGCGCGAGGAGGGACTCGAACCCTCACGCCGCAAAGCACTAGAGCCTAAATCTAGCGTGTATGCCAATTTCACCACTCGCGCATACTTTGTTTGTTTTGTAAAAAAAATAAGCGAACTGCTTGGTGCCGCCTATAGGACTCGAACCTACGACCTACTGATTACAAGTCAGTTGCTCTACCAACTGAGCTAAGGCGGCGTGGTGGAGAATAAGGGACTCGAACCCATGACATTCGCCTTGTAAGGGCGACGCTCTCCCAGCTGAGCTAATTCTCCATAAATGGCAGTCTGTACGGGGATCGAACCCGTGCATGCATGGATGAAAACCATGTGTGTTAACCGCTTCACCAACAGACCAAATAATGGCGCCGATTATTGGGATTGAACCAACGACCAACTGGTTAACAGCCAGCTGCTCTACCGCTGAGCTAAATCGGCATTTGCTTGTTTGCTTTATTATTATATACTAAATAGAAATTATTCCAAGTATTTTTTTAATAAAATCCCAATATTTTTCTGCTCTTTTTAAGAGCGAATTTATTATAACATGAAAATAAGAAAAATTAATAAAAAAGTTAACTTTTTTGAGTATTTTAACGTTGAAAAAATAAAAAAAATAACCCTCCGTGGGTTTTGATCTTTGAAAACTGAATAGTTAGGATTTTAATTCATTAAAATGTGTTAAAATTCATCACACTTTTAAACCTATCAATTTATTAGTAATGGTCAGCTGAATGTATTGCTACACGTACACTTCCATCCTATCAACCTCGTAGTCTACAAGGAATTTCAAGGGAATACTCATCTTTGAGGAGGCTTCCCACTTAGATGCTTTCAGCGGTTATCCTTTCCACACTTGGCTACCCTGCTATGCTTCTGGCGAAACAACAGGAACACCAGCGGTGTGTCCACTCCGGTCCTCTCGTACTAAGAGCAGCTCTCATCAATATTCCAACGCCCACATCAGATAGGGACCGAACTGTCTCACGACGTTCTGAACCCAGCTCGCGTACCGCTTTAATTGGCGAACAGCCAAACCCTTGGAACCGACTCCAGCTCCAGGATGCGATGAGCCGACATCGAGGTGCCAAACCTTGCCGTCGATGTGATCTCTTGGGCAAGATAAGCCTGTTATCCCCAGGGTAACTTTTATCCGTTGAGCGACTGCCGTTCCATGACGTACAGCCGGATCACTAAGTCCTGCTTTCGCACCTGCTCGACTTGTAGGTCTCGCAGTCAAGCACACTTCTACCTTTGCGCTCTGCATACGGTTTCTGACCGTATTGAGTGTACCTTTGAACGCCTCCGTTACCTTTTAGGAGGCGACCGCCCCAGTCAAACTACCCACCACGCACTGTCCCCCCACCGGATTACGGCGGCAGGTTAGAAATTCAACATACCAAGGGTGGTATTTCAAGGATGACTCCATTAAGACTGGCGTCTTAACTTCAAAGTCTCCCACCTATCCTACACATGTTAGGCCAAATTTCAATACGAAGTTGTAGTAAAGCTCCATGGGGTCTTTTCGTCTTGATGCGGGTACCCAGCGTTTTCACTGGGACCATAATTTCACCGAGTCCAATGTTGAGACAGTTGAGAGATCATTGCGCCTTTCGTGCAGGTCAGTATTTAGCCGACAAGGAATTTCGCTACCTTAGGACCGTTATAGTTACGGCCGCCGTTCACCCGGGCTTCATTTCAACGCTTCGCTTAAAGCTAACGCATCCACTTAACCTTCGGGCACTGGGCAGGCTTCACCCCCTATACATCACCTTGCGGTTTAGCAGAGAGCTGTGTTTTTGATAAACAGTTGCCCCTCACAATTTACTGTGGCCCATTCAAGATGGGCTCCCCTTCTCGCGAACTTACGGGGTCAATTTGCAGAGTTCCTTAACATTGGTTTTCTCGCTCGCCTTAGAATACTCATCTTGGGAACGTGTGTCCGTTCTCGGTACAGGTATCAATAACTTTAAACGTTTAGAAACTTTTCTTGGAAGTGTGAAATCACAAAATTCGTTACTCGTCGCCTTTCACTATGCATCACATCTCCCGGTTATACAATGCGCATTTTACTACATTGACCAGTTGATGCTTACCCCCAAATCCAATAATGGGTATTGCTATCCTTCTCCGTCATTCCATCACTAGTTATTGACAGTACAGGAATATTAACCTGTTGTCCATCGGGTACGCTTATCAGCCTCCCCTTAGGTCCTGACTAACCCTGGGTGGACGAACCTTCCCCAGGAAACCTTTCCCAATAGGCGTCGCGGATTCTCACCGCGAATCGTTACTCATACCGGCATTCTCACTTCTTAGCGCTCCATATGTCCTCACGGTCATACTTCATTGCCCTAAGAACGCTCCTCTAACGTACAAAATGTACCCGTGGCTTCGGTATCGTGTTTTAGTCCCGTTACATTATTGGCGCAAGTTCTCTTGACTAGTGAGCTATTACGCACTCTTTAAAGGATGGCTGCTTCTAAGCCAACCTCCTAGTTGTTTATGAAAACTCACAACCTTTCTCACTTAACACGATTTTGGGACCTTAGCCGACGATCTGGGTTGTTGCCCTCGCGAGCCGGGACGTTAGCACCCCGGTTCCGACTGCATGACAATTCACAATGGTATTCGGAGTTTGATTATAGTCAGTACCGCTAGGCGCGGCCATTCCATATTCAGTGCTCTACCACCAAAGTTTAACATCACACGCTAGCCCTAAAGCTATTTCGAGGAGAACCAGCTATCTCCAAGTTCGATTGGAATTTCTCCGCTATTCACAAGTCATCCGGGCACTTTTCAGCGTACTACGGTTCGACCCTCCACTTGGGATTAGCCAAGCTTCAGTCTGCTCATGAATAGATCACCTGGTTTCGGGTATATGTCAACATACTAAAGCGCCCTATTAAGACTCGATTTCTCTACGGCTCCGCTTTTTTCCACTTAACCTCGCATGTTAACATAACTCGCCGGTCCATACTGCAAGATGTACGCCATCACGCTTTAACGCGCTCTGACTAATTGTAAGTATACGGTTTCAGAATCTATTTCACTCCCCTCCCGGGGTTCTTTTCACCTTTCCCTCACGGTACTAGTTCACTATCGGTGTCTGGTTAGTATTTAGCCTTACCGGATGGTCCCGGCAGATTCAGACAGGGTTTCACGTGCCCCGCCCTACTCAGGATACAGTCAGAAGATTGTGCCATTTCGCATACGGGAGTTTCACCCTCTATGCTTGTGTTTCCCAACACATTCTGCTATAACACAATTTTGTAACTTCATGTAGACTGTCCTACAACCCCAACATATGTTGGTTTGGGCTCTTCTACGTTCGCTCGCCGCTACTGATAGAATCATTATTTATTTTCTCTTCCTGTTGCTACTAAGATGTTTCAGTTCACAACGTGTCTCGCTCAACTAACTATTTTATTCATTAGATGGCAGCTAAGCTTTCCCTTAGCTAGGTTCCCCCATTCGGAAATCCCCGTTTCATAGCGCATATCCAGCTCCACGAGGCTTATCGCAGGTAATCACGTCCTTCATCGACTTCCAGACCCAAGGCATCCACCATATACTCTTACTTATTTAAAAGTACAATATTTACCTATTGTTGATGTATTTTAAGACATTTTAATGAATTATTAAATGTTAAATTTAATAATTAACTCGGTATCAAAACAAATAAGACTTTTACTTTATCTTTATTTATTTTTTGATGTCGTTGTTATATTAAAATATTTTAATTAACTATTCAGTTTTCAAAGAACAAGAGAGAATGTTCTCTCAAAACTAGATATATTACTATTGGGCTATTAACAATAGCACATGACGCATTTAAATAAAATAGCCATTCTGTTAAGTGTGTCGTTGACTTCTCATTTTGAGAAGTCGTGTACTCCGTAGAAAGGAGGTAATCCATCCCCACGTTCTCGTAGGGATACCTTGTTACGACTTCACCCCAGTCACCGGTCCTGCCTTAGGCAGTTGTCTCCGTAGTTAACAAAACCGACTTCGGGCATTACCAGCTCCCATGGTGTGACGGGCGGTGTGTACAAGACCCGAGAACGTATTCACCGTAGCGTAGCTGATCTACGATTACTAGCGATTCCGACTTCATGTAGTCGAGTTGCAGACTACAATCCGAACTGAGAACGGTTTTTTGAGATTTGCTCAACGTCGCCGTATTGCTTCTCTTTGTACCGTCCATTGTAGCACGTGTGTTGCCCCACTCGTAAGAGGCATGATGATTTGACGTCGTCCCCACCTTCCTCCCAGTTACCCGGGCAGTCTCCTTATATCATCTAAATAAGGACAAGGGTTGCGCTCGTTGCAGGACTTAACCGAACATCTCACGACACGAGCTGACGACAACCATGCACCATCTGTCATTCCGTTAGCCTCCACTATATCTCTATAGCTTTGCGGAAGATGTCAAGAGTGGGTAAGGTTCTACGCGTATCTTCAAATTAAACCACATGCTCCACCGCTTGTGCGGATCCCCGTCAATTCCTTTAAGTTTCACTCTTGCGAGCATACTACTCAGGCGGATGATTTAATGCGTTAGCTGCGCCGATGAGCTCCCCATCAGCTAATCATCATCGTTTACGGCGTGGACTACCAGGGTATCTAATCCTGTTTGCTCCCCACGCTTTCGTCTCTCAGTGTCAGTATATGTCCAGTAAGCTGCCTTCGCCAGGTTGGTGTTCTTCCTTATATCTACGCATTCCACCGCTTCACAAGGAATTCCGCTTACCTCTACATAACTCTAGTTTGCCAGTATCCAATGCAATTTGGAGTTGAGCTCCAAGTTTTCACACCAGACTTAACAAACAACCTACAGACGCTTTACGCCCAATAATTCCGGATAACGCTTGCAACCTATGTATTACCGCGGCTGCTGGCACATAGTTAGCCGTTGCTTTCTGACAAGGTACCGTCAAGGCAATAGCATTTCCTCTACTGCTTTTTCTTCCCTTATAACAGCGCTTTACAACCCGAAGGCCTTCATCGCGCACGCTGTGTCGCTCCATCAGGCTTTCGCCCATTGTGGAAAATTCCCTACTGCTGCCTCCCGTAGGAGTCTGGGCCGTATCTCAGTCCCAGTGTGGCGGATCAGTCTCTCAACCCCGCTAAACATCATCGTCTTGGTGAGCCATTACCTCACCAACTAACTAATGTTACGCACCCCGATCCTCTAGCGAAGCAAACGCTCCTTTTATATTAACTTCATGCGAAGCTAATAAGTATTCGGCATTAGCGATCATTTCTAATCGTTATTCCCATCTAGAGGGCACGTTAAGTACGTGTTACTCACCCATTCGCCGCTAAGTTCCGAAGAACTCCGCTCGACATGCATGTATTAGGCACACAGCCAGCGTTCATCCTGAGCCAGGATCAAACTCTCGAAAAAATTGACTGTCATGTTTTATATATCTAGTTTTCAAAGAACATTTTCACGATTTGCGTCGCAAGTCGTAAACTAATTTTAGCACGAAAAAGAAAAGTATCCAAATATTTTTTTATATTTTTTTGAGATTAAAAAATCAGGCAAACGCCTGATTGTTAATGAATTTTTGTTACTTTAATTTTTTCTTGATTTTTGTTTAAATAATCAGCACTAGATAGCCATACATTTTGTACAGTACCTATTGAAAGTTGAGTAGCTTTTATCAGAGCCTCTTGAGCATTGTGGTTTGAGAAGTAAAATGCCGCAAAACTTGATATCAATGTATCACCAGCTCCAACGGTGCTGACAATATTATCGATAGGTTGAAGTTCCGATTTATAAACTTCACCTTCTTGGCTTATAAAATAGCTACCTTTTTTTCCGTTGGACATCATTGCATTTTTTGCTCCTAAGCTAATGAGCTCTTTCAATCCTGCAACAATGTCTGTTTCGTTATTAAGTTTTTTGTTCAAAATCCTTTCAAGCTCATCAAGATTCGGTTTGATAAGTAGTGGTTTATACTTAAGAATTTCTTTGAATTTGTTTGAATCTACATCTAGTAAAAAAGGAATTTCTTTTTCGTTTAGTAATTGCATTAGCTCAAAAAGTATTGATTCTTGAACAACACCCATGATCATTACAAGGTCATCTTTTTGAAATTGATTAACTAGCTTGAATAATTCTGTTTTTTCATTTTCTGAAATTTCAGTTCTTTTACCGTTTATTTCAAAATGTCCATTTGGTGCAAACATTTTAATATTAATTCTCGTGTCTGCTTGGTTTTCAATTGTGTATAGATTGACATTTTCTTGACTTAAAAGGTTTTCGAACATTAATTTAGTAGAACCACCCAAAAAGGTGATTGCTTGATTTTCAAAACCTATTCTTTTTAATACTACTGAAGCATTAATTCCTTTACCACCTGGAACAAACTCGTATTCTTCCACTCTATTTAAACCATTTTGATCAAAACTCTTTTCTGAGTTTATGACGTAATCAATTGATGGCGAGAAAGTAATTGTGTATATCATTAAGCTTTAACTTTTTGTTCTTTTTTAGCGTAAACTTTTTCAAGAACTACGTAAACCAACATTGCAACAGCTGATGCAGCTACGATTACAGCTAAGTATAAAATAGGTGCTAGTCAAGCTGCTGTAATTATTGTTGATTTTAATAATGGAAGAACGAAGATACCACCATGTGGTGCTCCTAATTGGAATTTTAAAAGACCAACTAATAGACCAGCAATTGCTCCACCAACTAAGTTAGCAGGAACTTGTGATTTTGGTTTTTCAGCAGTAAATGGAATTGCTCCTTCAGAAATAAATGAGAATCCCATGATTCAGTTTGTAAGAGCAGCATTTCTTTGCTCTTTTGAATATAGGTTTTTGAAAATTGATGCTCCAAGAGCGATAGCAAGAGGAGGTACCATACCAGCAGCCATAACTGCAGCCATAGCAACAGAACCCTCTGTTTGAGCCGCTAATGTAGCTGTACCGAAAACGTAAGCAGCTTTATTAATAGGTCCACCTAAATCAGCAGCCATCATTAGCCCAAGAACTAGTCCTAAAATAGGTAGTAAATAATCATTTCCTTCTAGGTATGATAAACCTCAGGTAAATCCTTTATTTACGTAAATTAAAGGAATGTTTAAGAAGTAGAAAATGAATGCTGTAGTAAATGTTGCTAATAAAGGTATGAATAAAATGTTTTTAATACCCATTAATGATTGTGGTAATTTACCAAAAATGTATTTTGAGAAAACAATCACAACAGCAGCAGCTAAGATACCACCAGCAATTGCTCCAAAGAAACCTGAAGCAACATCAGCTGCCTCAAATCACTCAAACACACCTTCTTTGTTAATTTTGAGTAAAAAATCACCTTTTGCCATGAATCCAACTATAAATCCTGGTAGAAGTCCCATTTTACCTACAAGACCATAAGCAAGATATGCAGCTAGAAGAGGAACCATTAGTCCAAATGAAATTCCACCTAATGTTTTTAATCATTTTGAAATATTTCCAATTGATCCAAAATCCCCTAATTTTTTAAGCTCACCAAAACGTTCAATTATTTCTGCTTCTGAGCTGTTTCTAATAAAGTTAACATTTCCTATATCTAGCAAGAACGCTAAAGCGATAAGAATTCCACCAAAAACAACGAATGGTAACATATATGAAACACCATTCATTACCCCTTTGTAAATTCTTCTTCCAAATCCATCAAATCCAATTGATCCTTCAGATTCGGCAGCACTAGAACTTGTTGATTTTGTTCCAGCCATTTTTTTACCTTTGTTGTCTAAAACATTTTGAATTTCTTTTTGGGCATCTTTAATAACAGCTTTTGTCCCTGTGTCGATAACATTTTCTCTTCCAGCAAATCTTGAAAGATCAATCGCCTTATCAACAGCAAGAATAATTCCTTTTGCGTTATCAAGATCTTCTTTTGTTAAAACGTTTTTAGGTCCTTCTGTTCCTTGTGTTTCAACTTTTATTCTTACACCCATTTTTTTAGCAGCATCAATTAATCTTTGTTGTGCCATAAATGTGTGTGCTATTCCTGTAGGACAAGCTGTAACAGCAACAACATCGTAGTACTCTGAGTTTGAAGAAACAGCTTTTTCTTCTTCTGAATCAGCTTCTAAAATAGCAAGTAGTTCGTCATGTGTTTTGACATTAGCTAGTTTTGCACAAAATTCCTCTGACATGAAGTTACGAGAAAGTGCAGCAATAATTTCTAGGTGAGAATTTTCACCTTCTGATTGATTTAGTGCAATGAAAAACACTTGTTCAACTGGTTGACCATCTAGTGATTCTCAGTTCATTGGTTTTACATTTGCAAATAAAATAACCCCTTGGTTCATCACATCATGTCTAATGTGAGGAATCGCAATTTTGTTTCCAATTCCTGTTGAGAATTGACCTTCACGTTCTAGAGCTTTATCTAAAACAGTTTTTGCATCTTTAGCATAGCCTTTTTCGACTAAAACTTGTGCAAAATGTGAAAGTGCTTCTTGTTTTGATTGGAATTCTAAGTTATTTAAAAACAAATCTTTTTTAAAAAACTTTTTAAAATCCATAATTACCTTTCTATACAATAGTTAGTTTTTTGTACTTACTTGTCTCAACTAATTTTTTGTCTTCGGTCACAACTATAACTGTTTTGTTTTTAGGTGTAAAATCAAAAACAGATAAACGGTCAAATTTTTTAGTTTCTGCAAGAGCGATCACTAAATCGCTTTTTTCTGCAATCTGAGCTTTGGATAAACATTCTCTTTTTTCAGGCGTCATTAAGCAACCATCTTTCGAAATTGCATTTACACCCATAAAAGAGATAGGAAAGGTTATTTTGCTCAGGAACTCTAAATCTAAATCTACAATCCCATATGTTGTAGGTTTAATCATTCCACCGATTATATTTACACTTTCAAACCCTAAAATAATTGCTCTCTGTGCATTTATTATTGAATTTGTATAAATAATTAAATCTTTCGGTAAATAATCTAATAAGTAATAACATGAAGATCCAGCATCAAGATAAACAGTTTTATGATCACCAACTAACTGTGCTGCTTTTTGAGCGATTTGCTTTTTAGTTTCAGCATCAGTATTGATTTTGACAACTGCATCACTATCAATGTAGCTGTTTTCTTCTTCTATATAGATTATTTCGCCAAAATTTCTTTTTATTATGTTTTGCTGTTCTAGTTTCAACAAGTATCTTCTTGTGGTAGCTAAGGTCAAATTAAACGCCTCTTGAATCTCCCTTGGTTTAAGAACTTTTTTATCTTTTATCAAGTCCTTAATTTGGTTTTCAATAAGTACTGACATATAACTCCTTTTAAATTATAAAACATTTTTGCAATATTGTGAATAAATTTGAATAAATATGTATTTAATTATTCAAATTTGTGCATTTATCTAAAAAAATAGAAAAAGGCGTTTTGCGCCTTATCTGTTTTTTCTTTTCATTGTTGGGAATAAAAGAACGTCTCTAATTGACTCTTTTTCTGTTAAAAGCATTGTTAGACGGTCGATTCCAATTCCACAACCACCTGTTGGTGGCATACCATATTCAAGAGATTCAACGAAATCTCAGTCAATATCACTTGCTTCATCATTTCCATTATTTTTTTCTTCTAACTGATCTTCAAATCTTTGAAGTTGATCAATAGGATCTGAAAGCTCTGTATACATGTTTGCATATTCTTTTGTATTAATGAAAAGTTCTGCACGTTCTGTGAAACGGGGATCTTGTCCTTTAGCTGTAAGAGGTGAGATTTCGATTGGGTGTCCGTAAACAAATGTAGGCTGAATTAATGTTTTTTCAATCAGTTCCTCAAATAGTTCATTAATAATATGTCCTAATTTGTGAAACTTTTGAACTTTAACACCGTGTTTATTGGCAATTTCAACTGCTTGTTCCATCGACACTTCACGCATGTTAACTCCAACTGCATTCGAAACGGCATCAACCATATCAATACGATTAAACGGTTTCATTAAGTCAATTTCGACACCTTTGTTCATCACTTTTTCTCTATTTAATTCTTTTGCAAGTTTTTTAAACAACTCTTCTGTTCTATTCATCATTCCTTCAAGGTTTGAGTAAGCCTCATAGAACTCGATTGATGTAAATTCAGGGTTGTGAGTTGTATCAATACCTTCATTTCTAAAGATACGACCAATTTCATAAACTCTGTCAAAACCACCTACTAAAAGTTTTTTAAGAGGAATTTCTGTTGCTATACGTAGTACAAACTCTTGGTCTAAAGCGTTGTGGTGAGTTGTAAACGGTCTAGCACTAGCACCTGATAAATAATCATGTAAAAACGGTGTTTCAGCTTCAAGATATTCAAGTTCATCAAAGTAAGCACGAATTTTGCTGATAATTTTAGTTCTTGTTCAGAAAGTTTTTTTACTTTCCTCATTCATAATTAAATCAACATATCTATGTCTATATCTTTCTTCAACATCCACAAGCCCGTGAAATTTGTCGGGTAATGGTTTTAAAGCTTTTGTTAAAAGCTTAATTTTTGAAACTTTTACCGATATTTCACCTGTGTTTGTTTTCATTAAAACACCTGCACCATAGACAATATCACCTAAATCTAAACTTTCAAATAAAGCAGCTTGGTCAGAGTGAGCTTTTTTGTTGAAGTACATTTGAATTTTTCCGTGATAGTCTTGAATTAAAACGAAAGGACCTCTAATTGTCATAATTCTTCCTGCAACTACACCAGGAATTTGTCTTTCTTCAAGTTCTTCTTTTGAAAACTCTTCAGCTCTTGTTTTTAGCACATCACTATACTCGATTCCGTCAATGTCGTAAGCTAAACTAAAAGCTTCAATATTATTTTCTTTATAAAAATCTAGTTTATTTCTTCTAATTTGTTCTTGTTCTGTATATTTTGTTGACATGTTACCTCTTTATTTGTATGGAATGATGTGAATATGTGTGTGAAAAACTTCTTGACCAGCACTTGAACCGATGTTTGATTGCATTTTAAATCCAGTAATCCCTTTGTCTAAAACAAATTCTTTTGCCAGTTCACGTGCTTTTTTCATTAAGTATAAGTAATCATCTTCATTTTGTTCTACTAAATCATTTGCTTTGTTTTTAGGAACAACTAGAAAATGTCCTTCTTGGACGGGTTTAACATCTAAAAACGCTATAACACGGTCATCCTCGTAAATAATGTTCGCAGGTATTTCTCTTGAAATTATTTTTTCAAAAATCGTTTTCATTAAATAAAGTCTGATCCTTTAAGTGTTTCTTTGATTATTTCATTATCCGTTTCAAGTTTGTATCCTAATTTTACGAACGCTTTCAATGCTGTGTTAGCAAGTGATGAATCTGCCTGTATTAAAGCAAAATATAATTTATTAATGTTTTGTGCGTATGCTGTATTATCGAATGATAAATAAACTTTTTTAGCATTGTCAGAAGCACCTTCGATTGTTTCTTCTTTTGAAATCGGAGCAATTTTATTCACATATGTTGCTGAAAGTTTCTTTGTAGCACTGTTGTATAGTGAAATTGGTGATTCTAAGTTTCCGTCTTCGTTGATTTTCACTAGCTTTTTATCAGTTTGAGAATAAAAACCACTGTTATTGTCTTGAACTGTTGCCTTTAAAGCATTAAGTGAGAAATCAAGATTGTATGTTGAAGCTTGATTTAAAACGATACCTTTATATCCACCTAACTTTTTCTCAAATTTTGTGTTGTTTGAAAATAGTAAATCTTCGTTTGCTAATTCATTAGCCTCATAAGTGTTTTCAACTAATTTTTGATAATCTTCTACAGTTCTTATTTGTTTGTTAGTTCATGAAAATAATTCGGCTAAATCATTTGAAGAATATTCTCATTTTTGAATAGGTTTTTTATCTAAAACATATTTGATTAAGTTATATTGATCAGCATCATAGTTGTCTTTGTTTTGATCGTATGAAGAATCCAGTTTTTTAAGATCATCAACCTTTGTTAATTCAAAGTACTTTTTGACAAGTAGAGCTTGATTAATTGAAGATCTAAAATCGATTTTTGTATTTTTGTATAAGACTTTGAAAGCTTCTTCGTTTGGTTGAGAATCTACAACAAAGAATGGTTGTAATACTTCAAGTTCAGAAGCACTAAACGCTCCTGCTTGTGTTCACTTCGAGAATAAGTTTAAAAAGTGTAGTGAATCAGCACTTAAACGATATGCAGATTCTGTTTTAAAGTATAAATAAGCATCTTCATAAAGTTTTGAGCCTTCTTTTTCAAACAATTCGTTCAGACTTTTTGCTTCAGTAGCATTTGCTGAATTGTATTCTTTAAGAAGAATTGATTCAATGAATAAGTTTTTCGCATTGTTTTTAACTGCTGTGTTTTTCAAATCTTGATCTTGTTTGATTTTTTCTGATGAATCGATTGTTCTTGAACAAGCAACAGAAGCTAAAGGTAGGGCTGAAAGTGAAAGTACTGAAAGTAAAGTTAATGACTTTTTGAATTTCATATTATTTTCCTCCTTTTACTGCTGCATTTAGTTCTTTTGCAAGAGTGTTGTAAATTGCATTTTTTGCTGTATCTTCTGATAATACGCCAGTTTCTTTGTTATAAGCAATATGATATTGCGAATCTTTTAACCGCACGTTGTATGAAGTGTTTGAATTGATTTGAGTTTTTAATCAATCTGCAACAACTTTAAATGTTGCCGAAACTTTAGACAACTTTTCGCCATTTATTAAAGAAGATGCTAGGTTGTTAAAATCTGTTAAATTCTCATCTGTGTATTTTTCGTTTGTTGATGAGTTTGTTTGCTCCTTAATGTAGTTTAAGAAACTTTCCGAGTTTAAAGCACTTTGAACGACTCTAGCGTGAGTCGCTGTTTCACCTAAATAGTTTAGAGTTTTGAAGTATTGTGTTTTACCTTGTGATAGGTTTGCAAGGTCGTTATACATTAGTTCCTTAAATTTATCTAGCGAATCGATTTTTGAATACTTAACAATTGATAAACCACTGCTTGAAGGTATTAGTTTAGCACCTTCGATTTCAGCAATATTGTAAGCAACTGATCAATATTTTTCTCCGTTTACTTCTTTAACTAATTGCTTATTAAACATCTCTGTTACTTGCTTGTTTATTTGGTTATCACTTAAATTAACTAAGTAGTTTGAAATTAGCTTGTTTAGTTCAAGAACTAAGTCTGGAGATTCAGTTTCTGAAGCTGAAGATAATTGACCTAGAATTTGGTCAATTTTTGCTTGTGTTGCTTCATTGTAGTTGAATTTGAAAAGTTCTTTTAATGAAATTGTTGGTAGTTTTTCTGTTTCACTTTCAAAAACAGAAGTTAATGTTGACAATGAGATTGCTGTGTTTTTATTTTGAATTAAAGAGTTAGCAGTTTGAAGACCAAGTGATCCTAAATTAGATTTGACCGATTCTTCATCAACTGAAATTAAATTTAAGTAGTTTTCGTACTCTGTAAGAGCTTGTTTTTGGTCGTTATTTAAAACATATTCTTCAAGAGATTTAAAGTTTTGTACTAGTTCGATGTTTGATTTAGCATTGTTATTTATATTGCTGTAGAATAATGTGTTTGCTAATTTTTCTTTGTCTACTTTTCAATCACCTGTGATGTTTGACGGTTTTGTCCCTGTTAAAGAAAACATACTTAAAACATAAGTGTTGTTTGAGTTTAGATAATCTTCAACGTATTTTTCGACATCGTTTCAAGTTTTTTGATCGTAAGAAGCTGTTTTTAAAACAATAACTTGGTTTGTGTCTTCGTTTACGAAATAATTTTTATTTAATTCAAATGTAGGAAACACTTTTGAACCTTTTGAAACAAGAATTTTTGGTTTGTTTGTTCCTGAATCAATCACAGTATTGCCATTAGCGTCTAACTCATAAATATCGTTGTTTGCAACTCTGTTTATATCCTTTAGTTCTTTAAACAATGTTTGATTTAAATTATCAACAGAAAATCTTCTTAAAGCATCTCTTTCAACTGCTTTGTATGTTAAATAGTCGATTGCTTCTTGTTCGGTTGAAGATTTACCATAAGCGTCTGTAAGAAGTGTTTGTGTGAATTGTTTTTGTCAGTTATCCAGACCATAGTTTTTCTGGATATTTCTTTTCAAGTCGTTGACTTTTGATTTTTGCAATTCTTTAACATCAGAAAGAGTTTTAAGTGCAATATCAGTTTTTTCACTTTCACCTTGATAACGTGATGCGTTTCAAAGTCTTTGAAATTCTCTTGATGAATTAGCTTCTAAATAGTAAAGATAGAAAATAACTTGTTTGTAGAATTGATCAATTTTTTCTTGTGTTGTTGAATTTGCATTTGCAACGTTTTCAAGTAATTCTGAAACTTTTAATTCTGTTGTTGATCCATCGGCATTTTTGATTTTAGCAACAACATCGCTGTCATTCATTTTTTCGTTAACTTTAACATTTAAACTTGTAACGACTAACGGAATTGTAATCGCTCCTGCTACAACAAGACCTAGAGCAGCTAAAAGAATGTATGCTTTTTTGTTTCTTTTTGCTTGTTTAGGTGTTGTTTTTTGAGCTTCATCATGTTTGTTATTTTTTTCTGCTAATTTCTCAAAGAAAGATTGTTTTTGCTTTGCCATAAAACTCCTTGCATAAATTAAAATATTTTATTTTAATTATATATTAAATTATGCTATATAAGGCATTATAATTGTGATATGAAAAATAGTCAATTTGCACCAGTTTTAAATGATTTTGACAAACTTGCTAGAGAGCACAAAATTATCTATTCTTTGAGTGGAAAAATGCTTGAAAATGTGAAAAATAAAGAACTCAAATCTAGCGATGTTTTACCTTTAAAAGTTGCCTTAAGATTTCATAATTTATTAAATTTAATTAGTAATTATCCAGATCGTTTTGAAGTACCTTTTTTTGATGATCATAAATCTTTCTTACCTAAATTTAAGAGTGAAAATGGCGAAATTATTTTGCAAATTCTGGTGCCAACTACGGATAAAAAATTTAACAAAAAAACCTTGAAAAAAGTAGATGGTTTAACGATGGTGTTTAATCCCGAAGTTAAGCAAAAAGAAAGTGATTTTTATACACTTTCTGAAGCAGTGGAAAGTTTGTATGACCCCAACCCAGATTACTGAGTTTTAATCGACGATAATCCTGAGAAATTGACAAAAAAAATTCCAAACATCAACCTTAGAATGTATAAGGTTTTCTCTTTGGATGAAAATAAGTTTCCTTATTTTGAAGAGCTATTAGATTAGCTCTTTTTTGTTATGCTTATGAAAAAAAGAATAAAAAAAAGAGCAGCTCCCTATTTTCACATCTCTGCTATCGTCGGCACTAAGAGGCTTAACTACTGAGTTCGGAATGGTATCAGGTGCACCCTCTCGCTATTGCTACCTGTATTATTTTAGCACGAAAAAAAGAAAACGCAAAGACTTTTTTTAATTTTTTTATAAAAAAAGATAGGTCTCCCTATCTTATTTTTTAGGCATATCTTTTTGCAAGTTTTAATCTTCATCATTTCGTTTTTTTCAACTGATGAATTGCAATTGCTTGCCCGATTTGTCATAGACCAGCAAAAATTCAATAAACTTGAACCCCTGCCGTTAAAATAACTGTAATAATCAAGAAGAATATCATCATGTAGTTTTGTGTTTTTTCTGATTTTTTCAGCGCTTCCATTTCAGAAATGGTTACACGAGTTTTCATTCTTCTTTTGTTTAGTCATTTTGGAAGGAACTGTGAAATGGCTTGAACAATCACGGCGATTAAAATAATCGCTAAGTATTGTCATTGACCTGCCAACAGTTTTTGATATGAAGTCGAACCGAAGTTTAATGTTAATCAAAGAGTAGATTTAATTTCTGGCATCGACTGTAGAACACGTCACATCGAAATAAAGATCGGTAACGAAATAATCATTGTAAGCAACGCATCCATTGGACTAATATTGTGTTTTTTGTAAAGAGCAGAAATTTCCTGTTGTTTACGCATTTTTAATTGTTTGTTTTCGTCAGCATTTTTGTATTTAGCTTCAATTTGAGCTTTTTTAGACCTTAAATCTTCCTGAACTGATTGAGAAATAATACTGTTAAATGTAACTAATAAAACAATTAACCTTGTGACAATAACTGCAATAACAATCGATAAGATTGATGCTCAAGGAGCAAAGGCACTAAAGTCAGTAGTCATTAATTGACGCATTGATTGTGTCAACATGTTAATTGGATAAACAAGCAGTGCATAGAAAGGTCCTAGACCTCAAGATTCTGATCAAGAAGTAATAGCTTTTTGAGCAGAATCACCTCTTAAAATAAGTGAAGAGGATGAAATTTCAAAGTTTACAAGTTTATTAGCGTAATCTTTTTCATTGTCAGCGTCTGCAGCTCTTGTAACATCAACTGTTACATTTGCTAATTTTAAGTATGAAGACATGACTTCGCTGTATGCATTAATAATAGCTAATTGATCTTTAGTAATTGATATTTCGCTATCTGGATTTTGAAGGAATTTTTGGTATAAGCTGTAAATATACTGACTTACAGACATTCCATTAAAGTATTTTGCCACATCTCATTTTGCGACTGAATTGTCATATAAAATTTGAACCACATCTCTTGCATAAAGTGCGTTTGCACTAGCTTGAGCTTTTTGTTCTTCTTGGTTGGTTTCAAAACTTAAATTATTTCCAAACCCTTCACTTGAAATTTTAGCAATTGAGCTTAAACCTGTAATTTTTCTGTTATTTTCATCCCCACTAAGAAGAAGTACTTCTTTTTTGCTTCCTTTTTCGCCTTTTGATGTATCTAAAACTACGTTTTGTTTTTCATCAAGCTTTTTGTAAGCAGCTGGGTAAAGAACGTAAATATCACTCAATTCTGAAACTTGTTGGTAAGATGTTGAAGAGTTAGCTTTGTATGCATACTTTCCATTTTCTGTATAAACAAATCTACCGTTGATGTGATCTGCTTCATTGTAGTTATTTACGTAGTCAGTTTCTGTTGTAAGTTTTAATCTGATTGAAGATGAAAAATCGTTGTATTTACCGTATTCTCCACCTGTACTTTGTGCTTGTTCACGTAATTTGTCAAGCACTTCTTTATCGTTAACATAAATGTTAACATCACTGTTTTCCACGAATACAGGAAGATCAATTTTTGATTCGTCTGATAGAGGAACTTCATTTTTGGTTTTAACAAATGTTGTGTTGCTTGGAGCTATAGACTCTTTATCTAAGTAAAGCTCTAAACCATTTCCAACATTTGAAGATGATTTAATGGCGAACGACTGAATACACCCTGTTAATGCTAAAGCACCTAATAAAACAAAAAAAACAACCTTGAATACTTTAAAAATTTTCTTGAAGGTTTCTTTTCTTTTCTCTTTAGGGTCTTGTCCGTTCGTAAAGTAATTAAACTTTTCTGATCTATTTTTTTTGTTGTTGTTTAGCATCTTTTAATTTCTCCAACATTTGAGCTATTGCTTTGTGTTTTTTTCAAAAATCATTTTCATCAATGAAAGCTTTTCTGATGATGAAAACAAATTCGTGATTTAAATCTGTTAAGTTTAAATCGTTTAGAATTGCTCTAAGTTGTCTCTTATGAAAATTACGACCCACAGAATTTATGAATTTTTTAGGGCATGTTAGACCACATTTAAAACTTTTAGAATCAACATAATAAACAATTAAGTATTTGTTTATCAACTGATTTTTTGATTTTAAAACCCTGTCGAACTCTCAATTTTTTTTAAGTCGGTATTGTTTTTTCATTATTTATCAGAAACAGTTAAGTATTTTCTACCTTTAGCTCTTCTAGCAGCTAAAACTTTTCTACCGTTAGCAGTTTTCATTCTTGCTCTGAAACCGTGAACCTTAGCGTGTTTACGTTTGTTTGGTTGGTATGTTCTTTTGCTCATTATTGTCTCCTTTTTTTAAATTGAAAAATAAACATAATTTTAATAAAAATATGCTTATAAATTATAAAACAAATTTTAATTTTTTTATTTTACTAAAAACCAGGGCTTTTAGTGTTGATTTTTGACAAAAAAAGAAGCGTCTTTTATTTCGCTTCAATTTTTTGTAAATTATTCATATAGGGCTGTAAAACAGTAGGAATAGTTAAACTACCATCTTCGTTTTGGTAATTTTCTAAAACTGCTGCTAAAACACGATCGATTGCAATTCCTGAACCATTCATTGTGTGTGCGTATTCAGTTTTTTTATCTTCGTTACGGTATCTAATCATTGCTCTTCTGGCTTGAAAATCACCCATATAACTTACAGAAGAAACTTCACGAAATCTTTCTTCACTAGGTAATCACAACTCTAAATCTACGGTTTTACGTGATGAGAAACCTGTGTCTCCTGTACATAAAAGTAACTGTCTGTAAGGAATTTCTAATTTTTCTAAAACATCTTTTGCATCATCTAACATTGAGTTGAATTCAGTCATGGCATCTTTTTCTGATGTTATTTTAACTAATTCAACTTTTTTAAATTGATGTTGTCTAATAATTCCTTTTGTGTCTTTACCTGAACTACCTGCTTCTGATCTAAAACATTCTGTGAACGCTGTTAAACGAATTGGGTTTTCGAGATCTAGAATTTCATTGTTATAAATGTTTGTTAAAGGTACTTCAGCAGTTGGAATTAAGTATAAATTTCAGTCTTTAACTTTGAATAAGTCTTCTTCAAATTTTGGTAATTGACCTGTACCAAAAAGCATTTCAGATTTTACAAGAACAGGTGGAAGAATTTCTGTATAACCTTTTGATTCGTGTAAATCTAACATGAAATTCATTAAAGCTCTAACTAATTTAGCTCCCATTTGTGTGAATAAAATAAAACGACTTCCACTTAATTTAGCTCCTCTTTCAAGATCAAACAATTTTAGATCTTTTGCTAATTCATAGTGAGGTTTTACATTTTTAACTAAGCCTCTACCAATTTGATCTCTTGTAGATAAAACAACATTTTCTTCTTCATCTTTACCTACAGGCACTTCATCTAAAGCAATGTTCGGAATTGTGTGTAGAAGTTTTTCAAGCTCTTCATTTAGGTTGTTAGCCTGTGTTTCTAAAGTTTCTTGTTCTGTTTTTATAGAAGTGATTTGATCCTTGATTTCTTTAATTTTTTGAGCGTCATTTTTAAATTCACCAAACAATTTTGACAATTTAGACAATTCGGCTTTCTTGTTTTGAGCATCAAACATTAAAGAACCACGTTTTTTGGCTAGTTCCAACATTTTTTCGTAAACAGAAATATCAAAATTTCTGTTTTTTAGTTTTTCACGCACAAGTTCTTCTTTTTCTAAAACATATTTTAAATTGAGCATCTTTTCCTCATTTCGTTATTTATATTTTATAACTTATTCAATTAAATCTTCTAACCTTGTAAAAATAGGGTTTTCTTGGTTTATATTTCTATAAGTTTTGTCCTTGAAATACTGATAATCACCAATTATGATTAATTTCTTTTTAGCCCTTGATGTAGCTGTATACACCAATCTTTTAGTTAACATAAAATCATGTGGTTTTATCATTCCAAAAATTATACAATCTGCTTCTGAACCTTGGAATTTATGAACAGAAATTGCATAAGCAAGATTAATTTGTTTTTTGAAAGCAGCCTCTGTATAAGACAGAACCCTAGGTTCTCCAGAACTTAAATGGTTCGGTTCGAATCTAACTATTATTTTTATTTTTTTATCACTTGAATCTTTATAAAAATCTTGAATTACACCTATATCACCGTTAAATACGTTTTTTTCGTAGTCATTTTCTGTTTGAATAACACGATCTCTGACCCTGAAATCAATCGTGGTGTCAAAAACCTTCTTTTCTAAAACTACTTTACCTTTAGGATTTATTTTATTTTGAATTATTTTGTTTATTTCGTCTATACCATAGGCGTTTTTGTACATTGGAACAAGAGCCATAACATTATCTGAACCATACTCTTTTATTTTTTCGATATATTCAGCAGCAACCTCTGTCACAAAATCTTCTAAAGGTACGTCTTTAAAAACAACATTGTCACTTTTAGTAAAATCATACGTGTCTTTTTGATCAATGATTGTTTTAAAAAATTCTGGTATTTCTTCATATTCAGAACGGTGGTTAGTTTTTAAAAATATCTGTTTTATAGTTTCAGAAGTTAAAATGTCTTGTAACAAATTACCATTTCCAATCGCTTGAAGTTGATTTGCATCACCAACTAAAATAACTTTTTCTAAGTTCTGACAAGCACTTAAAAGTAAGTAAAAAATTCTTAAGTTCACCATTGAAAATTCATCAATTATTAAGACTTTTAAATCTTTGAAAACTGGGTTATCAAAATCAATTGCTGCATCATCAGTATCGATTTTTAAAAACGAATGAATCGTTTTTGCAACAGCACCAATTTTCATACTTATATTTGAAGCAGCTCTTCCTGTTGGTGCTAGAATCATTAAGTCTTGATTATCTTTAAACCCTTGTTTTGTAAGGTTGCTAAAAATCTTTCCGATCACGTGCGTTTTACCTGATCCAGGTGATCCTGAAATAATTGCCATAGATTCTTGTACACTAGACACAAACGCTTTTTTTTGATCTTCATCCAAATCTAATATTTCGGATTCTTGATAGCTTAAGTTCGAAATTTTGTTTAGATTTAATTTATTAATTCTGTACGCAACATACTCTTCCATTTCCAAAATTTCTTTAGTAGTGATCATTGTTAAGTTAACTTTTTGATTGTTATCTCTAGCAAACTCTTTTTCTACAAGAGCAAAAACTTCTTCTTTAATACCCAAATTCAAAGCTTCTGCAAAATCATTTTCAGACATATTACAATCTCTGATTATTTCATTCATGAAAAATAAAGTGCTATTATCCCTTTTTAACCTTTCATCAATAACCTTAAAAATGAGTGCACAATTTCTTTGAACAAGTTTAAAAGGTAGTTGCAAGACAGTGATCAGAGATTCTATTTCATCAAACTGAATCTTATATTTTATAAATAACATATAAATGTTGATTTTTTGCAACTCAATTGACAAAAGACTATTTTCGTTATTCAAAACTTTCTTTCTTATTTTTGTAGCTAAAGCAAGTAGTCCTGTTTTTTCAAACAAATCATCTTCTTTGAGACATTGAAGCGAAATTCTAAGTTCAGAAAATTTTGCTTCACTCAAAATAGTGATTAATTCTGAATCTCCTTCGAAAACTTTTCTTTCAAAGGTATCAAAATCGTCGTCATATTTTTCACAAATTACTTTAACTGAAATTTTATTTACACCCAGTTTAGTCAGAATTTTTTTTATATCTTTTTGGTTCTCAGGTTGAACCTGTTTTAGATTGACAAGTTTATAAGTTCCTGTATTCTGTTGGTCTAAATCTACCTCGTAAAAAACATTTAACTCTGGAACGTTTTTGCTCGCATACACGGTGATCAATTTGGAATTTGCTGGTTTATCAGCACGAAAATAAGCAAGACATCAGTTTTGCTCAGGTCCACCTTTTATGTAATTTACGAATCTTCCTCTTTCTTGTCTCATTATTATTAAATTTTATTAAACTATGATAATTTCTTTAGATAAATTAAAAATATTTTAAAGTTAATAAATAACATTATTAACAATTGAAAAAATATCGTTTTTTATGGTTAATAAATAAATTGTTAAATTATTATTATTTAATAAATTAAATAAAATTGTTATTTTAAGATTGTTAAAAATAAATTTATAAACAAAAATAACAACAATAAAGAAAGATCTTTATTTTGCTAAAATTATATATATGATTGAATACGGTTCAGAAAATAAAAAAAACGATAAATTAACTAAAGATTCAAACCAATTTAAAGAGGTTTTAAAAAATCAAATTGATGACTCAATGATCTTTAATACCTTTTTTAAAAATTTGGTTTTGGAGGGTGTGGTTGAGGGTGTGGTTTATATCCAATTACCAATTGACGACACAAAACTTAAAAAGGCAAAAAAACTAGCATCAGATAAAATAAAAAAAGCAATTGCTATTTTTTACGACAAATCAATGGAATACAAGTTGGTCAACTTTAACGTTTATGAAGTGGCTTACGCAAAAGAACAAACGATAAAAATTAAGTCTAAAAAAGAGCACGAAGATGAAAAAGTTATTAAAGTTACAAAAACAACAAAAAGGTCACTTTTCAACAACGACTTCACCTTTGAAAATCTTCATGTTGGTGAGTACAATTTCATAATTGTTGATTTTTTAAAGAAAATTGCAAAAGGTGATAATTTCAATTTTTATAACTTGTTTTTAAATATACCTACTGGTTTTGGTAAAACACATTTAGTTCATGCTTTTGGTCAGGAATCATTAAAACACAATTTATCTACTGTTTATATAAATGGAGATGAGTTATCAGAAAAAATTCCTGCACTTTATCTTGAAAATAATCAAAAAAAACTAAAAGAAATAAAAGACTATTATAAAACCGCCGATTTTTTAATTTTTGATGATTTTGAATTTTATGCAAAAGGTAAAAAAATAAAAACAAATGAGTTTATTTACCAAATCTTAGATGAAAGACAAAACGCCAAAAAATGAACAATTACAATATCTCACTTTTCACTTGAGAAACTAAAATCACTATTCGATCAAAAAATCATCAACCGTCTAGTTTCGGGTGTGCAGTTAACAATGGAAAGACCTGATTTTGAGCAACAATTATCAATTCTGGATTTTATGCTTCAAAAAAGAGGGTTGGATCCATTGATGTTAGATAATCAGAGTAAGCAATTTATTGTAAAAAACAACATAAATTCAATTACATCTCTAACTGGAGCTGTAAACAATTTGACAATTTTCTGAAAGTCCATAACACAGGCTAAAAGTCAAATCACAATGGTTGAAAGCATTTTCAAAAACATTACAAAAGATAAAACAAATTTAACACCTGATTTAATTATTGATGATGTCAAGAATTATTACAAAATCAACAAAAAAGATATGCTTGGCACTTCTCGTAAAAAAGAGTTTGTTCAAGCAAGAACGGTTGCAATGTATTTAGTTCGTAAGCATTTAAATTTATCATTCGAGGAAACTGGAAAAATATTCGGGAGAGATCACTCAACGGTTGTGGTGGCTCTTAAGAAATTAGAAAAAGAGCATAAATTCTTAATGTCGGATATTGAAAATTTAGATAGTAAGATATTCAGTTACAAATAACATTTTATCAACAACGAAAAAACTATAAAAAATAAAAAAAGTATTGAATTTTTACCAATATTTTAAGTTTTTATTAGTTATTAACATTTAAACAATATATAAATATAATATATTTAAAGCGAGGTTAATCGTGAGGATTTCAATTAAAAAACAAATTATAGATTCGGCAGTTGAATTTGTCTCAAAATTTACAGATCCAATAAACTCAGCATCAATTTTCAAAAGTTTATTTTTTGATGTTAGATTTGAGAGTATTACTATATACGGAACAGATGGTTTGATGTCAGCAAAACATGTAATTAAAACAGATGACCAAGAAGTAACTGTTGATCAAGAAGGTACATTATTAGTAAATGCTCAAACATTAAAAAACATAATTAAAAAAATGGATGGAATGGTTGAAATTTCAAAAGAAAAAACAACAATCAAATTACAAGATAAGGTTGTTAATTATGAGTTAAACTTAGTCGATGCAGACTATTCTGTCCCAATCTTTTCTAATAATGAAGAAAAATTTACTGTTAATACTAAAGAGTTTCAAAAAGCGTTTAGTTGTGTTCAATTCGCTTCCACAGAAGATAAGGGAGCTGATTTTAGAGCAATCCAAATGTCAACAGATGGAACTAATATTTTAAGATTCTTAGCTACAGATAGCTTTAGATTAGCAACTCAAACAGTACAAATCTCAAAAAATGTTAATTTGAAATTAGCTGTTGATAATAAATTCCTAAAGAAACTATTAAACAATATCGAAGAAAAAGAAATCGAAATTTTTTACTCAAAAACGCGTTTTGGTATCCAATATGAAAACACAATCATTCAAGCTCCAATTACAGAAACAACGCACAGGGATTTTACGAACATTATCCCTTCAAGTTATAAATACATTTTAAGAATCAATAAAAATGAACTTAATAACTTAATTAATAAAGTAGTTTTCGTTAACCAAGAGAAAGGGAGCAGAATTGAATTTAAAATTAAAGATAATCTTTTAACTCTTTCTACAAAAGTTAGTGAAATTGGTAACTCGGAAGCTTCAACTTCAAATATTGAGTTTGTTGGTGATGAAATTGAGATTGATTTCAATTATAATTACATTAAAGATGCGATAAATGTATTTGAAAATGACATTATTACCATGTCGATCAACGATAAAAAGAATATAATGTTAATAGTTTCGAAGACAAACGAAACCAATAGACAAATTGTTTCACCATTAAGAAGATATTAGGAGTTTTATGAGAGTGGAAATTACAGGCGAATACATTAAATTAAGTCAATTTTTGAAAAAAATTTCTGAGACATCAACTGGTGGGCAATCAAAAAGTTTTCTAAAAGTTAATAAAGTAACAATAAATGGTAAGGTAGCTGAAGGGAGATCTTCAAAAATCAGACCTGGAGATGTTATTTGAATCAACGATCAACTTTACAAAGTTGTATCAAAAGATGAAAATTAATGAACTTACGTTCATTTTTTTTGCTTTTTTGCACAAGTTCGGTGATTTTTGGAATGTTCTTTTCCTATGATAAAAAATAAAATTTAGTAAAATAATATTACACAGCATTAAGAGTATGGTAGCTTGACAGCGAAGACCATAGCCAACCTGCAAAAGCAAGGTGGACAGTCAGGGTAAAACCAACATGCAAACTCTTGATCCTTGCTGTTAAGTAAAGGAGTTCAAAATATGAAAAAATTATTCACAAGTGAATCGGTAGGTAGAGGTCACCCAGATAAAGTTTGTGATCAAATATCTGACGCAATTTTAGATGAATACTTAAAGTTGGATCCACATGCTCATGTTGCTATCGAAACTTTAGCTTCAGGCAACAACATCGTTATTGCAGGTGAAGTTTCATCTTCTGCAAAAGTAAATGTTATAGATATTGCACAGAATGTATTGAGAGTTTTGGGTTATTTTTCTTATGATTTAAACTTCATCACAGATATTAAAAAACAAAGTCCTGACATCGCGATGGGTGTTGTTAAAGAAAACGAAGAAATCGGAGCTGGTGATCAAGGGATTATGTTCGGATACGCAACAAATGAAACTAAAGATTACATGCCTTTAGCTATTACTTTAGCTCACAAACTAGTTGAAAGAGCTGAAAAACTACGTGTTTCTGGTGATTTTAAGTGAGCAGGAGCTGATATGAAATCACAGGTTACGGTCGACTACACTGATGAAAAAAATACAAAAATTGATACAGTGTTAATGTCGATACAACACAAAGAAAAATACATCAGAGAAGAATTTGAGAGTTTTGTTAAAGAACAAATCATCATGAGTGTTTTAAATGAATATGGCTTTGAAACAGTTGAAAAAATCTTAATCAATCCGACAGGAAATTTTGTTATCGGTGGACCTGTTGGTGATACAGGATTAACAGGAAGAAAAATAATAGTTGACACTTATGGTGGATATGCTCACCATGGTGGTGGTGCTTTTTCTGGAAAAGATGCAACTAAAGTTGATCGTTCAGCAGCTTATGCAGCTAGATGAATTGCTAAAAACCTTGTTGCAGCTGGTGTTTCTGATCAAATAGAAATTCAACTAGCTTATGCTATCGGTAAGGCAGAACCTGTTTCGATTTCTATAAATTCGTTTGGTAAATCTAAATATAGCGATGAACAAATTTTAAAGGCAATAAATGAAAACTTCGACTTAACACCTAAAGGAATTATTAAATCATTAGATTTAAGAAAACCAATCTATGCAAAAACAGCTTATTTTGGACATTTTGGAAGAAGTGAAAAAAACTTTACTTGAGAGCAACTAGACAAAGTGGACGCAATCAAAAAATCGCTAGCAAATTAAAAACGCCCCTTGGCGTTTTTTTAGTTTTGTTCAACAACCTTTAACCGTTTCATTATTGTTGCTATAGCTTCTTCAGCTCTGTTGTAAACTTGGTGTAATTTTGCTGCATTTTTAATTTTAGATAAATGAACTTTTTTGCTTTCGATCTTAAGAGTTAATTTGTTAGTTTTTTTGTCAAATCATATTTTTACATATGAACCATCTGATAGTGTTATTTTTTGTAAGTAATAAATCTTTTTGTGGTCTGTATAGATGTTTTCAACGTTCGAAATTTCAGTTTGCTTTGTGAAGTTTTGGCCGACTATAAAAACGTTTTTAAACTCCTCTATCAAACTGATATCAAATCTAAAATCATCTGTTATATAGTCATATTTGTCAAAATTAGACTCAACGTAGTTAATTTTATATTCAAGTAGGTCGTTATCTTTAAATTGAGCTAATATTGTTATTAAAAACATCAAGAATGTAATGTTATCACGGCAAAAATTAAATGCTAAACCTGAGCTGAATGTGTTTTGTCCAAAAGACCAAACCACTTCATTTTCGTTATGAAGATTAAATTCAGAAACAAGAGTTAAGTCTAAGTTTTCTATGTGTTGTTTTATAAATTCAGAAACTTCAGGAGTTATTGCAACTTTATTTATTGAATCAAGTCTATCCTTTCATATCGAAAACATGGTTTCGAGAAAGAAAAAAACTTGATAATCCTGCTTAACTTCAATTTTTGAAAGACCTTTTTTATAAGTGATTGATATTGACTGATCTTTGTTTATGTCTATATTATAGTCATATTTAGTAAAAAAACTTTTCTTGGTTAAAGGTGTATCGATTGAAATTTTAGAATTTTTAAAAGCTAAATCTAAAACAAAATTTAAATGATTATCTTTTGAGTTTATATAAACAGAAAGTGGTTTAATTGGATTAAAATTCGAAAAATAGTTAAAAGGATCTAATTTTTGATAAGAGTGTGAAGTTATTTTGTTTAAACTTAGTTCGTTGATTTTATACTCTGAATGGTACGAAATCACTGGGAAAAATTCGTTTAAATTTGAAACTAGTTTTTTTAAAGAATCGATTGAAACTAAGTTACCCGTTGAGTTAAAAACCTTTAAATTTCATTTGTTTGTGGTTATGTTTTTATGGATATAAAAACCACCCACAAATTCTGTCGCAAGGAACGCTTGTCTTACGCTGATTTCAGAGTATTTATCACTTTCGCTATAAGCATAAACTGCGTTACCATATTGCTTCAATATTCTTACAATATTATCTTTAATTTTTGATGAAACTCCCTGTTCTACAGCAAGAAAGATCTTACCGTGTTTGTTTTGCAATTTCATAATTTTAGTGATTATTAAATCAATTGTCAAGGGATTTAAGTTTGAGTATCCAAAATCAAGACTAAACTCAATACCTTCGTTTGTGATTTTGGGTGATTTCAAAAAGTCGTCTTTATTATTTTCTCAGTTTGAAAAGATAGCTTCGACATTTTTGTTGTGTTTTGAATCGTTGTTGTAGTATTTAACTCAGTAACTTCTGTATTTTTCGCTCATAATATAAATTTTACTTTAATCTGATTTATATTGTATTAACCCTAAAGTGTGAAAAAAACCTGCAATGCAGGTTATTCTTGAACTTCTTCTTGTTGAGTTGCGTCTTTTATGATTTCGACGCTTGAAATTTGATCACCCTTTCTAAGGTTAATAATTTTAACTCCCTTAGAATTTCTTGATACTTCGTTAATGTTAGAAATTGAAGTTCTGATTGTTAAACCAGACTCCGTGATGATCATCGCTTCGTCTGAAGGGTTAACAAATTTAGCAAAAACAAGAGCTCCGGCTTTTTCGGAATTGATAGCAGTAACACCCTTAGCTCCACGCCTAGTTAGTCTAAAGTCGTCTTTGTGTGTTATTTTTCCGTATCCTTCTTTTCCGATTGTTAAGATATATTCACCTTCTGAATCGACAGATGCTGTCGAAACGTATTGGTGTTCACCTAGTTTGATCGCTGTTACACCAGCACTTGTTCTACTCATTGCTCTAATTGTGTCAGCTTTGAACATAACAAGGTTTTTCTCGTTATTTGCAACGATAATAACACTATTATCTCCTGAGATAAAGACTTGAGATAATTTATCTCCATCTTTAAGTCCGAAAGCAAATTTACCATTTCTGTTGATGTTTTCGTATTCTGACAATTTTGTTTTTTTAATAATACCTTTTTGAGAAACTGTTGTTAAGTAAGAATCTTCTGTGTAGTTATCAACCGTGATCATTGAAATAACTTTTTCATCTTCGTTTAGGTTAGGGATCAAGTTAACAAAAGGAGTTCCTTTGCTTTGTTTCGATCCTTCAGGAATTGAATATGCTTTTAATTTGTAAACACGTGCTAAATTAGTGAAAACTAAAAGATCTGTATGAGTTGTTGTTTGCAGAATATTCGCAACATCATCGTCATCATACGTTTTCATTGAATTTGAACCAATTCCACCCCTTCTTTGTGTTTGATACTCATCTAAAGGCGTTCTTTTTACATAACCTTTTGTACTTGTTGTGATGATAATATCTTTTCTTGGTATTAAATCTTCCTCTGAAATTGAACCAATTCCATTTTCATCAATGAAGGTTCTTCTTTTATCGCTAAACTTTTCTTTAATTTCTGTCATTTCTTCAATGATTAAATCTATTAATTTTTGTGATGATTCCAAAATACCTTTGTAGTAAGCAATTTCTTTTTCTAGTTCAGAAATTTCTTCGTTGGTTTTTTCAATTGATAAACCAGTTAATCTTCTCAAGTTCATGTCCAGAATAGCTTTTGTTTGTTTTTCGGTTAAACTAAATTCTATTCCTAGTTTTTCTTGAGCTTCAGCATCTGTTTTTGATCCTCTGATTATTTTAATTACACGATCAATATTTGATGTTGCAATTCTTAAACCTAAAAGAATGTGGTGTTTTTCTTCTGCTTTTTCTAAATCAAAACGTAATCTTCTTGTAACAACTTCTTTTTGGTGTTCTAAATAAATATCTAAAACCATTTTTAGGTTTAAAATTTTAGGTTCACCATTAACTAAAGCAACCATGTTAACGTTAAAGTTTGATTGTAAAGGTGATTTTTGTAACAATTTATTTAAAACGATGTGTGGGTTGTGGTTTCTTTTAATATCGATAACAATTCTGATTCCGTCACGGTTAGATTCATCTCTTAACTCAGAAATTCCCTCAACCACTTTAGATTTGTGAAGATCTACAATTTTTTCGATAATAGTTGTCTTTTTAATTGCGTATGGTATTTCTGTAACAATAATTCTAGATTTACCGTTTGCAAATTCTTCGATCTTTGTTTTTGATCTAACTACAACCTTACCCTTCCCTGTTTCATATGCGTCAATAATTCCTTTTTTGCCAAGAATAATTGCAGAAGTAGGAAAATCAGGTCCTTTAATGTGTTCCATTAATTCTGAAACTGTAATATCTTTGTTTTTTGCGTATGCAATTGTTGCATCGATTGTTTCTGCAAGGTTGTGAGGTGGTATTTCAGTTGCGAGACCAACAGCGATACCTGAAGATCCAGAAACTAGCAAGTTAGGGAATCTTGATGGTAAAACGCTTGGTTCAATTTCTGAAGCGTCGTAGTTATCAACAAAATCGACTGTATTTTTCTTTATTCCGTTTAATAATTCGCCAGCAAGTTTACTCATTCTTGCTTCTGTATAACGCATAGCAGCTGCTTCGTCACCGTCAATTGATCCAAAGTTACCGTGTCCATCAACTAATGGATATCTCATTGAGAAATCTTGAGCAAGACGTACCATTGCACCATAAACTGATGAGTCACCGTGTGGGTGGTATTTCCCTAAAACATCCCCAACAATACGGGCACTTTTACGATGTTGACTAGAATGTGTGATACCTAATTCCAACATATCGAAAAGAATTCTTCTATGTACAGGTTTTAAACCATCTCTTGCGTCAGGCAATGCACGCGAAACGATAACACTCATAGCATACTCTAAGAATGAAGATCTAACCTCATTATCAACCAAGACAGGCTTAAGGCCATCTGTTTCTGATGTGATTATTTGTGAATAAACTTTGTAGTTTTCATCATTTTGTGGAGCAACTTCTTCAGGCTCTTCGATTATTTTTTTTTCTTTTTTCTTAAAAACTAATCTACTTTCTTCTTCGTATTCAAAATCTTCATTTATGCTTGATACTAAAGATTCTTCGCTTAATTTTTTATCTTTTTCCTGCGACATAAAACCCTCCACGCTTTGAAAATTATTTTAATATATAAATATATTAAAATTTTACCAAATTTGGCAAAAAGGAATAGAAAAAGCAGGCTCAAAAGCCTGCAAAAAAAATAAAAAAAGAGCAGCTCCCTATTTTCACATCTCTGCTATCGTCGGCACTAAGAGGCTTAACTACTGAGTTCGGAATGGTATCAGGTGCACCCTCTCGCTATTGCTACCGAGATTATTTTAGCACGAAAAAAACAAATAACCAAGAAAAAAATAAAAATTTTTTGAAAATTATTTTTTTAAATCAAAGAAAAAAGCGACACGCGTCGCTTTATAAATTAATTACATAAATATTTTTTAAATTAAACTACTTTTATAACGTCTTGTTTTGAGAATCTTCTTCCTTTTAAATTATCTCTTTCGATGTGAATAATTTCAATCTTTTCATTTAATCTGGTGTGTTCACCATACTTTTGACCTCTTCTGAATTTTTTAACTAAACCTTCTAAGTCTGGTAATGTATTTGCTTCAGCAATTATTTCTCCATTCGACAATAATTTTGCTTTATATTTATACATAGACACCTCCGATTAACTTGTCAATTAAATTATAGTTCTGCTAAATATGATTTTGGAAAAGTTCCAGTTTTTTCCATATTTTCCTTTTTAAAAGATCCTGAAGTTTATAATTAAAAAATGCAAAAAATCAGATTTAAAACATGACATAAAGTTTTACTATTTTTTACATTACCAGTGATAGCAGGTGTATCTACAGGTATTTTTAGCTATTTCCACTTTGCAAAAAAGGAAAAAGAACCTGAAAATACATTGAAAATTAATAAATTAGCCGATAATTACGATCATGAATTTTCAAATTTGCTAAACAGAAGTTTTGTTTTTTTAGAAGATGAAAAATGACAAAAGTTGTTTGGTGATGAGATTGAGATAGCAAGAAAAATTCCCGAATTCAGTGAGGCGAATTTTGAATACAAAAAAACCGATAAGGGTATCAATTATATTTCATACAACGACCCCTACACAGGTGTTCGATTTAATGATTATAGTTACGGAAAAGATGAAGAGGGATTTCCGAGATACTTGTTAAAAGAAAATGGTTTGTTATTATTAGCTCACAATTTCAAGAGAAAAAGTACGTTTGGGTCTGAGGTTAATTTACTCAAATCGATTAATGTTAATAAACCTGGATTAACAAAATCAACGGAAAGAGGATCCTATGCTCCTTCGCTAAGAGAAATTAATATAAATGGTTTATCTTTAGCTGAAAAAGGTCTAAAACTAGATACAAAAGTAAGATTTTTAACAAATACGATTTTTCACGAATATATGCACCATTGAGCTTATGTTTATATAACTAGATCAAATTTGATTTCTGAAATAGAAGGTTTAAAAGACTATTATGTCGTAAACTCTAATGATTCGGATTTAAAAGCAAACTTAAAAATATTTCAGGACAACTTTAAGGAAATTTTAGGATACAACACAGAGCAGCCTGTAAAGCTTGACCAAAAAAACGAAGATAACAAATTAATTTTTTTAAAATATGGTCTAAAAGATCTTTTTAATTATGGTGATGATAAAACAGATATTGAAAATGGTCTGTATTTCTTTTCTGGAGAAAATAGAGCAGCAAGTTCTTATGATAAAAAAAGACTAAAGTATCTTTATGGGTTTGATGAGTTAATTGTAAGGGAATGACAAAAATTTGCTTACAATCCTGATTTACAGAAAGAAAAGAAAATTGAGTATACCTCAGAAACAGTTGATAATCTCAGAATTAAAGAAGGTTGATATGGCATTGAAATGCTAAATGACACACCCTTTTTAAGTGATAACTACACTTTTTTGCCTTCAACATATGGATCTGATTGATTAAGAACACTTTATAACATTTACAAATTAAAAGAAGGTTCTACACAAATAGAAGTCTCAGAAAAAAACAATCAAATTTATGCAAATAATGTTTTTTCAAGACCTGAAAGACAGTATTTATTTTATTCTAACTTCCTTTCAGCGATGGGTTATGGCTCTGGAATATCACAAATTTTTAGCCAAAGCACGGCTATCGTTACAGGTAATGATGAATTAAGAATACAAAGATCATATTCTTCGGATTCGAAGAATATCAAGTTTTTAGGTTATGTTAAATGAGATCAAAATATCAAATCTATCTTATTTACAGGTAAAGATGGATCAAAATTAAAAGCAGATATTAAAAAGAATTATGTCAATTTCTTTGCAGGAAATACTGATTACTTTTTCTCAAAATTTTCAGAATACGGAAACGCTTTAGCACCTAAGCCAGAATATGCTTCTTATATCACTAAAGAGTATATAGACCATACCTTGATTGACAAAAGTAAAAATATCCAGTTTTGGGATGATATAAACAATAATAATGTTATTGAAGATGGTGAATTAATCGACAATATATCATTACCTGAAGGTAATTTGCCTAACAATTACGAAGAAGGTTTTTCAAGATTAACATCTGAAAAATCAAGTATCGTTTATCTCAAAAAAATCGATAATAAAGTTTATTTATTCGATAAATAAGCTTTTTTAGTCCTTTGCATTTAATTTGTTTTATAATTGAAAGGATTCTGTAAGAGATTGGATACATATGAGATTTGACTCGTTGAAGAAAATCAGAATTGGTCAAATTGTCGAAATTCAAGCATATAAATACGACGGAAAACTATATCGACAATGAAACAAGGCTAAAGTAATTTTTGCTGATGACAAAAACCTTGTTTGCTTTATGCATAAAACAAAAGTAACAGAACTAGAAAATAAAGGTTGAGTTTATAGAGAACCAGTTATTTGAGTATTTTCTAAAAAGCATCTGTTCAATGCCATCATAACAATTAAAAAAGATGGAAATCATTATTATATAAATTTAGCTTCAACACCTATATTTGAGGATGAAACAATAAAATTCATTGACTATGATTTAGACGTTAAAGTTTATCCTTTCAAAGATTTAAAAATCGTAGACAGGGAAGAATTTTTTGCAAACAGCAAGAAATTTAATTACCCACAAAAACTAAAAGAGTTAATTTACAAGCAACTTTCAGACATTATTACTATGTACGATGGTTATAAATATATTTTTGATGATAAAAATATAACTTACTATAAAAAACTTGCAGAAACAGATAAGTTGCTTGAAACAGTTTCAGTAAACAATAATAAAAAACAGCAAAAGAAAAAAACAAAAAAGCCTGTAAAAAAGACCAATATGAAAAAAAACTAAGCTATAATGCTTAGTTTTTATTTATCTAATTCTTCAATTCTTGATAAGTGTCTGCCACCTTCAAATTCAGTGTTTAATCATTCTTGTGTCATTTCTCGTGCAAAATCACCAGAAACTTGCCTTCCACCAAAAACAAGTACGTTTGCGTTATTATGTTGCTTTGCTAGGTGTGCATCTTCAACCGATGTTACTCTTGCTGCTCTTATTCCTTTATGTCTGTTTAGTGCGTAAGAAATACCTAAACCAGTGCCACAAACAGCTATTCCTTTTTCAACACCATTTTCTGTCATGTAATCAGATAATTTTTTACCTTGCTCAGCGTATGAGACAGAGTCAACACCGTTTGAAGGTCCTAAATCCACTATTTCATAGCCTTTTTCGATAAAAAACTGTTTTAAATTTTCTTTTAGTTCAAAACCTGCATGATCACTTGAAAAAGCAACTACATTATTTTTTTTGTCCATTTTTTCCTTTTTTTATCCAATTTAATATGTATTTTAAAAATTATAACAAATAAGAAATGATGAAACAATACAACTCGCTTGATTGTTCGTTGAGCGTTCTTAGTTATTTTATAAATCTAATTAAAGACGAAAACGTTCCGATTTCGTGTTTAAAGGAAGGTGTTGAATATAAAGATGAAGGCATAAATTTAAAAGAGTTTTCGAAAGTTGCTAAGAAAAATGGATTAAAAGCGTCATTTTTTGACGCTGATTTTGATAATCTCTTAAAAATCAACAAAAAATTGCTTCCTATAGCAGTTTTGGTAAAAAAAGATAAACTAATGCACATGATTATTTTGTTAAAAGTACATAAATACAATACGAAAATATTTGATCCTGCACTAGGTTATTTGACGATATCTAATGACGAGTTTAAAAAAACTTATCAAAACATCGTCATATGTTTTGAGAACCAAAATTTGACTGAAAAGAATATCAAAAGGAACGGGATACCTACAATAAACTTATTTGAGTTATTTATAGGATTATTATGCTCGTTACCTACTTTCTTGATACCTATTTTTTTGAGATACACAATTAAATTTACTTTTAACACGTTTTCATTTGAAACTTTATTTAAAAGTTGCTCGATAGTTTTAGCCATATTGTTAATAACATTGGTATTAGAAACGGTAAAAGAAACGTTATCAAAACACATTTCTACAAAAAGATACGAAGCGTTTGTAAATAGCTATCTAAAAAGCCACCTTGAAACAAACAATGGTTTTGTCAATGGTAAGTCAATATTTGATATAAAGAAAAACTTAGAAGAAACTTGCAAATTTTTTGAAATCCAAGGCAGAATAATTGCTAAGCATCTTCCGAACGTTTTGACGTTTTTCTTCGGATTAGTTGTTTGTTTGTCTGTGAGTTACCCACTTTTCTGTGTTTTGATTTCTTTGTATTTTGTTTTATTTATTGGAGGCTTGTTTTTCAGATACAAGATCAAAAAGAAGTTTTACGAAATTATAGAAAGTACTAAAGTGTATGAAAGAAATTTTTTAGATCTCATGTTTTTTTCAAAAAACGTAAGTACAAAAACTTATAGAAACTGAGTTTTGTTTAATTTTAAAAATACACAAAACAAGCTTTTAAAACTTAGTTTGAAATTAAGTCAACAAACTATTTTAAAAGGGAAGTTTGAAGAGTTTATGAAAATTTTGAGTGTAATCGTTATATTTTTTATAGGTTGTATTTTGAGTTGAAAAAATTTAATTTCAAGTGAAATGTTGTTGTTTTTCGTGATGAACACTTCTTTACTTTTGATGCCTATTTTAAAGCTGGTATGTGTTTTTGGTGATTTGAAAGATTTTAGAAAATCTAAGGAGTTGTTTCTTGATTTACAAAATGATATAAATCAAGAAAAGCATAGGGTAGAAAGCAGTGATAAGTATCTTACGCTCAAAGATATTTATTTTAAAAGAGATAAAAGATTACTTTTCGAGTGTAAAAAAATAGAGCTAAAAGAAAATCTAATTATCAAAGGACCTAATGGTTGTGGTAAAACAACATTTTTAAAGGTTTTAGCTCAAAAGATAGTTCCTGATTTTGGAAGTGTTTTAACTCCCGTGTTTAAAAGCAAAATAACTTCGATTTTTTCAGATGAGTATATACCAAATCAGACTGTTTTACAGTATCTTATGAATGTTTCGGAGAAAAATAAAGATACTGTTTTATCTAAATTAAAAGAATATAATGTCGAATATGTTCTTGAGTTTATAGGACTAAATCTAGATAAAAATTTAATTGATAATGCAAGCAACATATCTTTAGGGCAGCGTAGATTTATTCAGATTTTGAGGTTAATATTATCTAAATATAACTATATTTTGCTAGATGAAGTTTTAGATGGGTTAGAAGAAAAGGTGGTCAGGTTTTTGGTTGAGTGCATTCGTTATGAGCAAAAAGATGCAATTTTTATTGAGGTAAATCACAGTGGAAAATACGTTGCCAAAAAATACAAAGTCCTTGACTTTGAAAAACTTAACAATTAGCTTTATCGCTATACTTTTGATACTGTTCGTAATTATTTTGTATTACATTTTATTAAACACAAGAGCAACATACTATACAAAAGTAAAAACTTATGTTGACAAGGAAAATTTATACCTTTGTTTTAAGGATAACTTCTACAAAGATAACGTTGATATAGCCATAAAAACAGATTCAGGTGTAGAAAAGATGAATTTATCTGGTTTCTATGAAAAGGATGGATTTTTTTACGTCGATACAACACAAAAAATAAAAAATCATTTGGTTAAGTATGAAGATAGCATTTTTGTGCTGAAAAGCACTAAAAAAATGTGGGAAGAAGTTGTATCTTTATTTATATTTGTGAATATAAAGTAAAATTAAGATATGTATTTAAACAGTGTTTTAGTTAATGTAGAAAATAACACAGATTATAAATTTGAATGAGAACTTGAAACTAACCAAATTCTATCTAATCTAAGAAACTATTTTTCCTTTAATCAAGACTTAGAAGTAGATTTAGTCATCATCAATAACGAGGAAATTAGAGAACTTAATAAAGTTCACAGAGGTAAAGATTACGCCACAGATGTGTTATCTTTTGATCTTGGTGATTCTGAGATTTATGCCAAATTGCCTTTTAGACATTTAGGGGAACTTTATATAAGTTATGAAAAAATTCTTTCTCAAGCTGAAGAGTTTGGTCACAGTCCTAAAAGAGAGTTTTGCTACTTATTTACACACGGTTTGGTGCATTTAATGGGTTATGATCATGAAGAAGAATCTGAAAGAAAAGAAATGAATAAAATAGTTGATGAAATTTTTGACCCACTAAAAATTACAAGAGAAAGTTAGGTATAACATGGAATTTAAAAAATTACAAAGCTTGTTAGAGCTATCATATATTCCCTATTCTAAATTTGCTGTTGCAGCAATAGCGATCGATTCTCAAGGAAAAGAGTATTATGGTGTTAATGTTGAAAATGCAGCCTTTCCGTCTGGTTTATGTGCTGAAAGATCAGCTCTTTTTGGATCAGTAGCTTACGGTGGTAAAGTTGGAGATTTTAAAGAAATTCATATTATTTCTAAATTAAATGATGAAGTAATAAGTCCTTGTGCAGGTTGTAGACAAGTAATGGTTGAATTTATGCCAGATGATGCAATTATTTATCAATATTCATACGATGGTAAGAAAGTAAGAAAAACAACTGTTGCCGAAATGGTTCCGTTTGCAGTAAGAAACGAGACTCTTTTTGAATCAAAATAAAACAAACGTATGTTTTGTGGCTATTATTGGAAGGCCAAACGTTGGCAAAAGCTCACTTTTAAATCAAATACTTTCTTACAATCTATCAATCGTAACTGATACACCACAAACTACAAGAGATAAAATAACAGGAGTTTATACTGACGAAGATAGCCAAATAGTTTTTGTGGACACACCTGGTATTCATAAACCACTTAACAAATTAGGTGAACAATTAAACGAATCTGCATTTGATGCATCAAAAGAAAACGACCTTGTGCTATTCCTTTCCTCTGCTGATGAAGAAATAGGAAAAGGTGATGAGTTAATTTTAGAAAAAATAAAATCTTTAAAAAACAAAGTTGCTGTTGTTTCTAAAATTGACAAAATCAGAAAAACACCTGAATTATTAATCCAAAAAATTGAAAAGCTAAAAGAATGAGGGTTCGAGCAAGTTGTATCAACCTCTGTTGAAAACTATGACTCAATTACGTCTTTAATTAATTTGATAAAAACCTACGGAAAAGAAGATAACTACTATTTCGATCCAGACTTTATAACAGATAAAACAATGAGGTTTTTAGCTAAAGAAATCATAAGAGAGTCGGCAATCTTAAATTTACACGAAGAATTACCACATTCAATTGCCGTTGAAGTCCAAGAATTTCTTGAAGATGAAACGCATATTGAAATTAATGCAGTAATTTATGTTAAGAAACATTCACAAAAAGGTATGGTTATCGGTGCTGGTGGAAAAATGATCAAGAAAATTGGTCAACTTGCTAGAAAGAAAATTGCAGCACAGTTTGATACGCCGATTGTCCTTAATTTAAATGTTAAAGAAGCTAAAAAATGAGTTGATGATGAAAAACAACTTAAGAAATTTGGTTATTAATGTTTTATTTAATTAAAAAAAGTAAAGGTGAGTCCTCATTTCAAGCAATCAGAAATTTTGCGAGGAATAATGGAATTAGAAAAGTAGGACATTCTGGTACTTTAGACCCTCTTGCAACAGGTCTTTTGTTGGTAGCCACCAACGAGGACACAAAACTTCTTAGATATATTGATAACAAAACAAAAAAGTATATCGTTAGTGGTTATTTCGGTGCTGAATATGATACTTATGATATTGAAGGAGAAATTATTTCTTCAACAGACCAAAAGGTATCACAAGAGAAATTTTTAGAAAAGTTAGATGAATTAGCAAAGTTAAAAACACAAGTTCCTCCAATATTCTCGGCTAAAAAAATAAACGGAATCAAAGCTTATGACTTAGCAAGAGCAGGTAAAAGTGTTGAATTAAAACCACAAAATATAGAAGTTTATTTTTACAAAGTACTTGAGTTCTCGTTTGAAAAACAATTCTTTAAAATCGAGTTTCATGTTTCTGAGGGAACATATATAAGAAGCCTTGTTCATGATTTAGGAAAGATGTGTGATAATTACGCATACATGTCTGATTTGGAGAGGCATAAAATTGGTGATCAGGAAATGTGAGAAGATCATCAACTTTATTCAGAAATAGCTTGAGATAAAATAATTAAAATGAATAAGTTGCCTGTAGAACAGTGTGATATGGTTAGATTGCAAAATGGAAATGAGTTTAAAATAGAACAAAAAGACGGATTATGCGCAGTAGTGAACAAAGACAACGAAGTTTTATCTGTTGTTGAGATTAAGAACTCGGTTGCATACCCTAAAAACGTATTTCACAGTCGATTAAATAAGGAGAAATAATGAGAGAATTAAAAGACCAAATTAAGATTGCAGCATTTGATGTGGATGGTACGATTTTACCTTATGGAAATACATCTTTTGGTAATAAAACTATAGAAATGTTTTCATTGTTAAAAGATGCAGGCTATAAAACAGTTATTTCAAGTGCAAGAGAGTTTTCGACAATTGGTAACTTTCTTGAAGTGCTTAAGCCTGATTATTTTATAGGAGCAAACGGTTCTTTCATTTATGATGTAGAAAAAGATTCTGTACTTGAGGAACACTCCTTAAAATCTGAAGATGTATCCAATATTGTTTCTAACTTTCTGGATAAGGTTGTTGGTTTTGTTGTAACTCACGGTAAGTTTTCCTACTATACACAAGGCGTAGAACTAAATTCTTGATTTGTAAAACCAAATATTCAAAACTATAAGGAATTAAATTTAGAAGAACTTAAAAATTCACAAGATAAAACTTATTTAATTACAGTTACAAGCGAAAATCCGAAAGAGGATGCAAAACATTTCCAAGAATACATTGAAAATAATAATTTAGACATGGTTGTAAATTCAGTCTGAACACATGGTTTTTTCATTGCTCCACAAGGTGTTACCAAAAGTTCAACCTTAAAGAATTTAACAGAAAAATTGGGTCTATCTATGGATAATTTAATTGCTTTCGGAGACTCTTCAAACGATTATGAAATGCTTAGAGATGCTTTTTATGGTGTTGCTATGGAAAGGGCTTCTCAAAGAATAAAATCAGTAGCAAATGATGTTGCACTTGATTGTGAATATGATGGTGCTTATTTAAAATTAAAGGAATTGAAACTTATATAATGAACCCACTAATTATTTTTGATTGAAAAAAATGAAGACCAACAGAAGAGATAATTTATATTTTAGGATCATTTGAAACCTTACATAAAGGACACTTAAAACTGTTACAAAAAGCATTAAATCTGAGAAATAAAACAGGATACAAAATCGCATTGGTTTACTTCACAAATGAAAGTTTAAGTTATAAAACAAACGAAATTTTCACAGATGACTTCGCCAAAGAGTTTGTGATTTCAACAACAGAAATTGATTATGCAATATCGATCGAATTTCTAGATGTAAAACCAATGTCAGGGGATGAGTTTTTAGAAATTTTAACCAATGGTCAAGAAAGCATTTTAGTTGCAGGTTCAGACTTCAAATTTGGTAAAGGTAAAAAAGATACCCTAAAAACAGTAAATTTACCAAATATAAAAAATATCTACGAAGTACCTTTATTAAAAGATTCGGAAGTAAAAATCGGAACTTCGATTTTAAGAGATTATATATCTGAAGGAAAAATATCTGACTTAAACGAATATTTAGTTCAAAACTACTGTTTTTCATTTAAATACATAAGTCAAAAACTTTCTATCGATGAAAAACTAAAAAAATTGCACCCAGGTATTTATTATTCATTTGTTTTTGAAGAATCTTCACCAAGTGAATACATATTGCATGTTGATAGAAATTTAGAATATCATTTACACACTTATGAAAAGGGTGGAAAAGTAGATTTTGATCCCGAAAAAAGATACGTATTAGTCATTGAAAAAGAAATAAGACTTATTTATTCAAACGAAAAAGATTTTTTAATTGAAGAAGACTATTTTGCAGAAAAAAATATATAATAAACCATATTAGCAATAATATAAAAACGATTTTCATTCTAGGTATGATCTTGAATCATTGCTTGGGTGAAACTTAATTACAAAAATTAGGAGCAAAAATGATTAACAAAGCAACAAAAGCCGAATTAGTTAAAAAATACGGTAAAGACGCTAAAGACACAGGGAACATCGTTGTTCAAATCGCTATCTTAACAGCTGACATCGAGGCTCTAAAACCTCACTTTTTAGCAAACCCAAAAGACAAACACTCACGTCGTGGATTTATGGCTAAAATTTCAAAACGTCGTACTTTATTACAACACTTAAAAGGTGAAAACCTAGAAGCTTACAACAAAGCACTTGTTGACTTCGGGCTACGTAAATAATAAAATAGTGCACAAGCACTATTTTTTTACTTATTTTTTCCACTTTTGATCGAATTTTAAATATTTTCACAATTATATAGTGAGGTATTATGGAAACAAAAGAAAAAGATATTTTAATAAAAGATGCATTAAAGGAAATTGAAAAAAAATTTGGTAAAGAATCTATCATGCTTTTAGGCAATGAAGAAAACTTAGAAATCGAAACATTTTCTTCAGGTAGTTATAAATTAAACAAAATTTTAGGTATTAAGGGATTTCCTAAAGGTCGTATCATCGAGATTTATGGTCCTGAAAGTTCAGGTAAAACTACTATTGCACTTCACACAATTTCAGAAGTTCAAAAAAATGGTGGAATAGCTGCGTTTATCGACGCTGAGCATTCAATAGACCCTGTTTATTGCAAAAATATAGGTGTTGATATAGACAACCTAATTTTAAGTCAACCCGATTCAGGAGAGCAAGGTTTGGAAATTGTTGATATTTTAGCAAAAAACGGCAATATCGACTTAATTGTCGTTGATTCTGTTGCTGCTTTAGTGCCTGAAGCAGAGCTTAATGGAGATATGACAGACCAACAAATTGGTGCTCAAGCAAGAATGATGTCTAAAGCACTTCGTAAGATCACAGGAAACTTAAATAAAAATAAAACTACTGTAATTTTTATTAATCAAATAAGAGAAAAAGTGGGTGTTATTTTTGGAAATCCCGAAACAACAGCAGGAGGTAAAGCACTTAAGTTTTACTCTTCAATCAGGTTAGAAGTAAGAAAATCAACAAATCTAGTTGAAGATAAAAGTGTTGTTGGTAATTTGATTAAGTTAAAAGTTGTTAAAAACAAACTAGCTGCCCCTTACACAACTGCTGAAACTGAAATCGTATTTGCTAAAGGTATTGACAAAGTTTCTGAGCTAATTGATCTGGCGCAAGAACAAGGTTTGATTCTCAAAAAAGGTGCTTGATTACAATATAAAGATAAATCAGTAATGGGTAAAAAAGCATTCAGAGATTTACTTGAGCAAGACTCAGAATTACTCAAAGAACTTGAATCAGAAATTTTGACATAAACTGATATTTTTAAATTAATGTATTTATAATAATAAATATGAATTACTCAAAAGCTAATAAAATCAAAATTCTTTTTATCGGAGACATTTTTGGAGAAAAAGGGATTGAAGCATGTAAAAAAGTAATCCCTTACTTAAAAAATAAGCACAAAATTGACTTTATTATTGCCCAAGGTGAGAATGTATCTGGGCGCAAAGGTTTGAATGTTGCTGATTATCAAACACTTAAAGAATTAGGTATAAACGCAATTACGATGGGTAATCACGTTTGAGCAAATTCAGAAATTTACAGCATAATTGACGACTCTGATATTATTAGACCTGCAAATATTTCTAATAGTTACCCTGGAGTGGGGTCTAAAGTATTTGATGTAAAAGGTCAAAAATTGAGAGTAACTTCAATTATGGGGATAACTTTTAATAAGTTATTTTTACCTTGAAAAGAAGAGCAAGCTGAAAATTTCTTTGATGCTATTGATGAAATTATAAGTGTTGATAATGCTGATTATCACTTTGTTGATTTCCATGGTGAAACTACAAGCGAAAAATACGTTTTCTCCTTGTATGTAGATGGAAAAGTAGACGCATTAGTTGGCACACATACTCACGTTCAAACAAACGACGCTCAAGTTCTTCCACAAAAAACACAACTAGTATCGGATGCTGGTATGACAGGACCTTATCAATCAGCAATTGGTGCTAACTTTGATGAAGTTTATGAAAGAATGCGTTTTGAAAGAAGTGCAAAATTTAAATCCTCGGATAATGACCCCCAATTTAACGGTGTTATATTTACACTTTCAAAAAGCAAGAAACCAAAACCACCAAAACTAATAAATTACAATCCACAAAAAATCCAAAAAATTTAATTTTTGATTAATTAGCAAAATCAAAAAACTAATAAGCATTTATTTATTATAATTATAGAGCCACAGAACAATAACCTGGTAACCTGGTCAGGGCTTAACAGCAGCAGCCACATCTGGAAGTGTTGTGTCTGTGGTTTTTTTATTTTTTAAAATTTGCACGCAAATTTCTAAAAAATGCTAAAATATATTTAGCGTGGTCGCGTAGCTCAGATGGACAGAGCACGAGCCTTCTAAGCTTGTGGTCAGAGGTTCGAATCCTCTCGTGATCGCCATTTTTTTTATTCTTTTTTATCATATATAATTGTTTTATGTCTTTATTTAAATTGAATGCTAACTATGAACCTTCAGGTGATCAACCAAAAGCAATTGAAGAAATCGTTAATGGTTTGAAATCGAATTTAAAACACCAAGTTCTTGAAGGGGTCACAGGATCTGGTAAAACTTTTGCGATGGCGAATATTATTGCAAAAATGGATCGGCCTGTATTGATTTTGTCTCATACCAAAACCCTTGCTAGTCAGTTATATTCAGAATTTAAAACATTCTTTCCCGAAAATGCTGTTGAATATTTTGTCAGTTATTTTGACTATTATTTACCAGAGTCATACAGTCCTGCAACAGATACATACGTTGAAAAAAGTTCTAAGACAAACCAGGATATTGAATTAATGAGAATGTCAACGATGAACTCGTTATTAACAAGAAAAGATGTAATTGTTGTGGCTTCTGTATCAGCAATTTATGGTGCTTTAAATCCAGCTGAGTATCAAAAATCCACTTTTGAAATCTTTTTAGGACAAGAGTTTGGACATAAACAGTTTATTAATCAACTTGTCAAGATTAAGTATGATAGAAACGATACTGCAAATACACCTGGGACATTTACAGTTAAAGGTGATACAGTAATAATTACGCCTGCCGATGCTGAAGGATATTTGATTCGTGTTGATTTTATGTTTGATGAAATAGCAGCTATTCAACATATTGATCCTCTGAATAAAACTGTAATTAAGTCTTTTAAGACATATCACATATATCCTGGTGAAGCTTATGCAGTTGAAAATTCGATATTTGACACGATAATTCCTAAAATTGAGAATGAACTTGAAAAAAGAGTCGCTGAATTTAAAAAAGAAGGCAAATTCGAAGCAGCAGAAAGAATCCATCAAAGAGTAAAACAAGACATTGATGACATGAAAAACTTTGGTTTTTGTAAAGGTATTGAAAATTACTCAATGTACCTAGATCAAAGGGATTTTGGCGAAACTCCTTATACAATTTTTGACTACTTTCCAAAGGATGGGTTGATATTTATCGATGAGTCGCATATGATGGTTTCTCAGCTTGGAGGTATGCATGGTGGCGATCAATCTCGTAAACAAAATCTTGTAGATTTTGGTTTTAGACTACCAAGTGCAAAAGAAAACAGACCTCTTCGTTTTGATGAATTTGAAAACCAAGTAGGGATGCAAAGACTATACATATCAGCAACTCCTGGTTCTTATGAGTTGGACAAAACTTATGGAGTTGTTACTAAAATGTATGTTAGACCTACAGGTCTTGTGGATCCAATTATTGAAGTTCGACCTGAATTAGGTCAAATGGACGATTTAGAAGAAGAGCTAAAAAAACAGATCGCAAAAAATGAAAGAACTTTCATTTTAACAAGAACAAAGAGTAATTCAGAATTCTTGTCAAACACATTGATTGAAAAGGGTTATAAATGTGCCTATATTCATAGTGATCACACCACTTTTGAAAGAAATGAAATCTTGCGTAAATTAAGAAAAGGTGTCTATGATGTAGTTGTCGGAATTAACTTACTTAGAGAAGGTATTGACGTTCCAGAAGTTTCGTTAGTGGCTGTAATCGAGGCGAATATGGCTGGTTTATCTAGGGATAGATCAAGTTTAATTCAAATTGCAGGTCGTGCAGCACGTAATGCAAACGGTCGCGTTATTTTTTATGCTGACACAATTTCAAACCCCATGAAAGAGGCGATTGAAGACAATAAGCAAAAACGTCAAATTCAGCTTGAATACAACAAGAAACATAACATTACTCCTAAAACGATTATCAAACCAATACCTGAACCAATTCAAGGTCATGACATTATGAATGCTGTCGAGCTTGTCATGAACAAAACAGGTAAAAAAGGTTCTGAATCTCAGATAAAAGACACGATTGAAGAATTGAGAAAACAAATGAACGAAGCTGCAAAAGCTCAGGATTTTGAAAGAGCGATCGAATTGAGAGACATCATAATCGAAATGGAAAAAAAATAACAAAAAACGCCGTTTTTTGTATAGAAAAACGGTTTTTTATTTTTTTTAATATAATAAAAACAATATATTTGATACTAAATTGGAGGCAAATATGCACGATAATGAGAAATTTTTAGATATCAAAGGAGCTCGTGAAAATAATTTAAAAAACATTTCTTTAAAAATACCAAAAAATAAGTTGGTTGTTTTAACAGGTCTTTCTGGTTCAGGTAAGTCTTCGCTTGCCTTTAACACTATTTATGAAGAAGGTAGAAGAAGATATGTGGATTCGTTAGGTTCTTATGCAAGAATGTTTTTAGGTGGAACAAGCAAACCCGATGTTGATAGTATTGACGGACTAAGCCCTTCAATTTCAATTGAACAAAAAACCACTCACAATAATCCTCGTTCAACAGTAGGGACTGTTACCGAAATTTATGACTATTTTAGACTACTTTTTGCCAGAGTTGGTAAACCTTTTTGTCCTACTCACAAGATCGAAATTTCTTCACAAACAACAAAAGATATTATTGATTCAATTTTTGAAAATCCTGAAAATGCAAAATTAATCATTTATGCACCTGTTGTTGAAAACGAAAAAGGTACTCATGCAAACTTACTTGCCAAATTGCAAAAAGAAGGATATATTCGTGTTCGTGTAGACGGACAAAGTATGCTTCTAGAAGATGAAATAAAGTTAGAAAAAAATCAAAGACACAATATTGAACTTACAATTGATCGTTTAGTTTTAAAAGAAGAAAACAGATTAAGAATTGCTACAGCTGTTGATATTGCTGCAGAAAAATCAGGTGGAACAGTAATTGTAGAAAATGTTGATACTGGTGAAATGAAAACTTATTCAAAAACACACTCATGTCCATATAAAGATTTTGATATGCCACCAATTGAAACCAGATTGTTTTCATTTAACTCACCGTTCGGAATGTGTGATAACTGTAAAGGTTTAGGTGTAGATTTAAAAGCTAGCTTTGATGCGATTGTGCCTGAGGATTGAAGAACAATCAAAGATGGTGGGATCAAAATTTTTGAAAACACCTATGGAACAATGAATTTAGAATGACAAGAGTTTAAAGTAATGCTTGATTATTACGATATACCGGTTGATTTACCAATTTCAGACATGACTAAAAAGCAAATAGAAATCATTAGTTATGGTTCAACAGAGGAAATCGAATTCGTCCTTGAAACAGTTAATGGAAATAAAGTTCGAAGATCAAAAATGATCGAAGGTATCATAAACAAAATTGAAAGACAATATATCGAAACTTCAAGTGAACAAGTTAGAGATTACTTGAAAAAATATATGCGTACTTTCCCTTGTTCACAATGTAAAGGTTCAAGATTAAACAAAAAAGCAATGTCTGTTTTAGTTCATGGCATGAACATTTACGACTTAACAAAAATGTCAATTGATGACTGTCTTGCTAAGTTTGCAGAAATTCCATTTACCGAAGTAGAAAAAAGTATTGGTAATTTAATACTTAATGAAATTAATAATCGTCTAAGTTTCTTAAAAAACGTAGGTTTAGATTATTTAACTTTAAATAGAACAGCTGAAACTTTAAGTGGTGGAGAATCACAGAGAATTAGACTTGCAACACAAATTGGTTCAAACCTTTCAGGTGTTTTATATGTTTTAGATGAACCTTCAATCGGATTGCACCAGAAAGATAACCAAAAGTTAATTGATGCACTTAGAAAAATGGTAGAAATTGGTAATACTTTAATCGTTGTTGAGCATGACGAGGAAACAATTTTTGCTGCCGATTACGTTGTTGATATCGGACCTGGAGCTGGTGTTCACGGTGGTGAAGTTGTGGCTGCTGGTAAAGTAGATGAAGTTGCTAAAGTTGAAAATTCGATTACAGGACAGTACTTATCGGGAAAAATGAAAATTGAAGTTCCACTTTCAAGGCGTTCAGGTAATGGACAAGTGATTGTAATCAAAGGGGCTCAAGAAAATAACTTAAAAGATATTGATGTCAAAATTCCACTTGGAAAACTTGTTGCAGTAACAGGTGTTTCAGGTTCAGGAAAATCAACACTAGTAAACTCAATTCTTGTGAGTGGTATTGAAAGTGCTCTTGGAATGGCGAGTGCTCAAGATTCAAAAAGAGCAAAATTTGACTCAATATCTGGTTTACACAACGTTGACAAGATTATTGCTGTTTCACAATCACCGATTGGTAGAACGCCAAGATCTAACCCAGCAACATATGTCGGTGTATTTGATGAAATTAGAGAAGTCTTTTCAGCTGTTGAAGAATCAAGAAATCGTGGATACACAAAATCAAGATTCAGTTTTAACGTTTCTGGTGGTAGATGTGAAAAATGTAGTGGAGATGGATCGATCAAAATCGAAATGCACTTCCTGCCAGACGTTTTCATTCCTTGTGATCAATGTGACGGAAAAAGATACAACCATGAAACACTTGAAATTAAATACAACGGAAAAACAATTGCTGACGTGCTTGATATGACAGTTGATGAGGCAATGTTACTTTTTGATGCAAGACCAAAAATTAAAACAAGGCTTCAAACATTAAAAGATGTTGGATTGAGTTATATCAAACTTGGTCAAAGTTCAACAACACTTTCGGGTGGTGAAGCCCAACGTGTTAAATTAGCTCTTTATTTACAGAAAAAACCAACAGGTAAAACTATTTATGTTCTTGATGAACCAACAACAGGTTTACATACTCATGACGTTGCTCAATTAATCAAAATCTTAAACAGAATTGTTGACGGAGGTGATTCCATTGTTGTTATTGAACATAACTTAGATGTAATCAAATGTGCTGATTATATAGTTGATTTAGGTCCTGATGGTGGTGTCAATGGTGGTAGACTTGTTGCTAGTGGAACTCCTGAACAAGTTGCTGAAATTCCAGGAAGCTATACAGGTCAGTTTTTAAGTCAAATGCTGCAAAAGCGTTAATGTTTTAATATAATTAAAATATTAAAAATCGAGGTTTTATGCAAGATAGAAAAGTAAGTGTTGAAACGATAATAGATCGTTTTGACCTAAATATAATAAATAAAGATGAAATCAAAGAGTACGGGCAAATTTATGCTCCTTCAATAAAAAGAGTAGGTCTTGAGTTAACAAGAAGCGTTGACAACAGATTATGTGCTAGAAACGTGATTGCTTGAGGTACAACAGAAAGTGAATGATTTGAGTCTATAGGACAGTCAAATTCATCACTTGCTCTTGAGCATGTATTTTCAGCAAATCCACCTTTAATCATTTTGTCAAAAGGTGTTTCTGACGAAGTTAAAAACTGAATAGTTGAAATTGCTAATAAGTACCAAGTTCCTGTTGCTGCTGGTCAAAGTTCAACTGCGACAATTACAACAACTGTAGGGGCTTATTTAAACGACTATTGATCTGAAGAAGTGCAGGTGCACGGATGTTTAGTTTTAATTGGTGGAGTTGGCGTAATGGTTGTTGGTCAAAGTGGTATTGGTAAATCAGAAGCAACACTAGATCTTGTACAACGTGGTCATGTATTTATCACTGATGACGCTGTTTTAGTGAAAATGGTAGGTCAAGAATTTGTTGGTAGATCCCCTTTTATTACTAGAAACTTTTTAGAAATAAGAGGTATTGGACCAATTGATATCAAATATACATACGGAGTTAATTCGGTTGCTGAATCAGCACAAATTAATCTTGTTGTCGAATTGGTACAAAAAAGTGCTCAAAATGAATTGGATAGACTAGGTGATGAGTTCTTAAAATACCCAATTTTAAATTCACACATTAAGAAAATTCAAATCCCAGTTAAAGACGGAAGCAACACAGCTTCGCTAATTGAAGCTGCCGTCAGTTCTTATCTTGTAAGAAAAGAAGGAAAAAGCATAATTTCAGAAATAAACAAAAGAGCGATGGAGAGTTAAGATGGAAAATCAAATTTGAAAACCAGAATACGCATTTACGCCAGGCGAAAACACACCACTTTTCACAATCGGAAGTTATAGTGCTCACGTTTATTCATTCATGATTATGTTTGGTATTCTTGCTTCCGTTTTAACAATTGCTTTTTTCTGAATGCGTGAAAAATATAAAATTGAAACACTTTTAACACTTGTTATTATCACAATTCCGATGTCATTCATTGGAGCACGTTTAGGTTATGTAATTGAAGCTCTAATTTATCAAGAAAATCCATTTCAAAATAGTGCTTGATGAAAGGTCTGAGAAGGTGGTCTTTCGATTCAAGGTGGTATTATTGTAGCGTTTATTGCTGATATGCTCTACGTTTACTACAAACGTAAAGAAATTGATATGAGAAAAGCAATGAGCTTTATCATTCCAACTATTTTAATTGGTCAAGTGATCGGTCGTTGAGGAAATTACGCTAATCATGAGGTTTATGGTCAAATCGACTGAACCGGTAAAAGCGTTTTAATCTTTGGAAAAAATTTTGCAAGCAATATGTTCATCACAGATTCATATTCAAAAGCAATCTTAAACTCAGATGAAGGAGCCTACAGAGTTCCATTATTCTTATATGAAAGTCTTTTAAACTTAGTAGGATACTTAATCATTGTTTGAGTATTTAATCTATTTGGGATATTTAAACCAGGTTCGACTTCAGGTTTATACTTCTTCTTCTATGGTATTGTCAGAATAGTTATGGAACCAATGCGTCAAGAGTCATTTGGTCTTTATACCTATACAGCAGCAATATTCATCATTTTTGGAGCTCTTTTATTCATTTACTTTCAGTTTCTTTCAAGAGTTTTATACAAAAAAGAGTGAAAAAAATATTACTATACATACACAATGATTAATCAAGAACAATACAACCTTTGAGTTGATAAAACATGCTTAGTTACAATGTTGAAAAGAAAATTTAAAAAGGTAAAAAATGTCTAATATTAAAGATCTGATCATAATTGGTGGGGGACCTGCAGGTCTTAATGCAGCCCTTTATGCATCACGCGCAAACGTTGATGTTGTTTTTGTTGAAAAAGGTGCACCAGGTGGTAAGCTATCATCAACTTGAAAAATTGAAAACTGACTAGGAACAGTGCTAACAGAAGGTTGAGAGTTGGCAACACAGTTTTACAACCATGCTATAAAATACGGTGCTACTCACAAGTACGGGAAAGTTGAATCTGTTCAAAAGAATGACCAAAACAACTTGTTTGAAGTGTTTTTAGAAAATGGTGAAAAACTTTTATCAAAAACAGTTTTAGTATCGACAGGAACAGAAAATAGAAAACCTACTTTTATTGAAAACTTTATGCAATTTGAAAACAGAGGTGTAAGCTACTGTGCAATTTGCGACGGACCACTTTTTGCAAAACAACCAACAATCGTTTTAGGTGGTGGTAATTCAGCTGTTGAAGAATCAGCGTATTTAAGTAAAATTGCTTCACAAGTCTATCTTGTAGTTAAAGACGAAGAATTTACTGCTGAAAAAAGTCTTGTCGAAGAGCTTCAAAAACTGGAAAACGTAAAAGTATTCTTTAGCTCACAAATTACAAAATTAGAAGGTTCTGATTCTCTTGAAGCAGCTTATGTAAAATTGGCAGATGGTAGCGAAATCAAATTAGATGTTGCATCATTTTTCCCTTACATTGGAATGATCCCACAAACTAACTTTGTTAAAGATCTTGGGGTCACAAATGATCACGGATACATTCTTGTTAATGACAAGATGGAAACTAGTGTAAAAGGTTTATATGCAGCTGGGGATGTTATTGACAAAAAAGTCAGACAAATTGTTACAGCAGCTGGCGATGGAGCAACAGCAGCTAAAAGTATTTCTGATTACTTAAACACACTTAATTAGTTTTAACCCTTATTCACAGTAAAAAAAGAGTTTGCACAAGAACTCTTTTTTATTTTTTTACTTATAAATCAATTGTGAAATTAAAGCTCAAACAAAACGCCAAAAAAATATTTTTTTAGTATAATAAAAGTAATTTATTAGAGGTATAAGTGAAGAATTTACTTTTTTCCATTCAAAATAGCTTTTACAGAATCAAAACATCAGTTGGTTCATTTTTTTCTTCAAAAGATTTACCTAAAAAAATAGCTTACACAATTTTACTTTTATCAATCTACATTGTTGGCACAACAATTACTGTTCCTTTTGTATCTCTAAGGGCAGGTCAAAGTTTATCTTCTAACTCATTTTTTGATACTTTAAACCTTGTTGGTGGAGGTGGGTTAACTCAATTCTCCATTTTTGCCCTTGGTATAAGCCCATTTATTAACGCTTCGCTAATCATGATGGTTCTACAATCTAAACTGTTCCCACCTATTTACAGGCTTGGACAATCAGGACCTCAAGGTAGAAGAAAAATTAATATTATCACTAGAATTATCACGATATGTATCGCTATACCTCAATCGATATTCTTAAGTCAATCGTTATCTTCGGGAGCTAACCCATTTATTGAAATTAAAGAAAACGCTTACTTTTCAATCGGGGTAATTAGATTCCTAATAATTCCACTTACATTATCTGCTGCTTCTTTATTTGCTGTTTTCCTTTCAGAGCAAATTACAAATAAAGGTGTTGGTAATGGAACAAGTATGATTATCTTTGTTGGTATTGCATCAAGATTGCCTCAACAGTTCAAATCAGCCTACAACATTTTAATTGGAACAGGTGACACGGAAGGTATTTTTGTTCGTGTACTTAACTTTTCAACTTACATTCTTGTTTACTTAATTGTGATTTTAATTGTTGCTATTGTTTATAACTCTGAACGTCATATACCAATTCAGCAAGTTGGAGCAGGTAGATCAAGAAACGTTAAGGAAATGGGTAGATTACCAATAAAACTTAACCCTGGTGGTGTTATGCCTGCAATTTTTGCGATGATGGTTATTTCATTCCCAACAATGATTGCTAATGTATTGCCTGAAGATAACTATCCAAGATACTGAATTTTAAATAACTTACAATTCACAAAACCAATTGGGCTAGGTCTACTTGTACTTCTTACATTCTGCTTATCATTGTTAATGGGTATACAACAATCGAGAGTTGATCGGATTGCTGAAGATTTTGCAAAATCAGGTACATTCATTCCAGGTGTTAGACCTGGAGAAGAAACTCAAGACTACTTAATCGGGATTGTATTTAGATTAAGCATTTTTAGTGGTTTATTCCTTGTCGCACTTGTTTCGATGCAATGATTACAAATTATTTTCGGTATTTTAGATCCTTCGATTGCTTTTGGTGGAACAGGACTATTAATCTTAGTTTCTGTCGCACTAGAAACTTGATCACAATTGAAGGCAAGAAATAAAACAAACAAATTGGCAAAAGCTAAAAAAGCTGCAAAAAAACTAACCTCAAGAAAATTAAGAAACGGAAGTGGTTTACTATGATAATCAAAAACAACATTATTTTTATGGGTCCTCCTGGCGTAGGTAAAGGGACAATTTCAGACGAAGTTGCTCACCATTCAAACCTTCACCACGTTTCAACAGGTGACATTTTTAGAGAACAAATCAAAAATCAAACTGAACTAGGAAAAAAAGTCCAAGAAATTGTTCAAGGTGGTGGTTATGTGCCTGATGAAATCACAAATGAAATCGTTAAAGCAAAAGTAATGGAACTGAACGAAAAAAATGAATTATTAATTTTAGACGGATATCCACGTACACTTGCGCAAGCAATGTACTTAGATTCCTTATCTACAGCACCATTCGTTATTTTCGAGCTTAAAGCATCAGACAAAACAGTACTAGAAAGATTAAGTGGAAGAAGAACTTGTCCAAACTGTAAAGCAAGTTACCACATCAAATTTAAACCATCATCAAAAGGTGATGTTTGTCAAAAATGTGACACAGAATTAGTGCAAAGAAAAGATGACCAAGAAGATGCAATCCAAAAAAGACTTGATATTTACAACAAACAAACAGCCCCACTTCTTGATTATTACAAATCACAAAACCGTTTAGTTGTAATAGAAGCAGAAGCTTTTCCTGAAGAGATTTTGAGTTCAATCTTTGAATTTTTAAAGAAATAATATAAAATATATATACAATTTGCCCGAACGGGTAAATTTGTCATTTTTTGAAATATTATGAGTAAATTAATAAAAACAAAACAAGAAATAGAAAAAATCACAAAAAGTTGTCAAATCTTGGCAGAAGTTAAACAAGTTGTTTACGACTTTGTAAGACCAGGTGTTTCATTAAAAGAAATAGATCAATTAGCTTTTAATGAAATAAAAAAAAGAGGTGCAAAACCTGCCTTTTTAGGACTGTACGGGTTTCCTGCTACAGCTTGCATCTCAGTTAATGATGAATTGATCCACGGTATACCAAGCGATTACATTGTTCAAGATGGAGACTTAATAAGTGTCGATCTAGGTTGTGTTTATCAAGGGTATAACAGTGATAGTGCATTTACCAAGGGTGTTGGTAATGTCTCAGAAGATGATTTGAAATTAATTGATGTCGCAAAAGTTGCGTTTGAAAAAGGTGTAGCTGCGATTAAACCAGGAGCAAGAGTTGGTGATATATCAAATGCGATTGGTAGTTATATTAAAAGTCAAAAGATGTTTACACCCGACGATTTTTGTGGGCACGGCATTGGAGCAAAATTACATGAAGATCCAAACGTCCCTAACGATGGTAAAAAAGGTACAGGACCTTTACTTAAAGACGGTATGGTTATCTGTATAGAACCTATGATTACCAAAGTTCCAAAAATTAAATATTTAAGTGACGGCTGAACAATCGCTTCAAGCGATGGTTCTAAGACTGCTCATTACGAACACACTGTATTAATTAAAAACGGAAAAGGTGTTGTTCTGACGAAAGGAATTTAAATTGGCAAAAGATGCACTTAAAGTTCAAGGAATAGTAGAAAAGGTTCACTCAACAGACCTTTACGAAGTAAAACTTGAAAACGGGCTAGTGGTTGAAGCTCACATCTCAGGAAAAATGCGTGTAAATCATATTCGTATCCTTCCTGGAGATTCAGTCGAAGTGGAATTAAGTCCTTATGATTTAGAAAAAGGGCGTATTACTTACCGTCATAAGTAATAACAAGGAGGAATAATGAAAGTTAGAGCAAGTGTTAAAAAAATGTGTAAAGACTGTAAAATCATTAAACGTCAAGGTGTTATTCGTGTAATTTGTACATTACCAAAACACAAACAAAGACAAGGATAGGAGAAATAATGGCCAGAATTTTAAACGTAGAAATCCCTAATGACAAACGTGTTGTTGTGTCATTAACATACATTTACGGTATCGGACCTGCTATTGCTAAAAGAATCTTAGCAACAGCTAAAGTTAGTGAAGATGCTCGTGTAAAAAGTTTATCTGAAGATGAACTATCAAGAATCCGTGAAGCTGCTAAAGAATATACAACAGAAGGTGACTTACGTAGAGAAGTTACATTAAACATCAAACGTTTAATGGAAATTAAATGCTACCGTGGAATTAGACACCGTAGAGGATTACCTGTTCGTGGACAATCAACTCAAAAGAATGCCCGTACACGTAAAGGTCCTAGAAAAACAGTTGCTGGAAAGAAAGGTAAATAATAATGGCTCGTAAAAGTAAAAAGAAAAATATTACTAGTGGTGTAGCTCACATCCACTCAACAAACCAAAACACAATTATCACTTTTGCAGATGAAGCTGGAAATGTTATTGCTTGATCATCAGCAGGAGCAATCGGATACAAAGGTACAAAGAAAAAAACTCCATATGCAGCAGGTTTAGCAGCAGCAGCAGCTTCTGAAGCAGCTAAAGAACATGGAATTAAAACTGTTAAAGTTGAACTTAAAGGATTAGGTTCAGGTAAAGACGCAGCGAGAAAACAAATCGAAGTGTCAGGTATTACTGTTACTGAAATTAAAGATGTTACACCAGTTCCACACAACGGAACAAGACCTCCAAAACGTGTTTTAAAACGTGAAAAGAAAAGATAATTTACCAAAGAATTAGAAAGTAGGACTCATGGAAAAGATGAAAAAATTAGAATATATCAAAATCCCTACAATTGAAAAAGTTAATGATTTTGAAACAACATTTGTTTTACAACCTCTAGAAAGAGGGTTTGGAAACACATTAGCAGTAGCATTAAGAAGAGTTCTTCTATCAAACATTACTTCTTTAGCACCTTTTGCAGTACGTATTGAAGGTGTTAATCACGAGTTTCAAGGAATTACAGGTGTAATCGAAGACGTTCCATCATTAATCATGAACTTAAGAAAAGTTCGTTTCACATATGACCCTGAGTTTGTTGGTGATGATGATATCATCAAAGTTGAACTAAGAGTTGAAGACACAGGATCAGTGACATCACGTCACCTACAAGTAGTAGATAATCCTAATGTTGAAATTTGCGACCAAAACATTCACATTGCAGAAGTAACACAACAAGGTGCACTAAAACTAGATATCTTCCTACGTCCAGGACGTGGATTTATGTCAAGTGAAGAAAACAAAGCCTTAGTTACAAAACTTGAGCCAGAATTAAACTCAAGATTGAAAAAAGCAAAATTTATTGCTGTTGATTCAAACTTCTCACCTGTTAAAAAAGTTTCATACACAATTGATGAGCTAAACTCAGCAAGCGTAAAAATTGAAGAAAAATTATTATTCAAAGTTGAAACAGACGGAACAGTTAAACCTGAAAGTGCAATTCAACAAGCATGTGAAATTTTAGTGGCACAATTTAAAGTGCTTGGAAACGTAAATGAAATGAAACTTGATGTTTTCTATGATGAAAAAGAACAAGAAGTAGAACCTACTGAAACTGATTTAGATATTAACCAATTAAACTTATCAGTTCGTTCATTGAATGCACTAAGAAGAATCGGAAAATCAAAGATTTCTGAAGTTGCAGCAATGACATACGATGAACTTGAGCAAACTAAAAACCTTGGTAAAAAATCATTAGATGAAATCGTACAAAAAATTAATGAATACGGGTTTTCACTAAGAAAAGGAGATGAATAATATGGCAAATCCAAAACAAATTTATTCACGTGATACAAAATGAAGAAATGGTGTAATGCGTTCACTAACAAGTGAATTATTAGCTAACGGAAGAATTACAACAACAGTAACAAGAGCAAAAGAATTACGTAGAAAAGCTGAAAGAATGATTACAAAAGCTAAAAACCCAACTTTAGCAAATCGTCGTTTAGTTGCAGCATACCTACGTCCTTTAACAGTTAAAGTAGAAAAACAAGAAGTTGAATTACTAAAATACGTATTTGACACAGTCGCACCTAAATACAACGAAAGACAAGGTGGATACACAAGAATTATTAAGTTACCAAAACGTCAAGGTGACAACACAAGAATGGCAATTATTGAACTTGTTTAATTTCCCTTTTAATCAACCATCAAAACATCACTGCTGTGATGTTTTTTAATATAACTTTTTCACTTATTAACAATCACCCATTTTTCTAATTGTTAATAACTTTTAGTTTTTTTAGTAATTTGGTTATTAACTTGTTTAGAACTTGTTATATAAAATGTTAACGGAATGAATAAAAGAAAAACTGGAAAATTTCCACTTTTATATTTAGTTTTATTTAAAAACATTTTACCTATGGTTACTTTTATATAATTTATTTGTGAAAAAAATTTTCGAGGAGTAAAAATGAAAACAAAAAATTTATTAAATTTATTACAAAACGTGGAAGGCACAACACAATTAGGTGCTAGTATAGTTCATACTGCACAACCAAATACAAATGTTATAAAGGCGAAAGAGCAGAGTAGTTATCAATTAACTATAGATTTAAATAACCCAAGTATTTCAAAAATAGTCAATAACAATGAATTACTAAGCAAAATTTTAGATAAAAAAACATCTACTAAAAGTATAGTTAGCCAGTTGACTAAAACTGAATTTGAAACAATGTTATATACAATCATAGAAAACAGTTTTTCAAATAATAACATTCAAAAACAACAAATAAAACAAGAAATTTCGAAAAAAATAGACAATATGTATTCACTATACATAGCTCAAATGACAGAGAAAATTCTAGAAACTAAGAAAATTTTAAAAAATGTGGAAAAGGAATATGCCTCAAATTCAAAAAATTCAAAGTTTACATATGTTAGAACTTCATCGGGTAACGTTAATATAGAGTTGAATAATAAATACAAAAATTCTAAATATATTGGTTTACAAATTGATGAAATAAATAGAACTTCAAATGAAGTCGAAAGTATAAGGGCAAAACTAAGTGAGAATCATGAATTTTATTCAAATATATTAAGGACAATTATAAAATTGGATAATTTCAGTACAGTAGTAAGTTTTCTGTCAGGAATTGCAGGAGCTTTCGTATTTATTACAGGTATTGGTGCAGCTGCTTCTCCGTTTTTATTTGGGACATCAGTGGCTACTGCAGCAGTATCTGGTGGTTTATCATTAGCCAAAACTTTCATAAAACAAAAATTAGTAATCACCGAGGAAAATATGGGTTTAATAGAAATTTTCTTTGGCAAAGGTGTAGACAATTTCTTAAGTGTTCTAACCGATTTTAAGAATGGTTTAGATGCAGGAACAGGAGCCTTAAGGATAATAAGCAAAAAGCTTTTTAACAAAATTTCAGGATTTTTAGGTAAGACAGGAAGAGTATTAGGGTTCGCTGGTAGTTTATACTCTGTTATAACAGGAGTTCCAGCATTAGCTAACAATATTAGAGAACTTGATAAAATTTCTGAGAACGACAAAATCGCAGAACAATTTTTCGATGGTCTTTCTAATAAGGTTATGGAATTTATGGATATCATAGATATTTACAAAAGCACAGGCGTTAAATGAGTTGTCACAAACGAAACAAAACAAGAACTCGAATACGAAAAAGGCGGTTACGGAGGAAAAAATTTAGAATTCAGAAATGTTTTAACTGGTGAAACTTTCTCGATATCTGACCTTTTATACAAAACTCAGTTCGAGCTTAGACTTCTAGGTTTGCAAAAAGTCTATAATCCAGCTAGAGGAACATGATACGTAAGAACCTTAAAAAATAATATAGTGGTTGATAATCTAGGCTAAAAATGCTATTAATAAGCTTTGCAATAAACTTTTTTGGACTTATTTTGATTTTTTGATTAACTTACATCGTAAAAGGAAAAACCCTTCTAATAGTAAGCGCAAGAAAAAACATAATAAGGTTTAAAAAAGAGTCGAAAACCAGAATACCTAATAAAAGGGTTTTGCAAGGTTGTAATTTGTTTTTGAAAAGCAAAAAAAGTTTTTTAATATACAAAAGACTTATTCCATGTTTTTTGATAAGCCTTATTTACTTGATTTGTTTGGTGTCTTGTACTATTATTTTGATCAGTGTGATAAGTAATATTACTTTATTCATTTTCGTTTCTGGTTTTGTTTTTTCGGTAATTTCTGTACTTATCGGCTTTGTTATAATGATATCTTTTACTTTTAACGAAAAAGTCATAAAAAAGGAAATAGAAAGTTTCATTATTGAAGATAATCCCTTAGTGCTGCCAACATCATGCAACTCAGCAACATATTCAAACTGATATGATGAAGAGGTGTACAGAATAAGAGATAAAAGTATTAGACAAATTCAGTTTATGTCTAAAATTGCTGCAGCAGATGATATAAACACGCTTTATTTCTTAAGAGAAGTTCGTGACAATAATGAAAAGATGATGATTCTAGAGTTTATGTTTTGAGTTTTCAAAGAAGGTGTAAATTATTCAAAGGGAAACTTCATATGTGAGCTAATAGCCGAACATAAAATCATTTCGGAGGAAAAATAATGCCAGCAGTTTTAATCTTAGTCATTGTTATACTAGTAAACGGTCTTTTTGAATATTCAGAAAGCAGAACGAGAAAACAAATAGTTCTTTTTTCCTTTAACAATCAAATAAATGCAACTATACTTTCACTTAAAAAAGATGAAAAAGTACCTGTTAATGTTGTCATTTTGATTAAACAATTCAAACAAAATCTAGAAAAGCAGCTTAATAGTTTGACAATGAATTCCTATTTAAGAAGTTGAATAATAATAATCGGATGAGTTGTAAGTTTATTCATTTTCGTTGTTTTAAAAGAAAGTTTAAATTACTTATCTTTAATTACTTTACACTTGTCTTTGTTTTTACTCTTTGTTCATGGTATATCCATGTCTTCTAACCCTATTGAACTTAAATACAAGATTAAAAAAATGAAAAGACAAACAGAATTAGTTTTAGCAAAACTGGATCAGCAAACTGAAGAAAAACCTGCCGATAGATCTGAGTTAGTATCGCATTTCATTGATGAGAAATGAGAAACAAACGCTTCTTGAACTGAAATGGTAAACTTTAAAAGTTATTATCAAGTTTTACTAAACAATCATTCATTTGTTTGAAACAAAGTTTATGGAGTTCAAAATCCTGAAATTTTGCTTGTTTATTTAATTTTAAAGAATAAAGAACAATATTCAGATGAAGTGGTTCAATACATAAAAGATATTCTAACTTCTAAAGTAAAACTCAAAAATATCAACATTCGCAAGCAAACATGGTGAAGAAGAACCGAAAGTTGATACTTAAAAAACATTTACGATTAAAATATTTAAAAAAGTGGACTTCTCCACTTTTTTCTTAGTAATTCATGGCTTCTTCGTACTCTTCAAGTGTTCCTCTAAACAGGAAACTTGATCCTGGCTCTTGTAATTCAAGAATCACGTCAGCACATTGGTTAACGAATGCACGGTTGTATGTTGTAAAAATTGCTCCACCCTTGTAAGTGTTAACACCTTCGATAACAGAGTCGATACTTTCTGTATCAAGATGATCTAAAGGTTGATCAAGTATTAAGAAGTTACTTTCAAGTAGCATCATTCTTGAAAACATTAAACGGGCTTTTTCCCCTCCACTTGTTACATTAACTTTCTTAAATACTGAATCAGCTGAGAAAAGCATACGACCAAGGAACCCTCTCATTCTTGAGTCACTGTTATCTTTAGTTTCTTGAGTTGAGTTTTCAAGAGGTCATTTACTTATTCAATCTAAAATTGTTTCCTCAGGATTACCAAAGTATTTTAAGTTATCGTTTGGGAAGTAGCTGTGCTTAATTGTTTGACCTCAAACAACTTCACCTGATGTTGGTTGAAGTTCACCAACCAAAATTTGTAGTAATCTGGTTTTTGCGATATCATCCTCACCGATGATAACCATTTTTTCGCCTGGGTAAAGGCTAAATGAAACGTTTTCGAATAGTGTTTCACCTGCATCGTTGACGTAAGTTAAGTTTTCAACTGAAAGAATTTGTTTACCGTGATCACGGTGCATGTCTCATCTTACGAAAGGATACTTACGGTTTGATGGTTTTATTTCATCAAGAGTAATTTTTTCCAATGATTTTTTTCTACTTGTAGCTTGTTTAGACTTCGAAGCGTTAGCACTGAATCGAGCAATGAACTCTTTCAGTTTTTCGATTTGAGCTTCTTTTTTCAAGTTAGACTGTTTTGTCATTTCGCGAGCTAGTTCAGAAGATTGTTTTCAGAATGAATAGTTTCCACTGTACATTTTAGCTTCTGAAAAATCGATATCTACAATGTTTGTACAGATTGCATCTAAAAAGTCGCTGTCGTGAGATACGACAATAACAACATTTGGATAATCAATTAAGAAACCTTCAAGTCATTTAATGCTTTTTAAGTCAAGGTGGTTAGTCGGTTCATCCATGATCAAGATATCAGGATTTCCAAAAAGTGCTTTAGCAAGTAAAACCTTAATTTTTTGGTTAGCCGTAAGCTCTCTCATTGTTACATTTCATTTATCAGCTGGAATAGAAAGGTTACTCAATAATTCTTGTGCATCGTTTTCTGCTGTTCACCCACCTAAGTTTCCGAACTTTTCTTCAAGCTCACCTGCTAATGTGTAATCTTCCATTGTTGCTTCGGGATTTGCGTAAATCGCATCCTTTTGTTCTTTGATTTGGTATAACTCTGTATTACCCATGATAACAACTTCTGTTGCAATCATATCGTCGTACTCGTTATGGTTTTGTGATAACACGGAAATTCTTTTTCCTTTTTCAATAATCACTTGTCCTGAAGTTTGTTCAACAGTTCCTGCTAAAATTTTTAGAAAAGTTGACTTACCAGCACCGTTGGCACCGATAATACCGTAGGTATTACCCTCTGTAAACTTCAGTGTAACGTTCTCAAAAAGTTTCTTATCACTAAAAACTTTTGATAAATTTTGCACTTCAATCATAATTTCCCCTTTATAATTAGATCCCTGCAGTAAGGAATTTATTTAAATTTTACATTATTTGAATTTAAAACTTACAAAAGGCAAAAAAGCCCAAAAATGTGGAAATTTTCCATTAAAACTTGCAGGTTTTCGTTCATATTTTAAAATGAAAGTGGAGGAACATTATGAAGTCTAAAAAATTCTTACTTAAATTAGGTGTTTTTTCAACACTAACTGTTGCACCTTTAGTTACAGCAGCTTGTGGAAGTGCTGCTGAAACACAGTCAAGCCCTGCTGAAAATCAGTCGAATACTGTAGAAAAACAGCAAAACAACAATGGGTCTAAACTAACAGAAATAGATAACCAGATTGTTGATCTTTACAAAAAATACGTAGAGAGCTCTGCTTGAGTTTTAGAAAAAATGGAAGAGGGTACAATCAAAGATTACCTTAAACTTGCAGTAGAAACATCAAAGAGATTTATAAAAAATCCTGAAAAGTATCTTTCTGATCAAACAGAAGAGGAAAAGAAACTTTCTCTTAGCTTATTACAAAGGCAGTATGAAGAGCTAGAAAAGCAAATGGCCATACTGAGTGAACTTGAAAATGACACAAATCCAACCACACCAAGCGAAGAGTCAGACCAAATTCAAAATAATTCAGATAACAACGATGAAAATGACCAACAAAACATAGAATCAGATACTACTACACAAAACGAAGAAAGTTCTGAGAATGAAAATCAAACATCTGAAACCCAAAATGAAAATCAGAATATAAGTTCTTCAGAAGTTTCTGATTCTCAGCAAAACTCTGAACCAGAAACAACTGAAACAAACTCAAATAACCAATCAGAAAACATGAACCAATCAACTCCTTCAGTAGAAGAAGAGTTTGTTTTAACATCCAAAAATCTTCGTAAAGGCGAATTAAACTGATCAGCAGTTGATGCATCACATGAGCATAACAAGCAAAGATCATACAAAACAAGATTATACTTATCAAATGATGGCGAAGGTGTAGGATGAGGCTTAAATAAATTTATTACTTTTGCAGATAACATTGACAAAAAATTAATAGGGTTCTTAACTCGTACAGATACAGGAGCAAAATATTTAGAATTCGAAAATGAAAATTATGAATCTCAGGGTCAAATTACACTTCACATCACATACAAAGGTAAAGAGTATGATTTTGTTTATTCAAAGCAATTAGAAGAAACTAAAGTTGCTGATGATAACACATCTACAATAGTAGATCCTCAAAACGAACCTGTTCAAGACCAGACAGAAAATGATTCTCAAAACGAACCTGTTCAAGACCAGACAGAAAATGATTCTCAAAACGAACATGCTCAAGATCAGACAGAAAATGATTCTCAAAACAAAAATGAAGATTCTTCTTTAAAAGAAATACAAAATCCTGTCAATGAAAATCCAGAACAAAACACAAAAGATTCAGAAATTAATACTAACGATAAAAAAAGTTCGCAAGATTCCCTACACTCAGAAACAGAAAATGAAGAAGAAAAACAAAGTGAGACACAAGATCGTGACCTGGCGAATCCTGAGACCGAAAAGGAATCAACATCAAGAACTTCTGAACAAACAAGTCAGGAAACGGCGAACGAAACTGTTGTTACTACACCCGAACAAGAACGTCCAGAAGCACAAAAACAAACTATTTCTGATGAATCTGAACAAAATGTTTTCGCTTCTGAAAAACATGACGAAGTTGATAATGAAACTTCAGAAGAAAATCAGGGAGAAATTAAAGAAAAACAGGATGAAACAACTGATATTGAAGACTCTAATGAAGAGGTACAAGATCTTACTCTTGAAGAAAAATCATTAAAGTTGAATGAATTGCTTCAGCAAGAGAAAGTGTTCAACCCTTTTACTAACGAAAATATTTCTACTATTTCAAATCTTTTCGATCAATATAAGGATACTTCTAAAAACAGAATGAATATTGTTTACAACACTTTAGAAGGCAAATGATACGCACATAAAGAAGGTTCGTTCACCACAAAAACAGAATTAGAGTTTTTTGGATTTTCAGATGAATCTTTGAAATACATTGTTAATTTAAATGTAAAAAAAGCTTACAAAGATAAAGAAGATGTTCTTATTATCGTTAACGGTTCAGCTAAAGGACCGTGAAACTCAGATCCGAAGTTTTGAATTCTAAAAGATGAAGACGGTTTTTACATCTCAGCAAAAGTAATGGGAAAAGATGGATCAACAAATAAAAATATTGAAGCACTTACAGGTGAAAAAAGAATTTACAGATTAATTTCTAAAGAATCAATAAGTGATGAATCGGAGGGAGCGCTGAGTTAGAAGATAATAAAAAAAGAAACTTAATAAATCCAGAAGAAAATTACAATGAAAATGAAGACTTCGAATTTGTTGTAGAAGATGACGAGGAATTTGAAGAAGATCCTGAGTTAGTTGACGATTCTTTTGAAGCTGAAACTGACGAAGATTTAGATGATAACTTTTTGGAAGATAATGATGATCCTAGTGGTAATGACTCAGAGTTAGATCGCGAAGAAGAAACTGAAAATGCATCAGACGTAGAAGAAATAGAATATAGATCAGCACAAGATGGAAACAACACTATTGTTAATAAATCATCAGAAAAAACACCTAACAGCTTTAAAATAGGTCAGTGAAATATATGAAATTATGGAGCAGAAGGCCTTGGTGAAAATTCATACAGAGTTAAAGCTATTTCTACAATCATAAATAATGAGAATTTCGATTTAATTGGTCTTACAGAAATAAACTTTGGTAAGTCGGACAAAGTTAATTTGATTTTAAATCAGCTTAATAAGTTAGATGATTCATCTAATTGAAGGGTTATAATTCAAACAGATGAAGAGTCTAAATTAACAGGAAGTAGTGATAATGCTGCAGAAAATATCGCAATTCTTTATAACGCAAACAGATTAGATTTATTGGAGTTTGATAACGGAAAACTTGGAACTTCATTTACAAAACCAATTGCAAAGGTTAATGGTGGAACTCATAAGTTTATAAGACCTCCTTTTGGTGCAAAATTCAAAGATAAAGGATCTGACAAAGAGTTGACAGCAATTTTTGCCCATCTTGATTCTCCTGGTGGTTCGCCTAAAAAGGAAAGTACAACAAAATCGTTCACAATTGATGGTAAAGATATAGAACTAAGTTTTTCGCAAGGTGTTAATGAATTGTCAGAGGCTTACGGAATTAAAGATGTTCTTGACTATTATGATTCCATAGATGGTGATTCAACTTTAGTTTTTGCTGGTGACACAAATATTAAACAAGGAAATAGCAATGTTCTTTCATCTAGTTTAGTTGGAGGATATAAAATTGCTTATGGAGACTCAGAAGAAAAACACAAAACATCTATTAATAGATCAGCAACAGGTTATTCTCAAACGTATGACAAAATTATTTTCAGGGAATATGATTCAGACATAATTGATGAAGAAGAAGGAGGAGCAGAGTTTAAATTTAAATCTGACATAGTTCAGGCGTTTAGCAATCATTTATTAAACAAAAATGAGATGAAAAAAATCTATACAAGTGAATTTAACGCTAAACCAAAAATTAGAGATATGGTTCGTAAAATATCTGATCACGCCCCTGTATTCGTAATCTGAAACACAAAATAAACTAAAACGTCTATAAAACAGGCACTTTATAATATTTATACCAATACAAATTTTAAAAAAAGATGCAGTTATGCATCTTTTTTAATTAGTTTTAGAAGTTCCTGATACCTGTCATTTGAATTTTCTTCAAACATCTTGTCATATTGTTCTTCACCCAGTACGTAGTAGTGTTTTAAGTAATCAGAATACAATTCATTTGTTGTGTTATCAGTTCTATTTACTTTTACATAATAAATTCCGGCATTATCCTCTGTTACAGTATCTATTGTATATAGAATTTCTTGAGAATTTGTGATGTTTGAAAAGCTTTGAAGTTTTTGCTTTAGTCCTGTTTTGTAGCTTAAAAAGTATAGATCGGTAGAAACAGATGCTCACTTTTCTGTTCCAACAAACGCCTCTAGTCTTAAACCATTTTTTATCAATTCACCTCTTGAGTCCAAGTTAACGTATCTTCAGTTTTGTTCTTCTCTCAATCCTGAATTTAAAACTTTGGATCTATCTTGGTCAGAGACTTTTATTTCTAAAATATCTGTTTCTGAAAAATTGTCTTGTGCTCCTGCTAGATAAGCTTTTATTTTGTAAAATCCTGACCTTGATGTTGATTCTCCTTTAAGTCTTAAGTCGTCTCTTTCCACATTTGAGATTATGTTTGAATATTCTCCGTCCTTAGTTTTTGAATATAACAGATCATATCTCATACTGTTATTTCTAAATACTAAGTCGCTAAATCTTACCACACCTTCAATACCTTCGAAGTTATACCCGTAAGTATCGATTTGACTGCTTGTTAAGGAAACTACTTCAGGTAAAGTTGTATTGAACAAAATTTTCTTATTTGTCTTATTTATAGTACTTAATAACTCGTTAAACTTATCGTTAAGTTCTTTATATTTAGTTTTAATGTCTTCTGAATCAGAAAGATTTTTCAATTGATCTAGATAGTTAAAAAACTCGACTTTTTTAGAGTATTTAATCATTCCTACGTCATCGCCGACAACAAATAGATTAACCCTGTTTTGAAGCTCTAGAGCTAACATATCTAAATCAAATTTAGACACTGTTTTCTTTTCGAACAAGAACATTTTTTGTTCATTTGAAAGAGGGACAGTAATAGGTGTTTCGGTATCTGATGATGTTGTGTAATATAAAGTTTGGTCTTTAACGTAAAATCTATGAATTTCAATGTCAGCAGAATTAGGAACATCAATTTTGATAACTGATTTGTCTTCCATGTTTATAGCTGCAAAATAGGCGTTTTCACCATTTTTATGACCTATAAAAATTAGATTTTTATGCGAACTTGCAAGCATTGGCTGACCATTAAAAGTTCTAATACCATCTACTAAAGAAGTATCGTTAGAGAACAGTTCATTTAGATAAACATTTCTTAACGAAATGATGTCTTCACGTCAAGAGTGGAATGGCCTTTTATATAACTGCAGATTACCTTGTGATTCTTTTATGAGTGTATATCATTCGCCTTTGTAATACTCATATCTACTTCTATTGTCTAACCAATTGTCTTTTGAAATGGTATAACCATAGAAGAATTTCTTATCAGCAGAAATCGCCTTAGTTTCACCGTACTCTCATTCACCGTTTTTAAAATTATCTCAAGGCAATTTTCAGAATTCGCTTGAGCTGAATTGAACATCAATAATCCCTTTTTCAGGAGATTGTCCAATAGGAGAAAGAAACTCGCTGAAAACTAAATTATTTTTATCAATTGTAGATATGTCGTTAGCTAAAGTTTTTTTAGCTCAAAGTGTAAAGGCTCACGTTGCATCGCTCAAGTATCATTTAGGTTTGTCTTCGCCAGGAACTTGTAGTTTTAAATAAACAACTTCGTGAATTTCTGAGTTTGATGAAATACCTGTCACATTAACTAAAGCTTCTAATCCTACAAGATTAAGCAGGTATCCATAAACTGTTGCATAAACTGCACAAACTGTAATTTGATCAAAAACATCCTTTTCAACAGTTGAAATCCCTCTTGCTAAATCGTATTTAAAGAACTCTGCTACATATAATCAAAGCGAAAACGCTTTTTCGTAGTCAGTCATACCTTCTTTGATTTTGGTTAAAGCACCATGAACAAAGTTATTGTATGAATCTCTTTGTTTGTTAAAACTGTTTCAAGAATGGGCATACTTAGGACTTTGCATTCCTGTTACAACAGTTTTAGCTGAGTTTTGAATAAAAGAAATTGTTCAGTTTGCAAGCGAGAAGTAAGGAAACTTAACTCAATTGTTGTTTATTCATTTAGCATATGCATTTGCCATTAAGTTTGATGGTATCTCTCTTTGCCCAAAATTAAAATCTTCTGCAAGTTGATTGGCTATAATGAAATCGAACATATCAACCAAATCATCTTCTGTTAAGAAGATAGTTTTCTTTTTAATTAATGGTGCATTTCCGTAGTTGAAATCATTGCCAGCAGATTGGTCTTCAGGTACTTCGAAATCGTAAGGATTTAGATACTTTCCATTTGAAGCGATTTTTTGAGTAGGATGAACAATAGATGGTATTTCTTCTATTTCGTGGTTAACGATTTTCTCTTCATCACTATTAACGCTTTCGTTTTGTGCTTGTTCATCAGTTGATGTTTCATTTTGTGAAGATTCAGATTTATCATTTTGCGATTCAGAAGTTGTTTCTTCGACTTTGTTAGAATCTTGGGTAGTTGAATCTGACTCAGTTTCATCATTTTGCAATTCAGAAGCAGTTTCTTCCACTTTGTTAGAATCTTGGTCAGTTAAACCTGACTTAGTTTCATCATTAGTTGAAACCACTTCTTCTTTTGTTTTACTTACCTCTTGATCGATCTGAATATTGTCATTTTCTTCGCTGATATTGTTTTCAGCTTCTGGAGTTGCATCTTGATCTGCTTCTGGTTGTTCCTTAAATTCTTCTAAGTTGTTAGTGTTAGGATCAGTTTTATTTTCCACATCTTTTGTATCAGTAGTTAGACCTTCTGGCTCGCTATCCTCTTGTTTTTCATTGCTGTTGTCGGCAGATGCTTCACTTTTGTCTTCAGAAGTTTGTGTTTCGTTATTTTCAGATTTTTCTTTCTGATCAACAAATTTCTCCTTGTTGTAAGCGACTGTAGAATCTTCATTTCTTGGATTTTGCGCTTCGGACTCGCTTGGTTCAACATCAAAAGAATCTACTGTTTCGGCAGAATTTTCTTCAGGTTTTTCAGTTTGTTTTACAACTTCTATATTTTCCTTTTTTGGACTTGCAGGACTTGTGCAAGCAATAACTGCAAAAGGTGAGCTAATTAGAGATGTTGCAAAAAGTAACATTAATTTCTTCTTCTTCATAATTTCTCCAAGATATAAAACTCTAGTTTTATATATAAAATTTTACATTATCTATTTTATTTAATAAAAAACTTTAAGCGTCAAAATGTATTAAAAATCACGACCCGAAGGTACGTGATTTTGTTTAAAGTTGCCCCAGATCTTTTGGGTGAACAGGATTTTGGTTATGCTTAATACCTGTTATTTTACCTTCTTTAACAAAAACTATTCTGTCTGCCATTGGTTCAATTGCAGGGTTGTGTGAAACCATTACGATTGTAGTATTTTTGGCTTTGTTTTCTTCGAATAAAGAAGTTAAAACGATTCTTGTTGTTGCTTCATCAAGAGCTCCAGTTGGTTCATCGGCGAAGATGATTTGCGAATCTTTGATTAAAGCACGAAGAATTGAAATCCGTTGTTGTTGACCACCAGACATTTGTGATGGATATTTATCCATAACGCCGTCAACTTCATATACTTTGAAAAGTTCTTCAATTCTTTCTTTAGTAGGCTTGCTTTTATTTAAATAAGCACCTGTTTCAACGTTGTCGTAACCATTGATATTTTGTAGTAAGTTGTAGTTTTGGAAGATAAAAGAAACATTTTCTCTTCTAAATTTTGTCAACTCATTGTCACTTAGATAAGGTAAATTAGTGTCAGCAACAACAACATTTCCTTTACTTGGGCGATCTAAACCGCTAATCAAGTTAAGGAGTGTTGACTTACCAGATCCCGACTTACCAAAGATAACGATTATTTCACCTTTTTTAACTTTGAAGTCAATGTCACGCAGAACTTTTGTTGCTGTTGTACCACTTAAATAGTATTTACTTACGTTGGTACATTCGATGATGTAATCTTCGTTGTTTTTAAGTGAGATGCTATCGTCTTTTTTTCTCTTTTTCTTATTAGCTTTTTTAATAGCTTTTATTGTTCTTTTGTCCAAATCCTTAACAATGTGCGATGATTCACCATCAAGAATTTCAAAAACGTTGTGACGACTGATTTTAACTTTTTCTTTTTTAAATTTCATTATTTTCCTTTTAGTAAATCGATTGCTTTAATTTTGTTAATTGATCTTCAAGAGAAGATTGATGTTAGTAAAAATACAGATAGAACTATTACAAATGTAACAAGAACATTTAAGCATGTTAGTGAAATAGGAATAGCGATTGATCCAATGTAAATCAGAAGTAAGCTGAAACTGTGGATGATAATTAGCGAGAATGGCACTGAAACAATCGTTGCTAGCAAGATGAATGGCAAGAAGACTTTCAAGAACATCATTGCTTTTTCTTTTTGTGAGTAACCCAGAATTGTTCAAATAGCAATGTTTTTCTCGTTTTCGTTAATCATAATCGTTGAAAGAATAACAAGAATAACAATTGTGATGATGAACCCGAGAATGATGATTGCTGTAACAATTGTTTGAACAGTCTGTGAAATTGTTGCAATGAAACCAACCTCGATATCTTTGGCGTCAATAGTTGTTGATATTGGAACATAAAGTGTATCTTCGTAAAGGTTTGCAAATTTATTTATCGCAAGAGTAGGTTGTAGAATACCTGTATCATAGGCACTTTGGTAATCTTCTGTTGCGTTGTTTGAAATGAACTTAGCAACATCTGTTTTTGATCAGCCAGTTCTAAATGTTAGGCCATCTAGTGAGAATAGATTTTTATAGATTAGTTCAATATCTGCTTGATCTGACGAAGAAACGTCAAAAGAACTAATAGCAGGGTAGTATCCTGATGGAGAATAAAGACCTGTTGAACCTATTAATTGTTCAGGAACTTTTTTAGATGAAAGAATTCCGTTAAATGGTACGCCATCTTGGAAGCTTAATTTATCAAGTCCGATAATTCGATCTGCATCAGCCTTAGTGATGATAAACTCTTCGTTGATGTATGTTTGATTTATACCTACAACTTTGAATTGGACAGTATTAGATTTTTCTTGAATATCTTCGTTAAGAAGCTTACTTAGGGCAGTTTTGTATCTATCCACTTTATTAGTAATGTCGATACTTATCACCGAACCAACACTTAAGAAACGTTTTTTAGCTGTAAGTTCGTTGATAACAAGTGGGACGTAGCCTTTTTCATCTTTTTGGTAGTTATTCAGTACATCTTTTAAGTTATTTCCGTTTTTGTCGAATATATCTACTTTTTGTGAATCGGGAAGATATCCATAAAGACTGATCTTGTGTTTGTCTTTGTAGATACCTGATAGATAAGTGTATTTTTCATCGTAGCGATCGTCAAAGAAAACACCACCAAACGAAATATAGAATTCTTTTATAGCATCATCTTTTTCGAGCTTTTTATAACCTTCGACAAGGAAGTTTCTATAGTCTTCACGCTGTGTACCAGTCGTAATGTTTAAAATATCAAAAGTTTTGGTTTTGATATTTCATACGTATCTAACAAATTTAGAGTTTAAAGAATTTTTCTTGTCGGAAATGAAGTGGAAGAAGGAATCTTTGCCAGCAACTTTTTCATAATCAAGTTCGCCAGTTTCTGTGAAGTATACTCCTTCTTGTGTTTTTTCAAGTTCATGACCTATTTTATTTCTTAGTAAGTTAACTCTCGCTTTTTGCGAGTCGGGCATTGCTCCATAGGCAAGTTGTCAAGGATCGACAGAAACTGATCCATCAATTTTAATATTAACAGAGTATTGAGTCAAGATATGTGATGTGAAATCATCAGGAAACCCATTTTTATTTTCTGAGTTAATGATTTCTGAGTACCCAGGCTTAAAGTATGTTCCGTTTGTTCTTTCTAATTCGACTGTTTTACCAATAGGTACGTAAAGAGACTTGTCTAAATCCTGGGCATTGTAAGCAATTAATGGACCACTTTCAAGTGTTGGCGTTGCTAAGTTTAGCCGATAATTGTAGTGTCTATTTTCGTATGTTTTTTCAACACTGTAGTCAAAGATTTTAAATGTTGAAATACCGAATAATATTGTGATTGAGGTCAGAATAATACTGAAGCCGAACAAGATCATTTTAAAAACTGAGTTTGCTAATAGCGATGCCGAGAACTTAGTCTTAACATTTCTTTTTCTAAATATTCTCATGTATTTTTTAAACAACTCACCTGTTCAAAGTTCACTAATTCCACTCATCAAGTCTAGTGATTTAAATCTTAGAGAGAATGCAGATATTAGAACGATCAGACCTGCCATTGCCACGAAAGGAACAATAACAGTGAAAATAAAGCTTACAACTGAGAATTTGTATGTAACTATTGGAAGTGATCAGTAACTTTCAAGAATCTTGATTCCGACACCTTGAAGCATGAATCCTGTAATGTATCCAAGTACGCCACCTAAAAGTGCTGTAATTAAGGCGAATATAGTGAATGACAAGGCGATTTCCATTGTTGAATACCCTTGTGCAACAAGAATTCCTAGCACTTTGTTTTTGTTTGCAATATATCTTCCGATGATGAATACGATTGCCGATGCAACCATGATCATTAACAGAATTAAAATTGTTTTTGAAGCACTTGAGATAGCCTTGATGATTGTTTGAATAACTGAAACTCTTAAACTTCTTTCAGGGTTTACTGGATCAAGTTCGTCAGCTAGAAACACACGTTGTAAGTTTGTTGTATCAGAAACTTTGTCACGAACAAAGGTTTCTAAGTCTTGTTTTAATTTTTCAGTTTCTGTTGCTTTTTTGTACGGTGATTTGATTAATAAATATTCTTTAACGTTGTTATTTTGGAAAGAGTTCCTAATTCTATTAAACCCTTTTGTGTTTACGTAAAGAATTGCTTGATTTTTTGTATTTACTTGTGTATTTTCTTCATCTAACACAGGATATAGAATATCTGCTGTGATATTTTCTCCAACAAGAATGTATTTAACACCAGCAACATCAACAAGATATCTTTCGTCTAGTACTGAAATCAACTCTTGAATTTCATCAGGGTTGTCAGGTATTTCAGCTGCATAGATTTCTTTGTTGTTTTTTTGCATTCATGCGAAGTTGGCGTGAGCTAAGTAAGAAGATCGATCGTTGTATTTGATTCTTGAGTTTTCGTACTGAACAGAAGTTACTGAGTTTAAAATGTCGATAATGAAGTCAATTAAGTTTATTCCAAAGACACTAATTTTGTTTTGCTTGTACTCTTCAGAATCTTTCAATAGATTAATATAGAAATCATCAAGTGCGATTGATCTGTTTTGAGTAAGGCCTAGAACTCCTGTGACGCTAACAGGTGCAAATAAGCTTGAGATAACATCATCTAAATCTTTTGTATTTTCTTTTGCAAGGTTTTCGAAGTTTGTTAATTTGTTAGAAATTAAAGCTCCAATATTACCTTTATTTTTTAATTTTTCATCTGTTGTTAATTCTGATACGTATCAAACTAAAAGATCTGGGAAATGATGTGTAATACCCAATTTTAGTAAGTGTGCTGGAATGTTCAGTAAATATGGAGCAACATTAACACTCATCTGTGCAACTAAATCGTTTAATAAATTTGAGTTATTTAATAATGCTTCCTTCTCTTCAAAAGCTTTGATTAAGTTTTGTGCTTGAATTGCATAAATTCCATTGGCGTTTGAATCAATGCCTAGGTTTGTTTTTTCTTGATCTGTTAGGAAGGTGTATTTTTCACTTTGAGCAACGTATGCATATGTTAATGAAATTAAAAATGCATTTCTTTTTATAAAGTTTTTAAACTCAGGGAATTGATTTGAAACTGCGTTTAAGCCTGTATTTAAGTAGTTTCCGTCACTGTCTTTTCTGAATAATTCGAAAACTTTGTCCATTGGTCTTGCTAAACTACTTGCAACTGAGAATTCAGTTTCTTCATATAGAGGAAGATTGTTATCTTTTCCGTCAATAAAGTTTGTGTTGTTAAAGTTTGCTTTTTCAGAAATAGCGTGACTTAAAAGAGCCTTTGCAAAATTGATTGCTTTTTCAGGGTTTTGCCTAGCTTCAGGGCTGACAAAAATATTGAATCAAAGCGAAAACAATGGATAAACCTGTTTTGTATTATCGTAAGCATTTTGAGGTGTGTAATTTACGAATTGCTTAATTAAACTGCTTGCTCTCCCAAAAAGCGTATTAGTTTGAGAAGGTATGAAGTTTATGTATTGGTTAGCTAAATCTCCGAAATTAGTTGATGAATTTACCTTTGAATTTGTGGCGTTAGTTTTGAAAAAGTCAAAAATTACAAGAACTTCTTCGTAAGTATTGTTAAATACATCTTTTTTAATCGTTTTAACATTCTCAACGTACGTTTCTTTTGTATCATCGATCTTTACGATTGATGAGTTAAAGTATTTTATTAATAAGGCTTTTTCGTTTTCTTGTAGTGTATCAAAATCAACTTCTTCAATGGATTCAAGATGTTTTTTGAGCTTATAAATTGATTTTAAGTATTTATCAAATAATTCTAAATCTTCAATTGTTTGATTTTCACTTGTGGTAGTTACAACCTCTGTTGTAGTTTCTGGTGTATTTAAATTCTCTGATAAAGAATTGTTTCCTGAAAAGAGTTCGATAATTTCTAAAAGACCTAATTTGCCTTCACTTTTTGCAGGAATTAGGATACTAATATCATCCGTTAGCTTTAAGGTTTTGGCTTCTGTAGATACGTTTATGATTTCAAGGATTTTATCTTTGACTGATCTGTCAGATCCCTCAATTGTGAAAAGTGCTTTAATTGCCGAAACTATTCAAGCCTTAGGGTCAAGAACTTTAACAACAGTTTTTAGGTTTTTAGATACATATTTATCGATTGTTTTGTCGTAAGTTGTTATCGTAACATCGGTTTTTTCAAACCTAAATTCTTTTTCAATACTGCTTGCAAAAATGTTTAAGTCGAAAGCTCTAATAATATCTTTTACAGCTTCGATTGAAGTTTTAAATCTTGACTCTCCACGATCAATAACAGATAAGATATTGAGAACTTTTTGTCTTGTGCTATTATCAGGAATTAAGGTTGACAACAACGTAGAAATTAAGCTTGAAGAATCTTGATAATCTAAAAGATAATCAGTATTTAAGTTGTCGATAATTTTAAAAATTGCAAGTTTTAGTGAGTTTGCACTAATATTTTGAACCACGACTGAAAGTAGTTCTGATTCGTGAATTTTTAGTAGTCTTTCTTCTCCTTCGACTTCAATTGTTTCATCTCTTAAAGCTCTACCGTATATTTCTCTCATTTGGCTAAAGATCGCTTTTCAATCAAATGAATTAAATAAATCTTGAATACCGTCAATGAAAACCACTGGATCGTGTGAACTCTTAACAATTGCGTCTAAGTGAGGTGCAATATCAAAGTTAACAACTGAAAAGACCTTTAAGACTGAAATAAGTCCGTTTAAATTTTGTTTTAAGAAGTCTTCTCTTTCGTTTTCAGGAGTTGAAAGTATTACTCCCTTAATTCTGTTGAATAAGTTGTTAAATAGTTGTGAAAAATCATCTCCTGTTTCAGAGTGAGTCATGTGGTAAAACATGTCAACAACTAATTTTGGTGCAATACTTGGGTTAATTTGACCTGTTGCAATAACAGAAACCAAGTTATTTTCTGCCATTGTTATTTTAATGGCGTCAAATAGTTTGTATAAATCGGTTGGAAGTAATATTCCTTTAGTTACTAAACCTGAGTTTAGTAGTGTTTTTTGGATTGAGAATAAAAGCTGGTTTAAAGAGTTTTTGTTAATTGCTTCATTTGTGATATCAGCTTTTGGAGCCCTATATCCAATAGGTAAAACTCATTCTGATCCAGCTTGACCTGCATCTGATAGTCAGCCATTTGGATTCACGTATTTAGTTTTAAAAGTTAATTTTTTTGATACTAAAATTTCTGGAAGTTCAGGATGCTGGAAAGCGTTTTTTTCAACATTTGAAATCTTTAGTGATTCTCATCTTTGGTTTTTTTCGTTGTACTTAATGAAGTAAAACTTACCTAATCAACCAGAAATGGCAATACCTGAATCAACATTTATTTCAGAAGCGTTTTCCTCATCTTCCTCGTATTTAGCAAGTTTAATGATTTTAGAACCTTTTACTAAAGCCTCTTCTCCAGAAACAACATTTCTAAAAAGCGTGTCTTCATAAGAAATATCTAAAATAATGTTATTTGGGTCTGTTGAGAAATTCCCAAATAAAACGTCTTCGGATAAATCTGCTGAAACCCTAGGAGTTATTTGTTTTGACCTTACAAATTTGTTACTTTCTCAGTCGTAGTTGTCAAAAAGTGTGTTTGAATCTTCGCTAAATAATTTACCAACGTTTTGTTTTAAATTTTGGACATAACCGTTTGAATCACCAGCGTCTATAAATAGGAACGACTCCTTTTCAAACGTTTTATCATTAACGGTTTCAGCGACTAAGCTTCTTCTGTATCCTAAGTTATTTGATCCAATTTTTCTATTAGCCTCTTCAATAACTATTTGTTTTAGAATTTTTAGAGAACCAGACTTAATCTCGTTAAACCTTTCGTCTTTAATTGAAGCGTTATTAATGTCATCAATTAATTTTTCAGAAAAATCATTTTCAATTTCTCTAATATTTTTTGAGCCTTCAAAGTTGTAAATATCAGATCTAAAATTTCTAACCTGAAGATCTCATGTAGCTAGAGAAAGCTCTTTTGTAAGATCAGAAACAAGAATTGGGGCTTCAATGTTTGCAATTTCTTTTCTTTCTAATTCATTACCTTGCTCATCTTGTCAAATTTGGGTTGTTATGACATTTTTGCTTCATCTTGAAAAATCTTTGAACTTACGAGGTATTGAACCGTTATTTTCAAGTTTTTGATTTTCGATAAAAGTTTTGTAAACACCCGTTCATTTACTTGAGTTGACATCGTCAAAAGTAATTGTGTAATTGAAACGATTGAAGTAAGTAACTTCTTCTTCAGAAACAACTAAAAGGTTACTGATTATGTGTTCTTTTTTAGCTTCAAGAGTTAATTTTTTGCTTATTTCGTTTTGTATAGGAGTATTTGAAAATTGTGAAATTAAGAAAGAGTTTGATAAAGTTAGGGATTCTCTTTCAATCGTAGTTTTGAAACTCTCTTGCTTAACCTGGTAAATATTTTCGTTTTCTGTTTGCTCCAAGTCAAGTAAGTTTGCCACTACGCTAGAGCTTATATTTAGACCTACGCCTTGGTTTTCTCACATTTTACCCTTTGTAAAATCAAAAGTTGCTTCTTTTGTTACAAAGTTAATGTACATTGAGGATAATTCTGAAACAATGATTTTAGAATCAATTATTCTGGCGTTTGAAATTTCGCTTAGCTTGTAATTTTTATCAAAATTTATTCTTTGATTTAATTCAAGACTTTGGTGCTCAATTATTTCTGAGTACTGATCTTCATTTTTTTGAAAAACCCTTAAATCATAAGGTTGTTTAGTAGTAAAACTATTTTTTGAGTCTGATAAGTCAAATACTACAACTGATTGAGACGCGTCTTTTGAAGCGTCAAACAGTTTTTGAATATCGCTTTTTGAGAAATAAATATCTTTAAATTTTTCAGGAATAGGTGTGAAAAGATTTGCTGGTATGTAATCACCATCAAATTTTGAAAATGTAAGAGTCTTGAATTTATTTACATAAGTTTGTGGCTCTATATAAATGATTGGTTTGTTGTAGCTTGTTATTGTCGTCGGATCAGACTGATACATTCCGTTTATGTAGTATCCGTCGTTAAAAGCTCCACCTGCTGTTGGTAAGTTTAAATCAAGCGTTAAGTCATGAAGTTTTGATTTTTCGTCATATTTTTCAACTTGTGTAGAAAGTGACTTGTTCATGTCATAAAGAAGCGTAAACACTCCTGAGGTTAGAAAAACAAGAACTGTTAAACCACCAACAGCAACTTTGTTTTTAGAAAGAGATTTTCAAGTTTCTTTAAATAATTTTCACATAGTACTCCTAATTTCATTAAATTATATATAATTTAAAAATTTTTTATAAGCCTGTGGAATAAGTGAAAACAAAAAAAGTGGCATTGCCACTTTGTATATTATTCAGCCGAAACCTGCTCTTCTTTTAGCTCATTTTTGGCTTCGTTTTCAACTGTTTCTTCTGATTCTAGTAATTCATCTAGAGTGAATTTTTTATTAACAAATGTGTTTTCTGAATCGTCAGGTAATTTCATGTTTTGAGCAATGTATTCAATTTCTTCACCAACGATTGTTTCTTTTTCCAGAAGTCTTGTTTTGATTAGTTCAAGAAGCTCTCTATTTTCAATAATTGTTTTTGTAGCTAATTTTAAAGCATCATTTATGATAGATCTAACTTCAATGTCAATTTCGTGACCAACACGGCTTGAATATGATTTGTTTGAAGCAAGTGCTTTACCTAAGAATGGAGAACCTTCGTCTTCTTCATATCTAACAGGTCCTAAAGAACTCATTCCGTATTGAGTAACCATTCTTCTTGCAATAGCAGTAGCTTTTTCGATATCGTTTGAAGCACCTGTTGAAATGTTATCTTCACCGTTTACGATAGCTTCGGCAGCTCTACCACCCATAAAGCTTGTTATTGAAGCAAGAAGTTCTTGCTTTGTCATGTTGTATTTTTCCTCTTCAGGGATCATAAGGTTGTAACCACCAGCCTGACCACGAGGAATAATTGTGATTTTTTGAACTTTGTTTCCACCAGGAATTTTGATTCCTACAACTGCGTGACCAGCTTCGTGGTATGCGACATTTGTCAATTCTTTTTCGGAAATCGATCTGTTTTTCTTAGCAGGACCACTCATTACACGGTCGATCGCTTCATCCATTTGTTCAAGAGTAATAACGTTTGTGTTTTCTCTGACTGATAAAAGAGTTGCTTCATTAATAACGTTTTCAAGTTCGGCACCTGAATATCCAGGCGTTCTTTTAGCGATATTAGCCATATCAACTCTTTTATCAAAGGCTTTCCCTTTAGCGTGTAGAGTAAGAATTTCTTCACGTTCTTTTTTGTTTGGAAGCCCAACTGTGATTGTTCTGTCAAAACGTCCAGGTCTCACTAAAGCAGGGTCAAGAACGTCTGTTCTGTTTGTTGCTGCAAAGAATAAAATCCCTGTGTTTCCTTGGATTCCGTCCATTTCCACAAGAAGTTGGTTAAGTGTTTGCTCTCTTTCGTCGTGTCCTCCACCAATACCACTTCCTCTTGTTCTTCCGATTGCATCAAGCTCATCGATAAACACAATTGCAGGAGCATTTTTTCTTGCTTCAGCAATAACTTGTCTAACTCTTTTTGCACCAAGCCCAACATACATTTCGACGAAACTTGAGGCTGAAATAAAGTAGAAAGGAACGTTCGCTTCTCCAGCAGTAGCTTTTGCTAAAAGTGTTTTTCCTGTACCTGGAGGACCACCTAATAGGATACCATGAGGTAATCTTGCTCCACTTTGAGCATATTTTTTAGGATCTTTTAGATAATCCACTATTTCTTTTATTTCTTCTTTAGCTTCATCATTACCTGCGATGTCGCTGAATTTTTTATCCGTTTTAATTCTTTGTGCAGGATTCTTTTCAGCAATCGCCCCACCTGATGCGCCTTTAGCAAACATTGAGAAAATGAAGAATGTCACAGCAGCCATAGCAATAATTGGTGCTAGTCTTCAGAAGTAAACTCAGAACGCTGATTCTTGTTCTATTTTAGAACCATTAACAGAACCAATTTGTTCTTTTCCGTTTTCTAATCATTTAAATGCATCGTTGTATTCGCTTAGACTTTTACCAAGAACACTTGATAAAAGCTGCATTTGACCAGGTGCAACTTTTGCAGTTGCTTGACCGTTAGAAACAACTTCTCATTTTCACTCGTTAGAAACCAAACTATAAGATAATGTTTTAATATAGTTATTGTCATCTGTTGACGCTAGCGAACTCTCTAAGTCGTTCTTCAAATCGAAAAGATTCGTTGAACTACCAGATTTTGAGTAAGCAGTTACAATGTAAAAAATCAATAACGCGATACAAATGCTTGCGACAACCAGTGCAATGGCTAGTTTTCTACCATTTGGTTTTTCATGTCTTTTGTTTTTCATAACTTCCTTTCTGTATTTATAATATTAATTATATTACTTTTTTAGCAGTCTACCCCTATATTTGATAAGATAGCAATTATCCTTAAGTTTATATTTTGAAGTTCTATTTTCTGAAACAATAAAATCATTTATCGCAGCTATTTTGCCTCTTGACAACTTTATGTCCATAAAATTTTGATTTATGTATTTATAAACAAGCTGGTCTTTATTTTTAAGATGTGAAAAACACTCTTGATCAAATGAGGTTTTGGATCATTTTTTAAATTCTCGATCAACGCCTCAATTTTTTATTTTCAAGAAAAAGTTTCTCATCTTTATTATGTTTAAAACTGCTAATTTTCTTAAAAAATGGAAATTTTTGGCATAAATACGCTCTTTGTTTCTTTGGTAAGAGTCAGTAAAGTTAGAAACGTCGATTGCGAACGGCAATCCTAACTTATTTATTTCTTTTCAAATCTGTTTTTTAGTTTTGGAATAACAAAAAGGTCTATAAATATTCATTCCATAAACTACATTATTTTTTTTGATGCCATAATGATTTATTACTTTTTTTACTTTCTTTTGCATCAAGTAAGTTTCAATATTATCGTCAATATGGTGAGCCGTTAATAATGCTTCTGCACCTGTTTTATAGTATATTTCGCGAAAAAAATCGTATCTTTTTTTTCTTGCCCAATCCTGAAAGTTACCTTGATGGTTCACATTTGACAAGTCTAACGTATAAAGAGGTATGCTGTACCTTCTACATAAAGCTTCAACAATTGTTTGATCTAAACTAGATGTTGTTCTCTTTTGATAATTGACATGACATACGACTACTTTTTCGTTTTTATATTTTTCAAGCAAAAAAACACTATCTGGACCACCACTTACTGCTAAAACTTTCATATTATTTTTTTCTGTTTTGATTGAACGAGTTCATGACTGTATTGATGTCGTTGAAAGCAAAGGAGATTGCTGCTTTTGCTGAAACTCTTAAAACTTCGTTTAATTTATCTCTTTCGAATGAACTAAATGTCTGTAAAACAAAGTCTTTTAGTTGAATACCATTAGGTCTTCCGATTCCGACTCTCAATCTTTTGTAATTTGGTGTTCCAAGCTGTTGAGTAACGCTTTTAATTCCGTTATGACCAGCATCGCTACCACCAATTTTTATTGCTGCTTGACCAACCTCAAAATCTTTTTCATCGTGAATAATCATGATATCTTCGGCTGGGATTTTGTAAAAGTTTGCAATTTGAGAAACAAATTCTCCTGACAAGTTCATAAATGTGTGAGGTTTTGCAATTATCAAGTCATCAACTTTTGCAAAATCTCCGTTAAATTTAGTTTTATCTAATGAAACCTTAAGTTCTTGACAGATTTGGTCAATGACCATAAAACCTGCATTGTGTCTTGTGTTCTCATATTTTGAACCTGGGTTTCCTAATCCTACTATTAATCTCATTTAAAAATTATAAAATATAAATCTTTTATTAAAAAGACAAAAAACGAGTTTAGTTTTCGCGTTATTTCGCAAAAAGTTGTTTTTTTAGCTTTTTTAATCGATTTTTTTAACTTTTTCCAATATAATTTTTTTCGGAGGAATAATGATAAAAGAAGCAAATGAAATAAATGTGGATGTTGAGTTATCAACAGGAAGAAAAGTTTTAGTGTTTTATGCAAACTGATGTGGAAACTGCAACATGTATAAACCTGTTTTAGAGGAATACTCAGCTAAATCAGGCGTAGATGTTATAAGAGCAAATATAGATACTGAAAAAGAATTAGTAAAACAATTTGAAGTACAAAGCATTCCAGCTACATTCATTTTTGAAAATGGAAGACGTGTCAAAAACTTTTTAGGATACAAACCATTAAGTGAATTAGAAACTTTAAATCCAGTGGAAGCATGTGATATTTGTAATTTAGCAATAGAGTGTTATTGCAAACAATGCTAAGGAGGAAAGATGTTAAAAGAATCAAACACAGTTAATGTGCAAGAAGAACTATCTTCAGGAAAAAAACTACTTGTTTTTTATGCCGACTGATGTGGACCATGTAGAATGTATAAACCCGTTTTAGAGGAGTATTCAGCTAAAAGTGGTGTTGATGTTATCAGAGTAAATATCGATAGCGAAAAAGAACTTGCAAGAGAAATGCAAGTACAAAGCATTCCTGCAACTTTTGTTTATGAAAATGGTGCAGTGACAAAAGCTTTTGGTGGATACCGTCCTCTTGAACAACTTGAGCAAGAGTTAAATTAAAAAAGCCTAAATGGCTTTTTATTATGCTTTTTTGATGTGTAAGTAGTAAATACCAGCTCCTAGTTGGTAAGAATAAATTAAGAAAGAAATTATTTGTCACACAAGTCCACCAACTAAGTGTAGTTGAGTTCCTTGATCTTTCATACTTAAGCTTCAGAACGTCATTCAAAGAATGTTGTTAATTGTGTAAAGAGTAAACATCCCTAAACTTATACCTTTGTAATCTTTTGTTTTTATTGAGTATAGAACTTGAGGGAAGAAAGCAAAAGTTGTTAATGCAGGGAAGATTAGCCCCATAACTGTTAAGTATTTACCTGAAAGTCTGAAGTTTGTATTTGTGTATAAGGCTAAAAGGGCAATATCAACAACAATAAAGGAGATTGCACCAACCAGCGCAAACATTTTTGATTTTTGAGATGCCGTTTTTTTGAAATGGTACATTAAGTATATAGTAACTGCCGTAACTATCACTCCAATTCCGTTAGCGATAACAGAATTTAGAAGTTGGAAGTGTAAATCTTCACCAGTTTTACCTTTGTCGCTTGTTGAAAAGACTGAAAAAATGACTCACAATAAGCAACCAAGCTCAAATAATCAGAACGAAGTGAAGTTAACATCACCTGTTTTTCTTTCTTTTAAAACTTTAAATAATTGTGGAATAGACAAGGCAGCTGTGATTACTGCTGTTGTCCATGAAATAATATCTAATGTTGTAATAGTCATATCTATATAATTTTAAAGCTAAAAAATTTTTAGAATAGAAATTCCACATTTTTCCTTATTCTTTATAATAAATTTATGAACAGATTTTTTGCACAAAAAATGATAGAAAATCAATTATTTTTTGATTCTAAAACACATAAGCATTTTGATGTTTTGAGACTTGTAAATAAGACATTTATAGCAGTTTTTGAAGGTAAATTTTATGAATGTAAATTGGATTCAAATTACATCGGAATTATTGAGAGAGAAATTGAGGAAAATCATGAGTTTGATTCTCAAGTAATTTTAGCAGCAGCAATGATCAAGATTGATCGCTGAGAGTGAATGTTGGAAAAAGCAGTTGAGTTAGGTGTTACTAAAATTATTCCTGTTATAAGCGAGCATGTTGATGGTACTTTAGCAAAGTTTAAGTATTACAAAAAAGTCGATCGTTTCAAAGAGATTATTCACAGTGCTGCAAAACAGTCTTTTAGAAATGTAATACCAGTTTTAGAAGAACCACAGAAAATCGAAACTGTCTTAAATACAGAAATAGAAGTAAAAATCATAGCTCATGAAAAAGTGACAAAAAATGAAAATAATCCATATCAAATTCCAGGCGACAAGATTTTATTAGTAGGTCCTGAAGGTGGTTTTTCAGAAAAAGAAGTGAACCTAGCAATCAGCAAGGGATTTTTCCCAGTAAGTCTAGGAAAAAGAATATTGAGAGCAGAAACGGCATCGATGTATATGCTAGCTCAAATAAAGTAGGTTAATATGTTTGATAATATAGCAGCAATTAGCTCGGGTTCGAAAGTTAATCAACCGATATCGATAATTCGTGTTTCGGGTCCTGATGCAGTTGAAATCGTTAAAAAAGTTTATAAAGGGCGTGTCGGAAGAGATCACGAAATAACATACGGAAAAATTCAAAACAACCAAGGGGAAATGGTTGATGAAGTTCTTGTGATGTGATTTGTCGGTAAAGAAAAAGATGGAGAAATTGTCTACAACAATTACGTTGGAGAACCCTTAGTTGAAATAAATGCTCATGGTGGTATTGTTGTCACAAACAGAATTTTAGAACTACTTTTAGCTAATGGAGCACGTCTAGCTACACCTGGAGAGTTCACAAGAAGAGCGTTTTTAAACGGAAAGTTGGACCTTGTTAAAGCTGAAGCAATTCATGACATTATTATGGCTAAAACGACTAAGCAGACTCAAATCACAGTAGCTAAACTTGATGGAAAAACAAGTTCAAAACTAGATGTACTAGAAAACAAATTAAGCTATTTGATAGGTCTTTTAGAAGTTAACATCGATTACCCTGAGTACGATGACATTGAAGTCGTGACTGATAATGAAATTAGACCTAAAGTTGCTGAGCTTGTGAAAGAAATGAACGAAATTGTACATTTATCTGAAAGAAGTAAATATATCTTTGAGGGAGTAAATGTAGCAATCCTAGGAAAACCAAACGTAGGTAAAAGCAGTATTTTAAACGCTTTATTAAGCGAAGAAAAAGCAATCGTTACAGATATTGCTGGAACAACTCGAGACTTGGTTGAAGCTGCTTATCAAATCGATGGTTTATTATTTAAACTTGTTGACACTGCAGGTCTAAGAAAAACGGAAGAAGTAGTTGAAAAAATCGGGATTGAAAGATCACTTTCTCAGATCGATAAAGCTGATGTTATAATTCACGTTTTAGACCATACACAAGTAGAAAACGAGTATGACGACTTAATAAGAAAAGAAGTTTTAGCAACGAATAAGTTTTACTTGCCTGTTATGAATAAATCCGATTTACTTCAAGAAAAAGACCAAAAAATGATTACAGTTAGTGCAATAAACAAAGAGATTAGTGAGCTTGAAAACGCTTTAGTAGATTTATTTAAAGATATTGACGTAAATGATGAGAGGCTTTTGAGCAACACAAGACAATTATCGTTAATTAAAAAAGCTTCTCTTCACTTGCAAGAAGCCTTAGATGCAATCCAGGATTATGCACTAAGTTTTGATGTTATTATTGTCGACTTGATAGCAGCATGAGAAGCAATGAGAGAAATTAGAGGAAGGGTAGATAAAGAAGACTTGCTAGATACAATGTTCAAGAACTTCTGTCTTGGTAAATAATGGCTAAAAAAACACTTTTTATAGATGCTCATTCACACGTAACTTCAAAATATTACCTTGAGCAACACATTGATATGATTTTAGAGCAGTTTGACTTTAACAGAGTCGAATTTACGATTTTAAATGGTGGACATAAAGAAGAAAACAAGGGTGTTTTAGAGCTTGCTAAAAAATATCCTGACAAAATAAAACCTGCAATCGGAATTCATCCTGAAACAATTACTTCAAAGGATGATTACAAGTTAATTTTAGATTTAATCGACGAAAACGTCTTAGCCATAGGTGAAATCGGGTTAGATTACTACTACGAAGATGGGCCTTCCAGAGAAATGCAATTAATTAACTTCGAAGAACAATTAAAAATAGCTCAAGAAAGAAATCTTCCCGTAGTTATTCATATAAGGGATAAAGAAGATTCAGATCTCGCATACGCAGATGCATATGAAACTTTAAAGAAATATAAAGTAAAAGCAATGCTTCATACATATGCAGGAACTGTGGAATGAGCTAAAAAGTTTATTGAACTTGATTGCTACATTAGTTTTAGTGGAACAATCACTTTTTCATCAAACCAGCAAGCAAGAGATGTTATTAAAATTGTTCCATTAAACAGAATCTTATGCGAAACTGACGCCCCTTACTTAAGACCTCATCCGTATACAGGTGAAAAGAATGAACCTAACACTATTGTTTACACAACTTACTATGCTGCAGGTGTTTTAGATTTAGGAATGGAAAAATTTGTGGCTAGAGTTAACAAAAATGCCAAAGAATTTTTAGGTATTAAATAATGAAAAACCAAGTATACGCTAAAAAGAAATATGGACAAAATTTCTTGACCGACAAAAACATTATTAACAAGATCATTGCTCTTGCAGATGTTAAAGATAAAAATATTATCGAGATTGGACCAGGTCGTGGCGCTCTAACAAAGGAAATGGTAAAAGAAGCCAAAAGTCTTACTTGTTATGAAATAGATGGTGATATGGTGGAAATTTTGACTAATGAAATTAAGTCAGATAATTTCCATCTAATTCACAAGGATTTTCTTGAGGTTGATTTAAGCAACATGCAATTTTCAAGCGTAATTGCCAACATTCCTTATTACATAACCACCGATATTCTTTTTAAACTTTTTGAAAACGCAAATAAAATCGATAGAGCAGTTTTAATGGTTCAAAAGGAAGTAGCTCAAAGATTAGTCGCTTCTAAGAACTCTCCAGATTATTCAAAATTAACTTTAAGCACTAATTATATTTCAACACCCAAACTAGAATTTATTGTTAAATCAGGTTCTTTTAGCCCTGCCCCAAAGGTAGATTCAGCAATCATTTCTTTAACTTTTAATAAAGATTTTGACAAAAAAGATGAAATGTTCGAATTTTTTAAGTTATGCTTTCTAGCTAGAAGAAAAAAACTGAGTTTCTCACTTAAAACTAAGTATAGTAATCAAACAATAGAAAAAGCATATAAAGAATTAAACTTATCAGATAACATTAGAATTCAGCAACTATCTTTAGAAGAAGTTATTAAGCTTAAAGAAGCTTTAGACTAAAAAAACAAGGCAGTCTGCCTTGTTTTTGTTTACTTATTTAGGTAAATTTGCCTTTGTGTTTTGTTCATTATTAAAGATTACATAAGGTGTTTCTGAGAAACGCATTAAGTATGTGCTTGTAATGTTTCCATTTGAATTTGTCAGTTCTTCCTTTTGAGCATTTGCGTTAGCTAAATCAATGCTTCAAAGTTTGTCACCTTTTACATAGTAAAGTTTTTTTCCGTGTTGGTTAAGAAGCAATGCTGTAGCACCTTCTAAAGTCATTACATCAGCCTCGGCTCCTTTGTTTACTGCGTCAAGTGTTTTTAACTTGTAAATTTCACCTTCTTTTTCAATGAAATAAAATTTACGGTTATAGTACTGTAAAGCAGATAAATTAGTCAATCTTGTTGAATCGTATCCATAAAGACTTTGAATCTTTCCGACAATTGTATCTTTCAGAGACTCTTTTGTATTAATGTTATCTATTTTAGCGTTTGCACTTGGGTTAAGGTTAAACATAGCTTGGTTAACCTCGCTAACGCTTGGTGTGTATCTGAATGTATGATATTGAGCTGCATTATCAAGATCGTTATCTCCAGGTTGACCTATTACTATTTTCTTGGCATTTTCACCTGTTGTGGAACCTGCTGTATCAACGAAAGTTGGATCTGTGTATGTTCATTTTCCTGTTTCATCTTGATACGCCATGAAAATATGAGCATCACCTGTTGCAATTCTGTACTTGATTCCTGCTGATGAAAGTAATCACGAAAGAACGTCTACATACTCTTTACATACACCCTCAAAATCTACATAAGTTTTTTGAAGGTTTGGTTCATTATCAACGTAGTTCATGTTTTCAGCGACATATTTCATTAATACATAAACTTTTTCATGAACAGACATTTTTGAATCTTTTACAAGTTCCATTGCAATTTTTGTGTGAAGTGTTTTTTGTTTGCTTCCTTTGTCGTCTAAAATATTACGCATAAAAGCCGATTGAGATATAAAATCAGTTCCTAGGTCAAATCTAGGCGTACCTAAACTAGATATAGAAAAGTAAGGATAATTTTTTAAATCTTTTTCTAAAAATTTAAGCATTGCATCGTAAGCTACATCATTCGTTAAACCGTGTTCAGCGCCGTATTTAATTCACTCAGAGTGTTGTGGGTCTGATTCGAATGTAATTCTTTTCAAACTTTCTTTTCATAGTTCAATAACTTCATCTTGAGTTAATCAATGAGTAAAGTTAGGTCTCAACTTACCTAGCTCCGTTTTTAGGTATTCCTGAAGATCGTCGTATAATCTCTTAATTTCTAACATTTTCTCGTAATTTGACTCAGAATACTGACCTTCCACTTGTCTTATGATATTATCAATTACATCTTTTCTTTGATGAAAGCCCACTATAATGGGAAAATGACCAAAGTTAGTAAGGCTTTGTTGCTCCAATTTATTTTTAATATCAGGGACTGTTGCATTGAACTGAGTTTTCTTCTCTTCTGTTGTTTTTGCTTTCGATTCTTCTGGTTGTGGTTGTTCAGTCTCTGATACAGGGGTTGTATCACTGTTAAAATTATTTGAATCAGATTGAACGTCTGTCTCTTGAGTATCGTTTTCTCCTGAATTTGTCGATTCTGAGTTTTCTTGTGATTCATGATTGTTATTTTCTAGATTTTCTAGTTGGTTGTTTTCTGTAGGTTGCTCATTCTGATTATTTTCAACATTATTCGATTCATGATCGCTCGTAACCACTTCGTTATTTGATTGAACTGTGTTTGGATCTGTGTTAAATTTTTGCTTTAATATTTCTACTTCTTTTTCTAATTGTGGAAGTTTTTCAGAAAAATAATTGTAGCTTCCTTTAAGAATTTCCGCTGTAGTACCTTCTTCTTGTAAGGAAGATTGTAATGGTCTTACATTGTTTACAATTTTTTCTCTTAATTCTATAACTTCTGGTGTATTGTGTTCACGCTGAACGTCTTCTACATAAGTTGCGAGTTTATTCAGTTTATTTACTAATTCCTGAACATTGTCTCTTCATTTTTGCAGTTCTTCGTGTGATTCAGTGATTTTTGGAATATCGTTAGTTTCTGGTTCAGTAGTAGTAGTCACATCAATTGTTAGAGGAACCTCATTATTATTTTCTGCACTTGTGTTTTTTTCGCTCGAGCAGGCTACGACAAAAGCCATAGGCGAAATCGCTGCTGGAATTAGCAACATATTCATGGTTTTAATTAATTTGTTTTTCTTCATATTATTTTATATTATATAACTTAGTCAAATTAAGAGTTTTAATAACTAGAAAAAGCCACCCTTTCTTCTGTATAATAAAAACATGAATTTAGAGCAAAAAATTTTAGACAGAATTTCAAAGGTGGCAAGAAAAGAAGTATCACTGCATGATACGTTTGACTCCTTAAATATAGATAGTTTAGACCTAGCTGAACTAGTTATGGAAGCAGAAGATGAATTAGGAATCACAGTTCCTGATGAAGAACTGATGAAAATAAAATCAGTACAAGATTTAGTTGAAACTTTAAATAGATTGGTTTAAATGAAAAAGAAAGCAATCGTCATACTAGGTGCAACTGCTGCACTGCTTGGAATTGGTGGCTCAGCTGCTGCTTTTTTTCTATTAAATAAAAGTAAAGAAATTGAAAACAAAGAATCAACTAAAGAACAAGAAACAGAAGATAAAAAAGATGAAAAAACCTTTGATGTAGAAAGTATAAATTTAGACTACCCACAAAAAGAACTAACTGAGGTCAGAAATATTGATCTTGGTCTTTTAAGTTTTTTTAATATTAACCTTGAAGAATATAGAATAGCAGGTTTAACAATTGAGACAAACAATGATAATCCAAGTAATGTTGTTGTAACTTTCGATGTTATTTCAAAAGAAACCAAAGAAGTTGTTGCTAAAAACGTAAAAAGAAAGATTGAGGGGTTCTTAATCAGAGAGAAAAGAGAATCTGAAGTTCACGATATAAATGAAGATGCGAAAAAACTTAGTGCAAGTTTTTTAGGAGATAAAGATTTCCTATTGCTAGAAGATGTAAATCTTGATAACTTTGAAGTGAGTGGTTATAATACAGACCTATACGACTTGGAAATTCAGTCCCTTTCTAAAAACTCTGAAGAAGGAAAAGCCGTCTTAGCCTATAGATTGTCGCAAAAAGATGACATTACAGTCAAATCAGAAACACAGTTTTTTGAAGTTTCTGATTTGCTTACAGAGTCAATGATTTTAAATAAATTAAGAAGCGATTTAAGTCAGATTTCTGTTCAAACAGATGTAGATAAGAATCAAACTTACGCAAGAGATGTTTTGGATTCTCAAATTATGTTCCAAAACTTATCTAAAAAAGCTTTAGTTAATAATGTATCCATTTCAAGTCTTGAAAATTGTTTATCTGTAACATTTAGTTTAATATCAAGTGGATACAGCAGAGAAGTTCAACTTCCAGAAAGCAAAACTATCGAGATCAATGGATTTAAAGTAGATGCCAAAGAATCGAATGAGCCAGTAGAAATTATCGAAGAAAAAGAAGTTGAAGAGAAAAAAGTGAACTTAAATTCTATTTTACCTTCAGTACAAGTATCGTTTGACGGAACCAAAGCTGATGTGTTTGCTCATGATGTTGATTCAAAAAGTGTAATTTTTTCAGGTTTTGACAAGAATCAATTTGAAGTAGAAATCACTGATTTATTACCTTCTTCTACTGAAGTTTTGGTTTCTTTTAAATTAAAAGAAAAAAATTCGGATAATGTTTCAAGCATTAGGCAAGAAACATTAATAGGATTTAAAGAACTAGTAGTCGAAAAAAACTTATCAGAAGTATTAAATGAGACATTAATAGATCTAAACGTATTAATATCTGAAACTTACTCAAGAGATGTGGATCAAGAAAATGTCATTTTTTCAAACTTAGATGAAGAAAAGTATCTTTTAGAAATTACAAGGCTGAATAAACAAGATGATAATGTGTCCGTTTCTTTTAAAGTGAGAAAACTAAACTCTGATGAAGTTTCTGAAGAGAGATCTGTAGTATTTGAAGGTTTCAAAATACCTGATGACTCTAATAAAGACATATTAAATGTTGAAGTTTCGTTCACGGGTGAAAAAGAAAATATATATTCTGAAAATGCAAGTAAATCTCAAATTAGTTTTTCTGCCTACAACACAGATCTTTATGAAGTTAGAGATGTCTCATTAGAGGCTATAGATTCTGTTTTATCAGTAAGTTTTAGATTTTTTAACAAAAGATTAAATACTTTATCGAGCTTTAGAACCGTGGATATTACTGGATTTAAGAAAAAGCCTGTAAAACAGCCTATTTCGCAAATATTAGAGCAAACAAGAGTTCAATATATTAAAAATGTTTCAGAAAATTATGCTGACGAAGTAATTGAGACCGATTTCAACATAACAGGATATGATAGTGATAAATATGAAATTGTAAACAAAAATTTGATTATAAATGACAGAACTGTTACTGTTTCGTTTTCTATTAAAGATAAAGAAACAAGCGAAGTATCAAGTCTTAAAACATCTAACTTCGGACCTTTCAAAGAAAGAGTAGTTAGACCTGATGTTAATGATGTTATAAACTCAGTTGTAGTTGAATATACAAAAGATAAAAGTTTAAATTACTCTAAAAATGTTATTTCTTCAGAATTAAGATTTTCAGGTTATGAAAGATATGAATATCAGATTCAAGATATTTCAATTACAAATCAGCCAGGGTCAATCTCTGTACAATTCAAGTTAAAAGATCTTGTTTCACAAAGTGTATCAAACCTTAAAATTGCATCAATTACAGGATTTAAGATAAAAAGAAATATTGATGATGTTCTTGAAGATTCGTCAATTTCGTTTAATGGTAATAAATCTGAAATATATCCTGATCAAGTACAAAAAGATATGTTATCTATTTCTGAAATGGATTCAATTTATTCATTAGAAGCTCTATCATTTACACCTCAGTCCGATTCAATCAGCGTTTCATATTCAATCAGAGATAATGAAGATAATATAACTTCAAGATTGAAAACTCTGGTAATTCCAGGGTTTAAAGTTAGAGAAAATATCAGAACAGCTCTTTCAAATGTAAGAGTAATTCTAAAAGTTGATGAAGAACAAACTTTTGCAAACGAAGTAAATAATGATTCACTTGACTTTGAATCTTATGATAAAAACGAATTTGACTTAAATATAGATAGAATCGACAGAAACGGATCTGAAGTATCCGTCTATTTCAAATTAATTAGAAAATACAATAATGAAGAGTCGCCGTTAAGAGTTCAAAGATACAAAAACTTCAAAGAAGGTAGCAGAAGTACTGAAGATAAGTTAAATCAAATAACTGCGACGCTTTCAAATAATGGTTATTTTGTTGATGATACTTACAATGTAGTTATTTCCTTAAATAATGTAAGCAGAGATCTAGAACCTGTAAACATAATTTGATACAAAGAAGGTGTTAGAATTTCAAATCAATCTTCAAAACAACTTAATGTAACTAAAAACTCAATTTCGAGCGATACAAACTTTAGCGTTCGAATTAGTTCAGGTGCGCAAAACAGAACGATAAATAATTTAACAGTAAGGATTTTAAATCCTTTAAGAAGTGCGACATTGAGCGCCTCAAGTAGAGGTTTAATGATTGAAGGTTTAAGTTCTGTTTCAAAAGTTAAGTGATACAAAGGAGATGTGTTAGTAAATACTTCGTCAAATCTTAGTTATGCAACTACAGTAAAAGGTATTTACTACGCAATTGTAGAATCAGCAGATGGAACACAGTTTAAAACTAATTCTGTTGAAATTGAAAACAAAACATATTTAAACGAAGTACCAAGTTTTAAAGAAAAACTAACGAACAAAATAAGTATTACAACTTCTCAATCAAAAACCATATCTTCTCAAACTAGAACGCCTCAAAGTGAGTTCTATCAAACAGACTTAGAAACTAGATACAAGCAATATAACTTTAAATATCCTGGTTATAATTACGACTACTCAGGTCCGACTTCAAATCATGAATACAGCTTTTTAACTGTTCCTGTTGATGGGCAAATGAGAAGAGTTAACATTTCAGATATGCTTTTAGAAGAAAGAGTTCCTGGAACGCAAAGTCGTACAAATCCTAAAGATAAAGGCAAAAAGTACAATGACGCGAATTGAATTAGTCAAGAAATTCAAAATAATAGACTTAAAAAACACCCTTATACTAAAAATGCATACATCAATGACGTCCAGGATTCAACAAAGTCTGTAACTAAGAATGTTGTTGTATCAGGAGCGATGGCTGGTTATACAAGCTTCGGGCTTTATATTCCTGCTGGTGAAGTTGCTAATATTACTTTTTCTGCTGATTTTATGAAGTTCTTGACAAACAAGTACAGAAACACACCTAATGTAGCGTTACCATTTCAATTAATTCTAAATCAAAACTATTGAGATAGTTATCCTTACAACGATACAGGAAGAATTAACACTAGATATCCGTTTATGAAGACTACTTTTGCGTTTAAGTTTTCAGACATTCAAAACAATACTCTTAAAATTGGATCGCCATTTGGTGGGCCAATTACATTGTTATTAAATAACCAATTAATTGATAACATGGGATACAACGTTAATTTTGAGGCAACAGTTTCCAACGCCGTAGAAATGTTATTCTATCAACATGGCGTTACTACAGAGCAAGATTGAAATGAACAAATTAGAAAGGTCCAAAGTCGTGAAATTGCAGCTCCTATGGTCGCAATTCAAACAAACTATTCATCAATTCTTGTTCCATTTGATCCTGAGAAACAAACACATTCAATTGCTGGACTTACAATTGATAAATTTAAGTATCCAAAAGAAAACCTGCAAAAATGAGATAGTTTTTACAAAACTTCACAAGAATGATCAGATTTTGGCACATCAAGAATTGCACTAAATTATGCAAGAGGTATTTGAAAAAATGCTGCTGCTTGAGGTGGTGGAGCTAACCTTTGAGCACCTGTAGAGTGAGCTAGATCTTATTTTGAAGGACTAAGTGACTTTGGTTTTGGTGGTTGAGGTAATTACCATGAAATTAACCATAACTTTGAAAGTCATCAAGATCCTTTTAATGTTAGAAATCACGGTTGAACCAATATACCTTCTTTATTGAATCTAACTTACTTAAATGATAGAACGAGATATAGAAATCTTCATGATTGAGATGGAAATATGACTGCTGGATGGGCAACTTTATCAAATGCTTTTGTGGTTTCTGATACTGCAAAACAGGGAGATTGATACAGAATGTATGCTTCATTTTTATATGCAATGGGACGTGATAAGTTTATGGAATGGGTTAAACAATCAAGTCGCCAAGGGCATCATGCGCACCAGGTTTCCAACCCGATTTATACAACTAAATTTATGATTGACAAGTTTGGTTTAAACTTCCATTATGCAGCATTATCGCTAAAAGGAATGAGAACAATTGGAAGTAATGGTGATAATGAAGCGCGTCAAAGAAACAGAAGATGATTAGACGCCTTCCCACTTCGTAATGAAATTCAAAAAGACGCTTATGCTTCTATTTATGATAGCTTCTATAACTATCCTGCAGTTGATTTTGTCGGTAATCTTTACGCATCAGGTCAGTTCATTTATGAGTCGAGAGCAAATAGTTTTGATTACACTGGTGATGTTATGCCTGCTTTTGAAATTCCTGCTTTCGAACCATATACCTTTGATTTTGAAAAAGGGATTTCTTCTGCAAACCCAAACTTTACATGAACTTTAGGATCAGTCCCAAGAACAACAAAACTAGGTGGCACTCTAAGGGTCAACGGCAAGAAAATTACGTATACAGCCAATAAAGAATCACTAAACGAGATTGATGAATTTGATCTGGAAATAATACCTGGTTCATGATCAGGAAAGCCTACAAAATATGTGCCTAAATACAAATTCAAAATTAAAATCAGAAATGTCGTTAATCAACCTAAACTAACTCTTTATCCAAAAATGAGAGGGTCACTCAATAACATCAATGATGCTTTAAATGCATCTTCATTACCTGTAAATCAGCGTAATTCGGTAACTATCTCTCAAGGTTGAAAATCGGGTCAGCTGAATTACTTTAGCAAAAGAAATGAACCTAATTTATCAAATACCTTAATGGTAGTTGAAGCTAAGTTCGTAGCTCCGATCACTGGAACACTTGAATTTTGAGGATACTTTGATGATGAATACAGAATCACGGTTGATGGACAAGTTAAAAAACACGAACGTTCTCAAGAAAACCAAATTAAATCACCTTTTGAAATGCGATTTGAAAAAGGAAGAGTTTATAACTTCAAGATTGAAGTATTTAATCAATTTGGAGCTGGTAGAGCACAATATTGATTTACTGAACCTGTAAGCCAGCAGAAATATTACCTTGAAGAAAATTCTTTAGCTCCTGGATATGCAGCGAATAAATCAAAAACTGGTGTTAGCGTTGATCAGCTAATAAATAATAAAGAGTACAAATATCAGCCAAGATTTAGAGATGAAGACGAGCTAAATCAAAATGAAATTTCGAGATATGCACCAAGTGAAAAAGGTGATGAAGTGTATTTTGTTGATGCTGATAATGCCTATGCAGCAGACACTTTAGGAAGTTTCCCGATAAGAAACGCTTTTGATCAAAATCTTTATACTAAATATGAACAAAAGAGATCAAACAAAACTGGATTTAGATTAAGAATGCCTAAACCTAGAATCATTAATTATCTTGAAGTTACAAGGTTCAGTGCTGCAACATCAGATTTTGTGCCTAATTGATATAGAATAACAACAGCAAATACCGATGCAAGTACGAACGAAGTGCTTTTTGAAGGATTTATCAACACAAGTTTTGCAAGCTCAGAAAAAGCAAGAATCTTTTTCAACAAAAGCATTTATACACAAGCAATTCACGTTGAAATGGAACGAAGATCTAAGGACAGCTTTACCCCTTCTGGTTCAGGAATTACCCTTTCTGAAATAAACCTAGGATACAAAGTTAAGCCACAAGAATTAATACCTGCAAATAGCGAAAAAATTAATTACTATGGTTCATGAGAGTTGTTAAACAATGATGATGAAAGAGTTTATTCTGTGGTTAATAATATCGCTTCAAGAACAACTACGGAAGGCGACTTCATAGAATTTGATCTTGAAGGAAACGAATTTACTTTAGTAGGTAAAAAATCAAGAAACGGATCTTCTTTCAGAATTTACGTCGACGATCAAGTAGTTGTCGACAGCGTTTCTACGGTTGACCCAACACAAAATTTCAATGCTCCTATTTTTCAACGTGTTTTAGCAATTAATTCAAATCAAAAACACAAAATAAAAATAGAAAATCTTGAAAACAAAGAACTTGTAATTAATTACATAGTAACTTCTAAGCCTTAAACATAGAGCCTTAGGGCTCTTTTTTTTTTTTTTTGCTTGACACCGATGACATTGTACGCGAGATGTTAATAAGTTTGTTAATTCTTTATAATTAAAATAAGAATAATTTTTATAAAAATTAAAAAAATTTATTAGGTAATACCAAAAGGCGTATTACATAGTAATAAAAAGGATGTAGTATGAGTACAAAAGGTAATAAAACAAAGATTGCTTTAGGTGTGTCAGCGACACTTTTAGCAATAGGTGGTTTATCAACAACTGCTATTTTGTTAACACTAAATAACAAGTATCAAGAACAAAACCCAGAAGGTTATGTTTTTGAGCAACTCAAAAATGAAAGTCAAGAGCTTTTAGATTTTTTATCTTCAGAAGCAGCCAAAAACTTATCTGAAGAGAATAGAAAAGCCTTAAACCAACTTCTTGAAAACGCAAACCAGCTTTTAAGTAATGAAAAGACAGGGATTGCTGATTTAGTAATCAAGAGAAATGAATTACGTAATGAAAAAGCCAAAGCAAAAGTTAAGATTGCAGAATCTCAAGACTTGAATTCTGTTTTAGATGCTTATGTCAACCAAGTAAAAGATTCAGATTTAAAAAAACTTGCTCAAGAGGCACTAGAAAATGCTAAATCGCAGTTAGCAAATTCAGCTGATAAATCTGAAGTTTTAAATAACTTATTTGCTTCAGTAGATAATTTGATTAAAAGCCAAAATGAGTTACAACTTGCTCTCGAAACTAAAGTTTGAACAATGCACAAAGAGTTAGCAAACGGAACATCTGTTTTCACTAAACCTGCTGAAAAAGCCCTTGTTGCTAATGCAATCCAACAAGTTGTTGAAATGCTTGAAAGAGATGAGTACACAAACGACAACATTATTGAATATTCAAAAATGTTTTCTAAGGTAGTAAATGATTTGAGCGAAAACACAACAAAAGTTTTCGATGCTAAAATGGAAGCTTTAAGATCGTTAGATAATGTAAGAGACATCGTGCAAGATGCTGCTCTTGAAGCAGATCAAAAGCAAGAAATGTTGGATCGTTTAGAAGAATATAAAAAGTCGATCAACAACCCAGTTTCAACTTTAGCCCCAACAAAAGCACAAGAACTAGAAGTTTTAAAAACACTAATCAAACAAGAGATCGAAAACATTCAAAGAGCACAAAAAACAGATCAAGAAAACAAAAATGACTTATTAGCGTTAATTGAGACAGCTAAAAACTTACAGGCAAACGAAAAAGTTCAAGAATTAGTTAAGCAAAAATCAGGTGAGGTTGAGTCTAAATTAGATCAGCTTGACAAAAATGCTGTTTTAAAAGCACAAAGAGAAATTTCTGAAATACTTACACTTTCAAAAACTATCTCTGACTTAGTAGATCAAATTAATCAAAATCAAGAATCGTACAAGCAAGAAAAATCAATCACTGAAGAACTTGCAAACAAGACACAAGAATCTCTAACACAGGTATTCGCACAAGAAAATTTAGATTTAGAAAGCTTACTGAAACAAGTAAGTGATATTTTCAATTCACTTAACGATGCTGCCGTTATCAATCAAACACTAAAAGCAGCTTTAAAAGAAGTAAAAGAACAAGCACAGCATGCGAAAGAGACAGGGTACCAAGTAGATACAAACGCTCTTGAAAGTCTAATTGACCAGTTATCAAATGGTATTGATAATCCACAAGACACAAACGCATTAAATGACATGCTTGTTTCTTTATCAAACCAATTAAGAGATATCAATAAAAAAGAACTTACTGATTTATTTGAAAAATCAAAAGAACTTTTAGACACTGCTACATCACTTTCACAAAATACAAAAGATAGATTGAATGCTCTTAATAGCCAAGCACAAACAATGCTTGCAAAAACAAACTCACCATTTAGAGCAGAGCTTCAAAACTTAATTGAAGAATACAAAAAAACACTTGATGCTGCAAGTGCAGATATTCAATTAGCAGACTTTAAAGCTAAAGCAAACAAAGTTAAAGAAGCTATCTCAGAAAAGTTTGAAGAAGGTTCAACTTTTAACGACAAACTTCAAAAACAAATTGACAAAATTGTCAAACAAGCCGAGCTTATAGCGCTAGATAAAACTCTTGATGAAGAAACAAGAGCTCAAAAACTTCAAGAATTAGAAGACCAAATGAATAAAGTTCTTGAAAATACAGACAAGTTTAAAAAGCTTGAAGATTCAATCAAAAATGCACAAGATGAACTTGCAAAAGTAACAGATCCTGCTGAAGCTGCAGCTCTTAAAAAACAAATTGATAAGATTAATGACTTAATCGACGAAGGTATTAAATCTCTTGACAATCCACAAGATACACAAGCAGACAGAATTGCTCAAGATATTGACCAAGCAGTTAATGATTTTATTAATGATAAAAACAACTACAGAGGTGACGCAGAGTACTTAGATGCAGTTGCAAAAATCAACAAAGGTTTTGGTGGAGATTTACCTGAAAATCTTAGATCACCTGCTCATCAGAACTTCCTAGACAAAGCTCAACAGCTAAGAGATAAAATCAAAGACCCTTCTTTATCAGAAGAAGAGCATCAAAAAGCAATCGAAGATCTTCAAAAACTTGCTGAAAACGCTGAAAAGGCAAAAGAGTTAGAAAACGCAGCTAAAAAATTAGAAGATTTAATTAAACAAGCTGAAGCCAGAGATTTTGGACAAGCAAATAATCCAACTGCTGAAATCACAAAAGCAAAAGAAGAGCTAGCAAAAATCAAAGATGCTCTAGCAAATCTTAATAATTCAGATATTACACCAGCTGAAGATTATGAAGCAAAAATTGCTGATGCAACTAAAGCTCAAGAAGATCTTTCAGATGCCCTTGACAGAGCAGGTCTAAAACAAGCAATGCAAAACTTAGAGCTTTCGCTTTATGATGACCCAGAAGGTGATAAAGAAAATCAAACACCTTATGTTGATTCAAATAATTCAGTTAAAGCATTAGTTGCTAAAATGCAAGAATTGCTTGATAAGCAAGATCCAAAAGCAACAAAAGAAGAACTAATTGAAGCTCAAAAAAGAGTTCAACAAGCTAAAATCCTTGCTGACAAACTTAAAGAAGCAAATGAAAAATTAGCAACTGTAAATGCTGAAAATCATCCTGAAGCTTACAACAATCTAAAACAAGCAATTTTAGATAACTTAATGAACATCGATGATACAAGATCTCAAGAGGCTCAAAAAGTTCAAAACCTGGATATCGAATTATCGAAAACAGACAGACGTGCAGCTCTTGCTGACAAATTAAAAGAATTAAAAACGCTATACTCAGACGAAGACAAAGCAAAAGCAATTCATAAAGAAGATGCAGCAAAACTTGAAGAAATCATTGCTGAGTATCAAAAAGAACTTGAAAATCCTGAAACAACTGCATCAAGATTGCAGACTATTTTAGCACAGGCTGAAGCTAAGAAAAAAGAGTTTGAAGCTAAAAAAGCACTTCGTGAAGAAGAGTTCAAAAAAGCTGTTGATGACACACAAGCTCAAATCGATGCATTAAAAGAACTTGCAAAAGCAACAGGGGTTACAGATTTAACAAACCTTGACAAAGTGGTTGCTGAATTTGAAACAGCAAAAGCAGACACTACAAACTCAACACCTCAAACTATTGCAGATATTAAGAAAAAATTAGAATTAGCCTACCAAAAAGACTTGTTCAACAAAAAATATGAAGATCTTAAGGCAAAAATTGATGGTTTAACAGCTTACTCTGACACAGAAGATGGTCAAGCTCGTAACGTAACTGATGAAGTTAAGAAAAAACTAAATGCCCTTAATGACGCAATTAAAGCAGGTGTGGATACAAAAGAAAATCCTGAAGACGCCCTAGCAGTTAAAAGAGCTATTGAAAAACTTGCATCTCTTGATAACCTAACAGATAGAGAAGGGACATATCTAGATAGCTTAAACGACAGAAGCAATAACCAAGAGCAAACAGCAGTAGACCAAAGAAACAAAATCGCGGACGCATTAATTAGTAAAATACCAACTTCTGTTGATAATTTAGGTGAAGACGTAACAAATCCTGAAATCAGAAAAGCAACAAAAGATATCTTTGATGTTTATTTAGAAAACTCAGAATTGGACGACATTAAAACAGCTGAAGAAAAAGAAATTGACAAGTTCAAAAAAGCTGTAGAAGATTCATTCAAAACTACTGACGAACAAGGTGCTCCTACTCAAGAAAAAGACTCTTCAAAAGATCCTGTTCTTGAAGATGCATTGTTAAAGAAAATTGAAGAACTTAGAACAGAACTTAAAAATGCAGAAAATAAAGAAGCAATCCCTGCAATTGATGAAAAACTACAAGATCTTAAAAATAAAAAAGATAAATTAGTCGAGCTTTCACAAACAGTTAAAAAGGCAGCTGATAAAGTCGCTGAGATTTTAGGAACTGATGAAGCACCTATTAATGATGTAGATCCAGCAAAAAAAGCTATAGCAGATAAAATTAAAGAAATTACAAACCAAATTCAAGGAGATGGAGAAGGAAATTACTTAAGCTTATCTGAAGAAGATATTTTAGCTAAGAAAAATAAAATTGAAGAACTTCTAAAAAACTTAAATACAACAACAGAGATCAAAGAAAAAGTAAAAGAATTAAACACATTACTAGACGGTATTACATACCCAGAACCTGATTGAACTTTAGAAGAAAAACCAAGAGCCACAACTCCTGAAAATGCTGAAGCAGCAAAAACTGCTTTCAAAGCTTATGTTCAAAAACTAAACGATTCTATTGATGCTAATGCAACAGATGTTGAAAAACTTGAAGAAATTAAGTTAAGTATCGATCCTATCAAAAATGCAATCGAAGCTCACAAGGCAGCAATCGAGAAGTATAACCAAATTAAAGCAGATGAGGATTACAAAGATGTTTCTATAAACCCTGATTCAACATCTAAGGAAACATACGGATTTGCCTATGATGCAGATAAATTCGCAAATGCTATAATCGCAACAGTTCCTGTTGTGGGTGACTCAACAACAGAAAGTATTACATTTGTTGAAAAGAAATTATTAATTGATTTAAACAAAAACACAGAAGCAGCGTTTGACTTATACGAGTCAAGAAAATCAACACTTGACAGACTTATTTTCAACAGAAAAGATGAACTTCCAGAACATGCAGAACCTAAAAACAATTCTTACAAATTCTCGCAAAAAGCAAGACTAGTAAATGAACAAGGTAACGTTGAAGATAAATACGCAAAACTTTGAGCGAGAAATAACGAATTCTACAATGAACAAGCACAAAAAGTTAAAGCATCAGATGACAATAACAAAGAAACAAGAGCTCAACAACTAGAAAAATTCTCTGATGCCCTAAACCAAGCTTCACTAGTTACAGATGTCTTTGATTATTATGTTGAAATTGCTGACAAGATTTCTTTAGCAAAAGAAGCAATCAAAAAAGCTGAAGACTTTATGGCAACCTCAGGAACAAGAGAAGAAAATACTTCATCGCTTAGAGATGTTATTGCTCAATTAAAATCTGAAATCGAATGAGCTGAAGGTTCAGAAGATAACTCGACTTCTTCTGCTTACTACAGCGAGAAAAATCCATTCATTTTACAAACAAAAAGAGATTCAATTAAGAATAAAACTGCACTTCTTGATTTAGGTATTGCAGTTGCTAAGGCTTTAGATGAAATCGACAAATATAATACAAACAAACCTAACTCAATTCAGAACTTTGCAAACTTCTTAGAAGACTCTGATAAACAGCCGTTACGTGAAATTATAAAATTAGCTGTTTCTGAATCACTAAATTCAGCAGGTGGTGAAGAGGTTTACCAAGAAATTAAAGAAAAATACATTGATGGTTTTGGTGATTTCTCTTATAAAACAGCTCTTCAATCTTCTTTAGGTCTTAGAAAAGCTGTATTCTATGCACAAGAATACGTTAAATTCAATGCTCAAACTACTGAAAACTTCTCTAAATCAAACGAAGTAGCACAAAAATACCAAGATCTTCAAAACAAAATTACATCATCTGAAGCACTGCTTTCTGCTTCTAATGTAGGTCAAGAAAATGCGTCAGGTCAAAAAAGAAATAACGACACTATTAAAGAAGCAGCAGAGTCAATTCTTAACCCAACTGATGGTGTGCTAACAGAAATCAGAAGATTAAAATCTGATGAAGTAAGACATCAACTAAACAATGCAAAAAGATTGCAAAGATTGATTGACTCATATTACAACGGTGCTGCCGTTCCAGGTGATGCAGATTTCGAAACAGTAGCTATTCAAGACCTTGAAAGAGCCGCATGAAACTATCCGAACGAAATTAATTTAACAAACGAAAAACTTAAAAAATCTATTGACAAAACAAATAGTAAATATCAAGCTATTTTCGACCAAGAAATTACACTTCTTACACAAGCAAAAGATAGATACAAAGAGTATTATGACTTGCTTTCAAACTCGATAACAGAAAATGGTGTTACTGTTGATGCTGAAAAAGTTTTAAAAACATCAGGCATTAATGCGTCAGACTTAAGAGAATTTGAAACTATTCAGCAAACTTCTGAAGCAGATCTTAGAAACAAATTTAATGAAGCTGAAACTGAAGAATCAAATCCAAAAAGAGACACTCTTACTCTAATCACAAGTCAAAAAGAAAAACTTAATAGATTAGAAGAAAGAGTTAAAGTTGTATCTGTAAATAAATTAAAAGCAGATACTAAAGATTACGAAAAGTTCAAAAATGTACTTTCTGATGAACAAAATGGATGACTTGCATTCCTAAAAAGAATTAAGTATTATGGCTCAACAAACGCAATTTCTACAAATATGGGACCAAGAATTAATGATTTTGTTTCAAAATGAGCACAAGTTCCTTTAATAACAGATGTTTCAAACTTCCAACAATATTCAGACCTTCTTAAAAAAGTTACCGTGTTGGATAACAGTTATGACAAGATGTTCTATGGAGAGTCAGAAACTGATATTTACGGATTAAAAACAGCACTAAACAGATTCTTATTAGGGGACGACTCTTATGTCGGATTCTCGAATCTTGAAGAATTTCTAAAAACAATGACAACAGCAGAATTTGATGCAAATAGTCCAAAATTCCAAAAAGCTTATGCTGAATTTAATAAAACAGCAGAAATTTCAAAAGCAATTAATCAAGAGTTGCAATCTCTAGACAGAAACACAACTTCCAAAGCTCAAATGTTTATCACATCAAGTAAATTAGTTGACAGTTTAGATTCTTTCTCAAGATGATTTGAGTCTCCTGTAAATACAAAGTTAATTTATGATGCTCTTTATTTAAATGGTCTTCAACCTATTGCAGATACTGACTTAGTTACAAAACCAAACTATGCAGCGATTGAACCAAAAGATTCAACAACTGCAGAGAAATTCCATTCAGTATTGCAAAAAATCAAGAAATTAGATATCAGAGGAATTGATAAATCTTATGTAAACGGAACAGAAAAACAAGCTGTAAATATTTCTAACGTTGCTTCTATGCAAGAGTATGCCGATTTATTCAATAAATTTAACATTCTTAAAAACGATTCTGAAGACGTGCTAAATTTATACAAAAACGATTTTGATAGAAGAAACCCAGGGGCAATAAATAAGGTTTCAATAATAAGTAAAGGTACAAATTCTGATGGTACTCATAACTTCATCACAATCATCGATCAAGCAGAGACTTCATTCAAGAGAGCCTTAGTAGACTTAAACTTTTCATTTAGAAACTCTAGAAGCAGAACTAGCCATTATGACACTTGAGCATTTGCTCATGTTTCAAACATTAATCACTTAATTGAAAACGTGTCTATCGTATTTAAAACAAGAGAAAGCGTATCTGTAGGTAAGTCAAATCTATCAGACTTAAATAAAATTGGTAAGGAGCCACTATTCACTTCAGAAGAGGCAGGTTGAACACCATCACAAACATCAGCATACCTTACCTCAGCATTCGCTTCTGCTACACTAATGCAGTTGAATGCTCAAAATGCAACATACTTCACGGAAAATGTGGTTTCATCAGAAAACGGATCAAATAGTAAGTTCAAAATAAAAATAAAAATGTCTAAATCAATCAGCGACATTGATGGAAATACATATACACAAGATGGTGATGAAATTTACTGAAAACCTCTTAACCCACAATATATGTCAGGTACAGAAATCGCATACCAAGAAAATGTAAGTTCATACGACCATGCTGACGTTCGTAACTCTTCTTCACAAACAGATTTAACTTGAAGAGAAGAAAATTACGATGGATACAGAACAACATTATCTGAAAAAGATCAAAACAAAATATTATCAATGCTTCCGATTGTAGTATCGGTTCCAGCAACAGTAACATCATCTAGTGGTTCAAGAAAGGGTGCAATTGTATTTAGAATTGTTATTTTAAATAGATTTGAAGCAAATCCTACAGGTCCACAAACTGTAGTTCTAAACGCTGATGTTCTAGATGCATCAGGGTCAGCTACTCTTGAACACCCATTTGGATCTAATACATATTTATTCTTAGGTGACTCAAACAAAACAGATTCTAAGGCATTAGCAAAAGAAACTCTTGACAAAATTAAGTATCCTCAATACATAAGAAAAATTTACGCTGGTTTAAGCTGAAGCCCAGCTGATGGAAAAGATGCAAAAAGCATTTACCCACAAACTGCAGGAGCTACATACAAGCCAGCTCTAATCAGAATACCAGACCCTGCTAGACCAGGATCTTACTTAGTAGAAACAACATCAGGAGCAAATGATTACGGACTATTCACACCTGCTTTCGTTCAAGAATACATTGAAAAATTTGAATTAGACTTTAACTTACAAGGTGATAAAAAACAATAAGGAGAAACATGAATAAGGAAAATAAAAATAAATTATTTAAGACTGCATTAGCAACAAGTGCAGTTCTTTTGCCTGCATCGATTGGTCTTGGTGTTTTTGTCGCTTTGGCTAACAATGATGAGCATATTAAAAATCAAAATAATGTTTATAAACTATTTAGCGAAACAGAAATTTTATACAAAGTTTATGGTAAAAAACTAGACCTTTATTCTGAGACTTTCAAAGACTTAGATCAAAAGTTTGAAACTGCACACAAAGTTTGAAATGATAAAGAAATTAAGCCTAAAACAAATAATGATTCAAACCCTGAAGTTCAAGCAGATTCTGATGAACAAACTCATTCAGGAAATACTTTAAGTCCAAAACTTGACGCCCTGCACGTTGCACAAAACGCGTTTTTAGAAGCAGTAATTGCAAACTTTGATAAATTAGTATCTAATAATGACAAAGATTTTGTAAAGCAATTCTGAAAAGAGTTTATCTCCAACCAAGCAAACAGAATTAGAGAAATTGATATAAGAACAAATTTTGAAAACGTTAACAATCTTTGACTTGAAAACTTTGTTAACAACTCTCCTGAAATGTCTAAAGAAAATATTCAAGAGTTCCTTGGAATGTTTTCAGAAAAATTAAACGAGTTCATTCAAGATCAAGATTCAAAACTAAAAACACTTTTAGATAAATCTCAAAATGCTGTTGATTTTGTTAATGAAAATTCAAAATTTGAAGCAATGTCTAATAATGTAAAATCTGCATTATCAGATCTTGTTGAAAAAGCATCGCTTGCACAATTCAGGTTAAATGAAGTTGAGATTTCATCGCAATTATCTGTAAATAAGGCTAATAAGTTTTCTGAACTGTTAAACAATAATCCAGCTAGACAAGAAATCTCTACTTTAGAGAACGAGATTTCAAATTACATTAATTCTGAAAATACACCATCAGAATTAAAAGATAAACTTCTTCCAGCTTTTGATAAAGCAAAACAAAACCTGTCAGAAGCCCTAAATAATTCAGATTTAGACTTATCTAAGTCAGAGCTTGTGTCTCTAAAAGATTCGATTTTAGACAAAGATAGACCAACAAATTCATTAAGAGAGTCGCTTCAATCAATTCAAAATGCAGCTTCGGATAAACAAACAACTTTACCAAAAGTTAAAGACCTTGTTTTATCTAAAATTGCTTCAGCCTTAAGTGCTTCGGATGCTGATTTATTGCAAGAAAAAGAAAAAGTTAATAACATGTCTCTTGCTTTTTCTGTTGCTAATGAACTAAGTAGTCAATTACAACAAAAACTTTCAAAAGCATTAGAAAATAATTTAATTACTGAAACTGAAAAGGTAAGATTCAACTCAAACTTAGAAACTATTTTAAGTAGCTTAGAAGAATCTAATTTTGATGAAAAACTCAAAGAATATTCTGACCAAGCTAACTTAATTCTTGAGGATTTAAATAGTAGAGAAAGCGAACTTGAAGAAGCGAATGTTGCCTTAAAACAGCTAGATATTGTTACTTCATCGCCTTACGTGAAACCAGAAATTGCAGCTAAATCAGCACAATTAAAGAATAAAATTCAAGAGCTTAAATCAAATTCTGCTCTTCCAGGAGCAGCGCTTGCTGCTATGAAAAAAGATATCAATGAAGAAATGAGAAACTTGTTAAAAGATAATCTTTCAAATATCATTGAAGATCTTTCGGCTTGAGTTCAAAAACTTAACGATCAGTCGACAAGCGCTAACCAACCAGTTATTGTTAAATCGCAAGAATTAGCAAATCAATTAAAACCTTTAACAGAACCTAACAACCCTGTTTTATCGGTTGATTTATTAAAAAGTTTCAATTTAGTCAAAGATGGAATTCAAAACGCGAGAACATCATTTGAGCAAACTAAAACTGCTGAACAATCTTCATTCACAAGAGATAAATTAAGAGTAGTTTTCTCTGATGGTAACGAAAACTATGAGTTAACTGAAAACGAAACAAAAAGAACCGAAGCTTACGAAGCTCTAAATGACAAGCTTGATGAACTTAGAAAACAAATTAATGAAGGAAACTCAGATCCTACTTTACTTGACCAAGTCAGAGATATTAGCAAAAAGCTTTTAGACATGGAAAGTACTGCACAGGATTTCAAAGATCTTTCTGATGCTGATAAAAAAGCAAAAGAAGCTATAGAAAAAGCTAAAGAAAGTAAAAACGCAGAAAGACTTCAACCTCTAATTAATGATCTTGAAGAAAAAAGAAGAAAGGTTGCTGATTTATTCAATAACACGAATGCAACAGCAAGTGAAATTGAACTAGCTAAAAAAGAGCTTGAAAAAGCAACTAAAGCCCTAAATGACGAAAACGATCGTCTAGACTTAAATGATAAACTTCAAGCTCTTCGTGATAAAGCCGCACAAACATTTACAAACCCAACAACTCCTGCTGCAAAAGGAATGCAAAGTACTATAGAACAGCTTCAAAACGAAATTAATGCAGGTAATTTATCAGCTGAAGATGTTGCAAGAATTACTGATAAAATTGATCAACTAAGTAACTTGGTTGAACCATTAAATGATCTTGAAGAAAAAAGAGCAAAAGCAAACCAAACAAGAAGCAACGTTTCTTCTAACCCTGGTGCAGGTGATCTAACAAACGCAGCTGTATCTGAAGAACTTGAACTAGACAAAAAAGCACAAAACCTTATCGATCAACTTGCTAATGGTCAAGTTCCTTCTCTAAGCGACGTGCAAGGAACTGCAAATCAGCTTGAAAATAGCGATGATAAAATGAAGCTAGCTCTTCAAAAAGATAGAATTAACGCTTACAAAGAACAACTTAAAGCAACAAAGAGTGATTCAGAATCTGTTCCAGCAACAAAAAACAACAATAATATTGATGCTGTTTCTAATGAAGCCGAAATCAAAGTTACAAGCAGTGATTTAGACGAGCTAACAGTTTATGCAGATAAACTTGAAAAACAATCTGAACTTGCAAAAGAGCTTGCAAAAATGCAAGATGTTTATGACGAACTTGCTAAAGATCCTGCAAACAAGATAGTTTCTGATTATGTTGAAGGATTAATGCTTGACAATGGATTAAGCAATCTTGATAATCAAGAGGATGTAGAAGCAAAAATTGAAAACCTTAAAAAAGCAGCAGCTTTAATTGAAGCCAAAAAAGATATCGCTCAACTTTACAAAGAAGCTGATGACATTTTAGGTGATGAAAAAACATGAAAAAATCACGAAGACACCAAAAATGAAATCGATAAACTTCTTGCCGAAATTAACAACACCCTTTATGATAATTCTTTAACACCTGAAGAATTAGCAGAGAAAAAAGCAGCCTTTAAAGATAAAATCACTGAATTAAAAGCTCAAAAAGATAAAGAAAATGCTGATTGAGCCAAAGCTGTTGAAGCTGTTGATGCAATCGAAAAGTTCGACGATCAAGAAAATCAAACACTTGCAGAAAAACCAAGATATGTCACAAATCCAGCCGATAAGCCAACATTCTACGACAAAGCAAGAGAACAATATGAAGCAGCTAAAGAAAACCGTGAATTAACATCTGTTGAAGATATAAACGCTTTTGCTGATAAGTTAAATGCAGCTGTAAATAAGGATAAAGTTTTAGATAAGCTAAACGAAATCAAAGGGTTTATAAACTCTGATGCAGATTTTGGTACTTCAACAAACCATGGAAAAATAAAATCTGAAGCAGAAAACTTTATAGCAGATATTTTAGGTAAATTAAACAACCCAGATTTAACAAGCCAAGAAGTTGAACAACTCCTTAAAAAAGCGACAGAACAGCAAAACCTTGTTTTAACTCAAGATAAGGTTGCAGACAAAATTCTAAGCCTTGAAGATCAAGCAGCTCAAGATGGTTCGAACAATGTCAACGAAGAGTCAAAAAGAAGACTTCAAGATGCACTTAACCAATATAGAATTACACCAACAGAATATGCGAATGGTGCTGTAAATCAGCAAGAATTGCAAAAAGTACTTGACAAAGAAAGTACTATTTCAAATATTCGTGATGAGCTAGAAAAGCAAATAACTTCTGAATCAACAGAAAACCCAGGTCTATTAAAAATGTTAAATGATGGACTTGACAATGCAAGACTCGAAGATGCTCAAAAATACAAAGACAAAATTAAAGAGATCATGGACTCTTGAATTAAAGAAATAAAGGCGATCGAAAACGAAAATGATCCTAAAATTGAAGAACTAAGAAATAGAATTCAAACAGTTAAAAACGATCCTTCTTCAATCATTAACTTAATCAAGTCAATGGAAGAAGCAGACCAAGCTAAAACAGTAACAGAAGTTCCTAATAAAGGTCTTCAAAATCCAGACGCACCAGGAGTAATTGCCTATAAAAAAGCTTTAGAAGATGAAATGTCTAAAGCTGATAATTTAATTAAAAACCTTACAGATATTGAGGCAATCAAAGCTCAAAGAGCTAAGATCCAAGATCTAACTTTAAGACTACAAAAAGTTGATGAATTAAACACATTAATCAACACAGCAGTAAATACAGTTTCAGCAATTAACTTCTTCCGTTTAGAAGAATACAAAGGACAGCAAAATCCTTCAGGTATCGAAAAAAGACGTGAAATGATTAATTACTTGAAATCATATGACACAAAAGCAACTGAATTAATGGATCAAGATCTAGCTCAAATCACAAACTTAAAAGTGGACTTTGAAACAAAAGCTAAGCCTGTTGTTGAACTTCAAAAAGAATTTGAAGCAAGAATTAAAGAGCTTAACGAACTAAGTAAGACATATATTGGTAACTTAACTGATGCTGAACAAATGATTATCTTGTTATGAGATACTGTTCCAGCAGCCTTAACATCAGCTAACCCTGAAGGTTTAAGAGCAAGAGTCCTTAGAGCTGATACAACAAATTCAAGCAGCCAATCAGTTGAAGAGTTTAGATCAGACAGTGATTGAAACAGAACTATAAATGAGTATCGTATTGAAACTAACTTGATTCTTGAAGGTATTGCAAACCAGACATCATATACAAATGAACAAGAAATGGCAAGAGTTGCAGTTTCTAAAAAAGCTTCAGCAATGATCAGCGAAAACAATGATTCGGTTGATTTATCAAAAACTCAAAACGCAGGTAGATTGTATGAACTAAGACAAGAAGCAAATCTTTTCCAAACATTAATCGAAGACTACAAGAGCTTAGCGTCTGTTACAAAGAAATTTAAAAACTTAAATGGCACAATTGTGGTTCCTGAAGAATCTTCAACCACTGATCAAGCAACAATTGAAAACTATAGAAAAATTTCAGCAGAAAAAGAAAAAGCTCAAGCATTAATTGATTCTGCTGAAGCACTAATTAACAAGTCTGAAATTTCACAGCAAACGCTATCTGAACTGAAAAACAAGACAAAAGAAGTATCTGAAGCGTTTGACAAAATGCAACTTTTAATTAGAGAAACACAAGAACATCAGTCATTTATTTCAGCAACAACTCTTAGCGATTCTGAAAAAGCACCTATTCAAGCGTTATTTGATCAATTCTGAGCAGAATATAACCAAATCGATTCTTCAGATGAAATTACTTCTTCAATTCTTCTTGACAAGTACTTCCCAGATTACAAGAACCTTTCTGACCAAGAAAGACAAGCAAAAAATATGAATGTTGTTGTTTCGTATGCTCTTAAAAATACAAAAGATATTAAGGCACAGCTTGCAACAGCAAAAACATATTTATCTCTAGAAAATAGCGATTTAGATAGTCAAACTGTAAAAACAAGATTTGCCGACCTTAAGGCAAAAGTTGAAAAAGCTCAAGCTGCTATTGATGCACTTCCAAATATTGAATCTGCCAAAGTTGCTGTTCTATCAGAATTAAGAACTGCAAATGAAGCTGTATTAAGTGCTAAAAAAGCACAACTTGCTGAACAAGCTCAAGCCGCTGAAGAATTAAAAACATTCTTAACACTAACAAAACTTGAGAGCCTTAAAAAATTATTCAATGTTCAAGCTTCAGCTGATAATCAAACGCCATACATGATTGCAACTTACGATGTTGAAGCTATTAATAAATTAAAAGAAAACGTTGATGATTTAAGCTTTGGTGAAACTAACTCACTTTTAAGGGCTTCAAAAGCAATGATGCTTGACCAGCTAATCAACGTTTATTCAAGAGGTGTCGCAAAAGTTTATGACGTAGAACAATCTCTATCAGTAATTAGAGAAGAATTTAGAGAAACAGACCTTGATGCAATTTACGGAGCAAACCTAAATGCAAGCGATCTAAGCTCACTTAGAGAGCTAGACACTGAAATTTCTGACGTTAAAAATAACCAATCAAGATATAGAACAATTGATAATTATCAATCAACACTTGAAAAGCTTATTGAAATTTCAAATTCAGATACTGAAGGTAAAATTGCTGCTTTTGTTACAAAAGTAAAAGAACAATTTAAATCTAAACTAGCAACAGGAGCTGAAGCTGGTTTCTATTCATTAATCAACGCAACATTTGACGCTGATTTAGTACAAAAATTAGATGAAAATAGCTTAGCTTCAGTTAAAGAATCACTTGAAAAAGTAAAACAACAAATTGCAGACCTTTCACAGAGATTTTCAACCACTCAAAATTCAAGCGATTATTCTGAAATTGCCAACTACGCAAGAGATTTACAATCACTAAACGAAGCTTTTGCTGATTTTGTTAAATACTCAAAACAAAGTTCTACGACTTCAAACGCCTACAATCCACTTGTAAACGTTTACTCAGATCTTTACAAAAGCATTGACTTTAATAACCCAAGTGACTCAGATCCTCAAAACATTAAAGATCTAAAAACAATGTACGACCAACATTTAGCTAGCCTAACTTCAGCTCTTGAGGGTGTTGACGATTATACTATTGAACAAAAAACACTTCAGGATGCGGAAAACTATGGAGTTAATAAGTTAAATGGATCTTCTGTCGATAAATTGCAAGCAATCAAAACAATTCTTGTTAACATTGACGATCATGCAAAATGAGTACAAAAACAAGAAGTTAAAGATAAATTGTTTGCCCAAATCGACTTATCATCAAGAATTAATAGAACTCTTGGAGAGGCGCCTACTCAAGATAATCAACCATTTGAGAAGAAATATCAAGAAGTAATAGTTGTTGATGATGTTACAAAAGAAGCGTTTGAAAAAACATTAAACACTATAGCTGCAAATGCAACTGACTTAGTAGATATTACTGAAAACGACTTATTCTTAGAGTATTTCAACACTTTTGCCTTTACCAAAAAAGATGCAACACTTGCAAACCAAATGGCTTCAATGTTCTCACAAAACAGATTCAGAGTAAACATTAAAAAACAAGGTAATGCTTGATTTACTGAAACAGCACAAACTGAAGAAGAGGTTTTAAGAAAAACAATATCTCTAAAACTTGTTTATACATTTGAATCTCAAAACTCAGATATTAAAAACTACCAAGTTGAAAAAGATATTAAGTTAACTTTTAAAACACTTGATACAATGAAATTACCTGATCAAACTTCATCAATTTTCATTGATAACTCAGGTAATGTTGGACTTAATGCTAAAGTTAAACTTGCAAACGTTAAAGAACTAGGTTGATTAACAACAAACAAAACAAAAGAAGACATTATCAGAAAAGCATTTGACAAAATCAAAAGAGCAATTCTATCAGTCCAAAATGTCGATGGACAAAGTGTTAACTATCAAGATATCAACATGGGACTTAAAGTTCAAGGTAATGATTCTCCACCACAAAGAACTTCTGTAGGTCTTGATCCTTCAGCTAAAACAGAGAAATTTGAAATTAAAGTTTCTGCTGGTTCATACATGTCTGTTACATATAATGTTGGTGTAGTTCTTGACCCTGAAAAAGCCTACACAAGAATCGAAGTTATAGATAGAGACGGCAAAAAAGAATTAGCTATTTACACCTTCACACCTGGTGAATTTAATGGTGCTCCAATTCATGGTAATACACTTGATAGAAAAGATTACCAACCTTCACAGTATGACTTCGACCTTCTTTTCGGTGAGCTTAACGCATTCCAAACAGACAACCCTGCTTACACACCAAAAGATCGTGTAGGTAGCTCAACTAACGTTAATGCTTACAAATTTGCTCTTGATTATGACGTAGCCACAGGAGATTTATTCTTGTTTAATACATGAACAGAAAATGCTCTATGAGTTACTGCATATCAAAAATACAGCTCTTCTACAGACAGTTTCACAAACAACCTTCCAGCTGTAGCTGCAAAGATTAAAGACAATTTTGATATTGATAAAGACGCAAATGCTGATAAAAAACTTATTGCAGGTTACAGATCAGAACAAATTGAGAAATATAGAAATATCGTTAGAGAATATGCAAACGTAGGTTCAGGAAGAGTTTCTTCAGAATTAATGACAAAACTACTTTGAGCTTATTCATCAATTTACGATAAAGTCTTATCAGAAGACCCAAGATTCAACACAATTATTTCGATTTCTAAATCTAAAGTTGATGAAGCAGCAAACCCAATTTGACCTCTAGGTGGAGGACAAGCAACAATTATTTATCCAAATAACGACCCATACCAAGCAACTAAAAACGTAGTAGCTGGCGGTTCGGACTTCAATGTTGCCGAGTTCAAGAGAGATGGTGGTGTAAACTGAGGTAAACTACTTAAAAACTCAGCTTTTAACTCACTATACTCAGCCTCAATTTCTAAATTCTTTATTAAACTAAGGTAGTAAAATGACAAATCAAGAAAACAAAAAACCTACTCATGTTCAAAAAAATAAAAGACAAAACATTGTCTTTTACACATTAGTATCTTTATTATTGTTAATTTTCTTAGCTTTATTAGTTTTTGGAATTGTCGCTATCGTTGATTTTAACAATTACAAAAACACAACAGAAGATGGACTTATTTGAAGTGCAGCTTCAAGAGAAAATGGATTTCTATCAATTTTTAGCAAATAAGAATTTAGAATAAAACAGCCCAAAATGGCTGTTTTTTTATTTACTTAAAAATCCAAAAAATAACAAATTATTTATATAAAAATGAAAATAAACTGAAATTTATCTCTATGCTTTGACGGAATTAAAAATAAAATACAAAACTTTAAATCCACATTTAACACTGTGATACAGCACCAAAAGTGAATCTAAAAAGATTATTTATAAGTGTTTTTAACGCCATAAGAATAACTAAAATAAATTAAGAAAATCCGATACGCACGGCTAAGTTGTTATATAATATTTTTACACTTTAACGAATTTAAAGTTGTAATCTCAAGAAAGGAAGAAATTATGCCAACAACAAATCAATTAATTACAAATGGTCGTAGTTCAAAAATCAAAAAGCAAAATGCTCCTGCACTTAGCTTAAGCTACAACTCATTAATTAAAAAAGCTAAAAAAATGGCATCACCATTTAAACGTGGTGTATGTACTCGTGTCGCAACAATGACACCTAAAAAACCTAACTCAGCTCTACGTAAATATGCTCGTGTTAAGTTATCAAACGGAATGGAAGTTACAGCTTATATTCCTGGAGAAGGACACAACCTTCAAGAACACTCTGTTGTATTAATCCGTGGAGGTCGTGTTAAAGACTTACCTGGGGTTAGATACCACATCGTTCGTGGAACACAAGATGCTGCTGGAGTTTCAAAACGTGCTCAAGGTCGTAGTTTATACGGTGCTAAAAAACCTAAAGCATAGTAAGAAATTATTCACACATTAATTAAACGTTATTACTATATTAGGAAAGGAGACATTATATGTCAAGAAAGAAAAGTGCACCTATAAGAGAAGTGTTGGCTGATCCAGTTTTCAACTCTATCTTAGTTACTAAACTAGTCAATGCAATTATGCTTGACGGTAAAAAATCAATCGCTCAAGATATTCTTTATTCAGCTTTTGAAATCGTTAAAGAAAAAACTCAAAGAGATCCTATGGAAGTATTTCTACAAGCTGTAGAAAACATTACTCCACAATTAGAAATCAGAACAAGAAGAATTGGTGGAACAAACTACCAAGTTCCTACTGAAGTTTCTCCAAGAAGAAAACAAGCATTATCATTAAGATGATTAGTACAATACTCACGTCAAAGAAATGAAAAAACAATGGATTACCGTTTAGCTAACGAAATCATTGATGCTTCAAACAAAACAGGTGGAGCAATCAAAAAACGTGAAGATACACACAAAATGGCTGAAGCTAACCGTGCATTTGCGCACTTCAGGTGATAATAGGAAGTTTTTATAATGGCTAGAGAATTTGAATTAAAAGATTACCGTAACATCGGTATTATGGCTCACATTGATGCCGGAAAAACAACAACAACAGAAAGAATTTTATTCCACACAGGGAAAATCCACAAAATCGGTGAAACACACGACGGTGCTTCTCAAATGGACTGAATGGCTCAAGAGCAAGAACGTGGTATTACTATTACTTCTGCTGCTACAACAGCCTTCTGAAAAGGTAAAAGAATTAACATCATCGATACACCAGGACACGTTGACTTTACAGTTGAGGTTGAACGTTCACTACGTGTACTAGATGGTGCTGTTGCTGTTTTAGATGCTCAATCAGGAGTTGAACCTCAAACTGAAACAGTTTGAAGACAAGCAACAAACTACAAAGTTCCACGTATTGTTTACGTTAACAAAATGGATAAAGCAGGAGCTGACTTTGCTAACTCAGTTGCTTCTGTTAAATCACGTTTAGGTGGAAATGCAGTTGCGATTCAATGACCAATCGGTCAAGAATCAGATTTCAAGGGATTAATTGACCTTGTTACAAGAAAAGCTTACACATACAATGGTGAAGCTGATGAAAAAGAAATTGAAACAGAAGTACCTTCTGAACTATTAGACATTGTTGAAATCAAACGTCAAGAATTATTAGAAGCTGTTGCAAACTTTGATGAAGAACTAATGTTAGCTGTTTTAGATGGACAAGATGTGGATGCTGAAACTCTACAAAAAGCAATCCGTAAAGCAACATTAACATCACAATTCTTCCCAGTAGTTTGTGGTACATCATTCAAAAACAAAGGTGTTAAGAAAATGATTGACGCTGTTGTTGATTACTTACCATCACCTTTAGACATCCCAGCTATTAAAGCTGAATTAGATGGTCAAGAAATTTCTGTTGAAGCAACAGATGAAGGTGAATTTGCTTCACTTGCTTTCAAAGTTATGACTGACCCTTACGTAGGAACTCTTACATTCTTCCGTGTTTACCGTGGAGTTCTTGAAAAAGGAACATACGTTTACAACTCAACAAAAGGACAAAAAGAACGTATTGGTCGTATCCTACAAATGCACGCAAACAACCGTGTTGAAATCGATGAATGTCGTGCAGGAGATATCGCTGCTGCTGTTGGTCTAAAATCAACAACAACAGGAGACACACTTATCTCTGAAAAATCACCTAAGTTAATTCTTGAAAAAATGGTGTTCCCAGAACCTGTTATTTCACAAGCTCTTGAACCAGAATCAAAAGCTGCTACAGAAAAATTATCATTAGGTCTACAAAAACTAGCTTCTGAAGACCCAACATTCAGAACTTACACAGACGAAGAAACAGGACAAACAATCATCGCTGGTATGGGTGAACTTCACCTTGACATCATCGTTGACCGTCTAAAACGTGAATTCGGTGTGCAAGCTAAAGTTGGTGCTCCTCAAGTTTCATACCGTGAAACAATCACAAAAGAAGCAGAAGTTGAAGGAAAACACATTAAACAATCTGGTGGTAAAGGACAATACGGTCACGTATGAATTAAGTTTGAACCAAACCCAGATGGTGGATTTGAATTCGTTGACAAAATCGTTGGTGGAAAAATTCCTAAAGAATACATTAAACCAATCCAAAAAGGTCTTGAAGACAAAATGGCTGCTGGTATTCTAGCTGGATATCCAATGATCGACGTTAAAGCAACATTATTTGACGGATCATACCACGACGTCGATTCATCTGAAATGGCTTACAAAATTGCTGCTTCTAAAGCACTTACAAAAGCTAAAGATGCAATTGGTACAGTTCTTCTAGAACCTATCATGGATGTTTCAGTTGTTGTTCCAAGTGACTACATCGGAGATGTTATCGGTGATTTATCACGTCGTAGAGGTCTTGTAAATGACCAAGAACAAAGAAACGATGGTGCTACAATCGTTCGTGCAAATGTTCCTCTATCAGAAATGTTCGGTTACTCAACTGACCTACGTAGTATGACAAGTGGACGTGGTACATACCAAATGCAATTTGATCACTACGAAAAAACACCAAAAAACATTGCTGATGAAATCATCAAACGTAGAAATGTTCACGTAAAAGACGAAGAATAATAATCAAAAAATTGAAGAGCTTACGCTCTTCATTTTTGTTTGTCGTTTTATACTTATAAGCTCATAAATTGATAACAAAAAATCACACTTGCGTGTGATTAGTTGATCTATTAAATTGGAATTACTAATTTTAAGATCTTTTGGTAATCAATGTCTTGAGAGTTTTCTTCCACAAGAGCTAGAACGTTTTCCACGTTTGCCACTTTTTCTGGATCAAGGTCTTTAGTTTTTTCTCTTAATACAGATTCAATTTTCTCTGCTTTTTCTTGAGCATCGTCGCTAATTTCTTGGTTTTGAGCAGAGTTTACTAAACTTGTTAGCTCTTCTGCTGAAAAACTATCAAGAACTGCATCTTTAATTTCGTTTAATTCACCTTTAAGGTTATTAGAAATTGTGTTAACTGTAAAGCTTGTTAATGCAGCTTTTTTGATTTCTGGATCTTGAATTTTTTCAATTTCTTGTTTAACTTCTTCTTTATTAATTACTGTTTGTTTTGAAATTTCTTCAATTTTGTTTTTTGTTGCAATGTCATTTCTGATCGCTTGTGCTTGCTCAGGATTTGTTTGTTCAAGTCTTTGAGCTTCATCTTCCTTGTACATCTCAACATTTTTTGACTCTTGGTCAAGGTTTTTAACTACAACTTCTTCCACAACTCTATCGATGTTTACACTTTTTGCAACTTCTTTAATGAAGCCTGCTTTTTCTTCTGGTGTTGCATTTGAGCTATTTAAAAGTTCAGCCTTTTTCATGTAATCATTTAATTCTTGAGCTAAACCGTATGGTGAAGAACCTTGCCCAAATGTAACCATTTTCGCCATGGCATTTCAAAACTTGTAGTATCCATCAGTTTTGTCTTTTGTTACTGGATCCTTTTCAATTTTTTGTCCTAATGTAAACACGTTAACTAACATCAACGTTCCAATAGTTGCAAAACCTGCGTAAATAGGTGCACAAATTAACTTGACAAAAACTTTTTTGATTTTGACTTTTTCGTCAATTTTCTTTTGAAGTTTCTTTCAGACTGGTGAAAGTGATAATCATAAAATGAATCCAATTAAGTGAGAAATCACAAATGCTGCTAGGAATATGAATAATGCAATTATGCCTTTAATTCAGTCCCTGTATGACGACTCAATAACTGGGAATATTGCTTTTTGATCATCACGCATTCCATCTTTAACATTATCAATTATGACATTGTAAATTGTATTGTTCAATGCAGCGTTTAGAATTAGCCCTAAAATTAAGCCGAACATTACTACAACTGTAATCTTGACAACTAATCCTTTTCAACCCTTTAGAAAACCAATTAATACTGAGAAACCAATTAACACCAATAATAAGACTATTAAGATCGCATTACCAGCATCACCCATTCTTAGAATCTCTAAAACTTTATCTGATATTTCTGTACTCATCTATACCCTTTCCTATGCATTAAAGTAATTTTCAATCACTTTTTTTAGATCATGGATTCTTGGTATTAATTCGATCAATAAAAAGATTTCCATTTAAATGATCTAATTCGTGTTGGAAAACAATCGCAACATAGTCAACAACATCATAGATAACTTCTTCTTTTTTAAAATAGCTATATGCTTTAACCTTGATTCTAGCTGATCTTGGCACATAACCCTGCTGCCCTGGTCAGTTTTCTTTTACGCTTAAGCAACCTTCACCATCAGAAAGTGCAACAACAGATTCAGATTTGCTTAAAACTTCTGGATTAAATAAAACATCTCTAAAAACTGTTTTGTCATTATGGTCCTTAACATGAATGTAAAAAACATTCTTCAAGATGCCATACTGAACCGCCGCAACACCTACTGCTGGTCTAAACCTTGTTTTAGGTTTTTGTGAGTCATCGACATGATAAATCATCGTCTCTGCCAAATGCACATCTTCCTCAGAAAGAGGGATCGGAACATTTTGAGATTTTTTTCTTAACACGTTTTTTGGTAATTTAACTATATTTACTTTATACATATAAATACATTATATTTTTATTAATGAGAAACGAAAGAGATTTTGAAAAAAATATTTTTTTATTTTGAAACTTTATTTTTTCGTGCTAAAATAAGTTTACGACTTGCGACGCAAATCGTGAAAATGTTCTTTGAAAACTAGATATATAAAACATGACAGTCAATTTTTTCGAGAGTTTGATCCTGGCTCAGGATGAACGCTGGCTGTGTGCCTAATACATGCATGTCGAGCGGAGTTCTTCGGAACTTAGCGGCGAATGGGTGAGTAACACGTACTTAACGTGCCCTCTAGATGGGAATAACGATTAGAAATGATCGCTAATGCCGAATACTTATTAGCTTCGCATGAAGTTAATATAAAAGGAGCGTTTGCTTCGCTAGAGGATCGGGGTGCGTAACATTAGTTAGTTGGTGAGGTAATGGCTCACCAAGACGATGATGTTTAGCGGGGTTGAGAGACTGATCCGCCACACTGGGACTGAGATACGGCCCAGACTCCTACGGGAGGCAGCAGTAGGGAATTTTCCACAATGGGCGAAAGCCTGATGGAGCGACACAGCGTGCGCGATGAAGGCCTTCGGGTTGTAAAGCGCTGTTATAAGGGAAGAAAAAGCAGTAGAGGAAATGCTATTGCCTTGACGGTACCTTGTCAGAAAGCAACGGCTAACTATGTGCCAGCAGCCGCGGTAATACATAGGTTGCAAGCGTTATCCGGAATTATTGGGCGTAAAGCGTCTGTAGGTTGTTTGTTAAGTCTGGTGTGAAAACTTGGAGCTCAACTCCAAATTGCATTGGATACTGGCAAACTAGAGTTATGTAGAGGTAAGCGGAATTCCTTGTGAAGCGGTGGAATGCGTAGATATAAGGAAGAACACCAACCTGGCGAAGGCAGCTTACTGGACATATACTGACACTGAGAGACGAAAGCGTGGGGAGCAAACAGGATTAGATACCCTGGTAGTCCACGCCGTAAACGATGATGATTAGCTGATGGGGAGCTCATCGGCGCAGCTAACGCATTAAATCATCCGCCTGAGTAGTATGCTCGCAAGAGTGAAACTTAAAGGAATTGACGGGGATCCGCACAAGCGGTGGAGCATGTGGTTTAATTTGAAGATACGCGTAGAACCTTACCCACTCTTGACATCTTCCGCAAAGCTATAGAGATATAGTGGAGGCTAACGGAATGACAGATGGTGCATGGTTGTCGTCAGCTCGTGTCGTGAGATGTTCGGTTAAGTCCTGCAACGAGCGCAACCCTTGTCCTTATTTAGATGATATAAGGAGACTGCCCGGGTAACTGGGAGGAAGGTGGGGACGACGTCAAATCATCATGCCTCTTACGAGTGGGGCAACACACGTGCTACAATGGACGGTACAAAGAGAAGCAATACGGCGACGTTGAGCAAATCTCAAAAAACCGTTCTCAGTTCGGATTGTAGTCTGCAACTCGACTACATGAAGTCGGAATCGCTAGTAATCGTAGATCAGCTACGCTACGGTGAATACGTTCTCGGGTCTTGTACACACCGCCCGTCACACCATGGGAGCTGGTAATGCCCGAAGTCGGTTTTGTTAACTACGGAGACAACTGCCTAAGGCAGGACCGGTGACTGGGGTGAAGTCGTAACAAGGTATCCCTACGAGAACGTGGGGATGGATTACCTCCTTTCTACGGAGTACACAACTTCTCAAAATGAGAAGTCAACGACACACTTAACAGAATGGCTATTTTATTTAAATGCGTCATGTGCTATTGTTAATAGCCCAATAGTAATATATCTAGTTTTGAGAGAACATTCTCTCTTGTTCTTTGAAAACTGAATAGTTAATTAAAATATTTTAATATAACAACGACATCAAAAAATAAATAAAGATAAAGTAAAAGTCTTATTTGTTTTGATACCGAGTTAATTATTAAATTTAACATTTAATAATTCATTAAAATGTCTTAAAATACATCAACAATAGGTAAATATTGTACTTTTAAATAAGTAAGAGTATATGGTGGATGCCTTGGGTCTGGAAGTCGATGAAGGACGTGATTACCTGCGATAAGCCTCGTGGAGCTGGATATGCGCTATGAAACGGGGATTTCCGAATGGGGGAACCTAGCTAAGGGAAAGCTTAGCTGCCATCTAATGAATAAAATAGTTAGTTGAGCGAGACACGTTGTGAACTGAAACATCTTAGTAGCAACAGGAAGAGAAAATAAATAATGATTCTATCAGTAGCGGCGAGCGAACGTAGAAGAGCCCAAACCAACATATGTTGGGGTTGTAGGACAGTCTACATGAAGTTACAAAATTGTGTTATAGCAGAATGTGTTGGGAAACACAAGCATAGAGGGTGAAACTCCCGTATGCGAAATGGCACAATCTTCTGACTGTATCCTGAGTAGGGCGGGGCACGTGAAACCCTGTCTGAATCTGCCGGGACCATCCGGTAAGGCTAAATACTAACCAGACACCGATAGTGAACTAGTACCGTGAGGGAAAGGTGAAAAGAACCCCGGGAGGGGAGTGAAATAGATTCTGAAACCGTATACTTACAATTAGTCAGAGCGCGTTAAAGCGTGATGGCGTACATCTTGCAGTATGGACCGGCGAGTTATGTTAACATGCGAGGTTAAGTGGAAAAAAGCGGAGCCGTAGAGAAATCGAGTCTTAATAGGGCGCTTTAGTATGTTGACATATACCCGAAACCAGGTGATCTATTCATGAGCAGACTGAAGCTTGGCTAATCCCAAGTGGAGGGTCGAACCGTAGTACGCTGAAAAGTGCCCGGATGACTTGTGAATAGCGGAGAAATTCCAATCGAACTTGGAGATAGCTGGTTCTCCTCGAAATAGCTTTAGGGCTAGCGTGTGATGTTAAACTTTGGTGGTAGAGCACTGAATATGGAATGGCCGCGCCTAGCGGTACTGACTATAATCAAACTCCGAATACCATTGTGAATTGTCATGCAGTCGGAACCGGGGTGCTAACGTCCCGGCTCGCGAGGGCAACAACCCAGATCGTCGGCTAAGGTCCCAAAATCGTGTTAAGTGAGAAAGGTTGTGAGTTTTCATAAACAACTAGGAGGTTGGCTTAGAAGCAGCCATCCTTTAAAGAGTGCGTAATAGCTCACTAGTCAAGAGAACTTGCGCCAATAATGTAACGGGACTAAAACACGATACCGAAGCCACGGGTACATTTTGTACGTTAGAGGAGCGTTCTTAGGGCAATGAAGTATGACCGTGAGGACATATGGAGCGCTAAGAAGTGAGAATGCCGGTATGAGTAACGATTCGCGGTGAGAATCCGCGACGCCTATTGGGAAAGGTTTCCTGGGGAAGGTTCGTCCACCCAGGGTTAGTCAGGACCTAAGGGGAGGCTGATAAGCGTACCCGATGGACAACAGGTTAATATTCCTGTACTGTCAATAACTAGTGATGGAATGACGGAGAAGGATAGCAATACCCATTATTGGATTTGGGGGTAAGCATCAACTGGTCAATGTAGTAAAATGCGCATTGTATAACCGGGAGATGTGATGCATAGTGAAAGGCGACGAGTAACGAATTTTGTGATTTCACACTTCCAAGAAAAGTTTCTAAACGTTTAAAGTTATTGATACCTGTACCGAGAACGGACACACGTTCCCAAGATGAGTATTCTAAGGCGAGCGAGAAAACCAATGTTAAGGAACTCTGCAAATTGACCCCGTAAGTTCGCGAGAAGGGGAGCCCATCTTGAATGGGCCACAGTAAATTGTGAGGGGCAACTGTTTATCAAAAACACAGCTCTCTGCTAAACCGCAAGGTGATGTATAGGGGGTGAAGCCTGCCCAGTGCCCGAAGGTTAAGTGGATGCGTTAGCTTTAAGCGAAGCGTTGAAATGAAGCCCGGGTGAACGGCGGCCGTAACTATAACGGTCCTAAGGTAGCGAAATTCCTTGTCGGCTAAATACTGACCTGCACGAAAGGCGCAATGATCTCTCAACTGTCTCAACATTGGACTCGGTGAAATTATGGTCCCAGTGAAAACGCTGGGTACCCGCATCAAGACGAAAAGACCCCATGGAGCTTTACTACAACTTCGTATTGAAATTTGGCCTAACATGTGTAGGATAGGTGGGAGACTTTGAAGTTAAGACGCCAGTCTTAATGGAGTCATCCTTGAAATACCACCCTTGGTATGTTGAATTTCTAACCTGCCGCCGTAATCCGGTGGGGGGACAGTGCGTGGTGGGTAGTTTGACTGGGGCGGTCGCCTCCTAAAAGGTAACGGAGGCGTTCAAAGGTACACTCAATACGGTCAGAAACCGTATGCAGAGCGCAAAGGTAGAAGTGTGCTTGACTGCGAGACCTACAAGTCGAGCAGGTGCGAAAGCAGGACTTAGTGATCCGGCTGTACGTCATGGAACGGCAGTCGCTCAACGGATAAAAGTTACCCTGGGGATAACAGGCTTATCTTGCCCAAGAGATCACATCGACGGCAAGGTTTGGCACCTCGATGTCGGCTCATCGCATCCTGGAGCTGGAGTCGGTTCCAAGGGTTTGGCTGTTCGCCAATTAAAGCGGTACGCGAGCTGGGTTCAGAACGTCGTGAGACAGTTCGGTCCCTATCTGATGTGGGCGTTGGAATATTGATGAGAGCTGCTCTTAGTACGAGAGGACCGGAGTGGACACACCGCTGGTGTTCCTGTTGTTTCGCCAGAAGCATAGCAGGGTAGCCAAGTGTGGAAAGGATAACCGCTGAAAGCATCTAAGTGGGAAGCCTCCTCAAAGATGAGTATTCCCTTGAAATTCCTTGTAGACTACGAGGTTGATAGGATGGAAGTGTACGTGTAGCAATACATTCAGCTGACCATTACTAATAAATTGATAGGTTTAAAAGTGTGATGAATTTTAACACATTTTAATGAATTAAAATCCTAACTATTCAGTTTTCAAAGATCAAAACCCACGGAGGGTTATTTTTTTTTATTTTTTTGATGCATTCCTAATTAACACCTTAAGGTTTCGACTACTTAGAAAAAGATAAACAAAATAGACACCCTTCAGTGTCTACTTATCATTTTGATATATTTAACTATTTGCTCTCTCAAGCTGCGATGCAGTCGTTTAAGTATTTTAATACTTGTGGCATTTGGTCTCAAGAATCAATTGTAATTCCTGCTGCATTGTCGTGCCCACCACCGTTGTATTTGCGAGCAACTTCATTTACAAGTGGACCGTTTGAACGCAATCTACCTCTAACTTTTCCGTCTTCTAATTGAATGAAAAATGCTCAGCAACGGTTATCTTCAATATTTGCTAACTCGTTTACAAATATTGCAGCTTCCAGATTATTCATGCCGTGTTTTTTCATTACTTCATCAGTAACTCTGAAGTACAGAACACGACCATCTTTTTCAAATCCACTCAAGATTTCACCTACAAATTGTAAATCTTTCATCGATCTTTTGTTTAATTCCTTTAATATAGAATCAGGGTGAAAACCGTTTTGCATCAAGAACGCTACTAACTCATGTGTTCTTGCTGATGTATCAGGATATAAGAATCTTCCTGAGTCAGTATTAATTCCTAAGTAAATGTGAGCTGATGCTTTTTGTGTAACTTCAAAGTTACCGTCTTTAGCTATTTGAGCAATCATTTCTGCAGCAGCTACGTATTTTTCATCAACTCATAAATAGTCATACTTTATGTCAGAATCATTTGGATGATGATCAATTCTTAGTTTTGCTGTTGTTTTGTTTTCGTAAAGTAATTCTGAACATTCAATTCTGTCACCAGAAGAAGCGTCTACAACAACACCTAGAGAGTTGTTAAAATCAACATCTTCAATTTTGTCAAAATGATAGTTCATGAAGTTAAAAACATTTTGATTGTTTCCAACTGTATACACTTTCTTTTCAGGAAAGTTTGTTCTAATTAATTCAGCTAAACCTGCTTGAGATCCTAGACAATCTCCGTCAGGTCTAATGTGGTGAAAAATAATGATTGAATCATATTTTTTAATTGCATCAATTGCAACTTGTGAATTTCCAACTTTCATTGTTCTCCTTAATATTTTATGCTCCTTTTATTATATAACCATATCGCAAAAGGCGTTAGCAATTGGAAAAAATGGAAAGACAACCACCTGAATGAGTCGGTTGCTATGTGATCAATTTTGTCTTAAATACGGAGGTTAACTCATCGCTAAATAAAAAGTGCTCATTGACAAAGAGCACTTAATTGTTTAAATTAAACTAACTTATCGAATACATCGTCACCTGTTTCAACGACAGTTTCAGCTCCAAAATTGCGAGCAACAATGTTTCCTAGTGTTCCTAGTCCTTGGAATGTATCCAGAACTTTTGGTTTTTTAAATGATTTTGAGTAAATTGTAGCTGGAAGGTATTCTCTTGTATGGTTGAACCCTGGATATAAAGGATCGTTTCCATGATCAGAAGTCATAATTAAAAGATCGTCTTCTTTTAGAGCTTTTAGTAACACTCCTAGTTTTTGGTCTAAATTGGCAATATTTTTTGCAAATCCATGCACATTTCTTCTGTGTCCGTAGTGAGAGTCAAATTCAACTAAGTTTGTAAAAATGAATTGATTTTTACCATCTTGTGTTGCTAAGTCAATTGTAATATCCATCCCTTTTGCATCGCTACCACTAGCATAGTGTTTTGATATTCCTTGACCTACAAAGATATCGTTGATTTTACCAACACTAATTACTTCTACACCTTGTTTTTGCAAGTCGTTTAAAATCATTTCACGTGGTTGGTTTGCATAGTCGTGACGGTTAAATGTTCTCTTGTAAGCCCCTTCTTCACCGACGAATGGACGAACAATGATTCTTCCTACGTTTCATTCTGGTTTTGAAGAACAAATTTTACGAGCTAACTTACCATATTTATAAAGGTTTTCTAATCCAATTCACTCTTCGTGAGCTGCAATCTGTAATACTGAGTCATTTGATGTATACACTATAATTGAACCATCAGCTTTTTGCTGAGCTGCATATTCATCAATAACTTCTGTACCACTTCCTGCTCTGTTACAAATAATTTTACGACCATCAAAAGCTTCGGATAAAGCATCAATTAAATCTTGAGGAAATCCGTTTTCTGCGTATGTAGGAAACGGAACATTTGTTTTAATTCCCATCATTTCTCAGTGTCCTGCTAAAGTATCTTTCGCATTCGACACTTCTTGCACTTTTGCCATGTAAGCAAGTGGTTTTTGTACATGGTAATTACCGTTTAAGTCTGTAATATTACCAATTCCAAGTTTTTTTCAATTATCAATTTTAAAATCATCAGACATCGAGGCTGATTTGATTGTGTTTGCACCTTTGTCACCAAAAGCGTTTTGGTCTCTATCGGGACCAATTCCTAAACCATCAGTAACAATCATGAAAACACGGTTAAATTTTGGCATTTTTTCTCCTTAAATACTTTATTTATATATATTTTACTTCAATTATTAATGTGGAATAAACTTCCACAATATTTTCCATAGTTTATTATTTAAAATATGTATAAAAGGAGGAAATAATGAGCAAATTGTCACTAATTAACGCGATCAACAATGCGCAGATAATCAATGACTTTTCTGAAGTTGCTATCTCTACAGTTGTTCCAATAGAATTCAAGAAAAATAAATTTGAAAATAAAGATCAACTTTATCAAAGTATAAGAGCATCCTTTCTAGAAGATTTGATACTTACATCTATAAATATGAAGGGAGGGAACAAAAACTTACCTAACCTTTTAGACAAAGAAATGTATTCCTAAATCATGATGAGAATCATTCAGTTTGGTATTGAACAAAATGGTTATACTATCGATGACTGACTTAATAATTTTGAAGAAAAAGTAGATGAATACTATCCTATATTTCAAAAAGAACTTAAAAAAGAGATAAATCTTATAAACAAGAAACAAAAGAAATCGTCTGAAAATAGAAAGAAATATTTTGAGACACACAGGTTCGTTCGTTCAGGATACGAAAATTATGCTATAAATGTTTCAAATGAAAATGACGAAAATAACTCTAAACAATACGGAATGGAGATTCAAAGACTTAAAAACTTGATTGAAAAACATCAGGCAACTAGAAGAATCTTAAATGAAGAAATAATTGTAAACGCCGAACTTGTCAATTCACTTTCTATATCAATTCTCGCTGTATCAGTCACAAATCTTCTGTGTGCAGGTCTTGGATTCTTTGTTCCTGGTCTTTCATTAGCTTCAATACCTATTTCTGTCACTACTTATGTTTTAAGTGAAAAAAGAACGGAAGCTGAAAACCACTTAGAAAATTTAAAAACACTGGACTCTGCATTTAATTCTTTATTTATAGGGGAAACGCCCTTAAAAGCGTTTGAAAGAATGTGAAATAATATTACTTCTCCAATGTCTTGAGGAGTTGCAGCAGCACAAACAGCAATGACTATAGATGCAATAAAAAAAGATGGTATAGTGAAACAATTTAAACCTACCTGACCAAAAGCTTCTGAAAAATTTTCTTTAGCTCTAAATAAGATTTCATTCTTTTTGGGTGCATCTGATACCTTTTTTTCTTATATGCATTTGAGGGATTCGAATGCAAATCTATCTAAGGTTTATAAGTTTAGTGAAAACCTATTACAATGTATTGATTCCTTAACTAAGGAGTTAGAGCAGAAAAAGGATGATTCTATCTCTTGAGTCGTTATTCACGAAACCAGACAAACTGGGTTTTATTGAGATGGTGGCAAGGGTGGTAAAAATCTTATTTTCAGAAACATGAACGAAAACAAAAACTATTCTCTTGAAGAGTTACTTTCTAAAAGTGATGAAGAACTATATACTAAAGGTCTTAGAAAAGTTTTTAACTCAAAATTAAACGAATGATACATAAGAACAATAAGAAATAAAACGAAAAAGGATAATCTGGGTTAGATTTATGGATATTAAAACAATAAATACAGTTGCTTTTTGCCTCTTTCTTCTTTCAATGGCTACCGTTCTTTTTACTGTTATGTGACCTTGGTGCTTGTCGACTTTTGATCTTAAAAATCAAACAGGTTATGCTTTTTTAAAAGCCAAAGAATTAAATTTGAGCATAAACTCCAGAGTTTTATTAGGTCATCAAGCCCTTATGAATACACTCAAAGGTACATGATTCAGGATCATGCTCGTACCGATTGCTTTTTTTGGAACTTTTGCTATTGGGTTTTTCCGTTTTTTACCTTATTCTAGAACTTTTGATTATTGAGTTATAGTAATATTCTTCATTGTTTTAGCAGTTTTACTTTTTATACCTTTGGTCGCGTGAGTAATTTGATACATTCGAAAAATAACTTACGCAAGAAATAATTTATTTCGATTTTTTAGACATATGGTAGAAAATGATGATGTTATAGTTTATAAAAGACTGAAATTATCTAAGGAAGATCTTAAAAAACAAAGATTTTTTCCACAATCAATTTTCTATTGGTTTAAAAAAGAAATGTATTTAAATTTGAGTAAGTTTATATATAAAAAATTGAAAACTTCTGACGACTTGCAAAATGTTTTAATTTTTCTTAATTGACTTTCGCAAATCAATCAAAATACTACATCGCCTTTTATTATTCTTTGCGTGAGAGAGGTTATAACATTAATACAAAAAGACACCGAAGAGCAAGGGGGTAAAAGTTAATGAGATTAGCTCAAATTATATCGATAATGGGTTTTACTTTCGTTTCGCTAACTTATTTCATTCTTTTGTTTTTAATAAATATAGCCTTGAGACGTTTGAATAAAGAGATCATGAATGTCTATGATCAAAATCAAAGCTTAGAAAAAGGTGTTTTAAAAGGGTTGATTCTTCAGAGAAAAATACTTAAAAAAGCGTTCCTTACTTGTTCGCTTGTCTCTTGAGCGATTCTAGTTTTCTTGTTTATGTCTGGAGTTTTTGTCAATTCTTACATGGAACCAAATTTTGGTTTCACAATTTATCTGATTTGTGCAATACCGTTATATCCTGCAATATTAATAATTGCTTTTTACTTGATATATTTATTCCAAAACGATTCTAAAATATCTAAAGCGATTTCGAAAATATCATATTGTGAATCTGATGTATTTAAGTTAAGAGAATGCAAACATGCTCCTTCTTGTTCTAAAATAGATGATTTTAGATTAAAAATATCTGGTGATGGAGAACATATCTTTTTTAGATTCATGATTTATAAAGCCTATAAATTAAAAGACAACATCGAAAGAGATTATTTTGTTAGATCTTTATACTGGCGAGTTCTGGGTTGAAGAACTTTTATAAAACATAGACATTTATATAGATTAGATAAACTCATTGATGAGTTTGATCTTGATCCTAACGATAATCCACAAAACTAGGTGCTCCTAGTTTTTTTTATAAAAAAAGATCACTAGTTGTGATCTTCTACTGTAGCTAAGGCATTTTCGATTCAATTAGCGATGATTTCTTTTGGATAGTATTCATATCCTTTGTTAAGAATTTCGTTGTTTTTTATTAAAAGATGGGTTGGAACTCTTAGTACTTTTCACTTAGAATCGGGATTTCTAAATAGCTGAGCTTCCTCTGCATCTACTTTAATAAACTCAATAAATTTATTTTCTTTAAATTCTTCTTCCACTTGGTTAATCACGGGAGCCATCATCTTGCAGTCTCCACATCACTCAGTTGTAAACTCTAAGAAAATAAGCTTATCTTTTGTTGAAGCGATTCTTTCCTGAGCTTCTTTTCATATTAGCTTTTGCATTATTTTTTATCAATTGGAGAAATACTACTTAAGAAATCTTCAATTGAGTCCACCTTATCTTTTGTATTTTTATCTGTTTTATTTGTAAGCTTATCTTCTACATCACTTCTTACTTCAAGCTCATCACCAAATCTTTTAGCTTTAGGATTTTCCTTTAAGACTACTTCCTCTTCGATTACTGTAGGTTTGAATAGCTTTGGTCTTTGAGGTTCTTCTTTTTGTACTTGAGTCTGTTTTACAGGCTCTTTGGCAAGATTTACTTGATCATCATCCAATTCAACAAAGAAATCACCAAGATCACTTTCTGATTCTGTGACGGTAACTTCCTCATAATCTGTATCTTCTTCTGATAGATACATCTGCAAGTCGTCATAATTGGACTCTTTTTGTGTGTTTGTCTGAAGCAATTCGTTTGAAGCTGGCGTTTTTTGTTGCTCTGTAGGTTCAATTATTGTTTTTTGCTCGACAATTGGAGATGCTATTGCTTTTTCGTATTCATTTGTTTCAAAGGAAGATTCAACTTTTTCCTCTTCAATTTTAACTATATTTTTTTTTGTTCTGGGTTGAATATTTGATTGTTTATTATTATTAAACTCTTCGTTTTTTTGTAAGAAATATGCGAAGTTTAAATAATGGATATTCTTTATTGCTGAAACTTGAAGTTCAAAGAATGAAGTATTTTCAATATTTAAACCTAAAGTTTTGGCAGTGTAGAATAAAAAGTCATAATACTTTCTAGTATCAGTTGTCATATAGAAAGGAAGTTTGTTTCCTTCTGTTACCCTTAACATTTTTTTAATTGTCAGAGTTTTTGATAAATATGTTTTGAAAAATGTTGTTGGTTTTATAAACACAACGTGAAGAAAGCCAACGATAATAAGGGCTAAAAGTAAAAGGAATGGCAAAATACTTGAAACCGAAATGTAGTAAAGAATATTATAAATAGTGTCTAGTAAATAGCCAATATTATTTGAAACATTAGGTCCTTGAGAACTGTAAAGTTTAAACCATCCTTCTTTAAAAAGGTTAACCTGAGAAGGGCTGAACTCAAAGTTGTAATTATTAGCATAATAATGACTTAAGTGTTGAATTAGTGTAATTATAAAAAATGCGTATATGAAGAAAATAAGCAATTGTTTTCTGAAGACAAAAACATCAACTTTTCTTGTTCTTGAAAAGAAAGAAATTAGTTTCTGTTTGTTCATTTGAGCGTATAACGAAAATGCATATCAAACTATAACAAAGGCACCAACGATGATAATTGTGTTTCCAAATAACAAACCGAAAGAATATTTATAAAGTGTTCCTAAAAAGGAAATGTCCACAAAAGTTAAAATGTTAAAAAGAATGAAAAGACTTACGATCCCCAACATTTTGGCGATAAATGCTACAAGATTTACTTTTTTAGAGTAAATACGCTGATTATCAGTTGTGTATTCAAAGTTTTTAAGACCTAGTTTTTTATAAATAGAAACGTTTTTTAGAAGTCTAAAATATTCAAAATAATTAATCTTTTTGACTTTATCAGTTTCCATATATGGGTTTTTGTTTGATTTAAAAATCTTCATTTTTACAATGTGTTAAAAGTAATTGCAATCATTGGTTCTTTATCGCAATTTTTGTAAACTTTCTTTCTGATTGATCTTCTAAGTCTTTCCTGTAGGTCTTTTAGTCTTTCGAAGCTCTCTTCTTCGATGATTGTAACAATTGTTTGACTAATTATTTTATTCATTTCAGGACGGTCATCTCTATCAATTATTCCGACATAGTTAATGTGAAAATCTGGTGAAATTTCTTTTGTTTTAGTATTAAACATTAAACTAACAACAATTAAACCATCTCTACCCAGCATTTCTCTTTCGTTTATAACTTCGCTTGAAATATCTCCAACTCCGAAACCATCTATAATCAAGTCGCCAACGTTTTTAATCTTACCGTTAACGCTGAATAGTTTGCCATCAACAAAGTGGGCAATTTTTCCGTTTTGTGAAAGTAGAATAGGATTAGTTTTATTATCTTTTTTAGCCAGTATTGCGTTGTTGATATCAACTAAATATCTGTAAAGACCTTGAACAGGAATGAAATTTTCGGGCTGTAGTTTTTCAACTAACTCTAAAAGATCTTCCCTTGCAGGTCTGTGCGAATAATATTCAGAACCTGTAACTTCGTGAACGTGAGGTGTATTACGTGCTATATCATCTAGACAAAGTGCAGCTGTTGATTCTAAACCATTTACAGGTGGAGCTATCATAAGTACTGCGTCAGTTTTTCTTAGATCTAGTAAAACATCGTTACCTCCTGCAATTCTTAAAAATCTTGAGTAAAGACGTTCTACTGATCCAGTAACCAAAATCACTGCGTTTGGATATTTTTTGAGATCCTTGTATTCAATGATTTGTGGCAACTCTTTTTCACCTTTTATTTTTTTAATCAAAAATAAAGTTTGAGCATATGTTTTTCCATAAGTAACAACAGGGCGATTTTGAGCTTTTGCTAAATCTAAAATTTGTTGAAGAGCATACATTTCTTCGTCGTAAGCACCAACGATGATTCTCTTGTTTTTAGGTGTTTTTACAAAAGCTTGCTTAATTGAATTTGGTAATACGATTTTATTTTTTGAGTATCCAGCATAGTTTGAATGACCTGAGTCAGCGACAAGCGCTAAAACTTTACGGTCTTTAAGTTCACGCTTGATCTCGTCATAGTCTGTTCTACCGTAAATTCCTAAATCTGCTTTAACAAAGTTAAACATGAAAATTACATCACCATCAGGTGTTATAAAATCCAATCCTATACAACCAGGAAGACTTCCTGCGACGTTAATTGGTTTGACAGAAATATTACCAACTTTAGTCTCTTTAACCAGAACTTCGTTTTTGTATTTTGTGTGGTTTAATCTGTATTTGCTTAAACGATCTAAAATTAAAAGTTTATTAAACGGAGATGAATAAATTGTTGCATTTGGAAGCTTCATTAAAAGTCAAGGAAGACCTGAAAAACTTTCGTTTTTAATATCTGTTATAAAAATTCCCTTAACTTTATTTTTGTTTTTCTCTAAGTAATCAAAATTTGGAATCAATGTGTCTACACCATTGACCGAATTGATAGGAACCTTAGCACCGAAATTAACGACAAATATTTCATCATTTACCTCTAGGGCATAGCAGTTTTTACCATTTTCATCCAAGCCACCGAGGCTATAAATATTTACATGTGCCATCTTTCTCCTTCATGTATGTTTAATTTGTTTAATTATAAACAATTAATGAACTAAAAATTAGCTCATTAATTTCTTAATTTCTTCTTTGTAAATTGGTTTATTATCAACTCAAGGGGTCTCTAAAATAATTGGTATTTCATCAAAATCGGGATCATGCACAATTCTCCGAAGTGTATCAAAACCAATATATCCTAAACCAATATTTTCATGTCTGTCTCTGTGTGAAGCTAATGGATTTTTTGAATCATTTAAGTGAATAACTTTTAGGTGTTCATAGATTCCTGATTCTTTAAGTTCCTTTTTAAATTGATCATAGTTGTGTAAATCATAACCTGCATCTCAGATATGACATGTATCTAAGCAAACTTTTATTCTGTCTGAAATCACGTTTTTAATAACGTACATTATCTGATCGTAATTACGACCAACTTCGCTACCCTTTCCTGACATAGTTTCTAAACAGATTACTACATCTTTTGTTTTCGAAAGAATGTATTTCAATGAATCGATCAGCGCGTGAAGCGAGTCTTTAATGCTGTAAGTAGTGTGAGAACCTGGGTGTAATACTAAATACTTACATCCAATAGCGTTCATTCTTTGGATTTCTTGAATTAAAAAATCACTTGCGAATTTGGCCTTATCAGGGTTTGCAGGGTTTGTAATGTAAGGTGCGTGTACAACAATATCTTCAGGTGAAATGTATTTTGTGAAAGCGTCTTTATATTCAGGAATCCTGTATTTTTCAATATCTACTCTTTTTGTCGTTTGAGGTGCCCCAAGATATATCATCATACAATTTGCTTTATTTTCTATACTTTCTTCAACTGCTCCAATCAAGTACTTGGGAGCTTTGAAAGAAATGTGACTACCGATTTTAATCATTTTATCTCCTTAAAAAAAGAAATCATCTAGCTGATGATCCTTGGCTTAATAATTTTTTGCTTTAAAACATTATCGCTTGAATGGTTGAGAATCATGTTTTCAATATCAAATCCAATACTTGGGTAATCGACGAAAATCTTTGATTTATAGGTTCTGATGTAATCGTAGATTGACTGGTATCCAAAATCCGTTAATCTTAAATTTTCATCTCCTAATGCGTTAAGAGCAATAAAGACTTCATGAGTTGAACAAACAAGGTTTGAAATACTTTCTTTTCTTGTGTACTTGTTAAGTTCGAAGATTGTGTTTTTTGATTTCGCTTTTAAATAATAGATTTCGTGATCGACACCCAATTCTTTGCAGGCCCTTATAAATCCTGTTTGTCTATCTTTTAGCTGAATTGGATCAAGCTTTGCGTCAGACACAAACATCATTTTTTTGTTGTCGACGATAGCAGCGTAAAAAGCTTTAGTCAGGTTATAAAAAGCATATTCCTCATCAATTTTTACGTAGTTTAATCCGTCCACTTCGTGACCAAAAATAACGATTGAAACGTCTTGAATACTTCTTAGAAAATCTGCAAGCTCCTTATCACAGTTAGGTGTAAAAACAACGATTGATGTTGGTTTTCATGAAAGAATAAATTTGATTGTTTCAATATATTCTTTTGTTCCTGATTCTGAGAAGCTCATGTGAACTTTCTTTTTTCTAAGTTTAGCTGCTTGAATAATTCCGTTCGAAATTGAGATGTAAATGCTTTGTGCTCATTCAGGCATAATGATAAAAATGCTTGAATCTTTCCCTCTAATTAACCTTGCTCCGTGGTTTGGGTAATATTCATTTTCTTGAACAACTCTTTCAATTTTTTCTTTGGTTCTTTTCGAAACGTATCCGTTGTTGTAGTATCTGCTAACAGTCGATATCGAAACGTTAGCCAATCTTGATATATCTTTGTAGGAAATGCTTTTCATAGTATTTAAATTATATTAGAATAGCGAAAAAATTTCCACATTAGCAGTTTTTTACTGAAAATAAAATTTTTTATAAAAACTAAATATTATTTTTGTTTATCTGTCTTATTTAAGGCTATTTTGCTAAAGTGTGAATCCTGATTTTTTCTTGCTTTTGATTGTGTAAAATATAAATATGAATCAAATTATAAAAGCTTTGAAAAATAAAATTGAAAAAGATCAGAAAAGGTTAAAATGGTACGCATTTACCGACAAAATGCTTGGTTTGTCAATTTTAGTCTTAAATTTAACGATCATTTCGTTGGCAATTACAGCATTATTTAAGCTGATAGAAATAATCAAAAAGACAAAAGATTACGTTTGATACGAAGATGTTTCATTCTTGCTGCTAGTCATCTTAGTCGTTTTTATTATTGCTTCCTTCGTCTTGACAATAGTTATTGAAGTTTATAAAGTAAACGCCAGATACAGGGAGTATGAAAAAGTTAAGAACACAATCGAAGATTTAGCCATTAAATATCATTCAGAAATTATCACAATTGAAGAACTTAACGAATATTTAGAACAACTTTGAGTTAGTGTTAATAAAAAGAAAAAGTTAGTTATTGCAAAGGTAGTTGCAGGTAAGTTGCAGCAGAAAGGGAACTAATGGAAATCAGTCCATACCACTTCTTTGAAAGGGAAAAGAAACTCGTTGAAAGAAAAATTTTAGTTTATGGTGCTCTTTATTACACACTGAATTTACTTTCTATTTTCATAGCCCTGTTTCTAGCAGTAATAGCAGCCCTATTTTTAGCTGGTAACAATAATACAGGTTATGAAAGCCCAAGCCTAAATCCATATCGAACGTTTTTAAACGAGTCTACAAATTACATTTTCATAATTACTGGAGCAAGTTGCGTAACAAGCTTTATATCAGCGATTTTGGCGTTTTTTGTAGTTAACCAAAAATTTCAAAATTATAAATCTCAAATTACAAAAATCAGGCTCGAGTACGTACTTTTTAAAAGTAATTCATTCTACTATGCAGGACTTAGCGAAGATAAAAAAGCTTACACACTTTATAAAAGAACGTTAACGATTACAAATCGTGAAAGATACTTGAGAACAGAGATCAAGGAGATGAAAAATGCCTAAAAAGAACCAAAAAAATCCTTCCCCTTTTTACTTTAAAAAAGTGCAATCAAAAGAACGTAAAAGCAAATACATCTTTTATGCTTTAAGTATTACAGCGATCATTATTTCATCGCTAACTATCCTTTTAAACCTATATTCAATTCGTTACAACAAGTTTCCAATCGAAACAATGGCGTTATTTGTTGCAATAGCAATAATTACGGCCGTAGTTACTTTTATAATTGCTCTACAGTCATTTTTGAACATTACAAACTTCAAAAACAAAATCAAAGATAATCTAGAAAAAAATCAAAATGCACTTTCTCAAATTGAGAAAGCTGAATATCTAACAAAAGAAGAGGTTGATTCATTAACTGAATCACTTTAGGAGTAAAATATGCTTTTATATATACTTGGTGCTCTTGCCTTAATAGTCATAGTTTTTGTTGTATTGAAAGTCATCCAAGCAGCAGCTAAATTGTTTTTTTGAGCACTTGTGCTTTGGGCAGTTCTAGCAATTTTTGGTGGAGTCTTTTACTATTTACAATAAACTTAAAACACAAAGCCAACGCTGTTGGCTTTTTTGTTTTTTGATGTGTTATAATTTAAAAATTATGCAAGAAACAATGTACAAATCATTAAAAAATATTAAAGAGAAATATCAAGAAATGGACAAAATGATCAACGACCCAGAGGTTATTTCGGACATTAAAAAATACACTAGAATCAATAAAGAAATGAATTCAATTTCTGACATCGTTGAAGCTTTTGATAAGTACTTAAATGCTGAATCCAACTTAAATACAGCCAAAGAAATGCTTTCTGAAAAAGATGAAGAAATGGTTAATTTAGCCAAAATGGAAATCCAAGACTCAGAAAGAATCATGGAAGAGCTTGAAGCAGAACTAAAGATTTTAGTCCTTCCAAAAGACGAAAATGACACAAAAGACGTTATTGTTGAGATTCGTGGAGCAGCAGGTGGTGATGAAGCCAACATTTTTGCAGGTGATTTATTCAGAATGTATTCTAAATGATGTGATCAAAATAATATGAAATATAAAATTCTAGATTCAACGCAAGCAGAATCAGGAGGATTCACGCTTATCACTTTTTCAGTTACTGGCGAAAAACCATATTCAAAATTAAAATTTGAATCAGGAGTACACCGTGTACAAAGAGTGCCTGTTACCGAAACAAAAGGGCGTGTGCATACCTCAACTGCAACAGTTACTGTTATGCCAGAAATTGATGATACAGTTGAAATTGAAGTTAAATCAGAAGATATCAGAATCGACGTGTTCAGATCAAGTGGTAATGGTGGTCAATCAGTTAATACGACAGATAGTGCCGTAAGAATTACCCACTTCCCTTCTGGTATTGTTGTTTCTTGTCAAGAGGGTAAATCGCAAATTCAAAACAAAGATCTTGCAATGAGAATTCTTAAATCAAAACTTTACGATTTAGAAATCCAAAAGAAACAAGAAGAAGAATCAGGATATCGTAAATTAGCTGGTTCAGGTGCACGTAGTGAAAAAATCAGAACTTACAATTACCCTCAAGATCGTGTTACAGATCACAGAATTTCATATTCAACAAGTCTTAGCCCAGTAATGGATGGAAAAATGAACAGCATCATCGAGGCTCTATTAACAGAAGAACAAAACGAAAAAATAAAAGAAGCAGGACTTTCTTAATATGCCAACTAGAGAAGATTTACTTTTAGAAAAAAGAAGATATGGTCTACCTGAAGTTGTTAGCGAAGCTGAACAAGAATTGTTAGATAAGAACACACCTGTACAAAAAATTATCGGACACGTTGAACTTGCAGGAGTTACAATAGACCTTTCAAACAAAGTCTTAATCCCCAGATATGAAACCGAAGAAATGGTATTAAAATTCTTGCCCGAAATCAAAAAGAATGCCAAAGTTCTTGATTTATGCACTGGAAGTGGTTTTATAGCAATTGCTCTTAAAAAGGCTAGACCTGATTTACAAGTGTTTGGTTCTGACATTGATAAAGATGCCGTTAATCAAGCGACAATTAATGCTTCTATCAACGGAACTTGAATTAACTTTGTACAGTCTGACTTATTTGATGCTTTTAAAAAGACAATCAAAAGTGAAGACGACAAGTTTGACATTTTATTTTCAAACCCCCCATACATAGGGTATGAAGAAAAATCTCAAATGTCTCCAAGTGTTTTAGATCATGAACCTCATCATGCTCTTTTTGCTGAAGATTTCGGAATGGAGTTTTACAACAAAATCCTGGATCAAGCTAAAAGCTATGTAAAAGATGGTGGAACAATTTATTTTGAAATTAACCCTCTGCACTTTGATTTTTGAGAGATACTTTCAAGAGCTTATGATTTACAAATCTTTACTGACATCAATGGAAAAGCAAGATTTGTCAAAATCGTTTTAAGATACAAATCAAGATAATAAAAGTCCTCATAGGGGATTTTTTTGTTACAAATTTCAATTTAATTAATTAGTTTTATTTTGTTTTAAAATCAGTTATAAGACTTTAATGAAAAGTTGCCAAAAGATCTGTTTTGTAGCCATTTAGAAAACTGCACTTAAGACTTATAATCCCTTTTTAGCTTTATTTTTTCAATTTAAATCAGGTATAATTTATTAAATTTAAAAAGCAATTAGGAGTCAAAATGATTAATGTTAACGAATTTAAACCAGGAATCACATTCCAAGACGGCGACGATATTTTCGTTGTTTTAGAAGCTCAACATTCAAAACAAGGTCGTGGTCAAGCAAACGTTAAAGCTAAAGTTAAAAATTTAAGATCAGGATCAACAACACTTAAAACATATACAGGTGGAGATAAAGTTAAGCCTGCACACATCGACAAGCGTCGTATGAATTACCTATACTCAGATGGTGAAAACATTATTTTAATGGATAATGAAACATATGAACAAATCGAAATTTCAGTGAAAGTCGTGGAATGAGAGCTTAACTTCCTAAAAGAAGGGTCAGAAGTTCAAATTCGTAAGTTCCAAGACGAAGTTCTTGACATTGAACTACCAGCAAACGTTGACCTAAGAGTTGAAACAGCTCCAGATGCTGTTAAGGGTAACACAACAACTAACCCACAAAAGAAAGTTATTCTTGAAACAGGTTTCGAGCTTGAAACGCCTATGTTCATTAAAGAAGGTGACGTAATTATCGTTTCTACAGAAACAGGTAAATACGCAGGTAAAAACAACAAATAATGAACGTAGTTTTAGTTAACCACAGTTTGAATCAATATTATAAAGTTGAAGAAGGGGCTTTCCTAGATGCTGTAAATCACGTATTTTCAACAAATTCAAAATACCGTTTAGTAAACGAGCCAAGGGTGAGTTTAGCTAAAAATAACAGCAACGTTGACATTTTTCTTGATGTTAAAGTATCAAACAAAGTTGATACAGAATCAGCAATTAAAAACCTTATTCACGAAGTAGAACAACAAGTTCTTTACTTAATCGGTGTAAAGCCTAAAAACATTCAAATTTATTTATTAGGTCAATTTTAAAATCAGAACGTTGTTCTGATTTTTGTTTATCACTATAAAACAGACATTTTAATTCAAACATGTGTAAACATACTTTCAATAGCTTTATAAGCTATTTTTCACCGTTTTAAACATAATCTAATAAAATTTAAATATAAGTCACATAGACAAGGAGATATTATGAAAAGAACAGTAATCATTGGTAACTGAAAAATGAACAAAACTTATTCAGATACTAAAGCGTTTTTAAATGATTTTGCAGTTAAATATGAAGCTCAAAAAGATTTAGTTGATTCAGCAGTTGAGTTCGGTGTAGCAGTGCCTTACACAAACTTAGCAGCTTTCCAAGACAACAAAGTTTCAGCTCTTTCTCTAGGAGCTCAAGATATGTCATTACATGAAAAAGGTGCTTACACAGGTGAAGTTGCCGTTTCAATGTTAAAAGATTTGGGAACAAAATATGTTGTTCTTGGTCACTCAGAAAGAAGAACTTATCACAATGAAACTGATGAACAAGTTAACGCAAAAGCTAAGTTAGCATTGGCGAACGGACTTGTACCAGTTGTTTGTGTTGGTGAAACACTAGAGCAATACGAAGCAGGCAAAACAAAAGAAGTTGTTAAAGAACAAACTTTAGCATCTCTTAAAGACTTAGATTTAACAAAAGTTATTGTTGCATATGAACCAGTTTGAGCTATCGGTACAGGAAAAGTTGCTACACCTGAAATTGCTCAAGACATTTGTTCATACGTAAAAGAAATTACATCACAAGACTTAGTTGTGCAATATGGTGGAAGTGTTAACCCAGCAAACATTGCTGAGCTACACTCACAAGCAAGTATTGACGGATTCTTAGTAGGTGGAGCTTCACTAGAAGTGGATAGCTTCATGTCATTATTAAAGTTAGGAAAATAGTAAGAAACGCATATTGCGTTTTTTTCTTTTTTGTATACTGTCGGTTAATTGTTAATAAATTTGTGAATAGGAAAAAAGATATGGAAAAGTAAGGTAATTAAGGCACCAAAAACGCTAATAATATATAATTTTAAAATACTAATATTAGGAGAAAATATGTTGAAATTTTTAGAACAAAAAAATAATCATATGCTGCTGAAAGCTGCATATTTTGACAGTCAAAATCCAAATTTTGTCGCTGTTAAAAATGGAGCGTTTACTGAAGATTTACAAAATAACACTGTTTACATATACATAAATAAAGACGCTGCAAATTACTATGAATTAAACGATTTATTAAAGTCGATTTCAAGCTATAAAAGAGATCTTTTGGTTGATCTTGAAAGCTTTGTTAGAAATAATCTTTCGCTTGAGGAAGTAATCAGATTATTTTATTCAAGAGTAGCTTTTGATTCTTACAAGTTATTCAAAAAAACAAACAAGGAAGATGACTCAGAAGCTAAAGAAGTTAACTTCTTACTTTCTGATCTTCAAAAGTATGAAGCTTTAACTAAAAAGCTTGAAGTAGTCTATGATGCGATAAATAAATGTAGAGATTTACAAATCATGCCTGAGAACTTTTTAAACTCTGAAAATTTATCTGCAAAAGTTGTTAGCGACTTAGCAAAAGTACCTAATTTAACACTGAATGTTTTAACTAAAAAAGAAATTGAAGATTTAAAAATGGGTCTTTTACTTTCTGTAAACAAAGGTAGTACACACGAATCAAGAGTTGTTGTTATTGAATACAACGGGAATCCTGAATCAAAAGAAAAAACCGTTTTAGTTGGTAAAGGTATTACTTTCGATACTGGGGGAGTTAACACAAAAGGTTATCACATGGAAGGTATGAAGTTTGATATGTCTGGTTCTGTAATTGTTGCTTATGCAGTTAAAGCAATTGCGCAACTAGGTATTAAAGCAAACTTTAGTGCGCTGATGATGATCACAGATAACAGATTAGCAGGTGATGCAAGCTTACCTGAAAACATTTATCAGTCAATGTCGGGAAAATGAGTTGAAGTATCAGACACAGATGCTGAAGGTCGTTTAGTATTAGCAGACGGTTTATATTATGCTGCAACAGAGCTTAAAGCGACAAAATTAATTGATGTTGCAACATTAACAGGATCGTTATCTTATGCTTTAGGTAAAGTATATACAGGAGTTTGAGCAACTAACGACAAAGATTGAGCTAGTTTAGAACAAGCTGCTAAAAATTCAAAAGAAAAAGTTTGAAGAATGCCGTTACACGAAGATTTTCATAAAACAAATAAAGAGTCGAAAACAGCTGATTTACAGAACTATTCGTCATCAAGTAAAAGCGATTCAAACTCTGCTGCAATGTTTTTAAAAGAGTTCACAAACGAGATTGATTACGTTCACTGTGATGTCGCCTTCACTGCTGATATCAACGGAGAACCTCAGGGTTGTCTAATTTCATCATTTGTTGAACTAGCTCAACAACAAGGAGAATAATATGTTATTAGGAAATGAAAAATTAGCCACAGAATTGCTAGAAAAATACGATTCGATCGTAATTTTTCACCACATCAGACCCGACGGTGATTGTTTAGGTAGTCAATTTGCCTTAAAAGAACTATTAGAAAGTAATTTTCCTAACAAAAAAGTTTATGCAGTTGGAGATTCAAAAGGCTCTTTTGCTTTTCTGGACTTAAAACATGATGAAGTGCCTTCAAAAGAAGTTCTTGCCAAATCGTTAGCTGTTATTGTTGATGCAAACTACAAAGAAAGAATTGAAACAAGAGAGCTTCTAGATGAAAACTTATTTGCCGAAACATTAAGAATCGACCATCACCCGAATGAAGACGATCTTGAAAATTGTACTAGATGAGTCGATTCGAGTTATATTGCAGCTGACGAAATGATTGCACAGTTAGCAGTTACAAATAATTGACAAATAACACAAAAAGCAGCAAACTTCCTATATTTAGGAATTAACACCGATTCAGGAAGATTCTTGTTTGATAAAACTTCATCAAGAACTTTTAGATTAGTTGCTCATCTGTATGAGAACGGACTTCAAGCAGATATGATTCATAAAAATCTAGCCAAAGTCTCTTTAGACGATCTTAAATATAACGCTTGATTGATGTCAACGTTAAAAACAAGAGACGGAGTTGCTTATATTCAGAATTCATACAAAGACACTGTTTCATTAGGTAAAACACCTCAAACTTCAATCAGAGTTAACTCGATTGGAAACATCGATGGTTACCCAATTTGAGTTCAATTTACAGAGGAAGAAGACGGAAGAATTAGAACTGAGTTTAGGTCTAATGGTCCTGTTGTCAGAAATGTTGCAGTTAAGTGAGGTGGTGGTGGTCACGAGAAAGCCTCGGGATGTATGCTAAATTCATTCGATGATGTTGAAAAAGTCGTAGATGACTGTGCTGCAGAAGTCAAAGCATATTTAGAAAGCAAATAATGATGTTTTGATCAGATACACAAGGATCACTAGAAGTAATAACAGGACCGATGTTTGCAGGAAAGAGTGCTGAGCTAATTAAAAGGTTGACAATCTTAAAAATTGCCAAAGTTAATTTCATGGTATTCAAGCCTGAATTCGATACTCGCTTTGGTGAGGATCAAATTGTCAGTCGTACAGGTTCAAACCTAAAAGCAATTTCAATTTCTGACACTAATGATGTTTGAAAACATTGAACTCCTGAAATAAATGCTGTTGCTTTCGATGAAACGCATTTTTTTAAAGAAGACATTTATGAAACTGTTTTAAAGTTAATCGATAAAGGGGTTAGAGTTATTGTTTCAGGTCTAGATATGGACTTTGCAGGAAAAAGTTTTGCAATTACAAGCGAACTTCTAGCAATTGCAGACCACGTTTCTAAGCTAAAAGCAGTATGTATGAAATGTTTTGGTCAAGCATCAATGTCTTACCGTAAAGTGAAATCTAACCAAAGACACCTTTTAGGTGACTCGGAATATGAAGCGCGCTGCCGTAAGTGCCACAAAGAGAAATAAAAAATAGCATAAAATGCTATTTTTATTTTTGCTCGAACACTAGATTGCGACTATTTTATCAGCCATTTCGTAAAATCCTAGTTTAAAGTTCTTTCAGAAAGTTGGAAATGGCATGTTCTTAATTTCTTCATCGATTGACGAAGTTTTATAAATTTTACCAGCTGCAAGCATGACCTCTGTCAAGACATTTCTTTTATCAAGATTTTTTTGACCTACTTCATGATTTTCAGTAATAAAATTTAAGATTCAGTTTTCAGATTTATCTATAACAGCAAACTTTTCTTTAAAGTCTCTTATCATCTTAATCTTTCTGTTCTGCATGTTACGATCCAGTTCTTTTTCGAAAATTTCAGAATCATTTTCTTTAACAGGATAGTTGTCAAACTTGTGATCTCCTGAGTAAATATTTTCAGCAAAGTTTCTGTAACGTTCTGCTTCTGTTTCGTTCTCAAGATTGTCAATTTCTTTATTAAGGAGTTCATATGTCTTTTGAGCTTCTTCATCTTTTTGATAATAAACTTGGTTTGCAAGTCTTGCGAATAACTTTTGAATATAGTCGTAGTTAATGTCGACAGCATTGATGTGAACAAGTTTAAACTCATTATGGAAAATACCAACGTCTAGCCTTTTTGACATTTCTTGTTTGAGCTCTTTTGCAATATTTCCTAACTTTTGCTCATCCTCTTTTTTGATTCCTAATTGATTAAGTAAATAATCCTCACCAAATTCACTCTCAGGATTTTCTGCTTCTTGTTGCTTAAGAACTCTGATCAGGTAGTTGTATTCTTTGAGTAGTTCGCTTAATATATGCTTATTATCTTCGCCATCAGGAGTATATGAAAAATCATTAGTAATTTGCTGGATTCTAGCAATAACTTCTTTACATTCTTTAACATTATCTTCAAAGGGTTTAGCTAAAATACCTGAAATAATGTTTACCTTCTTATATTCTTCATAATCCTCAAGTTTGGATTCTTTTGCGTCCATTGCATCTTTAGTTCCATATAAATAAATAGCTTTATTCATATGCTTTTCATTTTCTTTTGGAAAACGATAATTAATTACAAGACCGTGTGTTTTGTTTTCGTTAAAGACACGATTTGTTCTTGAATATGCTTGAATCAGTGAGTGACTACGAAGGGATCTGTCAACATATAATGTGTTAAGTGATTGAGCGTCAAACCCTGTAAGCAACTGATTAACAACAATCACAAGGTCAAGATAATTTCTATCATCGGCAGTTTTATTTAAACGACTTGAAACGTCTTCTGTGTATTCCTTGACTGTAGTCATGTCAAAGTTTGTTGCAAATGTTTTGTTATATTCTTTAATCGCTTCTTCAAGGCCAGCATTGTTTTCGATGCTTTTTTCACTGTTGCTTTTATCTTCAGAAAAGATGATTGCAATCTTAAGAGGATTATCGGGGTAAACTTTTAAGTTCTCCTCTTGGAATTTTTTATAGTACTCTAGAGCACGTGGGATTGAAGGCTTACCACCTCCGACACTAACTGTAAATAAGGCGTTAAAGTTTCGGTTAACCGAACGTTTTTGTCATGATTTCAAGACGTCTTGGACAACTAAGTTTAAGTGCTCAGGACTATGATCATAAATTGATGCCACTTCTTCGTTATAAGCTTCGCTAGAAATTTCATTTTCATTGACGACGATTGTATTCTTAAACTCAACACGAAGTGCAAGCACGTTTTTGTCACGAATTGCGTTAGTAATTGTGTATGAATGTAAAAGGTCACCAAATGTTTCTTTGGTTTTTTTAGGAATTGGAGTACCAGTATAACCTACTCATGCTGCAAAAGGCAATTTAGCTTTAATGTTGCTAATCATTCCTTCTGATTCTGAGTTTTGATTTGCGTTTGTTGATCTGTGAGCTTCATCAACTATGAATAGAATGTTTGGTTTAAATTCCTTTTTAGTATTAGTTACAAGTTTGCTCATTTTTTGGATACTTGTAACAATGATTTTCTTATCACCCTTCCCAAGAAGTTTTCTTTCTAGATCACTTGTGTTTTGTGTATCTGAAACAACACCACTGTCTGGGTTACTTTCCGTTTTTGTTAAATCGTAAGCTCGGTAAGCGTTAGAAGTTTGGTTAGTCAGTGCAATTCTGTCTACCAAGAAAACAACCTTGTCGACATTAGAACTTCTACTTGCAAGCCAAGCAGTCTTGAAGCTTGTGATTGTTTTTCCTGAACCAGTTGTATGTCATACATATCCCAATCGAGCATCTTTTTCGTTAAACTTATGTTTTCTAACTTTCTCAAGCACTTTCTGCGTAGCGTAAACTTGATAAGGACGCATAACTTTAATTGATTGCTTATTTTTGGTTCATTCTAAAATCATGTAACGAGTTGCTAGGTCGTGAGCCATTGGAATAGTTAACACTTCTCTACAAAACTCTTTTCAATTAGTTACACGATCTCCGTTTTCTCTTTGTCAATGGAAAGCAAATTTCATATTGAACTGATCAAATGTTGAATTAGCCATATATTTAATTTCGGTTGGAGTCATTGATACTAAAACTTGCAATGTGGAGTAAATGTCACTATATTGTCTCTCACGAATGTAATTCATCATTTGAATTAGACCTTCTTTACATCTACCGTGTCCGTTTTTAAGTTCAATCTGGATAATTGGTAAACCATTAATTAGTAACGTAATATCAAATCTTCTTGCTTTGTAATTACCTTTTTTCTCTCGAGCAATTTGATTTACAACTTGATATACTGTCTTACCAGCCCCATTTTCTTCTTGGTCGAAAATTCTGATGACCTGTCTTGTCCCGTCATCAAGCTCAATATCCATTTCAGAAAAACCGTTTGTTCCAAAAAGAAATTTTCCTGCTTCATAAGGAGTTTTAATGTTAGTTATATTATCTTTAACACGTTTAAACTCGTCATCACTTAAATTTCTTCCGATTCTGCCAATATTGTTTTGATCAACAATTCTCCGAAAGTTTTGTCATAGATCTTCTGTTGTTTTAATATCTGGTTCATATTTTCACTGTTCTGTTCCACTTAAGTTTTCAAGATATCTTATGACATCTTTCTCAAAATCAGTTTCTTTTTTGTCGACTTGTTCTTCGATGTTGTATTCATTCATAGCAAACCTCCTGACTTTTTACCCTTATATATAGTTAATTATTTAAATTATACATTTTTTAAATTTAGAAAATTAATGAGCTTCTTTTGAAAAAAATCAAAATTTTTGTTTTTTCTAAAAATGTTTTTATTGTATAATGAGTTCGTTATGAGAAATACAATGTTTAAACAATTCTTTATTATTACCATTATTCCGATGGTGTAGTTTTGTATTTGTTTAAAATTTCATAATAAACCAGATACAAAACGATAAATTGCTTGTATCTGCGTACTACAAATTACTATAGAGGAGCTTTCAGAAATAGTAAATGACCTAGTGGGCGCACGTAAGTCATTGAAAGGTTATGAAAGCCGAAATGACTTAAATGGCAATTTAAGTTATTGGTGAAAAAGCATAAAAGATTTTCACTCTTGGTTTTAAAAAACTTTGGTGCTATAGTTTTACAAATTCCTATAATTTAGATATTTACTAAAAAAAGGTTTTGTAAGGCAATATGTGCCCTACAAAACCTTTTTTATTTACACAAGGAGATTAGATGGCTGCAAAAGAATATGCAAAATATACTGACATTCCTTCTGAGTATAGATGAAATCTAGAAGATATCTTAGAAGGTCAGACATACGAAGAGTTGTTTGATGCTACAGTACAGGCTTTTAAGAAACTAATTGAAGTCAAAGATAGCAAGTATGAATCAATTGAAAACTATATTCAAGCGATGAAGTATTCAGAAGAATATACATTATTAAGTTTTAGATTGAATAACTACTTATCAAACAATCAAAACACAAATGTTGTTGACCCAACTTGAGAAGAAAAGTCACAACAAGTTTCTAACACATTTGCTCGTTTAAGTCAAGAGCTAGGTTCAGAAGAAAATAGAATGTATCAACATGTTGATAAGTTAAATGAGTGAAAACATGATCCTCGTTTATCTTTATACGAAAGATCAATTGAGGATACAATTGACTCATTTAAATACAAGCTTAGTGATGAAGTGGAAGAATACATCATCAAAAAGTCACGTGGCAATGCAAGTCCAAGTACAATTTTTAGCATTTTAACAAACAGCGAACTTGTTTTTAAGGATGCAGTTGATTCGAAAGGTAAAAAATATACCTTAAACAAAGCTAATTATTCGACTTTAATGAAGAAAAACGATAAGCAACTTCGTAAAAGTGCCATGGAAAACTATGCTGATGCATATCTAGATCACAAATCAACACTTTCGCAAACACTTTACCAGCAATTTAAAGGATTAGTTGTCGAAGCCGAAACAAGAGGTTACAAATCGGCAGTTGAAATGTTGACTTACGATGATCGTGTCCCTGAAGAATCACTTCTAAACTTATATGAACAAGTTTCTAGTCGCGTTGTTCCTACTTTCAAAAAGTATCGTGAATACACTAAAAAGTTCTATAAAGCAAAATATGGTGAAAAAATGGAACGTTGAGATTCGCAACGTGAACTTGTTTCCGTTAAGAGCGAGTATACAGTTGAAGAAGCCAAAGATCTTGTAACACAGGCTCTTATGCCGTTTGGTCAAGAATACATTGGTCAAATTAATAAAGCGATGAATGAGCAATGAATCGATTTCATGCCAGCCAAAGGAAAACGTTCGGGAGCGTATTCAATCGGAGGAAGTTATGGACTTTCAAAGAAATACATTTTAATGAACTTTGATGGTCAACTACGGAGTGTGGAAACGCTAGCTCACGAGCTTGGACACTCAATGCATTCTTACTACTCGGACACTAGACAACCTTTAGTGCAAAGTCAATACCCAATTTTCTTAGCCGAAATCGCGTCAATCTTTAACGAATTAATGTTATTTGATCACTTACTAAAAACAAGTAACGACGATAAACTTAAGTTCTACATTTTACAAACAATGATTGACGGATTTATAGGAACTGTTTTAAGACAAGTTGAATGATCAAACTACGAATACAATCTATATAAAGCGATTCAGGAAGATAAACCTGCATCATCTTGACAAGCAATCAGCCAACTATATTACGAAAACGCAAATAAATATGCAATTAAACCTGCAAAAGAAAAAGTTGATCGCCATTTAATTGCTTCGATATATGTTCCACATTACTACTACCATTTTTATGTTTATAAATACGCAGTAGGACAGTTAGCAGCTAACTACTTTTTTGCACAGTATAAAAAACATGGAACTTCAGCATTGCAAGATTACATTAATAACTTCTTAAGTGCTGGATGTTCAGACTATCCATTAGAAATCCTAAAAAGCAATGGTATAGATCTAAATAGCGAAGATTTCTACAAAGATGGATTTGACTATGTTAAAGAATTAATCGATGAATGAATAGAATTAGGTAAAAAAATTTTTAAATCAAAACTTAAATAAAAATAATTAAGGAGACAATCATGAAAATGAAAAAAAGATTTAGCTTTTTACTGCTTGGTACTGTAGCAACAGTAGCGCCACTTCTTTCGGTTGCTGCTTCATGTGCTGAGCTTAATGAATTAGCTGAAAAGGTAAAAGAAGGAAAAGTTTCTGTTGATCAAATAGAAGTAAAAGAAAAAACAGATAGTGAAGCTAATAATCAAGGTGAATCACAAAACCAAGAGACTTCACAAGATAACACAAATTCAGAGTCAAACAATCAGGGATCTTCAGAAAGTACAAACGCTGACGCAAACAACCAAAATGCTTCAGCAAACACTGAAAATCAATCAGAAAATGCCGACGCAAATAATGAAAGCACGGATGCAAACACTGAAAATCAATCAGAAAATGCCGACGCAAATAATGAAAACACAGCTCCAAATGGAGAAAATGCAGATTCAAATAATCAAAACGAAACAAACGAGCAAGAATCTGAAAAAGGAACTTTATCAGCAGACATTACACCGTCTCAAAGGCTTGCCAAACTAAGTTCAGAATATAAAAACTCTCTTAAAACATATGCTTCAAGAGGAATCATCAACAACGATTCAAATACAACATACTCAAAAGCAGTTTGAGAGTTTGACAACACATATGCTTCAGGATCATTCTCATCAGAAACAGATTTATCTCTAGCAAACTTATTCTTAGAGTATAGATTCGAAGGAGAATTATCAACTGTGACAGTTGAGGTTCTAGAGGATAACGTTAACGTTTCAAAAACTTACTACACATCACCACTTGTTGGATCTCTAAAACTAGCAGCAGCAGATGCGATGGTTTTAGTAGTTGATGGAGAAGAAGTAGTATTTGATAATGATGATGCAGAAGTTCGTCCAGAAGCTGTGGAATCATTCGTACATGAAGGAAAAACATATAATTACTACAAAAATCCTTATGTAGAAGCCACATCAAACAATGAAAGATCAATTAACTCACAAAACTTCAAAGATCAATTAGCTAAAGCCTCAGAAGTAAGATTCAGAATTAGACCTGAACAACCTTGAGTAAACAAAAACGGTGAAAAAACAAATTACAAAGTAACTGCTGAAGATTACTACTTAGGTTACATGAAAACACAGTTCCTAACAACAACATACAGAAGAGAGCAAGGTGGTTCAAAAGAACTAGATGAAGCTCTAAAACAAACATTAGAAGAAGCAAATACTTCATTATTTGATGAAAAAACACAAAACAAAAACAACTACCTATTACCATTATTTAACATTGATCAATCTAAATTAATGGATAAAGACCAAACAGTTCTTAAAAAAGATGAGCAAGAGTACTACGTGGTTAAAAGAGTTGAAGGTGCTACTTCATGAAAATTCTATGATTTCTTAGATTCTTTCTACAACAAAGCAGACTTCTTGCCATTACCTAGTCAATACATCCAAGAACATAAAGATAGCCCTGTTTATGACTTCCAAGAAAAAAATTCTTTAGACTCAGCTAAACAAGAAGAGTTAAAAACAAAACTTTCAGAAGCAACAGGTCTTGCAAAAGACATGGGTTACTACTGATATGGGTTCACACCTGAAACAACATTATTCTCAGGAAAATACTATACACCAGGTTACAACGCTGAAAACACATCAGTTGAAGTTCTGTTAAACAAACACCACTTTGATAAAGATTTCGTAGATGCTCCTACAACAGTTCAAAAAGTTATTACACAATACAAAACAACTCCATTAGAGGGTGGATTATATCTAGATCAATTGCTACACTCATATACACAAGGTTCAAACCCATACATGAGTCTTTCAGCATTCTCAAAAGATAAACAAGACAAAATTACAGCAAACGCACCTCTATATGGTGAAAACAAAGTTCCAATCATCAACAAAAATAGCTATAACAGAAAGGCTACATTCGAATTAATTCCTAACGTTTCAGTTCTAGGTGAACCAGGTCAAGAAGATGAAAAGTACAAACCATATGTAAACAAGTCAATGAACGATGCTTACGTTGCTCTTCAATATGGATTGAATGTTACTTTAGAACAATTAATCAACGGTTCAGCTAAAATTGATGTTGAACACGCAACTGTAGGTATGGGTGGAGAGTTTAAGTCTATCCTTTACGGTGCAATTAACTGATACAACCTTGCTCAAGCAGGATCAAACCCTAGATTATCATCTCCTTACTACGTAGCTGTAGCACCAGATAACAAAATTAAAGGTTCAGAAGCCGAAGGTGCTGAAAACACAGTAAGAGGATTTATAAATGAAGTTAACAGATTGTTCGTAATTGATTCTGCAAACGCAGCAAAATACACATTAACTTCAAGAAACAATAAAAAATCAAAAGAAATAACAATTAGAGATTATCTTGCAGATAGATTAAAAACAAACGAAGAAAAATACAAATCAATCTACTACCAAGATCTACAAGAAAAAATGACAGCACTTCTAGACAAATTCTATGAAGCAAAACCTGAGTTAGCTGGTCAAAAAGTAGAATTACAAATTGGTAACTACTACTTAGGTGTCCCAAAACTTTACCACGATGCACTTTCAACAGTTTTAACTGTACTTGAAGGTCTTGATAAAAAAGGAAGACTAGACTTCACACTAATGAGCAAAGATGCTCGTGTTGAAGAATTGATTGCATACTGATACTCAGTTGCGCCAGCAAGAAGAAATGGTTGAAACTACGACTACGACGGTATTGGAACAGGATTCGATGGATTCTCAACATACTACTTCATGCCAATCTTTGGACAAGCGCTTTCAAACCCAGAATACAGAACAAAATTACAATCAGTTTATCCAGCTTTAGCTAAAGCTCTTGATAAACTAGAAGAATTCATGAAATCAGATACAAACTTCTCAAACCTTTCAATTCCTCTAGATAAATGACATTTATTAACAAACGCTCAATTAAAAGCAATCGAAAATACACTTCACAGATTCTACTACGATCAAGAGTCAAATGAAATTAAAGCAATTCCTGAGAACAATGAAAAACAATATGCTGATTTAGGTGTTGCAACAGCTAAATTCTGAATCTATGCAGAACAAGAACTTTCGAAACAAGAACTTCTTGACTTAACAAGAGAACTAGGAAACTTACTAGGTATGCCTTTATTCTCAGATGGTTACTCATCAATTCAAGGCTTCTCAAACGTTGCAGTTAACCCATACTACAGAATACCTGTTTGAAACGGAAGATTAACAGCACACTACAACAAATCAATCGTTTTAGAAGAAAATTCATCTAAATAGACATTTGGAATTAAAAGTTTTACATAAAATAGCGCAAAACACACAGCAGTAAAGTCTGCGATTAAAGATTTTTTAAACAACTAAAAGTGAAACAATTAATCTTTAAGATTAATTGTTTTATACTTTTATTACATAAAGAAAGGAAGAAATGGTTAAATATTTAACTCAGAGAATAGCACTAGCATTTTTAACACTGTTAATAATCATTTTTGTTGTTTTTATGGCAGTAGCTCACTTCTCGGATAATCCTTTTTTACAAGGAGTTACGAGTTCTAACCTATCCGAAGGTTCGAAAAAAGTTGCAGACCAAGCTGCAGCAATCAGTAGTGCCTACGAAAAGTCAATTCAGTACCATTACACCTATGCACCCAGTGGTGGCTTGGAAGAACACTTAACTGATTGACACTCATATAAAGTTAATGAATTTTCAAGGTTTCTATACTGAATCCAATCCGCTTTTAATTCAGAAAGACCGTTTGGTTTAGTTGTGGATACAAAATTATTATCTGTAAGTAATGTTAAGACAATTCCTGAACTTACATTTAAATACTTAAAATACTCAATCTGATTTACTTTACCTTCATTCTTAATTAGTGCAACACTAGGAATAGCCTTAGGTATATTAGCAGGGTACAAAAGAGGAAAAATCATCGATTCGATAATCAATGCATTCTCCCTTGTGTTTTCGGCCCTACCTTCATTCGTTATTGCACCTATTGCAATTTCGTTGATTTTATATTTTGCCCCTACAGCGCACTACAAATTCATAGATCCTTCTAAATCAGAGATTTTCTCGACTTGAGATCAAATTAAAGCAGCATTGCCTGCCATATCAATAATTGTGCTTGGATCACTTTCAGGTTACATTACATATACAAGAAACCAAGTTATATCTGCTCTGACATCGAACTATGTTTTAATTGCAAAGACAAAAGGTCTTTCAACAGTTCAAATTTTCTTTAAATACGTTTTAAGAAATATTTCAATTCCTCTCGCAGCAGCCTTAATACCTTCATATATTGGTCTGCTTTCGGGTGGAATTATTCTAGAAACATACTTTGGAGTTCCTGGTATTTCAAGGGTTTTTGCAGATTCTTTCACAAAGAGTGAAATAAATCTAATTATGTTCAATACAGTCTTTTTCACTTTCTTAAGTTTAATGACTGTTATTGTCGTGGATATATCATACGCAATTCTTGATCCACGAATCAAACTTGCCTCTTCAAGCCAAGCTGGAATGATATACAAATTCAAAGCTTGAATAAAGAGAAGAAAATTATACGATCTTAACCAAAAAGATCACAGTTTAGAGAAAGGAGGTGAATAGTGACATCGAAAGAGTTCAATGCTAAGTACGGTATTTCAGAAAAAATTGCAAGTACAACTTTAGTTTTAAACGAAAGAGATGCCAGCGTTTTATTCAACACAGTTGCAGGTAAACCTAAAAAACTAGTAATTGAAATCCTAAAGCGTTTTTTCTCGAACTGAGTTTCAAGTGCATCGTTCGTTTTATTCATTACAATCCTTTTATTAAGTATTATTGTTACTTTCACTTCTCCTTTTAGTGCTACAGAACAGATTTATAAGTCGATTAAGCTTGTTGACTTAAATGGAGAAGTTCACAACGATTCTGTTAGTGGTTACATAATAACTAACCTACCTGTTAGCAGAGATACTTTAATAGCCGATACAACTGGAACAATCAGACAAGACTTCTATAGTTTCATAGGTAACAAAAATGAACTTCTTGATCCTGCTTACAGAGGAGTTCTTGCACAAAAGTTCTTATCAACAAGCAACGATTTTCAATGAAGATCAGATACTGGTAAAAACGTTTTATGAATCAATCCCTATCAACTATATAAAGCTCAAAGTTTTCTAAACCTTTTAGAGTTTTCTGGGGTTTCTCAATTTGATTCAGAACAAGTAATAAGAGAATCGCTAGACAAACTTATCGCACTTAATCCACAACTTAACCTTAGTGTTGTCTTAGGAACTAACTCAGAAGGTATTGACATCTGAACTCAAGCATGAGTTGGAACATGAAACGCTATTAGACTTGCAATCATTGTTGCAACTATTCAAACAATTATTGGGGTTGCCGTTGGTGCTTACTTAGGTTTCCATGTGGGAAGTTGAGTTGATACAATCGTTATGAGATTGATTGATATTTTCGTATCACCACCTTCACTAATTTGATTATTGTTATTTGCTTCATTATTCGGAACAAGCGACTTTACACTTGGGTTTGCCCTTGTGTTTACGGGTTGAACAGGACCTGTTGGAGGAACAAGAATGTTCATTCTTACTGTTAAAGATGAGGAATATATTACAGCAAGTAAGTCAATTGGAACAAGTAAAATCAGATTGATTTATACACATGCTCTTCCAGCAATTTTAGGAAAAATTGCAACTAGCTTCGTTTCTAGAATTCCAAGCATCATTCTTTCAGTTTCATCACTTGCGTTCCTTGGATTCTTCAGAGGAAGCACGGCAAACTTAGGAGCAATTCTTTCTAAGTCTGCTTCAGAAGCTTCTTCAAACATTTGAGTTCTTCTTCTACCATCATTGATCTTACTTTCAGTATCATTATCACTACACTTTATTGCTTTAGGTGTGCACGACGCACTTGATCCTAAAGTTATCAAAGTAAAATAGGAGGTTTTTCATGGAAAAACAAAATCAAGACATCTTACTATCTGTGAAAAATCTTAAAGTAAGCTTTAAAACAGGTAGAAACAAATTTATGACAATCGTTCGTGGTGTTGATCTTGAAATTAAAAGAGGTCAAATCGTCGGACTTGTGGGTGAATCAGGTTCAGGTAAATCTGTTACCTCAAAATCACTATTAAACGTTAATGAGAACTCAATCTTTACTGCCGACCAAATGGAAATTGATGGAATAGATTTAACAAGTTTAAAAACAAAACAATGAGTAAAAATTAGAGGTCAAAAAATCGGATACATTCCACAAGATCCTCTAACATCGCTTAACCCAACAAGAAAAATAGGAAAACAACTTCTTGACGCTTTAAATGAAAACACTAACTGAAAAGATAAATCGTCAGAAGAGAAAAAAGAATATCTAATCGGCCTACTAAAACAGTTTGGAATTAGACATGCAGAACAAGTTTTCAACATGTATCCTCATACCCTTTCGGGAGGTATGAAACAACGTGTTGTAATTACAATGGTTGTTGCCTTAAAACCAGATTTAATTATTGCCGATGAGCCTACAACTGCTTTGGATCCAACAGTTCAAGCTTCTGTATTGGCTTTATTTGAAGACATACGTACAAAAATGAATGTTTCAATCATCTTAATTTCACACAACATTTCTGTTGTTGCAAAATTCTGTGATTACATTTATGTAATGTATGCAGGAAGAATTGTTGAAAGAGGATCTAAAAAAGATATCTTTACACAGCCAGCTCACCCTTACACATGAGCCTTAATTTCAGCGATTCCTGAAAATAAAGAAGACCGTTTATATTCGATCAAAGGTACCCCTCCAGATATGGCGAATTTACCTTTAGGTGATCCTTTTGCGCCTCGTAATGATTATGCAATGGAAATAGATTTCATTAAAGAACCACCTTTGATTGAAATATCAGAAACACACGCTGCAGCAACATGATTACTACACCCTGATGCACCAAAAGTAAAATTATCTCCAGAACTAGAAGTTCGTTTACAAACATTTAGAAAGGTATTTAAAGATGAATAAAAAACCAATTTTAGAAATTGAAAACTTAAAAAAATACTTTGTGAATAAATCTGTTGTAAACAAAGCTGTTGATGGTGTTAGCTTCAAAGTGCATGAAGGTGAAGTTGTTGGACTTATCGGTGAATCTGGTTCTGGTAAAACGACTGTTGGGCGTTCGCTATTACGTCTATATGATGACTTCAACGGTTTTGTAACCCTTGATGGCGACATTATTTCAGGTAAGAGAATTTCGCGTTCTCGTTCAAAGAAAATGCGTAAAAATATCCAAATGATTTTCCAGGATCCACACGCTTCTTTGAATGGTCAAAAAACAATTTTCTCAATATTAAAAGAACCTTTAATTGTTAACAAAATCATTAAAGACGAATTAGATGAACTAAAAAAAGACTGAAAATACATCCAAGAAAACTTTCACTATACTTTCCTAGAATTTGACAAGAAAAATCACTTAGAAGACATCAAGAAATCTAATAAGCTTCTAAACAAATTCGTTTCAAAATGAGAAGGAAGTATGGAAGAAATCGATTTTAACCTTCCAGGTAATATCGACGATAAGTTTAACGAGTTTTACTCATATCTTGAAGAAAAAGTAGCAATGCACTCAAGTATTATTGGTGAGTACTATACAACAAATGAAGATATGTTAAAACTTTACAAATCAAGACAAGAAGAATACCGTTCTCAAAACTTGTCATATGATGAAGTCGAACTGAAAAATGCAAGAGATAGTTATGAGCAAGGTAAAAAATTAGCTCGCTACTCTTCTTCTTATATTGACCTGTCAGAACAGAAAGCTGCTTTAGTTGCAAGTCTAAAAGCACAAAAAAGAGCTAAAAGAGATGCTTTATCAATTTCAAAAAATGTAATCAGTAACATTTGTGAAGAAATGAAGCACGAAATGGCATTACACAAAAATAATGCTTTAAGCACTGTTAATTTAGCTTACCATTTACACAGTTTTAAAATGTGAAAAATGAACGAAAGTGCTTATAAACAAGTAAAATCGCTTAAATCTAAATTACAATACCTTGACCTTCAACAAACAAAAAGAATGGTTAAAGAGGTTAATGAATACATCTCAAACTTCTACAAAAATCTTGATGGTCTAAACGCTGAGCTTGAGTCTTCAAAAGATGATGTTCTAAAAGCAGTTAACGAGCATTTCCTTATCGACTTAAGCTCTTACATTGAACTCTCTAATAATAAAGAAATGGAAGTCAATAACCAAATCAGAGAACTAGAAACTCAAATCAAGAGCCTAAAAGAAAAATTAAAAGTTGCTAAAAAGGATCCAGCTGCAATTTCTCATGATCAATTAGAAAAGAGAAAAGTTAAGCTTGAAAAAGCTCAAAACTTATATGATTCAGAGCTAGCCGTATATGTTCAAGAATACCAAAAGAGAATATATGATTTAGATATTTTAATCGCTAAAGCTCTAGATGAAGATGCTCAGTTAACCAAGCGTGTTCATTCGTTGGATGTTGTTTTTAAACAAACTTTTTCGCGTTTTAGAAATTGATACTTAAATGATTATTTAAAGAGTCTAGGTGATGACAAAAAGAAAATTTCTTTAGCCAAAATTGACTTAAATATCTATAAAACAAATGTTAAGAAGAAAAACGAAAGCTTAGCTTCTTACTTTGTTGAAAAGAAATATTTAAGAAAAGATTTATCAAGTATTAGAAAAATTTTAGGTACAGACCTTGTTACGGATAAACTTTTTGCAGTAAACAAAAAAGCAAGAAAAGTTGCTTTAAGCGTATTAGGATGACTATATACACCACAAATTAAATATTTATTCATTAAGAATAGAATTTACCAGGCACTGAACGATGTTGGTTTACTAAAACAGTTTGCTTACCGTTACCCACATGAATTCTCAGGTGGTCAAAGACAACGTATAGTTATTGCGAGAGCTTTAATTACAAATCCAAAAGTTATCGTAGCCGATGAACCAATCGCTTCTCTTGACATTTCTATTCAAGCTCAAGTTGTTAACTTGCTAAAAGACCTTTGTGAGAAGAAAAAAATTGGAATGATTTTTATTGCCCACGACTTGAGTATGATTGAGTACGTAGCTGACCGTGTGCAAATTATGCACTTAGGTAAAATTGTTGAATCAGGTAAGACAGAAAAAATCTATGACAAACCAATCCATCCCTACACAAACAACTTATTCAAAGCTATTCCTAAGATTTCAAACGCAAACGAAAAATTCCAAAATGTGTCATTTGAACTTTCTTACTTAGAAGAGCAAAGGTTCCCAAATGTTCCGTTTATTCATGAAATCGAAAAGGACCACTTTGTCTATGGTACAGACTCACAAGTCGAAAAATGACTGAAAAGCGAACATTATTCTAAAGCTTCAACAAGAGTAAAATAATGACTAGATTAAAAGTTCATTTATCAAAGATGTGAAAATATTATCCTTCATACTACGGCTTAGTATTTTCAATAATCTCATTTGTAACACTTTTTACCCTGTCGGTTGTACTAAAAGAATCTCGCATTGCTCACGCAATCCACTTTTCTGCCTTAGTTACGTGTTTACTTGTTTTATTAGTTATTGTAATAAAAAAAATTATTACCTTAAAAAAGGATAATTACGGTAAGTTAATCGCAGAAGATAGACAGAGAGTTAAAAAAGTCACTCAAACTAATAAAAAGCAAGAAAGTGTAGCTGAAAAGCATGCTAGAGAAACTTACGAGAAAAAACTAGCTCAAAGAAAAGCATTTCAAAAGGCAAACGAAACTGACGCTATGTTTTATATCTTATTTCTTGTATATGCCTGTGCAGCAGCAGTTTTTGCATTTTTATAGATATTAAAAAAGCCCGTGAATCACGAGGCTTTTTTATTTAATTTTAAAACGTTATATGACAAGCGACATCGGGGTGTTTATCGCTGTAATCTTGATGATATTCTTCTGCTAAGAAGTAGTTTTCTAACTTTAAGTTTTCAGTTACGACTGGTTTATCGTAGTTCACAGCTAGTTCATCAATTTTATCTTTAATGATTTGATATTCTTCATCAATCTCAAAATAAACTCCGTTACGGTATTGAGTTCCATGATCAACATCTTGGTAGTTAAGCGCTGTAGGATCGATTACTGCAAACAGTTTTTCAATAATTTGACCTAAATTAATGATTGACTCATCGTAGTAAATTTCTGTTGTTTCTACAGCTCCTGTTTTACCTGTTTTGACTTCTTCATATGAAGGATTATTAATTAATGAATTTGCGTATCCTACAGTTGTAAATTTAATTCCTGGAATTGTTTTAAAGTATCCTTGAACACCTCAAAAGCAACCACCTGCTATATATATTCTTTTCATGTTTTCCTATCTAAATTTCGCTTCTAAGTAATTAATATTTTTGCCTAAACTTGATCATTTCATTTCATAACCAGTAGGCACGTTCCCATCATTAAATTTACTATTGTGCAGATCTCTTGTGATATTAATAATTTCTCAATTGTTTTGCTCAAATGATTCAACGCTATACTCAAACAGTTTATCATTGTCAGTTTTAAATCTAAGTACACCATCTTCGTGTAATATTTGACGATAAAGATCCAGGAAAGTTTTGTATGTAAGTCTTCTTTTTTCGTGAGCTCTTTTAGGTCAAGGATCCGAGAATGTCAGTCACAGTTCATTGATTTTTCCGTCAAAGAGTTCTGGTATTTTTGTAGCATCTTCGCTGATAATGTATAAATTCTTTAAGCCAAGTGCATTTATTTTTTTCAAAATTTTGTTGGCTACGGTATCGTACTTTTCTAAAGCATAATATGTAATGTTTGGATTTTGTCTGGCAAGTTCAGAAATCATTTCCCCCTTACCTGCTCCAATTTCTACAATATTATTCGCTTCTAGTTTGATAGGAAATTTCTGAATAAAAAACTCAGAATTTTGTAAGTTAATGATTGCGTTTTTGTCATGTCTTAATCTCATAAAATTTATTATATTAATAAATTTGAAAAAAGCAAGAAGATACAAGATGATAAATGCAAATTTCGCTTTACAAAAATTAAAAAAATTCACAAACTTGTGAATTATTTTAATTTGTATTTAGATCCTAAAATCGACTTAATTCTTTCAGTTGTTATTTCTTTCACCAAATAAGAACCAGCAACTGCTGCATCAACACCTGCATCAAAGCACATTGGACCTGTTTCATCGTTGATTCCACCATCTACTTGTATTAAATAGCTAAATTGGTTTACTAGCCTTTGTTCTTTTAATCACTCAATTTTTGATAGTGCCGAAGGAATAAAGGCTTGTCCACCAGCGCCAGGCTTAACAGACATTACTAAAACCAAAGAAAGAAAAGGAAGAAATCTTTTAATTGATTTTACTTCTGTTTCGGGATTAATTGCGAGACCAATTTTATAATTAGCTTCATTATCTTGCAATCAATTGAAAAAGTAGTCTTTATCTTCAACTGCTTCATAATGAACTGTCATGATATCGCCTGCATCAGCAAATTCAATAATATTAGCAATTGGGTTTCTCACCATTAAGTGGATATCCATAAAGTGCTTATCCACAGTGCTTTTAATGTTTTTTATCTCTTCATATTCAATTGCTGTGTTAGGCACAAAATCACCATCCATTACATCGTAATGTACTCACGTTATACCTAAATCAAGTAATTCCTGAACCACTTTAGGTCTTGCCTCTTTTTCAACATTAAGAATACTTGGAGTGATGTATTTACTTCTTCTCATATTTATCCTTTTCAAACTTATTCTCAAAAGCTTCTAAACTTAATTTTAAGTAATTTTCGTACCTTCAGTTTGATATCTCACCTTTTTCCACACTTTTTTTGATAAAGCAGTCTTCGGCGCGTTCGTTGATATGTAAACAAGTTCTGAATTTACATTGAGTTGCTCCGTGCTTAAACGCTTGGAAACTGTTTGCAAGCTCTTGTTTCGTGAGATTTAGAATCAAAGAACTAAATCCTGGGGTATCAATCAACTCTCCACCGTTAAATTCAATAATTCTTACGATTCTAGTAGTATGTTTACCCCTACCTAAAGCCTTGGAAATTGCTTGAGTGTTGTAAGTGTTGTCGCTTAAATAATTTATAGTAGTAGTTTTACCAACCCCTGTTTGACCCATAAAAAGACTTGTTTTGTCTTTAAAAAATGCGTCTAGATCTTTTTTATAGTTTTTTTCGTTGTTATCTATTTTAAAAACATTGTAGCCTTCGCGTTTGTATTTTTGATATCACTCATCATTTGAGTCTAAATCAGACTTGGTGATTAATATGTAAGGCGCGATGTCTTCATATTCGATTACACTTAAGTATTTATCTAGTAAAAAGGATGAAAAATCAGGTTCTTTTAAAGACATAACCAGGAATACTTGATCTACATTTGCAACTTTTGGCCTTATAAAATAGTTACTTCTAGGCTTGATAGATAAAATCATCCCTTCATTAAATTCAACTCAATCTCCGACTAACGGACTTTCTCCTAGATGTCTAAGTTTTCCTGCAGCAGGAATTTTAAAAATCTCTCCTGATTCAGATTTAATTTTGTATATTCCTGAGTTTATTGAAAATACTTTTCCTACCATTTTATACCTACTAAAGCAAATATTGAAGCACCTAAAACGATTAAGGAAATAATTGCGATTGTTACTAATAAACCAAAATTATTGAAAAACTTTTTGTTTTTATCCTTAATTCTCTTTAACTTCTCGAAATCTTCTGGATTGTTTAAATCAAATAAACAGTCATCAATTGCTGCTACAAAGTCAGATATATTCTTGAATCTTTTTCTGTAATCTTTGTTTGTGGCGTTTGCGATTAAGTCATCGATTGAATCGGGAATGTTTCTAATTGGCGAAATCGCTGGAACTTTTTTATTCTTATGCATTCAAATTATTTGTGTTGGGTCATCGTGCTCAAAAGGATATTTTGCTGTTAACATTTCGTAAAGCATTATGCCCAAGGCATAAACGTCAACTGAGTTTGTTGTTGGAATGTTTTTGGATGCAAGTTCAGGAGCTGAATAATAAACAGAACAGATTATGTTGTGAGTTTTTGTTACTCTTGTTGTCTCTTGATTTATCGAGATTCCTAAATCGATAATTTTTATAGTTTGATTCTTTGTAATTATTATGTTTTGACTTTTTAAGTCTCTATGAATTACTCCAAGGCTGTGCAGTTGTCCGACAACTTGAGCAATTTGTTTTGTGTAAAGCAAACTTCTTCTAACATCCAAGTAGCCATTTTTGTCAATCGAGTCACGAAGCGTATTCCCTTCAACATACTCCATAACAATATACTGTTCATTATCATCAACATAACTGCTGTGATATCTTGGAACATTATTACTTTTGATTTTTTTAATTAAATTTAGTTCATTTAAAAATCTCGTGTAATTATCATGATTATTATCTCTATGCCTGTATTTGAGGGCAAAAAGTTTGTTTGACACTCCGTGTGGTTCAACCAAATAAACGGTTGAAGAACCTCCGTGACCAATTACTCTTAAGATATTGTACTTTTTGTAAACTGTAGAGTCTTTTGGTGGAGCACTATAGAATTTAGGCATTTTTAACCTCAATTAAAACAACGCTTTGATTGTCAGTTGAGTTTCTTTCATGTTCTGACATTTGCGTTAATTTAATTGATTTTTGTCTTGGTGTTCCTTTTTGGTCAATCAGAATAGATTTAAAATCTTCGTTTGTTAAAAATGAGTGAATCCCGTCACTTGTTAACATAATATATCTTAGACCTTTTTCAAAAAGAGGTTTTGTATCTAATTCAAGGATGTCCACATTGATTTTCTTATTTTGTGCTGATATTGCATTTGTCAGTTTACCTGTTGAGTTTTTAACACCTGAAACATCCACGTTATTATTTTTTGCTCATGAAGCAACTGTATGATCTTCTGTTATTTGCTTAATGGTTCCATCTTCAAAAACTAAATATGCTCTTGTGTCCCCACAGTGGAAGAACATGAATTTGTCTTCATTTTTTTGGCTTCAGTAAAATGAAGTAAATGTTGTTGCCATTTTTGAATAAACCATTCCTTCGCCGATTATAGCCATTGCTTTTTTAAGATCATCAACGGTTTCAACGACTACGTCAGTAATGTCCATGGTTCTTTCGTCGATTACCATTTCTGTAAATCTTCTTTCAAATGCGTCTGCAACTATTTGAGCAGCAATTTCGCCACCTTCTTCACCACCAACTCCGTCACAAATAAGAGCAAAAAAGAGATCGTAATAATCTCCAAATGCTACTCTATCTTGGTTAATGCTTCTTATGTGTCCTTTTATGCTTTTTGTTGCTGTTTTAAATGTCATCATTTTTAATCTCTTTTAAAATAATATCTCTGATTTGATCTGCTGCTTGTTGAGGCACGTGATTGACAACTTTATATTTGAAAATTTCTGAATCACGCATTTCTTCTTGAGCTTTTTCAAGCCTGATTCTTAATGTGTCATCGTCCTCTGAACCTCTTTTGATAATTCTTTCCTTTAAGTCTTGAATTGTTGGAGGTAATAGGAAAATAGTTATTAATTTAAACCTTGGGTCATCCTTTAATTTTTCAATGATTTGACGAGCCCCTCTCGTTTCAATCTCTAGCATAGGAATTTTACCTAGAAGATCTATTTTCTTAAGCTCACGGAACAATGTTCCATAGTAGTTATCAAAATGGTATGAAAATTCAATAAACTCACGCCCTTTAATTTTTTGTTGAAAAATTGAGCGATCCATGAAGTAATAATGAATACCGTTAATTTCTCCACTTCTAGGTTTTCTTGTTGTTGCTGAACATGAAAGCCTAATATCCAAGTCTTCAAATTGAAAAAGCAAACGCTCTACCGTTCCTTTTCCGACTCCACTTGGTCCTGTAAAAACTATAATTGGTATTTTCTTATCTAACATATACAAATATTACACAATTTTTTTGCTTTTTGTTTTGTCATATTGTTAAAAAAGCCAAAAAAGTATAAAATTTAAACACTATTATGAAAGACGCTAAAAAAATACTCAAAAAAAATTTAGATGACTTTTTTGAGATTCTAAATATTGTCGTAACATCAGCTTCCGACATACCTCAAAAATTTAATAAAAATAAATCAAAAATAAGACTTTTAAGAAATGCATATTTAATAATGATGCTTTTCATTGTTATGTTTTCTTTTGCAAGTTTTCTAATCAAAGGAGAAAATTTTAAAGCCACATTAATCAGCATCAATATACTAACTTTTTTTGTTTTTGCAGCCGATTATGTTTTGCACTGAATTACATATCCAATCAGGGACACATCCTTCAAGTCCAGGCGTAAAAGTTACTTAAAATTTCCTTTTACTTTAATTGGAATCTTGCTTCTTTTGTGTGTCTTACCTTCGTTTGAATCGCTTAAACATTTAGGTGTGCAAAATGGCGACTTTGACAGGATTGCAAAAGTATTTAAAACTTTAACACTAGTTAGATTGCTTAGATTAATCTTAATATTAAAGGTATTTTCACCTTTTAAAGTTCTAATTAATGTGTTTATTGAGCAAAAAACAGTGCTTGCATATGTGTTTGGTTTCATTATTGTTTTAATCATCTTTTTCGCCTTGATTATTTATAGCAATGAAACAGAATGATTGCAAGAAAAAGCACTTGAGCAATTGCGACTAGAAAACGTAACGCCAGATACTCAAAATTATCAAGAGCTTTACCAAAAAGCCTTGAACGATAATTCTTCAGGAGTTGTAACCACGTTTTTTGACTCGTTATATTTTGCAACTGTAACATTGACAACAATAGGTTATGGCGACTTCTCGCCTCATGCAGATACTTCAAAAGTAATTGTTATGATTATTTCAATTTTAGGAATTGCAATATTTGCAATTCCATCTGGTGTTATTGCAGGGTCGATGTTAAGCGAAATGAGTAAAATTGTAGAACAAAAGAAACACAAAAACAAAAAAGATACTAAAACAGAAAACAAGGAGCAATATGAAACAAGAAGTTAATATAGAAGTTTTAGAAACTGATATTACAACTGGATTAAATGATGAACAGGTTTTAAAGCAGCGTGAAAAACACGGATTAAATCTTATTCATGGTGATAAAAAGTTAAATCCTTTTGTTGCTTTCTTTAGACAGTTTAAAGACTTTATGATTATTTTATTAATGATAGCTGTCGTTTTAAGCTTCTCTATAGCCATATACGAAACGTCAGCGCATCCAAAATCCACTTCAGAAACTGTTATCAGTTTTGTTGAACCGATAATCATTTTAGTGGTTGTGGTCCTTAATAGCATGTTGGGAGCATACCAAGAAATTAAAAGCGATCAAGCCGTTAGAGCACTTGAAAAAGTTAATGAATTAACAGCAAAAGTAATTCGTAACGGTAGAATGATGATTATCAAATCAGAAGAAATAGTTCCAGGTGATATTTTAATTGTTGAGGCAGGAGATACGATTTCAGCTGATGCAATTTTAAAAGAATCAAACAATCTTCAAGTCGTAGAAGCCTCACTTACAGGTGAAAACGAATCAGTGTCTAAATCTTGAGATGCCAAAGTCGATGACTCAAAAATCTTAGCAGAGCAAAAAAATAAGATTTTTTCTGGAACATACGTTACAAACGGAAGAGGTTTAGCTTTAGTTGTTGCAACAGGGGCAAACACCGTTATTGGAACAATTAACAAAACAATTCAGGAACAAGAAGGTAATTTATCGCCTTTACAACAAAAACTAAATCGTTTAAGTAAGCTATTTGGTTACTCTGGAATTGCATTACTTATTGTAAGTTTCATTTTACAAGTTTTAATTTCTAACTTATTTACAGGTGATTGAAGCAAATTCCAAGTATATTCAAACTCATTAGTTACAGCAATTTCGTTAGCTGTAGCTGCAATACCTGAAGGTCTAATCACATTTACTACAGTTATATTAGCGATTGGTGTTTCAAAAATGACAAGGGAAAACGCAATCATAAAATCCTTCCCAACAATTGAAACATTAGGTTCAGCGAATATTATTTGTAGTGATAAAACAGGTACTTTAACTCAAAACAAAATGACTGTAATGGACATTTTCTTTGAGAACTCCTTAATGACTGATACAGATACAAAGGACTTTAATAAAGTACTAGAAGCGATGATCGTCGCTTCAGATGCTAGTGTTCACGTTGATGAAAATGGAAAGTATGAAGAAGTTGGTGATCCAACAGAAACAGGTATTTTAATTGCTGGTCTTGAAAAAGGAATTGTGAAGTCAGATCTTTACCAAAAGATGAAAAGACTAGATTCGCTTCCTTTTGATAGCGACCGTAAAATGATGTCCGTTTTAGTTGAAAAAGCAGGATACAACTTAATTTTTACTAAAGGAGCACCTGATGTAATTTTAAGTAAGTCTAATGGAAATTTAGAATTTGCTAAGGAAGTAAACGAAAAATGAGCTAACATGTCATACCGTGTGCTTGCCGTGGGCGTTCAAAAAGTTTCTAAAGAAAAAACAAAGCTTGATTTTTCAGATGAAAACAACATGGAATTTGTAGGTCTGATTGCTATGATGGATCCTCCAAGGGAAGAAGTCAAACAATCAATTCATGAATGTTTAGCAGCAGGAATTAAACCTGTAATGATAACAGGAGATCATTTAACTACAGCTGTGGCTATTGGTCGTAATCTTGGTATTTACAAACAAGGCGACACAGTTATTACAGGAGCTGAGTTATCTCAATGATCACAAGAAGAGCTTGAAGCGAGAGTTCACGAGGTATCAATTTACGCACGTGTAAATCCAGAAGATAAACTAAGAATCGTTAAAGCCTGACAAAAACGCGACATGGTTGTGGCTATGACTGGTGATGGTGTTAATGATGCCCCTGCCTTAAAAGCTGCTGATATTGGTTGTGCGATGGGTATTACAGGAACAGATGTTTCAAAACAAGCTGCTGACGTAATATTAACAGACGACAACTTCAGCACGATTGTTAAAGCCGTAAAAGGTGGTCGTGAAGTTTATGACAAAATTAAAACAGTAATTCAAAACTTGCTTGTTTCATCACTGGTTGAAATCATCGTTATGTTATTTGGATTATTTGTTTTCAGATTTATATTTAAAGAATATATTGGAGCAGAAGCTGATTTCTGAGTACTTTCTGCTTCACAATTATTGTGAATTAACTTGTTAACACACGGTCTTCCTGCAATCGCTCTTGGAATGGTTAAACCTAAAGAATCTGACGTTATGTCAAGGAAGCCATTTAGCAAAAAAGAATCGGTGTTCTCGAGAGGTATGGGTTGAAGATTAGCATACCAATCAGTAGTGCTATCGGTATTATCTATTGCAGCTTACTTAATTATTGGAATCATAGCTGCAAATAATAATGTCAGAGGTGAGGAGTTTGTAAAACTAACTTCTACAGCTTGTTTTGTAACTATGGGTATCGGAGCAAGCTTAAACTCACTTTCATTAATGAGCACAAGATCATTATTTGTATGTAATATTTACTACTACAGATTAGTCTATCTAGCCTCAATGTTTTCTTTAGTTTGTGTTATTTTTGCTGCATACATCCCAGGAGTTAACTCAGTATTTAAAATGTATGACAATCCTTCATATGATTTCGGTTACTGATTCATACCTGTAGTCCTAGGTTTAGGGCTAACAGCAGCAAACGAAGGTTGAAAAATTTTAGAAAACAAAAAAATAATCAATTTTAATAAGTAGGCAACTACTTATTTTTTTATAATTAGCATATGCCAAATAACACATATACAGCAAAAGATATAAAACAACTAAAAGGTTTGGAAGCCGTTAGAAAAAGACCAGGAATGTACATTGGTGGTACTGATGTTAATGGTCTTCATCATCTTGTCTGAGAGATTGTCGATAACTCTATTGATGAAGCCCTTGCAGGGTTTGCTAATCAAATTACAGTTACATTAAAACAAGATGGTTCAGTAGTTGTAGAAGATAATGGTCGTGGTATACCTGTTGGTAAGACAGCTGATGGTAGAACGGCTGTTGAACTTGTTTTTACAGAACTTCATGCTGGTGGTAAGTTTGGAGAAGGTGCTTATAAAACTTCTGGGGGTCTTCATGGTGTTGGATCTTCAGTGGTTAATGCTCTTTCTGAAAAACTACAAGTTGAAGTTTATAGAGAAGGCAAAATCTTCGCAACTGCGTTTGTTCAAGATAACATTACTCAAAGAACAAAAGTGATCGGAAGCACTAAAAAGCAAGGAACAAGAGTTCAGTTTTGACCTGATTACGCTATGTTTAAGCGTGCAAAGTTAAATTTTGAAAAAATAAGCGAAAGATTTAAAGAGAGTTGCTTTCTGATTTCAAGCCTTAAGATGGTCATTATTGACGAAATTCAGGGTATTGAAGAAGAATACAAATACGATAACGGTATTAAAGAGTTTGTTGCGTTTATTAACGACTCTAAGACTCCAAACTTTCCACCATTTAGTTTTAAAGATTCAAAAGACGGAATTGAAGTTGAATTTGGTTTTCAATATACAGATACTTACAACGAAACAATTGTAAGTTTTGTTAACAATGTTAAAACACGTGATGGTGGATCGCATGAAACAGGTTTAAAAACAGCTTTCACAAAGGTGTTTAACGAGTTTGGTAGTGATGAAAATATTTTTAAGTCTAAATCAACAACATTTGAGGGTAGTGATGTCCGTGAAGGTTTAACATGTGTTCTTTCATTAAAAGTTCCTGAAAACAAACTTGAGTTTGTAGGTCAAACGAAAGATAAATTAGGCACACCTGAAGCTAAAAATATAGTCGAAGAAATTGTTACTAAACATCTGAAACTTTGAATTGCTGAAAATAAGCAAATTGCTAAAAAACTTCTTGAGAAAATCAAGAGAGCTTATGAAATTAGAAACGAAGAAAAAAAACGTAAACAAGAGTTAAGAAAAACAAAGAATATCTTAAAAGAAAAAAGCATTCTTTCTGACAAACTAACTCCTGCTCAATCAAGAAAACCCGAGGAGAAAGAACTTTTCCTTGTCGAGGGTGATTCTGCTGGTGGCTCTGCTAAGTCAGGACGTGATAGAAGGTATCAAGCGATTTTACCACTTCGTGGTAAGGTTATAAATGCTGAGAAATATAAGTTAATTGATATCTTAAAAAATGTGGAAATCAGTACAATAATTAACACAATAGGTGCTGGATACGGAAATGATTTTGACTTATCTAAAGCACAATACGGAAAAATAATAATTATGACCGACGCCGATACCGATGGTGCTCACATTCAAATTCTTTTATTAACATTCTTATATAGATATATGAGAGCTTTGATTGAAGACGGTCGTGTTTTTATCGCACTTCCACCACTGTATAAAGTTAGCCACAAAGGCAAGGTACATTATTGTTGAACTGACAATGAACTTAAAGATCTTTTAACAGAACTTAAATCTGGTTATGAAATCCAACGTTACAAAGGTCTTGGAGAAATGAATTCTAATCAACTTTGAGAAACAACGATGGATCCTAAAACTAGAACAATAATTAAAGTTTCGATAAATGATGCGTCTCTTGCTGAAAGACGTGTTTCAATGCTTATGGGTGATAACGCAAAAGCTAGAAAAGACTGAATCGACAAAAACATCGACTTCTCTAACGAAGACGACTTTTTAGAAAAATATGAATAAGCCTTTTTAACAGGGCTTTTATCATTGCTTTATGTAAAAAAACAGAGCCACGCTCTGTTTTTCATTATAAAATTACATTTTTGTTTTTTAATGTTTTAAGAGTTTTTGCGCTTACTCTTAATGTTTTTGTTCCTGAAGCTGTTTTAACTCTAACTTTTTGTAGGTTAATGTTAAATTTTCTTCTTGAAGCGTTCATTGCATGTGAACGCTTGTTTCCAAATTGTGGACCTTTTCCAGTAATTTGATCTCTTCTTGACATGGAATATTCCTTTCTTTAAGTTGTATTAGCTAATAAATCTATGAAATTATACACGAAAATTATTTTTTCGTGTCTAGATTATCAACTAAGGAGATAAAAAAATGCATAAAATGCATTTTAACCTCAGAATCTTGCAAAGAATCCAAATTGTCTTTGGGCTACTGTTCAAATAAGACCATCACCCTTACCTTTATAGATGTAGAAGTCAGAAATAATGGCAATTTCAACCGCAATAACAACTAAAAGGATAATAATTACTGCAATTAAAAGGAATAATAGAACTTTCTTTTTCTTTGAAACTTCTTTCTTTTGCTCTTCTTTTTTAGGTTCTTCTTGCTGGTTTTGTAAATTTAGTTCTGTTGACATATTTGCTCCTATTAACATGTATATTTTACATTATTCAAAATAAAGTTTTTTTATTTTTTCATTTATTATCTTTGCATGTTATAATATTAACAAACTGTTAGGAGTATAGTTCAACGGTAGAACAACGGGCTTCAACCCCGTGTGTTGTGGGTTCGAATCCTGCTACTCCTGCCATTTTTTTATACTTTTTTTTCGTATGTTTTATAATATTTAAAACAATATACGGAGCCAGAATGACACTAAATAATAAAATAGCAATCATAGGAACGGGAGCTTTCGGAAGTGCGTTAGCAAATGTTTTGCTTCATAATAAAATCAATGTCGAGATGTACGGTATAGACTTAAAAGAAATTCAAGACATCAAGCAAGGAAAGAATTCTAAATACTTCGAAAACTCAGTTTTTAATAATCCTGAATATCTAGATGTTGAAGAAGACTTTGAAGAATTGGTTAAAAATAACGAAACTTTTCTTTTGGCCGTACCTTCAAAATTTATTAAAAGTACACTCCAAAAAATGTCTACTTTCTTAGGTAAAAGAAAGGTCAATATCATAAACGTTTCCAAAGGAATTGATTTAGAAAGTAATTTATTATTTTCCGAATTAATCGAAAGATCCTTTTCAAATAATCTTTTAAACACATGCTCTCTAATTGGTCCTTCTTTCGCTACTGAAATTTTTAACGGTCAAAAAACGATCGTCAATGTGGTTAGCAAGAACTTAGAATATGCAAAAAATGTTGCAAAAATGTTTGAAAATAATTATTTTAAGGTATTACCATCTGATAAAGTGGTTGGAGCAGAATTCTTTTCAGCCTTAAAAAACGTCTTAGCAATTGGTTCTGGAATTTTACATAGCATTACAGAAGAAAAAAATACAATTAGCTCATTTTTGGCTTTAGGAATTTCTGAAATTTCAAGAATGGGTCAAAAATTGTATCCACAAAACAGTTTTGATATTAACGATTTTTCGCTTTGTTCGATTGGAGATGTCTTTCTAACATGCACCTCAAACAAAAGTAGAAACTTCAGTTTTGGTGAAAGCATATATAAAACAGGGTTAAAAGCATCTTTATCACAAAACCAAAAAACAATAGAAGGTTATGAAACGGCATTAATCATAGATAAGATGTTTGAGTTTGATGATAGTTATCCTGTTTTTGCAAAAATACTTCAAATCTTAAAAAACGAAGCTCAACCAAGCGAAATTATTAACATCTAGCACGTTCGTGCTTTTTTTTATACTCATCAAGATGTATGCATGTTGAGTACAAAACCCTGATTTTTTGACTTTTGTGCCTTAAAAATAAATAAATTTAATTTTTTAGAATATTTTATAATTTTTATACTATGGAAAACAATGCAAATAAAACACAACAAATCATTATTTACTTAATGGAGTTAATCAAATCAAGAAAAATACCAACAAATAAAATAATGCCTTCTGAGCATGCTTTAATGCAACGTTTTAATTGCTCAAGGAGTGTAGTAATATCTGCTTATAACAAATTAGAAGCTCTAGGTGCAATCTATTCAATCAAAAAACGTGGTCATTTTGTAGCAGAAAACTTTCACAACTTAATTAAACCAATTAGCTTTTTACTTAAAACTGAGCAACAAAGAGGAACACAAGAGCGTGCAAACATGGATAAACTACCTGTTTGAATTAAAGAAAGAAATTTAATTTTCCCTGTCGAAGCACAAAAGTTTAACAAAGAGTATTACAAAAATGGTGAGCTAGCCATGATTTCAGAACAATATATATCTTCCGAAGCAATCGGGGACGACAAAGTTGATCCAAATTCATCACTAGTGGATTATTTAACAAAAAAAGGTGCACTACTAAACATCGTATACGAAATGGTTTATGAAGAAGTAGATCTTTTTGGTTTAAAACAAATGGTTGTTATTTATACTTACGGATATGATGAAGAAAGTGTAAGTATCGCAGGAAAGTATTACATTAACCCTAAATATTTCAAGTTTTTCCATCATGAGTTTTCATTAAAATCCTAATCAGGATTTTTTTATTACTTTTTAACTTTAAGCTCTATAAATAAGTCAGTTAAGTATGCCTGTCTTCTTGTACAGTCATGTATTTTCACTATTAAATACAAAGGCAAAAAATCCTAAATATAATAATAATGCTATGACACTAAAATTACAAAAAGAAGACTTTTACAAAGACTTTGATTTAAAGAATTCTTACCAAGGAAATGATTTAGGTGTTACTTTTAATGAAGGTTCAATAAAAGTAAAGTTGTGACATCCACTCGCTTTAAATGTAAGGTTGATCATTTTCGACAAAAATGACTTTGATCGTGAAGTTCAAAGTTTTGAAATGATTAAAGAACGCCCTGTTTTTAAAGTTGAAATTTCGAATGATTTTGAAGGTTATTATTATCAGTTTGAAATCACACACAAAGACGGAAACGTGACAAGAGCACTAGACCCTTATGCTAAATCCATGGCACCTTTTGATTGACAAGGCAAAGAAGATAAGGTCGCAAAAGGGGCTTTGGTTAACATCGATTCAGAAAAAGCAGGATTAAAACCTATTAAGTTGAAAAAAGATTTTACAAACAAAAGTAAAGCAATAATTTATGAAGCACATGTAAGAGACTTTACAAGTTTAAACCCAAAAATCAAAAACAAAGGAACTTTTAAAGGTTTACAAGAAGCACAAATATTTGATTATCTTAATGAGCTCGGAGTAACGCATTTACAGCTATTGCCTCTTAATAGCACTTATACTGTTAATGAATTAGATAATAAAATCTTGGCAAAAGGTGAAGGGAGTGGTTGAACAACAAATTATAACTGAGGGTATGATCCACACAACTACTTCACGCTTAATGGTATTTATAGTTCAAATCCAAAAAATCCTTATTCAAGGATAAAGGAATTTAAAGAATTGATTAACGAAGCCCATGAAAAAGGTGTTGGTGTAATAATGGATGTTGTTTATAACCATATAATGACCAATAACATTCTTGAAAATGTATTGCCTGGTTATTACTTTAGAGATGGTGCAAAAGTAAAGCCTGTTTCTTATCCACCACTTGCTTCAGAACGTCAAATGGTTAGAAAATTAATAGTAGATTCTTTAGTATATTACGCCAAAGAATTTAACATCGATGGATTTAGGTTTGACTTATCTTGCTTTATGGATTCAGAAACACTTGAAGAATTAACAAAAACTTTACAGAAAATAAATCCAAACATTGTGTTGCATGGTGAAAGTTGACCATTCTCTGATTTAGAGTACCAAAAATCTTGAATCAAAGGCACAACAACAAACGATTTAGGGTTTGCATACTTTAATGACTCAATTAGAAATGCTTTAGCAGGTGCAGAACATCACGATGATCATCAATATTTAGGATTAGTTTCTAAGTATAGACCCGAAATGTTTGATAAATATGTATCGTCAATAACTGGAGGAATAAGAGATTTTAAACAATTTTCTGAATTAAACTATAAATCAGACTCATATGATTGTTTCGCTTCTAGCCCAGAAATGAATTTAACTTATTTTGCATGTCACGACGGTTTCACGCTTTGAGATAAAATAAGCACTTCTACGCAAAATTTAAGTTTTGAAGAAAGGCTAGAAAGATACAGATTAGCTTTAGTCGCAAATGTGGTGACACAAGGAAGATTGTTACTTTTAGCAGGTACCGAACTTCTTCAATCAAAACCAAATGATGAATCAGGTATGGATTCACACAGATCGAGATTGAGCCCTTACAAAGATGAATTAAGTGATAATCCAGAAGGCAACAAATATATGCCAAATACCTATAAAACAACTGATTTCGTTAATGGCATTAAGTGAAAACACCTTGAAAATACAAATGTTAAAAAGTATATCTTTAATTTCACAAAACAGCTTTTAAACTTTAGAAAAAATACAGACGCTTTTTCTTTGAAAACATCTAATGAAGTAAACGAAAATTTAAAGATTGAAACATATGATAGAGATAAAGGTGTATTAATTTTTAAAATCCAAAATAAAACAAGTAATTTTAGATTAGCCTTAAACTTTGGTAATGAAGATTACGAATACAACTATAAAACAGATCAAAAACTAATATTTGATTCAAAAATAAACAAAACGAAAGAAAACTTAAGTGCACATAGTGCAATGATATTGGAGTTCTAATGAAAACAATCAAACTTGAAGATAAAATCATTTATCAAATATTTCCACGTTCTTTCTACGATTCAAACAATGATGGAGATGGTGATCTTAAAGGTATTACAGAGAAATTAGATTATATATCTGATTTAGGTGTTAACGCAATATGATTATGTCCAATTTACGAAACAGGATTTGTTGATGCAGGATATGATGTTTTAGACTACATGAGTGTTTGAAAACAATTTGGTACTTTAGAAGATTTTAAAGAGCTAACACAAAAAGCTAAAGAAAAAGGAATTGATATCATAATGGATATTGTTCTTAACCACGTTTCGAACGAACATGAATGATTTAAAAAAGCTTGTGAATCAAGAGATAACAAAGAACATGATTACTTCATCTGAAGAGATGAACTTTCAGAAGAAGAAAAGAAAATTGAAAGTATTTTTGGAGGTTCAGCTTGAGAATATGTTCCTTCAGTAAATAGATACTACTTCCACTTGTTCTCGACTGCTCAAGTTGACCTTAACTGAGCAAATGAAAATACAACAAAAGCGATGTCTGAAGTGATCGATTTCTGATATGGTCTAGGTGTTCGTGGATTTAGATTAGATGCTATAAAACACGTGGCAAAAGATTTTTCAGAAGCAAGTTGAAACCCTGCTTTTTCATGATCAAATGGAGCGACAGAATACTTAAAAGAATTTAACAGAGTTGCTTTTGCAGACAAACCTGACGCTTATACACTAGGTGAAGCTTCTGGTATTTCGATTGAGGAATTATTAAAATATGGAAAAGGCGAAAATAAAGTAGCACAAAACTACTACAACTTCTCATGATGATGAATTGGATGAGGAAGAGAAACTGGAAGAAATGGTTATGATGCAAACTGAGATCACTTAGAATTTGCAAAACAACAAAAACCTTTCCAAGAAAGTGCAGAAGTAGAACCAGAAATGATTACTAACTTCTTATCAAATCATGACACTGCTCGTTCGGTATCTCGTTGAGGATCAGAAACTGTTTTCAGAAATGAATCTGCAAAATCTCATGCCTTATTCTTGTTAACTCTAAAAGGTATGCCTTCAATTTATTATGGCGAAGAAATCGGAATGTTAAACAATCACTTCGCAAGAAGACAAGATTTCAAAGATGTTGATTCACACAATGCTTTTGCTGATTTTGTGGACAACAAAAAAATCTATTCTGAACAAGAAATGTTAATGTATAGCAATATCAACTCTCGTGATGCTGGTAGAGGTTTAATGCAATGAAGTGCTAATGCTAATGCAGGATTTACAAAAGCTCAAAAACCTTGAGTGCACGTGGGAAGAAACTACAATGAAATCAATGTAGAAAACGAGCTCAAAAATGCAGATAGCATTTTAAACTTTTATAAAAAAATGATTCAACTTAGAAAAAATGAATACCACGATCTACTTGTTTTAGGAAAAGCTAAATTAGATTATGAAGGCGACTTGATTAAGTTAGTTCGTGAATATGAAAATAAAAAACTTATAATTTTAATTAATATGACTGGAAAACAGTTAGATTTATCTGAGTCATACGCAAATAAAAAACAAATAATTTCTTCGTGATCAGATTCAAAACATGTTGATAAAAAACTAAGACCATATGAATCTGTAATGTTGGAAATTTAAGGAGATTAAATGGATTTCTTAAAATATGACACAAAACATAAATTAATCACACAAGTAAAATACGACAGAAGAGTAACTGCAAAAACTGAAAGTATCTTCTCTCTTGGTAATGGATACATGGGTCTTAGATCCGTAGACGAAGAATATTCAAAAGTAAACAAAGAAGATTTCTTTGTTAACGGAATGTTCAACAGAGAAAATAAAGATGATGTACCAGAACTAGCAAACCACGCAAACTTAATTCAAAACCCAATCTTTTTCAATGGGATCGAGTTTCAAGTATCTGCGAAAGATAAATATGAAAAAACACTTCACATTAAAGAAGGTTTTTTATCTAGACGTGTAAAAGCAAAAAGAGATAGTGGTGAATTTTTAATTGAAACAGAAAGATTTGTATCTCAAGATAACAAAAACGTTTATGGTCAAAAAATCAAAATCGAGATCTTATCAACTAAAGAAGATCAAGATGTCGAAGTTGTTCTTGAACCTATGATTAATGGTCAAGTAACAAATACAGGTACACAGCACTTCGCTGAAGGTGAAAAAAGAAGAGTTACAACTGAATCTTTATCAATGAGCCAAAAAACAAATGGTTCAAAAAGACTTGCAGTGCACAACTTAATCACAAAAGTATTTCATAACGGTGTCGAACTAAAAGGTGGAAACGATGATTACGTAGTCGCAATGAGCAGACGTTTAATCAAGTTTAAAATTAAAGTTAAGGCTAAACCTGGCGATGTTATTGTTCTTGAAAAATTAATGTCAGTGTCAACATCAGTTGATAGCAAAAATGCGACGATGAAAGACGAAGAAGTGCAAGAAGCAGCACAAAACCTACACAGTATGCTTTTAGCCTCTAACTATGAAACTTTAAAAATCGCTTCAGTTAAAGCGATGAAAAAAGTTTGAGAAAGCTTTTTTGTCGAAATTGAAGGTGACGAAAGTTCTAAATACGATCAACTTGCACTTGAGTTCGGTATTTTCCACTTAAACAACTTCGTTCCAAAAGATTCAAAATACAAAAATGTTGGAGCAAAAGGTTTATCGGGAGAAGGTTATCAAGGTCACACATATTGGGACACTGAATTCTTTATTAATCCAAACTATTTATTCACAGATCCTGAAGTAGCACGAAACTTGCTTGTTTATAGATATAAAGGTATTAAAGGAGCAAGAGCAAAAGCTAAGGAAGTTAAATTAAGACCAGAAGAGTCAAACCTTGAAGGTGCTCAATATCCATGAGAAATGGCTTGACCAACAGACGGTGAAGTTTGTCCTTATTGAGGACAAGCTGACGTTGTTACAGGTGAGCAAGTACCAATCGCTTCTCGTAGACAGGAAATCCACGTTTCAGCAGACGTTGCGTTCGCTGTTAACCAATACTACCAAATCACTCAAGATGAAGTATTTATGGAAAAATATGGTTACGAAATGATCATTGATACGGCTTGATTCTATACAAATAGAGCTGAAATACAATCTGATGGATCATTTGAAATTAAAGACGTTATGGGACCTAATGAGTACAAAGGTAATATTGATAATAACGCTTATATTAACCAAATGGCTAAATTTAACATTGATTTAGGTATTAAAGTTTTTGAAGACTTAAAAGAAAACAATCCAAGACTCCTTGATGAAATAAAAAGAAAATTACCATACCCTGTAAGCATTACTAAAATGAAAAAAGTTTCTGAAGGGATAAAACTTCAAAAACCTAACAAAGAATTAATCGTTGCTGAAAACGATCAGTTCTTGGGGTTACCTCTAATTGATGTAAAACCTTTCCAAATGCTGTATGATGCAGGAAAAAAACTATTTTCAACAGCAGAAGGGCACAAAAGATTATGTTCTCAACTTGTAAAACAAGCTGACGTTGTACTATTGATGCAAGTGATGCCTCACTTGTTCACAAAAGAAGTCAGAGATGCTAACTTTGATTACTATGAAAAAATCACAACTCACGATTCTTCATTAAGTGCAGCTTCATACATGATTGAAGCTTCAAGATTAAGAAAAGTTGAAAGAGCATACGAGCTTTTTAAATATGGAATCGATATTGACATGGGTCCATTAATGCACACATCAGATGCAGGGATTCATGCTGGTAGCTTAGCTGCTATTTGACAAATGCTAGTTTTTGGTTTTGGTGGATTAACATGATTTAATGATCAATTAGACGTTTCACCTGTGCTGCCTGAAAATTACAAAAAGTTAACTTATAGAGTTCAATACAGAGGTGTTTGAATTGAAGTTGAAGTAAGACCTACTGAATTTGTGGCAAGAACAATTTCTCAACACAAAACACTGGATCTTTTAGTTAACGGGAAACCAACAACATTAACAAACATCAAAGCAACATTTGAGGTAGTGAGATAATGGAAATTAAAGGAATATTATTTGACCTTGATGGTGTAATTACAGACACAGCGAGTTTGCATTATGAGTCTTGAGCACAAACTGTTAAAAAACTAGGCATAGACTATACTGAAGCTGAAAACGAAAATTTGAGAGGACTTCCTAGACCTGAAACATTAAAAGCTATTGTTGCTCTTAAAAAACCTGATCTTGAACTGACAAAAGAATTATCTGATCAGCTTTGCAAAGAAAAAAATGATCTTTATGTTCAACTTTTAAAGCAAAAAATTGATCCTAGCTACATTTTGCCAAACATCAAAGAGTTCATTTTGGACTGTAAACAAGCAGGAATTAAACTTTCAATTGCTTCAAGCAGTTACAATGCACCCTTTATTCTAGAGAAACTAGGTTTAATTGACTACTTTGACGCCATTGTTTATCCAGGTGATGTCAAAAAAGGGAAACCAGATCCTGAAATTTTTGAAAAAGCAGCTCAGTTAATTGATGTTCCTAAAGAAAATTGCATTGGACTAGAAGATGCAATCGCAGGAGTCCAAGCAATTAAAGGTGCAAACATTAAATCTGTAGCTTTTGACTATAATTCAGATGTAGACTTTAGCTTATCTGACTTAGTTTTACATACAACAGCTGATTTAACACTTCAAAAATTAAAAGATTTTTTTAAATAATTTTTAAACGCATTTTCAATCTTATTTAGATTAAAAAAATGCGTTTTTTTGTAAAATTATATTACCTATATAAAACTTTATTAAGGGGAGGACTTATGCGTAAAATTGTTAGACAAAAGAACAAAGAACGTGCAGCTAAAAGAGCTCACAAATTAGCTTTAGAACAAGCTAGAGACAAAAGAAGAGCAGAAAGATTAGCACAAGAAAGTTCTAAATAAGAATTTTCTTTTTTATTTTAAGGAGAAAAAAATGAGTAAATACTATACCGGTTTTTTTAGTTTTTTAGGAAACAGAGTTAGCTATTCAGATTCCCTAATCGTTTACTATGGAATTGTTGGGGCTATCATTTTAGCAATGATCTTAGTCTGAGTTTTTAAAAGACAAATTTTTCAAAAATATCAAAACTGAAAAATTAGAACTGAAAATTCAGCCAAAAAAGAAGAAATCATGATAAGAACAGCAGGTGCTGCTACATTGCTTTTTATGATTTTAAGAGCTGCATTGCTTGTTTATTTTAGATACCCAATTTATTGAGAAAACATTCCTCTTCATTTATGTAGATTCAACATCACATTACTTGGATTTTTCTTATTAATCAATAAACCACAATATACAAAATACATTTTAGCATTCTCATTTATCGGTGCTTTAATTGCCCTTTTTGCCCCTGATTTAAAAAATACTATGACTGAAGATACATACTATGTTGATGGTGTTTTTTATCAAAACGGAAAATCAGTTTTCAAATGATCGAAAGGATATGATTCATATATCTTCTGAGACTATTTACTAGCTCATGGATTTATTTTACTTGCTCCGATCGTTTTAATGATCATGTTCGATCTAAAATTAACACTAAAAGACGTTTATATAACATCAGCCCTAAACTTAGGCGCAATAATTGTTGCTTCAATATTTAACGCAATTTCAGGACATGTTGCTCAAACACCAGGGTGACAAATAAACTATTTCTACACAGGAATGGATGAGTTTAACAAATACCACAAAACCCTTGGTCCCTTGACAAAATGACCTATGATTACTCTTACTTTCAGTTTTGTTGCCCTGCTTTACTTATTGCTTTTTCTTGGTCTTTATTTCTGACAAGATAAACTCGTTTTTGAAGTTGAAGGCAAAAAAATGAAGTTAAAAGTGAAAAAATCAACCACATACGAAGCTTTCAAAAATTCTTGAATTGAAGCAAACAACAGAAAACCGATTACAGACTAGACCTTTTGGGTCTTTTCTTTTTCTCTTTTAAAACATAGTTTTAAAAGGTGCAGTTTTTATGTTATATTTTAAAGGCTTTAAACTGAAAAAACTGATATTTCACGCATTGGTTTTATTAATTGTTTAAAATAATATTACAAAGGAGGTATTATGTCTTATATAGCTCTTTACCGTAAATACCGTCCGAGGACATTTGAAGATGTTGTAGGGCAAGATCATATCGTCGAAACATTGAAAAATATCTCTAAATCAGACCAAGTTAATCATGCATATATTTTCAGTGGACCTAAGGGGGTTGGTAAAACATCAATAGCCAAAATTTTTGCTACATTGCTGAATTGTACCCACTCGAAAATTTCTAACCAAGCATGTAAAGAATGTCTTAAAAATACAGATATCAACCCTGACATCATCGAGATGGATGCTGCTTCAAACAATGGAGTAGATGAAATTAGAGACTTAAAAGAAAAAATTGAATTAGCACCAATTGCAGGGATGTACAAGGTTTACATCATCGATGAGGTTCATATGTTAACTAAAAGTGCTTTCAATGCTCTTTTAAAAACAATGGAAGAGCCACCAAAGCATGCTATTTTTATTCTTGCAACAACTGATGCTCACAAAATACCTGACACGATCATTTCAAGGGCACAAAATTTTCACTTTAAAAGAATGAATTCTGATGTTTTAATCCAACAACTTGAAAAAATTTGTCAATTAGAATCAATTCGTCATGACGAGGAATCGCTTGGAATGATAGCTAATTTAGCTACAGGTGGTATGAGAGACGCTCTTTCAATTCTTGACCAATTGAGCTCATTCTCACAAGGAGAAATCAAAAAAGAACACGTTTTTCAAACGTTTGGAATAATTTCAACAGCAAATTTAGTTGCTCTAATTAACTCTTTAGCATCAAATAATACAAGAGCACTTTTTGATTTACTAAATAACCTTAAAAATCAAGGTGCTGATCCAAATGTCTTAATTAAAAATATGGTCGTCGCTTTAAAAGACTACTTAGTTTTTAAAAAGACCTATGAAACAGTCTATTTAGAACTAATAGGTGTTGAAGAAATTAAAAAAATGCGAATTACAGATCGCTTTGTAACTCATGCTATCGAATCGCTACAAAAACTTAAAAAAGCAATTACAAAAAGTGAAATACCATTTCAACTCATAGAAATTTGCTTTATTGAAATTTTAAACTTTGTAACTCAGGAACCAACTTATGGATCTGTAAATCAGTCAAGTTCGCTAGATTTAGATGCAATCAAAAAAGAACTTAAGCGTGAAATTTTAAATTCTCTAGAATTGCCTAAGGGATCAAGTTTGAGAGATTTTGAAATCAAAAAAGGTTTAAGTTTTGGCGAGGAAGATAAAGAAGTTTTTAAAGAACCAGAAGTGCAAAAAACTGAAATCAAACTAGATGATTTCTATGAGTCTGAAAGAATGACAGAAATCTTTGAAGACGAGTTTGTAAAATCAAAAGAACCTGACAAAAAGAAAGATTTACCCAAAATTGAATCTAATACAGAAGAAATTCTGATTAATCAAACACCTATACAGAAGGATGCATTTTCAGACTGAGACGAAATACAATATGTTCCCCAAGAAACATCTGAGGTCAACGTTACAGAGGTAAAAGAAGAAGAATATCCAACTAAAATATCTGATTCTAATTTATTCACAAAGAATGATGAATTCTCGATGGATCTTGAAAGTCCTGAACAAGAAGAGGAGTTTGTGGAAAGAAATGAGTTTACTGAGCTTGTAAACATGCTTTTTCAAACTACAAAAGAGAGATTTTTCTTCTTAAGACAAAGAAAGCTATACCTAGAACAGGCAGCTTCAGAGTTTCCTGAAATGCGCGAAGGAATTGATTTACTTTTTAACTATAAAATAGTAGCAGCAGGAGAGAAGTTTGTTGTTTTACTTCCCGAGAAAAATCAAAATATTGAGATTTTAATGGAACATATTTCATCTCTGCCCGTTTTATTGACGGTTGAGTATTGAGGTAAAAGATCACTAAAGATCTTTACGCCAACAAGAAATGAACTAAGTGCAGCAATGGAAGAGTTCAAACAAATTAAAGAAGGTAAGAAGCCTGCTTTTAGAACTTGAGAAATTAAAGCACCTAAATTGAACGAATTAAAACAATTAGAACCAGCTTATAGCCTATTTGGTCAAAATGCTGTGTTTAAAAAGAAAGAAGGTTAATTATGAATCCAGAAATGATTAAAAGATTAAAAAAATTACAATCTGAAATGGAATTAAAACAAAAAGAGCTTGAGAAAAAAGAGTTTAAAGTCGAAAAACATGGTGTAAACCTAGTGATGCTTGGTGATTTTTCAGTTTCATCAATCAAAATTGATGAAAGCCTAATTGACCCAGAAGATAAAGAACTTCTAGAAGATTTACTTGTTGTTGCTCTTAACGAAGCAATTGATCAAATACAAGAAGCTCAAGAAGCACTTGCTCCTTCGATGCCAGGAATGCCATTTTAATGAACGATATTGAATCAGTTAATAATTTAATTTCTCTACTTAAAAGCATTCAAGGTATATCAAAGAAAACTGCCGAAAAAATTGTGGAAGGCTTTATTTTAAAGTCAAAAATGGATCAGTCTTTAATTGTTGAAACTTTTAGAAAACTGACACAAGAAATCAAAAACTGTGAAAAATGTGGAAATATTACAGATCGTGAAGTATGTGAGGTTTGCAGCGACGATTTTCGTGAAAATAAACTTATCATTGTTGACAACCACCAAGTGATTACCAAGTTTGAAAAAGATAAGTTCTATGGAGGTTATTATTTAATTTGAGACATTGATGCTTCGCAAGATTTGGAAGAAGGTATCTTGGAATCATATTTAAATAAGCTAGAAAATGCTTCAAAGGAAAGATCTGAGGTGATTCTTGCCCTTAGTCCTACTATTGCAGGAGAAATTAATAAACACTTTATCAAAACAACACTTAGAAGGTTAGGGATTCAATCTTCAGAACTCGCAATAGGAATACCTATGGGGGCTAACGTCGATTACATTGATTCATTAACTTTGAAACAATCATTTTTAAATAGAGTTAAATAGAAAGGCATTTATGTTCATTACATTCGAAGGTTTAGACGGATCAGGAAAAACAACAGTTTTGGAACTTTTCACAGAATACTTGCTTAAAAAGTATTCGCACATAGAAACTTTATTTACTAGAGAGCCCGGTGGTAAAGGAATCAAGGAAGCTGAACAAATTAGAGAAATTATTTTGCATAAAGATTCCGATTTATCAGCAAAAACAGAAGCTCTGCTTTACACATCTTCAAGAAGAATCCACCTTGAGAAAGTGATTATCCCTGCTTTAAAAGATAATAAATTGGTAATTTGTGACAGATATATCGACAGTTTCTATGCATACCAAGGTTTCGGAAGAGATTTGGGACTAGAATTTGTTGAAACAATAACAGAATTAATCCTTGAAAAAACATATCCAGATATAACTGTGTTTTTAGAAATTTCACCAGAACAAGCAAAAGAAAGAAGAAATGCAGGTAGATTAATTCAAAACAGACTTGATGATGAGGCTGATGAGTTTCACAAAAAAGTTTATAAAGGATATCACCATTTAATAAATAGAAACCCTGAGCGTTTTTTGATAATTGATGCCACAAAACCCCTAAAAGACGTTTTTGATGAATTAATTTCTAAAATAGAAGCAAACGAGGCTTTTAAGGACTATATTACAAAATATGCTAAACGCTAGAAGTACAAGAATATTAAATACTGTTTTTAGTTCGAAAAAGCTAAGCCATTGTTATTTAATATCTTCAGATACCGAAGAAAATACACTTGAAGCAGTATCTTTAGTTCTGAGAGTGTTAAAAGGCAAACAATATAAAAAACTGTTTACAGAAAACGTTATTGATAGTGACGTTTTTTGCTTATTTACAGGAGAAAACGGCAATTTTCAAAAAGACTCTTTTATGAATGTTTTTGAAAATCTTGATTATGCTTCATCTCACGAAGGATTAAAGATCCTGATTATAAAGGATTTTGAAAAGGTTTCAAGTTTGATTGCTAACTCAATTTTAAAATCGATTGAAGAACCTAAGAGTAACACGCTCATTTTATTAACGACAAGAAAAAAAGAAGCAGTATTACCAACAATCTTATCTCGTTCTGTATCGTTGAGAGTTTCAGGTAATGCTAATTCAATCATTCAAGAAAGTCTTTCCGAACTAGAAGTTCCACAAGAATATATTGACCTAATAAAAATTCAAACTCAAGAAAACAAAAAAGCAATAAAACTCACAGATTCAAAAAATATTGAGTATTTGCAAAATGTTTATGAACATTTACTAAACTCGTTTATCGATCCTGCTCCTTTTTATGTGTTTTTGAACCAAAGCTTAACAAAAGAAAAGCCAGAAAAAACAAAAGAAATTTTAAAAATGATCTGCCAGCTATTCTTAATTATGAAAAAAAGACCTGAAATTGAAATGTACAAGATTTATGGAGAAAAAATAAATTATATTGCCAAAAACAAAGGTCATATTTTAGACAAATTATTATCCTTCGTTTTTGAGTTGAATGAGTTTTTGATCAATATTGAGTCAAACTTGAATTTTGCTTTGTGCAAAGAAGTTATGCTTAACAAATTAATGGAGTGCTATGAGTAAATTATATGTAGTAGGAACGCCCATAGGTAATCTAGAAGATATAACCTTTAGAGCCTTAAGAATCCTAAAAGAAGTCGATTACATAGCTTGTGAAGATACAAGAGTAACCAAGAAGCTTTTAGAACATTACCAAATCTTAAACAACAAAAAACTTTTTACTTATAACAACCATACTGAATCTCATTCAGCAAAAGGTATGATAAGGTTTTTAGAAGAAGGTAAGGACGTCGCTCTAGTTAGTGATGCAGGTATGCCTGTTGTTTCAGATCCTGGATTTGAATTAATTCAGATGGCAAGAATTAATAATTTTGAAATTGAAATAATACCAGGAGTAAATGCAGCAATAACAGCATTTGTAGGATCCAATTTTAGCAGCACTTTTGCATTTAACGGATTTTTTAAGGATAAAACTCAACAAAGAATTAACGAACTCGAAAAACTAGAACAAGGAACATACATTTATTATGCTTCGCCTCATAAGCTTGAAAAAACTCTTGATGATATAACTCATGTTTTTAAAGGTAACGAAAAAATTTGTTTAGCAAAAGAACTGACGAAAATGCACGAAAATTGATTTTTTGGTAACGCAGAAGATGTTAAAAATCAGGTTTTAAGTTCAAATTCGTTAAAAGGTGAGTTTACACTTGTTTTACACATTCCTAAAGTCAAAAAACAAAAAGTAAATAAATACAAAAAAGACTTTTAATACTATAGAACAACGGTTTACGCAAAACCGTTTTTTTATTAATCTATGATTAATGTTGTATAATTATGCTGTTACTTCGGTAACCGTTCTGAACAGGTATCAAAGATGCAAAAGCACACCTTAAAGACGAGCCAAAATCGGAGGTATTGCAATGTTAGCAATAATCGAAACTGGAGGCAAACAACTTTTAGTTAAAAAAGATGACACAATCTTTGTTGAAAAACTTGAAGCCAAAGAAGGTGAAGAAGTAAAATTCGAAAAAGTTTTACTAGTTAACGACAAAATTGGTCAACCATATTTAGAAAAAGCTTACGTAACAGGTATAGTAGAAAAACAAGGTAAATCAAGAAAAATCGTAGTTTACCGTCACAACGCTAAATCAACTCACAAAAGAAAACTTGGACATCGTCAACCATATACACGTATTAAAATTACAGGAATAGTAGGTTAATTAACACATGGCAACAACGAAAGCCGGTGGTTCGACACGTAACGGTCGTGATTCGGCCGGAAGAAGACTAGGTGCTAAGTTAGGTGATGGACAATTCGCAACAGCTGGATCAATCATTTACCGTCAAAGAGGTACAAAGATTTTCCCTGGTGTGAATGTTAAGCGTGGTGGAGATGACACACTATACACAGTTATTGATGGTTACGTAAAATATGAAACTAGAAGAAATAGAAAATTTGCTTCTGTTTATACTGAAAGAAAACAATAAGATTTTCAAGAATAGCGTAAGCTATTCTTTTTTATATCTGTATTTCCGTCGGTTCATTCATGAAAGCAACTGGCAAATCATTTTCATAAAATCAGTTTCTTTGTTGATAATTTACATCTGTTTCATAGCAAATAACAGTTTTTCCTACTTCGCTATAGTTTGAAATTAAACTCCAAAGTTTTTTGCTTTTTTCTACATCAACAAGCACTAAACTATCACAGAAACAAGAAGCTACGAAATTCCTTATCCCAAAATCATGTCTTAAAGGGTGTCTAGGGTTTGTATTGAATCAAATAATGAGATTTTTATCTCCATATCTGTTTATCAAACTTTCGTCTTGGTGACTAAGTATTACAACCGAGCTTTTATTTTCCTGATTTAATTTATTCAAAAAAGCTTTCTCATTTTCATTGTCTAGATAAATTAAGGGCACTTTGTCCTCTATATTCATAAGATCTGATTCTGAAATATCTTTTTTAGTTGCTTTACTGATTATGAAGTGTCTCTTTTTTGCTTTCAATAAATTAAAATCACCTTTGTAAAATAGAGCCAAAGGTAAATTTTTTGAGTTCTTGAGTTGAATTGGAAAATCAGGATCTGCAGCAGTTACACATTTATATTTGCTATCTTTTAATACTCTTGCAGTTCAATCCAAATTCTCCCTTCAAACTGACGTATTTTTCCTCATGTGTTTTTTGATTTCTTCATAATCGCCACTAAAAATAAGTGATAAAAAAATAATTTTTTGTGCCAACATAACAACTTATATTGCAATAAATCGTAAAAAACTTATAAAAAAAGATAAAAAAAGCAAAAAAATGCATTTTTTCCTTTTAGATTTTAACTTTAAAAATTGATTATTTTTTCTTATTAAATTTAAAAAATAACAAATATTTTTTTGCTGCTAAAAAATAAAAAATTATAATATAAGGAAACTAAGCACATTAGGAGATTATTACAAATGAAAATAGCTTTTTTTGACGCTAAAGAGTATGACAAGAAATACTTCGATAGCGTAAATAACGGAAGACACGAAATTGTTTATTTTGAAGAAAACTTAAACTTAAACACAGTGCAATTAACAAAAGGATTTGATGCTGTTTGTGGTTTTGTTAACACATACGGTGACAAATATGTTTTAGAATTATTAGCTAAATTTGGTGTTAAATTCTGATTCCAAAGATCAATGGGATACAACAAAGTGGATTTAGCAACAGCAGCAAAATTAGGTATCGAAGTATTCAGAGTACCAAATTACTCAGCAGAGTCAGTGGCAGAATTTGCTATGACTTCATTATTAGCTTTAAACAGAAATATTGTTAAAGCAAGTTCAAAAGTTAAAAAATATGACTTTACACTAAGTGGACTAGACGGTAAAACTGTTTTTGGTTCAACATTCGGTGTTATCGGAAGTGGAAAAATTGGTCAAGCTTTCATTAAAATCGCTAAAGGTTTTGGTGCAAAAGTACTTGTATTTGACATTTTCAGCGAAACAAACTTCCCACACTTAGCACAAGAGCTAGGATTTGAATATGCTTCATTAAACAGAATCTTAAAAGAAGCAGACTTTATGTCGCTTCACGCACCTTTATTACCATCAACAAAATATTTACTTGATGCAGAAGCAGTTAAAGTTATGAAACCTGGAATGCTGATTGTAAACTCAGCTCGTGGTGAATTGATGGACTTACAAGCAATGATTGATGGATTAAAATCAGGTGTTATTGCTGGTCTAGCTACAGACGTTCTTGAAAGAGAAGAAGGAAGATTTTACGAAGACATTTCTGACAAAATTGAAGAATACAAAAAAATTGACCCTCAATGATACGAACTTATCCAAATGGATAACGTTGTAGTTACATCACACCAAGCGTTCTTAACAAACGTTGCCCTTACACAAATTGCAAAAATTACTCTTGAAAACGCAGATGACGCACAAAAAGGTGACTTCTCTAAAGCACTTAAGCTTTTAGAATCAGGTCGTGTGCAGAATGGATAGTATGCAGAACACAGAAAAATTATCAGTTTTTAAATACTTCGGACTAACAAAAGCAAAAAGAGTAAACGCAGAACAACCAAAAGATAAAAAAACATGATTTATTCATGCGATTTCTGAAATTATCGGAACAGTATTTATTTCACTTGGTCTTGCAGGACTAAGCACACACGTTACAGAATATAGTGTTATCGAACACTACTTAACATTTAAATGATTTGTTGGATTCTTTGCAGGATTCATTATTGTAGGAATTTGTTTATTTACATTCCTACGTTGAAGTTGTGATTTAAACCCGGCAGTTACTTTAACAAGACTTTTAAAAGGAACAAACACACTTCCTTATGCACTAATGAAATGAACTATGCAAATCATTGGGGCATTCATCGCAGCTTTAATCATTTACGCAGTTGGTAGAAACGCAGGAGCTCACACAGCTAATCACGCGATCGAAACAACAAAAGTTGTTAATGCCAGCGTATTTAACCAAATTTTAACAGTAGACGGATACAACGGACACCACCATTTAGCAGGATTTATTTACATCTTTGTGATCGAAGCGATTATGGTTGCTTGTCTTCTATTCCCAATCTTTTCACCAAGAATTGACAACAAATACCGTGACTTAATGATTATGTTTATCATTTCACTTGTTGTTTGAATGGGTGTTTTAAGTGGAACAGCAGCTATCAACCCTGCCAGAGGTTTAGCGCAACAACTTCCTACACTACTTTTCTACCCTAATTACGAACAATACAAAGATGTTGCTTTAGGAACAGTAGCAATGGTTCTGGGTGGTCTATTTGGTTCAGTATTCTACATCTGAGTACAAGGATTTACAGAAAAATACGTAAACCCACTTGTTGTTAAAATCATTGAATACAAAAACAACAGACCAAGCAACATGACAAAACCAAACCAAAAATAATAAAAAAGGCATTTGCCTTTTTTTGTTTATTTCCGTCTGACAGCCATAAAAGAAAAAAGCAAGTATTACTTGCTTTTATTTTGCATTACTTTTGAGCTGGTTGATCTTCATCATCTTTTTTTCTACGTCAGAAGAATATAATGAAGAATATTGTTAAGAATACAGTAGCTAATGCACCTGTTATTCAGTATCAAATAGATAATCTCTCTAAGATACCTTTTTTCTCAATTTCTTGTTTGTTGTTATTTTCTTGTGCTTTTGTATCTTCTTTTACTGCAGGTTTGCTGTCTTCTTGTACTTCAGATTTTGCTGGAGTGCTTTGACCTGTATTTGCAGGTTTTTCTGCATTTGCGTTTTCTGATGTATTTTCATTATTTGCATTTTGATTTGCAATCTCTTCAGATTTTGTCGGAGTGCTTTCGCCTGTATTTGCAGGTTGTTCTGCATTTGCGTTTTCCGATGAACCTTGAGAATTCGACTCTTTATTTGCATTGTCTTCATCATTTTCTGAACTACTCAATTCTTCGTTAGCATTATTATTCGAAGTATCTCCAGAGTTATTTATTTCTTCTTCTGTTTTGTTTGTGATATCAGAAGTATCTTCAGAAGAATCCTTGCTGTTTTCTGGCGTGTTATTTTCAGAATTGCCTGTATTGGTTTCATCCTCGTTTGATGTTGTAGGTTGATCTGCTGACTGGTTATCAGAACTTAAACCTTGATTGTCGTTTGCTGCAGGTGCTTCTTTTGCAGTATTTTTAGAAGTTTCTGTTGATGGTTTTAATTTCTCTTGAATTTTTGCTCTTAAAAGCTCGTGAACTCTAATTAAGTCATTTACTTGTTCATCTGTTAATTCAGAAGATTCAGCTATTTGAACTGCTTCACCTGTTGATTCATGGTTTAGAAAGTCGTTAACCTTAGAAATAGATGTTTCTTTATTAAGTACAGTTTCGGATGCTGCAATCAAACTTGACATAAACATTAATTCTTCTTTTAGATCTGAATTTTTTGCAAGATCTAAAACTACTTTTCTAGTTTTTTCAGTAGCTTCTTTTAGCTTTTCTGAAGCAGAATTAACTTGTTCTTCAGTCTCTTCATTTGAATTCATATCTTCGCTTGGTTGATCTGACATCTCTTCATTTTTTGGCTCAGATTCGTTCTCTTCTGTAGGTTCGGGAGACTCTTGTGTATTTTCAGAAACCTTTTCAGGAGTCTCATTTGTGTCTGAATTAACTGCTTCGACAGCATTTTCCCCATTTGTGTTGGCACTATTGGTTTCGTCTTCATTAGTTACAGGTGGTTCTTCAACTGCAGTTGTTGGTTTTTTAAATCCTGTAACAATAACATCAACTGTATCTGTAGAAGAAACATTAGAAACTGCATCTTTTCCTGCACCTTCAGGTATTGTTCAACTATCGTCTCTGACCAATTCACCATATGTTTTGTTTGATTTTATTTTTGCTTTTATGGTGATTGTTCCTTCGTCTTGATTTCTTTCTTTAATTTCTACAAAAGATAAATCTGCAAATAAAGCACTCGCGTTATCACCAACACCGAGAATTACGTGTTCTAAGAAGTTCTGGTTTGTTACATCGTCTACATTAACTTCTTTCATCGCTTCTGGATCTCTAGCTTGACCCTTTGGACCTAGAGAACCTTCTTTAATTAATTGATTTAATCTATCCTCTTCTGTTTTAAATCCAGTGATTTTTATAACTTTAGGTTCTTCAGATAATGAAGTGTATTCTTCATCTGTATTACTGTAGACCATATCTATTCTTATTTTTAAATATCCTTCAATATCATTTTGATCCTCAATAGAAAGCTCATCTCTTTTAACTTTGAAATCTTGGTCCTCAAATACTCATTCATCTTGCCCTTCCTCTAAGGCTTTTTCCTGTCCTTGATATACCAATATTAAATCTGTTGCTATTTCATCAGGAGAGCTTCAGTGAATTGCAGGCTCTTGAAGTGCCTCTGCTCCTTCTTTGACTTTTATTTCAAGGTTAGACTTTATAGCATCAAGTCTAGCTCCTTCGGTTTCTAACTTATCTTCAGGTTCTATATCCTCTAGAGAGTCTGTTTCTGCTGAAGCCATCATTACGGCTACAGGTAATAATGGAGCAGCAGTAGTTAATAATAATTTTCACTTCTTCATTTAAATCTCCTATCTCTTTATATTTTAATTTTAGCCGATTTAGCAGTTATATTGACATAAAACGAATATTTATGAAAATAAGCATCTAAAATAGTTCAAAATTATTCACATTTTTGTTTAAAGTCGATGTCATTTTTATATTATTTATTTATGGCAAAAACAAAAGTGAAAACAAAAGTTCTTTCGATTAATAAATTAAATGATTATGAAAGAGCTTTTTATCAAGAAGTGATGGAAGAAGTTCTAGAAGAACACGGAATTTCAAGAGATCTTCCTATGCTAATGTTAAAGGAAAGAATGAAAAAGAAAAAATCTGATAAGTAGATTAAAACACTATATGCTTATGATTGCATATAGTGTTTTATTTGTAATTAAAAACTTTAAGATATTATCTTAAATTCAAAAGGTTTAAGGATTGTTTTCTTATGTATTGAATTTTTTATAAAGTCTTTTTCATCTATTAATGAGACAGATTCGTTATTATTAAAGATAATGGTTGATTTGAAAGTTTCGTTGTAAATTTCGAAAGACCATACATTCTTTTCGTTTTTAAACTTTTTACACTGGTTTTTAAATAAATAATTTTTCATCGACTTATTTAAGTCTAGAGCTTCTAAAATTTGCTTTACATAAATATCTTTGTAATGTAAACTTGAATAAACTACGTCGTTTAAACAACCGAATTCGTGAAAGTACTGATCTTTGATATCTTTGGGTCTTTGATGATAGTTGTAATGAAAATTAAAGGACGTTGAGGTCGTAGTTATATTTATCAATTTCATTATGGAACCCAATCTTTCAACAAAAGAAAAATACCTCTTATCTTGATTTAAAAATGGTTCATCCACAGAGTATTTTAGACTCATCTGAATTCTTCTTTGAACACAGAAACTGTATTTTTCAAAGAAATTGTTATCGTTTCAATCAAGTTGCATAATAATGTTTTTGAACGCATTCATAGCCAAAAACTGCTTTATATACTTATTGTTATCAGTGTACTTGTTTAGAATAGAAAAAGTAATTCTTTCGTTTTTAGAAATACCTTCAAAGATGTAATTGATTTCATCGCAAAAAGAAGAAACTTCTTTTTTGTCAGCTTTATCAAGATATTCGGTTACGTTTTCTAAAAGTATTATGTCGCAGTAGAATGTTTTTTTATAAAAGTTAGAAATGGTATGAATAGCACCTTTAAAAGCACTATATCCGTCCTCAGAAACACTTAATGTTAATAACTGTGTTTTTAAGAAGTCTGATAAATTATTCTTTTTCTTGTCTGCCTTTTCAACATTTACTCAGTAGTTATTTACTGATTCTTTTTTGTATTCAAGAATCCTATTCACTTTTTTCTCTAAGGAAGGCATGCTTACAAAATTAACACATATCCCAATTCTCGCTCCCTCTGACTTACATTTTTGAGAAAAAAGTTTCAGGTTAGATATTACTTCTTTTTTTATTTTTATTTCATACTCGGAATCTGAATATGTAAAGTTTAGTAAATCTTCAAGATCTGGTATTACTACTGTGAAATACTTGCTTGAATTACCCTTTAAGAAAGCAAGAAAAGAAGTTAAATAGTCCCTTATGATGACATGATTCAGTGATTCAAATATTTTTTTGTCTAAAAAGATGTAATTCTCTGGCGAAAAGTCTTTTTTGGATTGCTCTTTACGCAAATTCTTTAATAATAAATTGTTCAGTAAGTTCTTCAATGTCTTGCCCTTCTCATTTCATTTGTTTATCTATTTCGTTTAAATCCAAGAGAATTTTTTTAAGTCTTTTTTCACCAATTTTTCTTTCCAGATCTGCTGCTTTTCTTACTCTAAACTCGTGAGTTTTTAAAACAACTGCAATTTGCTTTATATTCATTCCTGTTTTTGAGTAATTTTTAACAACACTTGCTAATGTGAATAAATTGCAAATTTGACCAAAAAGGACTCTAGCTTCCACTTGCTGTTTTGTCATTTTTTTGTATGAAGTTCAAATATTTTTAAAATTTAGCGTTTCCAAAGAATTTGAAAAAGCAAATAAATTCTCTTCTCTAAAATAAGTTTCGTGGCTTCTAAGTAGTTCTAATGTAATAACCCTTTGATTAAGAAGCAGTTTATCTAAATCGTTAGCTAAAAGTAATGCATCTGTATTTGCGAGCTTTACGTACTCATATAAAGCTTCTCTTTCAATTGATCCACCTTTTGACTCAATATAATTTTGAATAAAGTTTGCGACATTTTTAACATCAAGCTTCTTAGCATCTAAAAATTTTGCTACCGAGTAAACGTACGTTTTAAAGTTGTTTTGCAAGCTTTTTTCCTCTTGAAGTAAAAAGACGCTTTCATCTCCCGACGCTTCCGATTCTTTTAAAATTTCAATCAATTGATCATAAATATCTTTTTTAGAATCATATTCACTTTTTTCTTTAAAAACAGATAAGTTGTCAAAGACAAAAAGTCTTTTTTCTTGGAAGATTTGTCTTTGCCCTACCTGGTCTATGATTTCTGAAATATTTGTGTTTGAATCAAAAAAATATACGTTTTCTTTTGAAATTTCTTCTTTTGCTTCTGCTAAGTGTTTTTTTATAAAAAATTGTTCTGGACCTGCAATTACTTTCATTCATTAATTATATATTTTTAGGAACTGTTTTATAAATTCAAAAATTGTATGACAAAAAAGCAAATATTGGTCAAAAATACTTAAATCTAGTGTTTACAATCACTAAAAAAGATAAGTAATCTGAAAATCCTTTAAGCATCAAAAACAGAATCTTATCAAGCGCTCAAATCACCTGTGGAATAGTAATAAAAATGATAGAGCAAATGTATACAACTTGTATTACTGGGGTAAAGATTAAGCAGGTCAAAATTGCTAGCAGGTTCACCTCTTTAGAAAAACTCCATAGGACTGGAGACATAAAAGTAAAGGCAATGAAATTGGTTTTTAAATAGCTTTTTAGTCAATGCTCCTGTTTTGTATCCTTTTCTTTTTGATATCGCTTTTGAATAAGGGATGAAAGTCCACAACTTAACCAAAATCCAGGTGATAGTAAAAATCATGGATTTATTAAAAATAAAATACAGATGCAAACCGTTTCAAGATTTACTGCCGAAACTTCAATCTTGACTTTTCTAGAGAAAAAACCTAGTACCTTACTTGTTATGATTCTGAGCGATGACACACCTATTTTACAGATTAAGAAGTAAAAAATCAAGATTGATAGTGTATAAAAATTACCATATTTTCTGTTCTTAAAAATATATCCCAGAATTTTTTCTAGCGTTATAAAATGAAAACCACTTATTACAAAAAGATGAAATATACCCAAGTTTTGCAAGAGTGCTGATACTTGCTTATTTGGCGAATGCCCAAAAATCAAGGAATATGCGTAGCTGTTCTTTATGTAATTCGGAATAAGTTGATTCTTCAAAGTGAAGAGTGATCAAAACGTTTTTTCGCTTTTTCGCACGGTCTTAAAACTTAAAAAATCTAAAATAAAACTAGATTTGGAAAAGTATCCCTTTGAGCTAAAACCTTTGTAATCATAAACTTCTCCAGAAATTAAGTTTTTTCTATTAGTATAAAAAAGACGATTATCAATAGAGATAAAGCTCTCATCATTGTCGGATTCTAAAACATAGAAAGTCCCTTTTTCGCCTATTTTATAGTGATAATAGTAGTAATTTTGTAATAATACAATCGTTAAAAATATTGATCCTACAATCAGAAGCATCTTTCATTCTCTCAAAGCACAAAAAGCAAAAATTAAAATTGCGATACATCCTAATAAATAGGTAACTTCTCTTTTTTCGTAGAACAAAAGTAAAAAAAGAGCAAAAAGACAATAAATCTGAGGCTTTAGTCAATTGAGATTATGTTTTGAACTTTTTCAAAAGTTGCAGGTCCAACTCCAGGCAGTCTTAACACTTCATCCCATGAGTATTCCTCATTAGTTTTTGCGTACTCAATAATTCTTTTTGCAGCAGTTTTACCAACTCCCCTTTTTGTAAGTTCTATTATGTTATTTAAATTTTTCATCTTTATTTTCTCCATTTTGTATGGTACGAACAAATCACCAGGCTCTTTTATTTTGTCGTAGTCAAAACTTGAGACGTCAGCATCTGATTCAAGACCTGTTTTAGCAAAAATTTGTCTCGGGGTTAATTTTTGATTCGTGTTTATTTCTTGTGGGCTGAGCACAGCACCACTTACTATGTATGAGTATTTGAAATTGTTGACAATCTTTCCTCCTTTTTTCAAGGTTGTAGCAGCACAAAAGCTAGCAATAAACACACAAAAAACTAATATTGCAAATGCAATCTTTTTTCTCATACCATTTTTATTTGTCAAAGTTTTTTCAATTCATTTTAAAAAAGATAAAAAAAGGAAAAAGCAGCATTTTGTTCATGTTTTTGGTATGATATTTTTGCATCGGCTAGCTACTGCTCTTTGAGTAGAGGAAAGTCCGCTCTACCACAGGCTGAAATGCCTGTAGTGTTCATGTTAGGTCTAATAAACCTAAGCCTAGACGACTAGTGCCACAGAGACGAGAATTGTGAAACGGGTAAACTCCATGAGGTAGAAACAGAAATTTTGGTACTGGAGTTTCTTCAAGGGAATAACAACTAAGAAGAAAAATCGTAAGATTAGATAAATTGCTAGCACCTTGTTTACAAGGTACAAAAAGCGGCTTATAGGTGCAATAGCCTCCTGGGCTATTTTTTTATTGCTTTTTTAATATAATTCAGATATGAAAATTAGTTCAAGCAGCAATGTAGGTTTTGGAGTCGTAATTGATGTTGCAAGCAATTACATTCTTGTTAAAAATAAAAACCAAAAAGTTTATAAAATCGAAAAATCAGATTTGAGTGATTGAAGAGCTATTGACCCTGTTAGTCTCTTTAAAACAGGTGACAAAATTAACTTTGTAATAGTTGACGAAGCCAAAAATGACAAAGTCGGAAAAGCAAGTTTTAAGCTAAATCACCCAAATTTTGCTATTGGTATTTTCAAGCACAATATTAAAGAAACTGCTTCTGGGTTTAAGAACTTAAAAGCTAGTGCTGAAAAAGAAATTGAAGTAATGTATGAAAATAAAAATAAATAAAGTAATCGGCTCTAATTTTGAGGCTGATTCAAGGCTTCCAGATGTAAAAAGCTTAGTAATGGACTTTTATAGCAAGAAAGTTCCTAACTTTAAATATGCTGATTACAACTCTTTTTTCTTAAATATTAGTTCTTCGCTTTTAAATCGAGTTATCAACGCATGTCATGGAATTTACGATAGAGAAATTGATTCTATTGTTGTCTTTTGCGACTATTACACAATGCATTTTGTCAAAAGTGCGATTCAGTTTTTAAATGGAGAACTTGATTTATTATCAAATCAAAGAGCTGAATTAATTTTTATCAACAAAGATGAATCAGGAGCGAATATTTCCAAAAAACTTGATTATACCTTTAAAAAGTTTCGAAAAATTGCAACTTTTTATGTGACGAGAAATGAAGAGTCTTCTAATTTTAAAAAAATCTTTTTAGGTTTCGTGAAAGATGTTTATTCAAGATATGGTTATGAATGAATGCGTTCAAACACATTCCTGTTTACGGATAAGATTTTAGATTCTGACTTGCAAAAGTTAAGAGTTAAAGAAGAAAATATCTTCTTTAACAATCTTTTAATAAAAAACAACTTCGGGTTTTTCACAGAAGCTGTTTTAGTGTTACTGGCCTATCAAGGAATAAACATTAAGAAGATTCTAAATGGTTATAAAATAGCTGTTAACAATAGCTATTTAGTCGATCAGAATTACAATCTTTCTTATAAACTTTTGGATATTATTATTGATATCAATTCAAGTTCGAACTTAATGGTTCTTCTTTCTAAGCTGTCTAATACTTTTTTATTGGCTAGTTGATTTAAGGAAATGATGTTAAAACTAAGTTCAAAAATGTATACAGATTCCGTGATTTTTGCCCCTACAGCAAACTCATATTCGCAAAGTCTGTTTTCAGGTAAAGGGAACAAAGGTGTTTTATCACTTAATCTAAAGTCGCAATTTTTTGATTACAAAATAACATCAGATGTTAATAATCAAGATGGACTTAACCAATACGGAATTTCGCAAATTAATGAATCGATTGAAAATTTATTCGATTTATACAAACAACACTTAACGTCATTTAAACAAGGAAATTCTTATAGCGAAATTGTCATTGATACAAATGATGAGGAAAACTATGGGGAACTTTTGGGAATTCTTTCGCAAGCGTTAATTTTTGTTTCAATAGTTTCAAAAAAATCACTTTTCTAGTTGTAAGTGCTATAATTATAAAAATGCCCAAGTGGTGAAATTGGCATACACGCTAGATTAAGGCTCTAGTAGGGAGACCTGTGCAGGTTCGACTCCTGTCTTGGGCACCATGAAATAATGCACGCAGACGTGTATTTTTTTATTCCGATTTTTTACCCAAAAAACTCACTTTTTACCAATTTTGTTTTTAAAATTGTTTTTTTTTTTTTTTTTTTTTTGTTTTGAGGGTTCCTGTGATTAAGTTCAAATACACATTATTACTCAAAAATAGAAATTCACGAAAAGCTCTGTTGCACAGTAGCTGAGAAAAACGTCATACCGAAAACAGTTTTTACACAAAAAACTAAAAAGTGTATTTATTGACATTTTTCTAAAATTATTTTAATATGTTTAAATTTTTTTATTGTATTTAGGAGATTAACGTGAAAAACAAATTTTTAAAATTAGGAGGTGTAAGCGCTGGTATTATTACACCACTTGGTGCACTGATATCTATGTCAGCATCAATGAACTGAAGCAGCGAAGCTGATAGGCAATCAGTAAAAACATATTTTCAAAATAAAAATAATTACGCTGAAGAGCATGAGTTCGACTTCCTTGATTATGATGGAGACTCTTGATCTGATTATGGATCTGCAATGTATATTTTACAATCCGTTCTGGACAGGATGGCTGATTTATCATCTTTAAGCGATAGTGATTTTAAAGAGCTTTACCGTGAAGGTGTTAATGCAGTAACAGATTTAAATTACATTGAGTCACTAAAGAACGCTAATGTTCCATATTCCAGAATTCCCAGAGAGAACTCAGGTTCAAACCTTTCTGATGATGATCGAGAAAGATTAAGAATTGACGAAGATATTAAGTTCTTATTTAAAAAGTCAAATTTAGATCGTATTTATAGAATTTTTAAATCAGCTACAAATCAACCACCATTAGATGAAGGTGGATTCAAAGAATATAATCAAAATCTAGACCAAATGACAGACGAAGATTACTACCAAGCAATTGATGCTCAAATGCAAGAAATCGAAACCTTTTTTGCACAAACAGAATTCTCAGCTGGTGAAAATGATCCTTTATATAAAAAATATAGAACTGAGATTTATGATTTAGGCGAAGATAAACTAAGAGAATTGGGATCTGAGTTTGGAGATCAGTTTCAAATTTGAAACACATTAAAAGGTCTTGTTCTAAACATTAAACAGTTTAGAGAGCTACAAAAAAACGTAGTTTATTTCTCAGAAAATCCTGATCAAAATAAGGATAGTCACCCTGGAGTAGAAGGATACAGAAATCAAAGAGATGATTTAAGAAACAAATATATGATGTGAGTTAGATCACTTTATTCAATTGAATCATTTATTGTTTACTTAAAATCACAAAACCTTGAATTAATCTACCCTATTTATGCTGATATTGCCTTCACAAAAGGAGGAGCTTTCGTTAATGAACAACTTAATGAAGTTCTTGAAAGATATGCAATTGCAGAAGGGGAAAAAGACGCCAAACTTGTTGCTGATAAGGAAGCTGCAGTGGCTGAAAGAGATGAAGCTGTAGGAAAATTAGATGGTGCTATAGCCGAAAAGGATGCAGCTGTTGCTGAAAGAGATGCAGCCGTAGGTAAATTAGATGCAGCTGTTGCTGAAAAAGAAGAAGCAGTAGCTCAAAAAGATGCAGCTGTTGCTGAAAGAGATGCAGCAGTAGGTAAACTTGATGATGCAGTTGCTCAAAAAGAAGCAGCAGTAAATGAAAAGAATGAAGTTCAAGCTAAACTTGATGCGTTAACTGTGGAAGCTGAAAACTTAAGAGAAATCATCAAGAGACACTCTCTAGGTTCAGTTGAAGAAGGTGAAAAAGTTGTTGATATCTTAAATAAAGCGAAAGATAGTTTTGCTTTAACTCAAGAAGAAGAACAAACACTTAACGAATACATTGAACAAGTTCAACAAATTACTGACTCAATTAAAAACAACTATGAACAAGCTGAAGAGGATAAATTCAGTCTTGAAAAAGCTCAAGAATTAAATGACTTAGAATTAAATAACTTAGCAAAAGTCATTGAACTAATTGATACCTTTATTCAAAATAAAGACGGTGTTCTAGAGTCTACTAAAGCAGATTTAAATCAAGCAAAAGAAAACCTTCAAGCAGCGAATGCAAAAGTTGAAAAAGCTAAAGCAGATTTAGCGAAACTTGAAGCTGATAAACAAGAATTAGAAAAAGAAAATTCTGGACTAAGACAATACCAATGATACATGCGTGTATTCTACTGAATCTTATTTATTCTTGGACTAATTATTGGTTCTTTAGTTACTTTCTTTGTTGTTAAAAGAAGAAAAAATAGATCTTAATTAACTTAAAACTTGAACGCATGGTTCAAGTTTTTAATTATTCAATTTGTTATTGAAAACAAAAAAACTGCCATTAGGCAGTTTTATTATGAACCTTGAACTGTAGTTGTTCTGTCGAACTCACCAGAACTTTCTGTGTGTTGAGGTGTTTCTATTGTTGTTATTTCTTTCAGCTCTTCTTTGATTCCGAAAGTTTGTAATGTCACACCTTGATTACTTAATTTTTTCACGATCGCTAAAATAGCATTGTTTACAGCCCTGTTCTTTTCGTTGAATCCTTCTATTTTATAGGTATTTCTGTTAGCTTCAAAGTTTTGGAACTCTTCAGGATACCCGAATTTTATTTGAAGCGAAATAGTGTTTATTTCTTCTTGAATTGTCGTGCTATCTTTATCTTTGAAATAGTTTAAAACGTAGTTTCCGTAAGCAAACTGTTTTAGTGCTACTGCAAGAGGTTTTTTATCATCTCCTGTCATTTCTAGATACTCTTTAACTACAGGAAGATTTCACTCTACTTGTCCTTCTTCAGTTGTAAGGGCTTTAGCTAATCATTGAACTTCTTCCTGTTCTTTGTAAAAGTCTTTAGCCATAACTTCTTTCGATTCTTCTTTTACATCTTCTGTTTGTTCATCAGACTGAGTTTTTTCTTCAGGTTGTGTTACTTCCTCAGATGTAGTTTCTTCTGTTACTGGTTTTTCTGAATCTGAAACATTCATATTGCTTGTTTCTTCTTCTGAAGTTTCAAGGGAGTTATTTTCTGTTTGTTTTTCAGTTTCATTTTCCATAGTTTCTGAAACTTTTGTATCACTTTCCACTGTAGATGTATCTTCTGTATTTGTTGGATTATCTTCGTTAACTTCAGCATTTACATCTGTGTTTTGATCTTGTTGTTGATTTTTGTCTTCTTCCTGTGATTGACTGTCCTCGACATTCACTTTTGATGAATCGTTATCTTGTTGATCTTCAGTAGTATTTTCTTGAGTCTCAGAATTTGAGTCTTCATCAGATATGACATCTTTTGTGTTTTCTACACCAGCAGTATCTGTCGCTTCAGAAGTTTCATTGTGTGTGTTTTCCTCAACGTTGTCTGAACTACTGTCATTATTTGTTTCAGCCTCTGTGCTTTCTGATGTTTCGTTTAGGCCTGTGTTTGAGGTATTTTCGTTTTCTGAGTCTTTATTTTGATTGTTATTATTTTCGTCTTTGGGTTGATCAGTTTCTGAGTTTGCTTCTTCATTAGAGTTGTTGTTATTGTCTTCAGTTTCATTTTCTGCAACAGTAGAATTTTGATCATCTTGCGTGTTTTCTCCAGAATTATTTTCAGCGTTTTGTGAATTATCCTCTGTGTTTAATTCACCTTCGGCTTTAGTTTCTGATTTTTCTGAACCTATATTTGAGTTTTCATCTTGAGCTTTTTTTTCTTCTGTTTTTGAAGTTTTGTTTACTTCGTCTTTAGGTTTTTGTTCGCTTTGCGTTGATTTGGTAGCGTTAGCAACCATAATTGCTAACGGGACTCCGACAACAGGAATTGCTAGTATTCCCATTAGTATTCATAAATTTTTGTTCATATATTCCTTCCACAAAATATTTAGATTATTTTACTCCAAAAAAAGAAAAAAACACAATAAATGTGTTTTATAGTTTTTGGTTGATTGCGTTACGAAGTTCATCATCACTTAGTTGTTCGTACCCGATGATGTTCATTTTTTTGGCAACAGATTCTAAACGTTCTCTTGATAGTTCCATTAGTTTTGGATCCATTGGCTTATCTTCAGTTTTTTCTTGCTTAACTTCTTGTTCATTTTTAACTTCTTGAGCTGGTTGGTTATTCATTTGAGTTGCTGCTGAAGCGAAGAATGGGTTTTGGATTCCTCCGTTTGCATTCATTTGTTCTACAAATTTTGCAAATGCAATTCTTTGTTCAATTGAAATGAATAATTGTCTAATGTTTCTTACTTGTGCTCCAATTAAGAATCATCCTACAACTAGAACAATTTTGATTACTAATCCAGCAATTAGGATTGGGTGTTGAAATTCAAGTTGTATACCACCTCTAATTAGGTTAAGAACTAAACTGATAATGATAAATAGCACATAAAATGATGAAAGGAATGTTACCGACCCTTTTAACCTTGAAAAGTTCTGATTTTTATATGAGTCTCTAACTCCATCGATGTAGTAGATATTAAGTAGTAAAGCTAATGATGCAATGATGAAATTCATTGTAATTAATCCTGTTACTGTACTTGTTGCTGCTTCTAAAATTATTTCTTGACGCAAAGTTTGATTATTTTTAGCTAGAAAGTTTTGAATACTTGTGATTAAGTCTTCTTTGTAAACGACTGTTAAAATCCCAAGAGTTAAGTAGATTGCTGAAACCAAAAAAAGAAAAGCCATGAAAGTAAAAATAAATGGTTTGAATTGTTTTTCTTTTTTTCATAGTTCAGGAATACTGTTTATTACTGCATATTGTCTTAAATTAAACATTATTTCTCCTTTTCAACTTTAAATAAGGTATTAAAATCAAATTCACTGACTGCAAATTCGACTGGTGGTTTTGAATGGAAAATCATTTTCTCGTTTGTCATTGGATGAGTAAATTCCAGTTCATAAGCGTGTAGTCTTTGACCAAATGCATCGACTTCTTTGTTGTAAATAGGATCCCCATAAATCGGATTCTTGATATAAGCTGCATGAACACGAATTTGATGCGTTCTTCCTGTTTCTAACTGACATTTAATTAATGTTTTAGGAAGGTTATCTAAATAAAAAGTTTTTAATAATTCGAAGTGAGAAACTGCGTGTTTGGAATTGACATTTGTCACTGCCATAATTTGTCTGTTTTTTTCACTTCTACCTATAGGCAAGTTAATTTTGAGTTTGTTTGCTGATAGAACACCATCAACAATTGCGACATACTTTCTGTTAACTGCGTGTTCTTTGAACATATCTGATAATTTTTGATGAACTTCATTTGTTTTAGCCACAATTAGTAAACCAGAAGTATCTTTATCAATTCTATGAACAATTCCAGGACGCATTAAACCGTTTTCATTTGATAGGTTATTTTTAAAATGATATAAAAGACCATTTACAAGCGTGTTTTCATAATGACCAGGCGATGGGTGAACCACCATCCCACTTGGTTTATCAATAATGATAATGTGTTCATCTTCAAAGATCACGTTAATGTCCATTTTTTGAGGCTCGATATGAATTTCTTTATCAAGTAATTTCACGATTTCAATTTCTTGACCTTCACGAACTATGTACTTAGGTTTAATCACGTTTGTGCCGTTGATAAAAACTGCTCTTTGCTCAATTAATTGCTTAATATCGCTTCTTGATAGCTCCGTGTGATTTGAGATATATTTATCGATTCTCTCTTTGTATTCGACTTTTAATTTAATCATTGTTTTATTATAATTTTTTATTTAAATTTTTCGTGTTTATTTTTTGGTTTTATGTATAATATTTTTACACTGTCAAGTAAAAATGCTTGACACTTAAGGAGGATAATTTATGGTTAAAATTAGATTAAAACGTTTAGGACACAAGTTCCACGCTGTTTACAAAGTGGTTGCTGCTGACGCTAGAGCACCACGTGATGGAAAATTCATCGAAGCACTTGGAAACTACGACCCACACTCAAAGAAATTAGATTTAAATGTTGAAGCTACAGCTAAATGATTAGCTCAAGGTGCTCAACCTACACAAACTGTTGCTAACTTATTTAGAGCTAACAAATTAACAGACAAACTTAAATCTGGTAAATAATGAAAATTAATTTCTTAACGTTGTTCCCAAATTATTACAGACCTTTTGTTGAAGAAAGCATTGTAAACAAAGCGATCGAAAAAGGTTTAATCGATGTTAAAGTTGTAGACTTTAGAGATTTTAGTAATAATAAACATAACAAGGTTGATGATGAGATTTATGGAGGTGGTCATGGGTTGCTACTTAAAGTAGAGCCAATTGACTTAGCTCTAGAATCGCTACCAAACAGAGGTGGATTTAAAATTCTTGTAACGCCACAAGGTAAAAGATTGGATCAAAAAATTGCAAATGAACTTGCAAAGCATGATCAAATCACCTTTATTGCAGGTCGTTATGAAGGTTTTGACGAAAGAGTAGTTGAACTAGTTGATATGGAATTATCAATCGGTGACTATGTTTTGACAGGGGGTGAGCTACCTTCAATGGTAATGGCTGACTCAATTGTCAGATTAATGCCAGGAGTAATTCGAGAAGATTCACATATTCATGATTCGTTTCAGGATATCGGACTCCTCGATTACCCACAATACACAAGACCTCGCGAGTATAAAGGTATGACAGTACCTGAAGTACTTTTAAACGGTAATCATAAAGAAATTAATGAATGAAAGACGAAAGCTCAATGAGAAAAAACATTGAAAAATCGTCCTGACATAATTGAAAGGATTAAAAATGAGAAATAGTTTAATTGAATTAGTAGAAAAACAACAGTTACGTTCAGACCTTCCTGCTTTCCAATCAGGGGATAACGTTAAAGTTCACGTTCGTATTCGTGAAGGTGAAAAAGAACGTATCCAAATCTTTGAAGGTCTTGTAATTTCTAAAAAAGAATCAGGAACAAGAGAAACATTTACAGTTAGAAAAATTTCTTACGGAGTTGGTGTTGAAAGAACATTTCCAACAAACTCACCATTAATCGCTCACATCGAAGTAGTTCGTTCAAACAAAACAAGACGTAACAAACTTTACTTCATGAGAAACAGAAGTGGTAAGAGTGCACGTCTAAAAGAAATTAAAAGAAAATAATATTGTCCTTAAGAAAAATCTCGCACACGCGAGATTTTTATTAACTAACTTCGTTTACAACTTTTAGTTGATAATTTTTCCCAATGTTTTTATCGGATAGTTGTCAAACTACTGAAATGGTTGCTGATCTTCTGTCATTTGAAATAATGTAATCGAACAAAACTGAGCCTTCATTTTCAGGCAAAGTTTTAATAATTTCGGAAGCGATGTAAGCAACTACATCTTCATCAATTTCTTGCAGATTGTCAAGATAGTTTTGCAATTCTTGATTATCAAAAGTCAATGCTGGTGGTAAGTCATATTCAAGGGTTAAATTGCTCACCTTTTTTTCAGCTTTATTCCCACCGAAATACTCATATACAAGGGGTGCGCAGATTCCTAAACAAAATGTAAGACCGATAAGGGAGGATAAGAGATATTTGGTGCTAGTCTTCATTTTTCTTACGTCTAAATGGAATAAATGCATCCATCGTAATGTTTTTGAGTTTTAAGATTTTTTGTCAGTTTATATTTTTGATCAAAAACGAATTTTGCGTTTTTAACTGTGTATAAGGATGATCTGTTATTTTTATGCGTGATTTTTGCACTTTAGTTCTATTGTCAAAGACAATTGACTTTTCAAATACTAGATTAACATCTTCGATCTGAATTTCGATTTCGTATGTTAGCTCTTTATTAAAGTTTTTAGCTATATAAAGATTTTTGCCCTTCAAATTGAAGTATTTTTTGAAAATATCATTACTTTTAGGTTTGACTTCGACCAAGCCTTTAAATTGATTCTCGTTTACTTCAAGCACTTTGATTGGCATTGATAATGAGTTTGTATGGTTAAAGGTTAAAGTTAAATCGCTTTTGAATACTCTAGGTTTACCGACAAACCCATAGTAAGGCGATTTTGAATTGTTGTTTATTTCAAGAGTATGGAGTGCACCGATGTTAAGGATGTAAATTGGGTGCTTGTTAAAATGATGAGTTGTGCTATTTATTAAATTTATATTTAAGAAAACACTTGTAAAAATAGGTCTAGAAGAGAAGGAATGTTTTGACTTGTCCAAATGAAATGAAATGCCCGATTGAAATTTTAGTTCTTCTATTCCTTTTTTTATTTTGATGTTTTCAAATTCACGTTTTATTTTTTTCTTAAAGAAAGTGGTTGATAAATAATTATCGGAGTCTTGGATTATTTCAATTTTTAAACTACTTAACTTGCTATGTTGCAGGTTAATAACTGAACTTTCAATTCAAATGTCTGAATTAAGTTCAGATAACGATTTTGTAATTATCGTTTTATCATTGATTGAAATCTTTAGTTGGATTTTTTGCAATAAAAAACTTTGTTTATATTTGCTAGTATCAATGTCAGGAGCTATAATTAACTCAAAGTTGTCATTCTTATAGTTTTTGATCACAGAGACCTTCAACTCTATGCCCGAGATGGAAGGCTGACCGTAAGTAATCTCTTGTTTAGTTCAATACTCATGTTCGATGTTGTACTTTTTCTCAATCTGCTTAATTAATTGGATTGAATTTATCATCTATTTAAATTCCAAAATATAAATAGAGAAATTGATCGACTGCTTCTTTTCGTTTTTTGTAAAAATTGCTTCTTGAAAAGTAGTTTTCATATCAAGTAGTGTTATCTTCATCATTAATATAGGTATTTTCGATGATTCAAGCTTCTTTTTTAGACATGTTTTTAAGTACTAATTTCAAGAATTCTGTATTAGATGTTTTTTCTTTATTTGACCTAACAAACTCCGTCTTATCAGGAAGAGTTCTAGCTGTGTCAGATTCTTTATCTTTGGCATATAAAAGTTTTCTTTTTTTCTCAAGCTCAATTGATTTTAAATTTAGCTTGTAAAGATTACATATAGTTTTAACCAATTCAGATTTTCCGTTAGCAATTTTCTGATCTATAGAATTTGTTTTCATAGTCTTTCTCAAATATATCCTCCCACTTTCTTATTTACCTTATTTACAGCAAGATATGTTAAAAAAGCCACCTCTGGCAGCTTTTAACAGTATTTTTTTCAGAAATATGGCATTATTTCCAGATATTACTAATATGATTTTGCGAAAACAACAAATTTAGAGGTTTTATTTTTGCAATCTTGCATAATACATTCAACATTTTTTTCATTTTTTTCCATGTTTAGTGGAACACATCTTGTTGAAGCCCCTGTTTTGTTTTTTATTTCTCTTTCGGCATCATCTCCACAACAGAAAGGAGCTAAAACAAAGTTATTTTTGTCGATTTCAGCTTTAAATTCTTCAAATGTAGTTACAGAAACAGTTTTAGCTTCTAGACGGGCTTTTGCTGTTTCGTATAGGTTGTCATGAATTGCGTCTAATAGTTCAGCAACACGATCTTTAACTTCTGAAACAGAAACAGCCATTTTTTCAAGAGTATCTCTTCTTACGATTGTAACCATATCTTGCTCAAGATCTCTAGGACCAATTTCAATTCTTAAAGGAACACCTTGAATTTCTGAGTTGGAAGCTTTGAAACCTGGGTTTTTATTTGTCTTGTCGATTCTAACTCTTCATTTTCTTCCAAGCACTTCTTTTAGTTGAGCTGATACTTGGGCAACTTTTTCGTTTTTATCTGCAAATAACTCTAATAAGTCAATTTGAACTGGAGCAACACGTGGAGGAATAACGATTCCTCTGTTGTCTCCGTGAGTCATGATGATCGCACCTAAAAGTCTTGTTGAAACTCCTCAAGAAGTTTGGTATACGTAAGACTCTTTGTTTTCACGATCCTTAAATTTAATGCCGTAAGGCTTAGAAAAGTTTTGCGCTAAGTAGTGACTTGTTCCTGCTTGTAAGGCTCTACCATCTTTCATCATCGCTTCTACAGTGTATGTGCTGCAGGCTCCTGCGAACTTTTCGTATGGAGTTTTTTTACCTACGATAACAGGAATAGCCAACATTTTCTTTAAGAATTTTTCGTAAAGTTTAATCATTTCTCTGGTTAATTTACGAGCTTCAATCGCCGTTTCATGACATGTATGACCCTCTTGTCACAAGAACTCTCTATTTCTTAAGAATGGGTTTGTTGTTTTTTCTCATCTTAAAACGTTTGCTCATTGATTGTATACAATAGGCAAGTCTTTGTATGATTCGATTGAATTTTTGAATAAATCGGCAAAAAGTACTTCAGATGTAGGACGAATGAATAGTTTTTCAGATAATTCATTGTCTCCAACTTTAGTAACAGTCGCTAATTCAGGGTTAAAACCTGCTATGTGTTTCTTTTCAAGAGCAAAAAGCGATTCAGGAATCAATAAAGGTAAGTAAACATTTTGAATTTCTTTTTTTGTAAATTCAGCGTTTAAACTTTTTTGAATTTGCTCTCAAATCCCGTATGAATTTGGTTTGAAGATTAAAGTACCTTTTGCAGGTCCATAAGCTATTAAATTACCTTGCTTAACAACGTCTGTATATCATTTCGCAAAGTCTTCTTCAAGTGGTGTAATTTTATCAAGTGCTTTCATAAAAATTATTATAAACGAAAAAGATTTTTAAAGCCTTTAGAATTATCGAAAAAAACAAGTTTTTGTATAATTTGGTCATGAAATTTAAAAAATTATTATTAGTGGCATCAGGGGTTTCGTTATCACCGATTGCCTTAGCTGCCGTTTCTTGTGCTAATACAGCAAAAAACAGCTCAAACAATTCTGAAAACAACACATCACCAAAAGATGTTGTTTTAGCTGACAAAATTACAACTTTACAAGGTCAATATTCAATTCTTTCTTACCAAGTTATCGGTGAAAACAACGAAACAGGGATTAAAGTGCAGGGTATGATGAAATATCTTGAAAAATTCCAAGAACTTTTTGCTGATTTTTATGCTGAACTTAAAGCTGAATTTACAAACGAAGTTGATTGAGGACCAGAACTACATCTACAAAAATCATTTGAGAAGTTAACTGAAACTTCATCGCTTAAAGCTGTAAGTCATGCTTTAACAGTTCTAAAAGGAAACGCAAAATCAAATTCAATCGATGCTCATTTCAATAACTTAATCAGTTTGTTAGAGAAAAAAGCAAGCAAAAAAGCTGTTAATGAAAGTGATTATCAAGCTAAAAAACAGGCATTTTTAGATTCTTTAAACAGATTTGTAGTTGATCTTGAAGAATTTAATGAACATCTAGAAGCTGAGCATGAACATGCAGATCATGACGAAGAAAACGATGAAAATCATGAACACGCTTCATTAAACCTTCTATTAGAATTTGGTGAAAAAATTCACGATTTCTTAAAAGATGATCAAATTTTAAACGCCTTAGGAAATCTGCCAGCTAATGAAAATGTTAGTCACCCATTAAGAAAGAAAATTCTGGAAAAATTCAGATTTGAGAAAGTTTATGAGATGTTTTTTGCAGAGTCATACCAAGAAACAGAGTGAGCAAAAAGTCTTAAAGAACTATCTGAACATGCTAAAAAGATCGAGACCTTTTAAAATAACAAAAATGTGCAAACGCACATTTTAAACTAGGACAGTTATTTCGGAATTTAAATTATCTATATAAAGCACTTCAGGATTCCTGAGGTGTTTTAAAATTGAGTTTTTTCTGAAATCTTTCGGTGTTATATCATTCAATAAAATTGTTAATTTGACTTTTTAGTTCCACAAACGACATATCTTTTGTGGAAATGTTGTAAATAAGTTCAGTTTTTAGAATTGAGAAAAAGTATTCAATTTCTCTGTTATCCAACGAGTTTCCAACTCTACTCATTGAAATTTTGCCATTCAAGTTTTTTATTGTTTCTAAATATTCCTGACTAGAATATTGTGATCCATGATCTGAGTGAATTACGAAGTCATGTATTTTGGAAAAGTTAATAGAAGTTAAAGAATCAAGAACCAGTTCAACATTATTAGTCCTACTTAGAGATCATCCGACAATCTTTTTGGTTTTATTGTGTAAAACTGCTGACAAAAAGACATGATTTTCCTTAACGTCCTTAGGTGCAGAAATATATGTAACATCGGTTGAAAATGTTTCTTGTTTAAGTCCATCAAAATCTCTTTTCATTAGGTCTGGAAATTTAACATTTGTATTTTTAGATTCTTTTCTTTTTGATTTTTGTCTGATAACACATTTCAAACCAAGTTTCTTCATTCTTCTTCCTATAGTCCTGTAATTAAGTGCTATTCCATGTTTTTTTAATATGTAAAAAGACAGTCTTTCCCTACCGAATCTGAACTTAGTATCTTCCATAGCTTTTTTAATTATTTCCATCTCTTTCTGAATTTGAGATTTTTTAAGTGTCATTTTGTATGACCTTTTTACAAAGTCATAAAAAGTAGATTTTTTAAATAAGAAACATAAAATTAGTTGTGATCTTTTCCTGGATTTGCCTTTCTTTTGGTTTAAAAGTTTTATGGCATCTTGAATTGTAAAATCAACACCATTACGATCAAAAATCTCTCTAAACATTTCTATAACAAAAACCATGTCTTCTTTATCAAAAACATCGTAATCTACTTTTCACTCTGGGCTGCTTAGGTCAACCTTTCTTTTTCTTCCTCTTCTTTCGATTGATGGTTTTTTCTTTTCTGGCAAAGTACCTTTTTCTTTGTAATTCATATAATAAATTTTAAATTTTTTATACAAACTTGGTTTACCAAAATCAACAAAGAACTTTTCTTTTATATATAAGAAAAACATCTTGTCTCCATACTTCTCAAAATTAAACTTTTCATAAACTTTAAAGAGTTTTATAAGCATTTCATTGTTTAAGTTTTTCATTCTTGCTCCTTTAGAAAAATAAAAATCGGAATTTCCGATTTTTTTGTCCTAGTTTATTTTTTTATTTGCTTTTTTGTTTTGGGTCTATGTAGTAAGGTTTTTCGATAAATTTGGTATAATTGCACCGAGGTAATTATGGAGAAAATTTACAACCACAAAGAAGCCGAAAAAGGTATTGAACAAAAGTGAAGAGATAAAAAGTTTTTCTCAAATCATGACCAAAGAAAAAAACCGTTTTCAATTCTTCTTCCACCTCCTAACGTAACTGGAAAGCTACACTTAGGTCACGCCTTAAACTCCTACATTCAAGATACAATCATTAGATTTAAAAAACTTCAAGGCTATGATGTCTTTTGAATTGCTGGGATGGATCACGCTGGAATTGCAACGCAAGCAAAAGTTGAGCAAGTTCTAATGGAGACCGAAGGTGTATCTAAGTATGATCTAGGAAGAGAAGGATTTCTAGACAAGGTTTGAGAGTGAAAATACAAATATGCAGATATTTTCAGAAGTCAATGACAAGCCTTAGGTTTAGCATTAGATTACGAAAATGAAAGATTTACTCTTGATGAAGAGGCGAACAAAGCTGTTTTACAGGTGTTTGTCGATCTTTACAACAAAGGTTTAATTTATCGTGGAGTTAAAGCAATAAATTGAGATGTACAACTTCAAACTTCTTTATCAAACATCGAAGTAATTAATAAACCTGTTGACCAAAAAATGTACTACATTAGATACCAAGTTGAAAACTCAGATCAAAATCTAATCGTCGCAACTGTTAGAACAGAAACATTATTAAGTGACGTTGCTGTTGTAGTAAATCCCGAGGATGAAAGATATAAAGATCTTGTAGGCAAAAATGTAATTCACCCTTTAACAGGAAAAGTTCTTCCTATAATTACAGATGAATATGTCGAATTAGACTTTGGTACAGGGGCAATGAAGCTTTCAGCTCACGCCGAAGCCGATATTGAAATTATCAAAAAGCATAACTTTGAAATCATCGAGACAATCGATAAAAATGGATTTATTAATTCAGTAGATTCTGAGTTTCACGGCTTAGAAAGATTTGAAGCAAGACAAAAAATTGCTGATAAACTTGCTGAACTAAATAAACTTGAAAAAGTTGAAACCAGCACTTCACAAGTTGGTTACAGTGAAAGAAGTAAAACGCCAATTGAAATACTTGTCATGCCTCAATGATTCGTAAGTATGGAAAAATTTGGTCAAGATATTTTAAAACATTTAGCTTCTGAAGATGGTGTTGAGTTTTACCCAAAAAGAATGGAACAAACCTTAGTTCAATGAATGGAAAACGTTCATGATTGAAACATTTCGAGACAACTTTGATGAGGACACAGAATTCCAGCTTGATTTAAAGATGGAGAGATTAAAGTACAAATTGAAAGTCCAGGAACAGGATGAACTCAGGATGAGGATGTTCTAGATACGTGATTTTCTAGTGGTATTTCAACTTTTGCATTCCTAGGTTGACCAAATAGCCTAGAAATGGTAAAAAGATACTATCCATCAGATGTATTAGTTACAGGTTACGATTTAATTTTCTTCTGAATCGCGAGAATGTATATGTTTGGATTAGAATTTATGAACCAAAAACCTTTCAAACATGTATTGCTACATGGTTTAGTTCGTGACGAAAATAATCAAAAAATGTCGAAATCATTAAACAATGGAATCGACCCAATTGATGTTTTAGATCAATATGGTTCTGATGCTACAAGATGATTTTTAGTAACAAATACGACTGCAGGACAGGACTTAAGATTTTCACACGAGAAACTTAAAAATGCTTGAGCCTTAAATAATAAAATTTGAAATATTTCTAGATATATTTATATGCTTGAAGATAATCAGTCTAAAGAAGAATGGACTGATATTGACAAGTGAATATCAAATAAACTCCATAAATTACAAGCAAAAATTGAAAACTCAATGGAAAAATATGAGTTTACAGTCATAGGTACAGAAATATACAACTTCATTTACGAAGATTTTAGTAGCTGGTATATAGAACTTCTTAAGGTTGCACCTTCGAAAGAAAATGCTCTCAAGATCTTAAAGCAGTTCTTAATTACAGTTCATCCTTTCTTACCTTTTATAACAGATAGAATTTACACAGATATTTTCAAATCGGAGCTTTTAGACAATGAACTATCAAAAGCAGAATGGTTTGATGATGTGGAATATGTCGATGATATTATCGAATCAGTTAAAAGCATCAGAGATTTTAGAGAAACAAATAACATTTCTAAAAAAGAAGTTGTTTATTACTACCTTAAAGGACAATCTGTTGACAAGAGAATTGAAGCATATGTCAACAAACTTGCCTTTGCAGAGGTAAAAGTAAATCAGGATGCTTTATTTGCACTGAAAAACTATGAATTATATATTGAAATAAATGAAGAGCTAAAACAAGAAAACAGAAAGCGTCTTGAATCACAAATTGACAAATTACACTTTGAAATAGCAAGAATCGAAAAAATGCTATCAAACGAAGGTTTTGTTAACAAGGCGCCAGAAAAGCTAATAAACGCAGAAAAAAATAAATTAACTCAATTCAAGGAAGAATTAAAAGCGTACGAGGAGGAGTTAAAATGAAAATACTTAGCGGAAAAGAACTAGCAAAAGAATCTCTTCAGAATTTAAAAAAAGAAATAGAAGAACTTAATTTACCAAGACAAATTAGATTAGCCATAATTCAAGTAGGAGACAATCCTGCTTCAAACAAATATATTGAACAAAAAATCAAAAAAGCCGAATTTTTAGGTGTTGAAGCAAAGTTATATAAATACGATGAATCAATCACTCAAGATCGTCTTTTAAAGAAAATGGATACAATCAACGATTATTCAGATGGTGTCATTGTTCAATTACCTCTACCTTCACACATACCTAGTCAAGTTATTTTAGATGCAATTCCTTATCAAAAAGATATTGATGGTCTAAGCAATAGAAATGAATTTGCACTTTACAATGCAACAAGTCCAGATGATAAAATGTTTGTTCCAGCGACAGCAAGAGCTGTTCTAGAATTGATTGATCACTATGGAATAGACGTAAAAGGCAAAAGAGTGGCTGTTATTGGAAGAAGTTATCTAGTAGGAAAACCTGTTGCTCACATTCTTAAAAGAAGAGGAGCGAATTTAGCTACTTATGACGAAAATACAGGTATTAAAGGTTCAGAGAATGCCGACTTACTAATTGTTGCTGCAGGTGAAGCAAAATTAGTAAAAGATAAAAACGTAAAACAAGGTGCTGTTGTTATTGACGTCGGAACAAACTTAGATAGCAAATTAACAGCTGATTTATGTGGTGATGTTGATTTCGAATCTGTTAAGGATAAAGTTTCGGCAATCACACCAGTTCCAGGTGGAGTTGGTCCAATGACAGTTGCTTGTTTACTAAAAAATTTAGTTGATGCAATTAAAAATTAGGCTTGCAAAAGCCTTTTTTATTTACTAAGGAGAACTATTTATGGCTAAAAAATCAAAGAAAACAGTTGCTACAGGTACAACCGTTTTAGGTATTATCCTTGCCTTAGGGACTGCTGGATATTACGTATATAACAACTTTATTAAAACATCTGATAGCACAAGAGCTGAATTGTGAAAAGATGCTGATATTGATAACCACCCAATCAAAAGAATCGAGAGCCCAAAATTAAGTGATAAAGTAATTCGTATTATGCACTGAAATATCCTGAATTTCGGAGGAGCAAAGTCAACTCTTAGGTCATTTAAAACAAATGCAATTTCTGAAATAATCTATAAATCAGGAGCATCCTTAATTGGCTTAACAGAAGTAAACTTTAATGACGGAGAAAAAGTACAAAGAATTGTAAAAACAATGAACGGGTTTGCAGGTTCAGACGTTTTTGATTACATTGTACAAGATAGCTCACAAGCAAGATCTGCACTTTTTGAAAACAGTGCCGAAAAAGTTGCAATAATTTATAACAAAAACAAGTTTGAATACGTGCCATTTGCAAACCAAGATTCATCAGTAAGTGGTGATTCTTTTAGATCAAAAATTAACTTATTAGAAGGTGGAAAAACAGAACATTCAAGACCACCATTTGGAGCACAATTCAGAGATAAAGCTAACAATAAATATGTTACAACAGTATTTGCGCACTTTGACTCACCAGGTATTAATGAAAAAAATGGTGAAAAACCAGCTCCTACACCTTACAAAGGTATTAAGTTAGAAGGGTCACAAGGTAACTTTGAGGTTGCCCAGGCTTTTTCAATTCCTCAAATCATTTCATACTTTGAAGCAAAATCAAATCCAAACGCAGCAATCTTATTTGCAGGTGATACAAATATCAAAACTGAAAATCAAGACTTATTGGACTTATTTGAAGGCAAAAACGGAATTCAAAACTTTTATAATCAAGCTATGGCTGAAAATTTTAAAACCTCAATTGGAAAAAGTGATTATGCTAACGCCTACGATAAAATTGTTTTTAAGGAAAAAGATGGTATTGATTTTTTAAGTGCTTTTGAAATTAAAAATCCAGAACAAAGCTTTAAAATTGATTTATTAAAAGTCTTTAAAAATCAGATCTTGGATAGAGCTGAGTACACAAAACTTTATAAAAAAGATAACGACAGTGATGGTATAACTGATCACAAAATGGCATCAACCATTTCTGATCATGCGCCTATTTATGTTGATTATCAAATTAAGGAGAATTAATGAAAGTAGAACTACACGGTGGAAAAACAAATAAATCATACAAACTTGATGATAAGTACTTTTTTCAAGAAAAAACTTACACAGGATTTAACCACGGAATTGACTATAATTTAACCCAAAATTTTACTTTTGTACCTAAATTAATAGCGAATTCGAAAACGGAAGCTACTTGAGATTTTATAGATGGAAAAATTCCTGAAATGTCAAAGGATAACTTAATACAAATTGGACGTAATATCAGGACGTTACATATGACGGATATTCAGTTTCCTAAAAACAATATTGCTTCAAGAGTCAAAAACTATCAAAAAACAATACGTGAAAAAGGTTTGAAGATCAGTGTAATCGACGATTTTTACCGTCGTATTAATTTGATTTTACGTAACTCTGAAAACATTTATCCTTGCCATAATGACCTATGACCTATAAATATGTTGCAGGACGAAGATAACAAAATTTGATTTTTAGATTGAGAATATGCAACAATGGGTGACAAACATTTTGATCTTGCCTACTTCATTTGTGCCTCGAACTTAAATTCAGAACAAATTGATTGATTATACCAAGGTTATGCTGGTCCAGTGGAAGAAGAGTACATCTTACAAAATATGATTTTGGTTAACTACCTTGTAGTTCTTTGAGTTAACGCTCAAACGGTAAAACATTTTGATGATAAACCTTATATCGATAAAATCTACGCTTTAGATAAGGAATATCAAACTAAAAAGCAAAACAAAAGCTTTCAAACCTACAACGAATAATGCAAGAATTGATAATTAAAAAATCAACTTTTTACTCAAAAGTCTACTCTATTAAAGACAAAAATGAGATAAAACCGATTGTTGAACAGCTCAGAAAAGAGTATAAAAAATCTCGTCATATTTGCCATGCATATTCCTTTATTAAAGACGGAGTGGAAAATGCTGGGTTTGACGATGATGGCGAGCCAAAAGGTACTGCTGGGAGACCAATTTTAGACTTAATACACTTAAATTCAGTCAATAATGTTTTAGTTGTAGTAATTCGTTATTTTGGTGGAATTAAATTAGGAGCAGGTGGATTAATAAGAGCATACCGAAAATCAGCAGCACAAGCAATTGACGATTTTAAAGCTCAAAATTAATCATCATTTGCTAAAACTCCTGTTTTATAGTACTAAAAGAAATTTAATGGAAAACATCTTTGTATCAAAAAGATGTTTTTTAAATTAAATTATCGAAAAAACAATGACTAAAATCCGTTTCAAAAAAGCAATTCTTTTTACTTTGATAAATTGAAGTTTTGCTTATAATATAGAAGCAATACATAGAGAAAGTAACAGGTTCGCCTTAATATGTTACCGAATGTATAACTTTTAAATGTGTTGCTCAATCTAATTATGAAAGGAGGCTATTGATGTCTGAATCAAAATTAAAATTAGCAAAAAGAGAAGTTGTTAGTGAAATTAAATCAAAAATTCAAGGATCAGAAGCTCTTGCTTTTGCAGAATACCGTGGATTAACTGTTTCAAAACTATCAGAACTAAGAAAAGTGGCTAAAGAACACGGTGTTGAAATTAAAGTTTACAAAAACCGTTTATTCAAAATCGCTGCTTCAGAACTAGGATACGAAGACCTAGCTGATCACTTAGTAGGACCTAACATTTTTGCTTTTTCAAACCAAGATGCTATGTCTGCTGCTAAAGTCTTAGTTAACTTTGCAAAAGATAACAAGATTATGGTTATCAAAGCCGGAACACACGAAGGCAAAGTTGTTGACGCTCAAGGAGTTATGGAAGTTGCTACATTACCAACATATGAAGAAGCACTTGCAATTCTTGGACGTTCACTTATGTCTCCACTACAAATGCTTTCATTATCACTTAAGTTAGTGAGCGAAGGTAAATCAGAATAATATTATTTAAAACCAGAAAGGAAAAATTAAAATGGCTAAATTAACAAAAGAATCATTTGTTGAATCATTAAAAGAAATGTCAATTAAAGAAGTTATGGAACTTGTTGACGCTATGAAAGAAGAGTTTGGAGTTGACCCTATGGCTGCTGTTGCAGTTGCTGCTGCTCCAGCTGCTGCTGCTGAAGAAAAATCAGAAGTTACAGTTAAATTAGTTTCAGCTTCAAACAAAGTTGCTGTTATTAAAGTAGTTAAAGAATTATTAAACGTTGGATTAATGGATGCTAAAAAAATGGTTGATGCATTACCAGCTGTTCTTAAAGAAAACGTTAAACCTGAAGAAGCTGAAGCTATGAAAGCTCAACTTGTTGAAGCAGGTGCTGAAGTTTCAATCGACTAATAATTTCTTAACAAAAAGACCACTTAAAGTGGTTTTTTTATTTCTAAAATTTGGTATTTATTACCATATTTTTTATTTTTTTAAAATAAAAATAGTGTAAAATAATATCGCCTACTAATTGAAAGGCGTTTTTTCATTTTCAATTAAATCATAAAATTTAAGGAGTTCTGAATGGCAGAATTAAACTACAAACTTCGTAAATTCGGTCCTAAAACAGAGAGAAGAGATTACTCAATTACTAAGCATTCTCTTCCTGTTTTTGACCTTTTAGGAACAAGCAAAGAAAGTTTTGAACAGTTTATCAACACTGGTGTAGAAGAGTTAATTTCAAATCACTACCCAATTGAAGCAGCTGATAAAAAAGTACGTTTAGATTACGTTAAAAAATCTCTAAGAGTTGAATACCCTTACAAAAAAGTCACAAGCGAAGGCGAAGAAATCAAAAAAGCCAAAGCAAAAGGTATTAACTTTTCTGCAAGACTATATGCAACACTGAAACGTGAAATCACTGGTACTGGTGAAATCAAACAAGATGAAGTATTACTAGGAGAACTACCATTAATGACAAGTGGTGGATCTTTCATCATCAACGGATCAGAAAAAGTCATCGTTAGTCAAATTATTCGTTCACCTGGTGCTTACTACGGACGTGCTGTGCGTAATAAACAATCAGATGACCTTTTCAACAAACTCGAAATCTTGCCTCGTATTGGGTCTTGAATTGAGGTTTCTCACAAAGTTACTTCAACAACAACTGACACAGTTAAGGTTAAAATTGATAAAAACAAAAATGTTGGTTTAGCAACATTTTTAGGAGCTTTTGGTCTATCAGCCCAAAACATGACAAAACTTTTTGGTGAAAGTGCCGTTCTAAATGAAACTCTTTCAAAAGATAAATTCATTAATTCAGAAGAATTATCACCTGAAGAAATTACAGACGCATGTCAAGAAGAATTATTCAGAGGAATTAGAAAAGGTGATCGTATTTCTGATGAAGCTAAAAAATCATTGCTTCCAGGTATTCTTTTCGATCCTAGAAGATACAACTTATCATTAACAGGACGTTACATGTTAAACAACAAACTTTCTGTTGTTGATAGAATTACAGATACATACTTAGCTGAAAACATTAAACAAAAGAATTCTTCAACTGTTCTATATGAAAAAGGAACATACATTACACACGAATTAGCTCAAGAAATTCACAAAGGATTCCAAGAAGGACTAATCGGTTTAGACACTATTGATGGTGTTAATTCAGAATTTGTTTACTACAAATTAACTGAAGAAAACAAAACTTTATTAAAACGTAACAAAGTTGCTAAAGTTAAAGTTTACAGAACAAGAAAAGCAATGGAAGAACAAACAACAAAACCTGTAATTGTTCTTGCTAACGACCCTCGTTCAACAGAACAACACTTACTGATCTCAGATATTATTGCTGCTGTAAGTTACTACTTTAACTTAATTGAAAACATTGGTCAAGACGATGATCCAGATTCAATGATCAACAAACGTGTAGTTTCAGTTGGTGAGTTATTACAAAACCAACTTAATGTCGCACTAACCAAATTAGAAAAAACAACACGTGAACGTATGGGTGCTAAAGAACCTGAAAAAGTAACAGCTAAAAACGTTACAAACAACAAATTGATTACAAACCAATTTAAAACATTCTTTAACTCATCGAAACTTTCACAATTCATGGATCAAATCAACCCACTTGCTGAGGTTTCAAACAAAAGACGTGTTACATCTCTAGGGCCTGGTGGGCTTAATCGTGATACAGCCCAATTCGAAGTTCGTGACGTTCACTCAACTCACTATGGAAGAATTTGTCCAATCGAGACTCCTGAGGGACAAAACATCGGATTGATTCTTAACTTCGCTATTTACGCAAAAGTAAATCCAATGGGATTCCTACAAACTCCTTACTTTAAAGTTAACGATGGTGTTGTTGATTACAACGACGTTCACTATTTAACAGCTTCAGAAGAAATCGGACATAAGTTTGCTCAATCACTTGTTCACGTTGATGAAAACGATAGAATCACCGACGAGGTGCTAACCATTAGACATAATTACCAATATGTTATTGGTACACCAAAAGATGTTGACTTCATCGAGGTTTCTTCAAAACAAATGATTTCAGTAGCTGCTGCTGCCATTCCTTTCCTTGAAAACGACGATGCCAACCGTGCACTTATGGGATCGAACATGCAACGTCAAGCAGTTCCATTACTACAGGCTGAAGCGCCTTTAATTGCAACAGGGATTGAAGCAGATATTGCTAAGTTCTCTTCATACAACTTAACAGCAAAACACGCTGGAGAAGTTGTTTATGTTGATTCTCAAAAAATTCAAATTAAAAACGAAAAAGGTACAACAGACAGATACGCTCTAAGAAACTTTGAGCGTTCAAACCAAGGTAGAGTTATCAACCAAAAACCAATCGTTAAAGTTGGGGACTATGTTGAAAAAGGTGATCTACTTGTTGATGGTTCATCATTTAAAGATGGTGAATTAGCCTTAGGTAAAAACGTATTAGTTGGATTTACAACATGAAACGGATATAACTTTGAGGATGCCGTTATCTTAAATGAAAGACTTGTTAAAGATGACGTTTATACATCAATTCACGTTGAAGAACAAACAATTCAGTTCAGAAACTCAAAAGCAGGTGATGATCGTTTAACAGCTGACATTCCAAACGTTTCAAAATTCTCAATCAGAAACTTAGACGAAAATGGAATCGTACGTGTTGGTTCTGAAGTTCTTCCTGGGGACGTTTTAGTCGGTAGAGTTTCTCCTAAAGGTGAAGAAAACCCTTCACAAGAAGAAAAATTGTTGATGGCAATTTTACAACAACGTCCATCAAACGACAAAGATACTTCATTAAAAGTTAAAAATGGACACAACGGAACTGTTATCGGTATTGAAATTCTAAGCCGTGAAAATGGAGACGTTTTAGAAGATGGAATCGACAAAATTGTTAAAGTCTCAATCGCTCAAAAACGTAAAATCAAAGTTGGTGACAAGATGGCTGGACGTCACGGTAACAAAGGGGTTATCTCGATCGTTCTTCCTGAAGAAGATATGCCACACTTAGAAGACGGAACAGCACTTGACATTATGCTTAACCCACAAGGGGTTCCTTCACGTATGAACATCGGTCAAATCCTGGAATTACACCTTGGAATGGCTGCTCGTAAATTAAATACAAAATTTGTTACACCTTCATTCGACGGGGTTAAAAAACAAGACATCGAATCACTTCTTGCTGATGCTGGATTGTCAATCACAGGTAAGCAAGTACTAATTGACCCAATTACAGGTAGAAAATTCGACAACCCTGTTACAGTTGGTGTGATGTACATGCTAAAACTAAGCCACATGGTTGATGACAAAATGCACGCTCGTTCAGTTGGACCTTACTCTCTTATTACTCAACAACCTCTTGGAGGAAAAAGCCAAAACGGGGGTCAAAGATTTGGAGAGATGGAAACATGAGCGATCGAATCTTATGGTGCTGCAAATGTGCTTCAAGAAATCTTGACATATAAATCAGATGACATTGACGGACGTAACGCCCTATATAGTGCTCTAGCAACAGGTAAACCTCTACCTAAGCCAGGTACACCTGAATCATTTAACGTTCTTAGCTATGAACTAAAAGGTTTAGGAATTAAAATTGAAACTTCACAAGAAGATTTCGACTCAGATAACTCTGAATTCTTACAATACATTGAAACAGGAGAGTTAGAGAATGATTAATACTAATCAAGAAAACAAAAGGAATATTGGTAAGGTATCTTTAAGTCTTGCGACAAACGAAGATGTGCTTTCATGATCACACGGTGAAGTCACAAAGCCTGAAACAATTAACTATAAATCATTTAAGCCTGAAAGAGATGGTTTATTTGATGAGTTAATTTTTGGACCAACAACTGATTACAAATGTCCGATTTGTAACACAAAATACAAAAGAAGTGACGAAAACTCAGTTTGTTCAAAAACACCTGCTTGTCAAAAATATAAACCAGAAATTTTACCAAAAATCACACGTAGATCAAGAATGGGTCACATTCATCTACACAACCCAGTTGTGCACTTTTGATTCTTCAAAATTGACCACTCAATCATCTCTAAACTTCTTGGTCTAAGAGTTGATGATAACCGTCCAGTTACAAAATCAGATTTAGAAAAATTAATTTACTATAAATCTCACATCGTACTTGAAGACGGTGGTCTAGAAAGTCTTAAAAAGAACACAATTATTGATATTAACGAAGCTCCTTCAATTTACGAACAATGTTTAATTGAAATGCTTTCAAAATATGATGAAGGTTCAGAAGAGTATGAAGATATTAAATTTGCTCTTGAAGAACTAAGAGAATATGCCCACTCAAAAATGGGTCGTGATTACGGGGTTGACTTCTATGAGTACAACGACATCATTCACGAATACTCACAAGCAAAAATTGGTACAGGATCTCAAGCGATTGAGTACCTACTTAAAAACATCGACCTTGAAAAAGAAGCTGAGTTTGTTCAAAGAAAAATCGACGACATCAATAACTCAGTTGAAAAAGGTGAAATTGTTACAGGAACAAGAGCACAAGAGCGTGCTAAACTCTACAAACGTTTAACAATTATCAACTCTTTCATCAAATCAGGCCAAAAACCAACAAGTATGTTGATTTACGACATCCCTGTTATTCCTGCTGATTTAAGACCTTTAATTCAACTAGATGGTGGTCGTCACTCAACAAGTGACATCAACGAACTTTACCGTCGTATCATCATCAGAAACAACCGTCTTGAAAAATGAAATGAATCAGATGCTCCGATGCTTATTAAGCAAAACGAGTACCGTATGATTCAAGAGGCTGTGGATGCCTTAATTGACAACGGACGTAAAAAACCAAGCCCTGTTGTTTCAAAAGATTCACGTCCTTTAAAATCTATTTCTGACGCAATTACAGGTAAAAAAGGTCGTTTCCGTCAAAACTTACTTGGTAAGCGTGTCGACTACTCTGGACGTAGCGTTATTGTCGTTGGACCAACACTAAAAATGCACCAAGTTGGTATTCCTCGTGATATGGCTTCAAAATTATTTGAACCTTGAATCATTAGAGAAATTATTAAAAACGACGAAACAATCAACTCAATTAAAGCTGCTAAGAAAAAAGTTGAATCATTAGATCCAATGATTTGACCATACGTAGAAAGAGCGATTGAAGGAAGACCTGTGCTTCTAAACCGTGCTCCTACACTTCACCGTCTTTCAATTCAAGCTTTTGAACCTGTTTTAATTCGTGGTAAAGCGATTAAGCTACACCCACTTGTAACAACAGCCTTCAACGCTGACTTCGACGGTGACCAGATGGCTGTTCACGTTCCAATTTCAGACAAAGCTGTTCGTGAATCGCGTGAATTGATGTTAGCTTCAAAAAACATTCTTGGACCTAAGGATGGTGAACCTATCATCAACCCTTCTCAAGATATTATTCTGGGTCTTTACTACTTAACAATTGAAAAAGAAAACGCTAAAGGTGAAGGTTCATACTACGGAAGTATTGAGGATGCAAAAACAGCATACGAACAAGACTTCATTGAGTTACACTCAAGAATTGTCTTACCAATTGATGCTTTAAACAAATCAAGCTTAAAAGTTAACAGCGACAAAAAATATGTTGTCACAACAATGGGTAAAATCTTATTTAATGACTCATTCCCTTCAGACTTTGATTTCGTTTTTGGTAAAAGAGTTACAAGAGTACCTAAGGTTGCAGTTGATGGCTCAGTTAAAATGAATGACGTAGAAGTTGTTCATACATCAGCAGACTTCTTAGAAGAATACACAATTGGATACGGACAAGACTTCAAAGAATTTATCAAAAACTTACCAATTAATGGTGGTTTAGGTAAAAAAGAAATCTCAAAAATTGTTCGTAGAGCATACGAAAAATACGTTGCTGTTGTAACAATGGAAGATATTGCTGACGTCATTAACGATACAAACCGTCACAATGTTCAAGATGTCTTCATGAAGCTTGCACAACTAAAGGATTACAAAAATGAATTAATTGATCCTGTGCACGCAGAAACACTAGCAAACATGATTCGTGAAAACTTAACACTAATTGATCACGAACTTCAAAGGCAATCAAAAGGCGAAGAAGTTGAATGAAACATCTTCCAATATACAGAGCTACTTGAAAAAGTATGATTTGAATACACAAACAAAGTTGCTAAAATTCTTGACACAATCAAGGATTTAGGATTTAAATTCTCAACACTTTCAGGTATAACAATTTCAATGAACGACATCATGACTATTTCTTCAACAAAAGAAAAAATTCGTGAAGGTGAGGAATACATTGAACAATTAAAAGACTACTTCAAACAAGGTTTCTTAACAGATGACGAACGTTATACGCTAACAATTCAGAAATGATCAAAAATTAAGGAAAACATTGAAAGTGACCTTAAAGAAGTTACAAAAGCAAACCCACACAACCCACTATTTATGATGTTTACATCAGGTGCTCGTGGAAATACTTCAAACTTCGTTCAGCTAGCTGGTATGCGTGGATTGATGAACAACAACACTAAAGTTCTTAAAGCCGATGCTGCTAACGACCGTGTTGTTCGTAGTACAATTGAAATTCCTGTTAAATCTTCATTCCTTGACGGACTAACAGCATATGAATTCTATTCATCAACTCACGGTGCCCGTAAAGGACTTACAGATACAGCTCTTAACACAGCTAAATCAGGATACTTAACACGTCGTTTAGTTGACGTTGCACAAGGAATTGTTGTGCGTGAAGAAGACTGTGGAAGTGACTTTGGATTCGTTGTTAAAGATATCAAAGATACAAAAACTGATACAGTTATTGAATCGCTTGTAGAAAGAATTAGTGGAAGATTTACAAACAGAGAAATTACAGATGCTAATGGAAATGTGGTAATTCCTGCTAACTCTTTAATTACGCCTGAATTAGTTAACGTAATCGTTAACGACTTAGGTCTAAAAGAAGTGGAAATTAGATCAGTTCTTTCTTGTCATACACGTAACGGGGTATGTAAAAAATGTTATGGAAAAGACCTTGCTTCAAACAGAATCGTTAACATCGGAGAAGCTGTTGGGGTTGTTGCTGCACAATCAATCGGTGAACCTGGAACACAGCTAACCATGCGTACATTCCATACAGGAGGGGTTGCTGGTGTTGAAGATATTACAGGTGGATTTGGTAGATTGATTGAGTTAATCGATGCTTATGACTCTCCTTGAGGACGTACAGCTGTAATTGCTGCTGAGCACGGTGTTGTAAGTGATATTACTACAGCCAAAGATAAAGATGGAAACGATACAGATATTCTTTTAATTAAAGTAACTTCACAAAAAGATACAGGACCAGTTGAAAGAAGATATGAAGCACGTGTTTCACAAAAACTACGTGTTCAAAAAGGTGATCACGTTATTCCAGGTCAAAAACTAGTTGAAGGACCAATTGTGCTGACAGAACTTCTTGAAACAGTTGATACTCGTGCTGTTCAAAACTACTTACTAAAAGAAATTCAACGTTTATACCGTCTACAAGGTATCACAATTTCTGACAAGTACATTGAAATCATCATTAGACAAATGCTTTCAAAAATTATGATTACTGACCCAGGAGATTCAAACTTCTTCACAGGATCGCTTGTTGACACATTTGTCTACCAAAGAGAAAATGGTAGATTATTATCACAAGGTAAAAGACCTGCTTTTGGTGAAGTTAAAATCCGTGGAGCTAAACAAACTCCATTGCTAAGTGATTCGTTCTTAGCTGCTGCTTCATACCAAGAAACAGCTAAAATTCTTGTTAACTCATCAATTTCACAACGTGTTGACAACTTGCATGGACTAAAAGAAAACATTATTTTAGGACAAAAAATTCCTGCTGGAACAAACATTGATTACGAGCTAAAAGGTAAATATGATATTAGAGATCCAAAATCATACTTCTCTAACAAATATGACCCAAGTGCTCTTGAAGATGCAGGTCTAAACTCTGATTTAGATGACTACATCGAAGATTCAATCCAAGATTTAGATCTTGAAATGGAAATGATTGAATCTGTAAATGACTTAGACATGGACTTCGACCAAGATTCAGATGATTCATACTCAGACGACCTAGGTGATGACATGGATATGTTCGAATAAAATCTTACAAAACTAACGCATTTAGCACTCTAAATGCGTTTTTTTACACTTTTTGGCTTTCAAAGTAAACCTAATTTGCACTTGTGCAAACATTTTCAGATTTTTCCACACTTTTTTTGCGTTTATGCTTTGAAGTCTTTAAAAAATTTAATTTTAATTTATAATTAAAAAAAAGATTTTTAACCACCTATAAAACAGCCTCTAGACCTATACAAAATGGCTGAAGGATCTGTTTTTTTTTTTTTTTTTTGTGAAGGAGATATATGAATGGTAAAGGCAAAAAGTTAAGAGTAGGCTTAGGAATAACTACATCCCTTTTAGGAGCAGGAGCATTCGGTGCATTAGCTTATTTATATCACTTAAGAGTAAACCCTGAAGATCAAAAAATCGCCCACGATCTTTTTGATCCACTTAACAAAGAAGCAAAACTTCTTGAAGATTTACTTAAGGAGAATAACGAAAATTTAGATCCTGAGTTTTTAAAAGAGCTTCAAAATGAGTTAGAACATGCACAACAGTTTCTTGATAACAAAAAGTCTTCTTTAGGAGATATGTTAAGAAAAAGAAATGTTCTTCGTAAATTAAGAGCTAAAGCAAGAGTTCTAAAAGCAAGTCCAGAAGAATTAGATCAACAACTCGAAAATTACTTAAAACAAGTTAAAGACAATGATTTAAGAAGTTCGCTACCTGATTTACTTAACGCAACCAAAGCAGCATTAGCAAACGCTGATAACAAACAGGAAGTTCTTAACAACTTCTTTAAATCAGCAGACAACTTAATTGATCGTCAAACAGATTTAGAATTTAATTTAGAATTAAAAGCATTAAGGTTAATTGACAACATCGCAAAAGGAACATCATCATACAAAACACCTGCCGAAAAGGCAATGATCAGCTCTTATGCCCTTGAGGTTTTAAAATTATTAGATCATGAAAGTTATACTCATGACAACTTAAAAGAAGCTTCTAATCTTCTAGATAGTGCTGAAGCACAAGTAAGTAAAAATTTACAAGCCATAACTGATGCTATGGCTGATTTTAGCAATACTTTGAGAGTAGTTGAATCAGAGGTTTATTCAGCAGCCTTAAGTCAAGATGCCAAGGATTTAATCAAAGAACAGCTGGCAAGTTATAAAGAGCTCGCAAATTCTCCTGAAGCAACTCTTAGTTCAGATAAACTAAAAGATCTTGCTTTACTTAAAGAGCTTGTACAAAACGAAATACAAACAATTTCTAATCTCCAAAACCAAGAAGTGAACTTAAAAAGTGAACTCGAAGCACAAATTGCAAACTTAAGCAACTTAGATTTACCTGAAAACCAAAAGGAAGCTTTAATTTCAAACTACAAAGACTTAAATCTTGACCAAATGTCAAAAGAAGAATTGGTTAAAAAATTAACACAAATTAAAAAAGCCAAATTATTATTAAATTCTGCCAAAGCTCTCCAAACAGAAATTCAAAAGCAACTCGCTTCACTTGAACAAGAAAATGCAATTGATCCAGAATTTAAGCAATCAATTCTTGATAAGTTGAATGAATTATCTTCACAAACAGATGGACAAAAACTATTAACAAGCTACACAGACCTTCTTAACACATTAAAAGATTCAGCTTCGCTAAACTTAACGCTAAAACAATTTTTAAACGAAGTTGAAAAACAAGCTGAATTTGCCTATGAATACGGTCTAGAAGTAGATAAGGATGCTCTAAAGGAAATCGCAAATAAAGCTAAAAGTCTTGTCGACAATGAAAAATCAGTTGAGACTTTATCAAATGAATTGCAAAAGCTTTCAAACCAACTTAGAGACATTAATAAGAAAGAGCTTGATCTACTACACCAATTAGCACAAAAAGCTTTAGATGAGCAAGATTCACTTTCTCCAAGAAACAGAGTACTTTTAAGAGATTTAAACTCAAAAGCACTTCCTTTAATTCAAAAAGATTCTGCCGCAGTAAGACAAGAGCTTCAATTCTTGATCGAAGAATACAAAAAACTGCTAAAAGATTCTAGAACAGATGAATCAACACAAAATCTAAGAGAATTTACAGCAGACAAAAAGGAAGGTCTTAAAAATATCTTCGATAAAGATTCTTTATTTGGACAAAAATTACAACAAGACTTAGATTCACTTTTAAAGCAAGGTGAGTTAATTTCGTTGTCGCCTTCTTTATCAGAAGAAGCTAAAAAAGCTGAGTTTGACAAAATTCAGCAAAAAATTCAAAATGTACTTGATCATGCAGAAAAATTCAAAACTCTTGAAGAATCATTAGCAAAAGCAAAAGAAGCTCTAGCTTCCGTTGTTTCGCCCGTTGAAGCAGATGCCTTGCAAAAAGAAATTAAAAGAATCGAAGACCTTTTAAATAAAGGTGAACAAGCTATTAATGCTCCAGATGAGTCAAACCCAATTGAATTAGCTTCAGATCTTGATGATGCAGTTGTCGAATTTAAAGAAAAACAGGCAAAGCACCAAGCAGATCAAGCTGCAGCTAAAATTGTTGACAAAATTAATAACGTTTTTGCAGGAGCAAGTGATCAAGAACAAGCAATTAAAGAAAACTTCTTAAATAAAGCCCAAGAATTAAGAGATCAAATCAACAATCCAGATTTAAGCCAAGATGAACGTGACGCACTTATTGCTCAAATGCAAACTTTAAGCGATAACGCAACAAAAGCAAGGGAATTAAATAAAGAAGCTAATAAGTTACAAAACGCAATTACCAGAGCACAAAATATTGATTTAGATGAACTAAACCCAACAACTGAAATTGAACAAGCACAAGCTAAACTAGCTCAAATTCAAGATTTATTAAAAAATCTAAACAACGGAACTGTAACGCCAGCTCAAACATATGATGATTTGACTTCACAAGCTCAAAGTGAACAAGAAAATCTTGATGATGCTCTAACACGTGCTTTACTTAAAAATTCAGCTAAGAAGTTAGTCAAATATGAAGGGGATAATGTAGCTAACGATCCTTATTCACAGGCTAACGCTTAAGTTGATGCTTTAGTGCAAAAAATGAACGATCTTTTAGCAAAAGAACCAAAAGCAACTCAGCAAGAGCTTCAAGAAATGCAGCAACAAATTGAGAGTGCTGTTACTTTAGCACAAACTTTAAAAGAAGCTCAAGAACAACTTGACACTATTGATAAAGATCAACATCCTGAAGCTTATGAAAATCTAAAAAATGTTATTGCTAATAACGCAATAGGTTTAGATGATGACAAAAATGCTTATGCACTAAAAGTTAAGAACATCAAAACAGAACAAGGTAAAACAGAACTCAGAAAAGACATTAATGATGAACTTGAAAAACTTGCAGCAGTTTATAGTGAACAAGACTCTAAAAAAGCAATTCATGAACAAGATGCAGATGATGTAAAAGCGTTAGTAGCTAAATACCAAGCAGAATTGAATAATCCTGACACAACACAAGCAAGACTTGCTATTATCAAGTCTGAAATTAAAAGAGCAACTCAGGAAGCAGAAGCTCAAAAAGCAAGAACACAAAAAGAGTATGATGATACAGTAGCTAACTTAGAAAATCTAAGAACTTTCTATAATGACCAAGCAGCTCTTGATGGTGTAACGAATAAGACAAAAATTGATGAAATCTTCGCTGAGTTTGATGACATTAAAGCAAAACAAAATTCTGATGGATCTTACCCAACTACAACACAGCAACTTAAAGAACTTCAAAAGAAACTAGACTTAGCTTACCAAAAAGACTTAGCAGCTAAAAAACTTGCTGATCTTAAAGATAAAATATCAAATCTTCCTGAAGTTACAAACAGCGATGGAACAACTCAAGAAGTTAAAGATAAAATGAACGCTCTTGCTGATTTAATCGGAAACGAAGCAAGCTCAATCGATGACATTAACAAAGTTTCTGATGTTAAAGCAGCTATTGCGAAATTAGATGCTCTAGAAGCTTTAGCAGAAAGACAGAAATCAGTTATTGAGCAATTAAACCAGCCAGAATCAGCCAATTCTGAAACAGCAGAAGCTGAAAGACAAAAGATTATTGTAGCTTTAAAAGAAAATGTCCCAGCTACACAAACAAACGGAAGCCTAAGAAAAGCTTCTGATGTTTCGGTGTCTGAAATTCGTCAAGATAACAAAGATTTACTTCAAGCTTTCGTTGATAATGCAGAATTACAGAAAGCAAAAAATCTTCAGCAATCAGCTATTGATCAATTTAAAAATAACCTTGAAACAACACTTACAGCAAACAACAACGTTTTAGATCCTAAACTTGCTGAGGTTTTAAAAGGTGCGACAGATGCTCTAACTACTGAACTAACAGGAGTAACTGATAAAGCACAAATTATTCCTGTGGATGGAAAACTAGAAGATCTAAGAGATAAAAGAGATTCGTTAATTGCTCTAGGTCGTGATGTTAAAACAGCGAATGATAAAGCGGCTGAATTAGAAAACTCACAAGACCCTGCAGAAATCAAAATTAGAGATGAAATCAAAAAATTAACAGAAAAAACTCAAAACGAATACTTAACTTTAACACCAGAGCAAATTCAACAAAGACAAGAAGAAATACAAACTCTTCTTGATAACTTAAATAAATCAAAAGAAGCAGCAAATAAATTTAAGGAAATTAAAGCTGAACTAGCTGCGATCACCTACCCTGATGGAGATGGAACTCTTCCAGCAGAAAAGCCACAATCTGGTGCTGAAGCTAAAGATCTTTTTGACAAGTTCATTGATTCATTAATCACTCAAGTTTACGAAAACGCAGATAAAACAGACGTTTTAGAAGATTTATTATCACAAATACCACCTCTTAAATCATTGCTTGACAAACATAAAGTGCAAATCGGAACTTCAGCAGACGGAACTAAATCTTATACAACAATTAAAGAAGATACAGATTATACAGGTGTAGTTCATAATGATCAAAACGAACAAGCAACATATGGTTTTGAAAAAGATGCTCAAAAATATGCTAACGCAATCTTAAGATCTATTCCATCTTTAAGAGATCCTGAAATGCAAAACTTTACAAACATTGAAAGAATCATTCCAGGTAGATTAGAAGAAGAAACAAGAGATGTTTGAAATCTTTACAAATCTAGAAAAAGAACTCTTGATGAATTGATCTTTAATAGAGCCTCAAACTCTGAACCTGATTATGATGCAAACAGAAATAAAGCTCTTAAATACTCAGAGTACAATCAATTAAAAGGTGATGCAGCTTTAATGCCTACTAAGTACAACTTAATTTGGGCTAATAATAATAAGTTCTACCATGAACAAGCGCAAAAAATCGCAAATAGTGCAAACAACTTAAGTGCAGATGATCAAGAAATATTATTCCAAAATGTATCTGCAGAATCGGGACTGTTTGACAGTGTTTTTGAGCAATACATTGAGGTAGCGGATAAAGTACAACTTGCGAAAGATGGTATAAACAAGGCAGAGACTTATATTCAGGAAGTAAATAATCCATCTGTAACTGAAGATTTAAGTAATACAGTAAGAGACTTAAAAGCAATAATTGCTCAAATCGAAGAAAACGGTTCAATTTACTTTAAAAATAAAAGTTCAATTGAGCTTCAAAGATTTTCGGATGACTTGGCAAATTTAACAGCATTGCTGGATTTAGGTATAGCAGTTTCGAAAGCTCTTAAATCTCTAGAAGACTATAATACAGTTGCAGAACAAAATGGACAGCTTGTTGATTACATGCTAGTGGACGGTTCTAATTCTGATAAAACACCATTAAGAAATATTATTAGAAAGCCATTCGAATTACTTGAAACAGGACTTCCTAAAAATCAAGAAACTTATGATGATTTAAGAAACAAATATATCGAAGGTAATACAAACGAGTCTTACTTAGTAGCTAAAGAAAACACTGTTTCACTTAGAAAAGCTGTTCATATCGCTAAATCGTACTTAGCAGTTAAAAACGAAACAAATGAACAATTCTCAAGAAAAAATGATATTTTAGCGTTATTTACAGACATTCAAAGTAAAGTTTCTGAATCTGAAATTGCTCTTTATGACGTAAACCATGATGAGTCTAAAAAAATTAAATTTGAAGGTGATTTAATGAACTCAACTTCAGGTTTAATCTCAAGACTGAAAAAAGCAAAATCAGATGAAGTCAAAAATCAACTTGCAGCAGCAAAAAGACTTAATAGATTGATGACTTCACTTTACTCAAACGCAACAACATCACCTATTAACTCTAACTTCGTTGATGTTGCGATTACACAGCTAGAAAGAACAACAAGAGATACTCCTGAAGCTTACACAGATACAAATGAAAAACTAAAAGCTTCTGTGCAAGCTCTTAAAGATCAATTCGACAAAGTGTGATCATGAGAATCAAACAAATTTAAGTCATACAAAGACAGATATCAACCTTACTTTGAAATCTTTAAAAACGGAATTACTGGAGAATCAGAAACAATCGACGGGTCAGCAGCATTACAAACAGCAGGGATATCACAATCTGATGTTGAGCTATTCGAATCGATTCTTACTTTTGAATCGATGGAGACAAAAGTTAATGCAGCAAAAGCGAACCAAGATGATTTATCAGCTTATTTAGATCAAATGAGAGTTGTTGCTCTTGAAATTTCAGGACATTCAAGAAACCTAGATACTTTATATTCAAGAATCAATATTCTTTCAGTTCCTAAACTTAAGGCTGAATCTACACAATTCGATAGGTTAGCTGAGCAATTCAAAACCACTGATGAAAACTCTACTTCAAATATTTATACAGTTCTTAAGAAACTTGGATTTCCCCAAGAATCTAGTGAACTAAAAAATAGATTCGACGGATTTAACACAAGCTATACAGCAATTTCAGATGTTAAAACTTTATCAGCAAGAGTTGAAGATAGAAACGTTTCACAAGAACAAGCTGTTTCTGAGCAAGTTAAACAAGAAAGAACTGCTCAATTTGAAAAATACAAACAAGCAGTTGCTAAATTAACAGTTGCAAACAGAAAAGCTGACATGTTAATTTATGGTTCTGATACATCAGATGCTAATTCACTGAAAAATACTGTAAACAAGGCAATTTTAGGAGATTCATCATATGTTGGATTGACTCAAATTAAAGAATTTTTATCTAACCTTTCAGAAAATAATATTGAAACAAGATATGAAAAAGCAATATTTGAATATCAAAAATCAGCAGACATTGCAAAAGTAATGAATGCTGCACTTCAAGCTTTAAACAAACAAGATGATTCAAAAGCTAAATCTACAAGAACGGAAGAGTTTACATCAATCAAAAAAGTTGCTGAAAATATGGAATCATTTAGCAGATGATTCGATACAGAATCACATATCAGCCTTGTTTTAAGTTCTTTAGGTGAAAAAGTTAATACAGAAGAAGGTGCACCACTGGTTTACCAAAACAACAAACCTTTAGATGCAACATCTGGTGAAGTGTTCAAAAAAATAGTAGACACCGAAGATGGAAGAAACGAAGCAAACTTAACGGTAACTGATAAAGAAATTAACGGACGTAGTTATAAAGCAATTAATTTATCGCCCGAACAAGGCAAAGATAAAGCAAAACTACTTGAAAAATTTGAGCAAATGAACATTCTAAAAGGAACTGCAGCAGAATTCTTCAAGTCAGATAACTTCAAGGTTTACTTACTAAAAGAAAGCGATGCTTCTTCTTTCGTAGACTTAGTTTTACAGTCAGACACAACTATTAAAAAAGGTTTTGTAAACTTGTATTTTGAATATGTAAGACCGACATCAATTACACAAGCAAACAGTGCATTTTACAATGTAGAAAAATTAAATGCTTTATATAAAAATGTAGCAATTACGTTTAAAACATTCAGCGAGATAAGAGTAAATAAAGAAATGTTATCTACCACGAATATAGGTAATACATTATTTACATCTGAAGAAGCTGGATGGGAACCAATTCAAACGGCTGCATATTTAGCTTCTGCGTTTGCAAACGCAGGTCATAAAACACTTATCGACAAAAAACTGAGCTATTACACAGAAAGAGTCGATGAAGATATTGATGCTCAAATATCACTTCCTGAAGACAGAAGTACAACATTACCTTTCACAACTGCTGATGGTCAAAATCAAGAACTAGGTTCATACAATCAAACTACTAGCCCTGATTCTTTCAGAATTAAAATTAAAATGAAACCAGATTTCAATGGTTACACACAACATGGAGATTTCGTTTACTGAAAACCTTTAAACCCTGTATTTATGAGTGATGATGAAATTAAATATACTGAAACAAGAGGGGTTTATTGAGATAACGATTTCCCAGTTAACTTAGGAAGAGACACTTGAAATCAAAATAACTTGATTGAATATTGAGAACAGAGATATAGATTTAATGAATCAAAAGATGCAGGAAAAGTACTTTCAGTTCTTCCTATTATTATTTCTATTCCTATGACAAGAAATGCCGGCCCAGGTTTAGTAGATAACAATAGTGTATCTGTAAATGGCAACGCAGCATTGGTTATTAGGCTTCTGATAATAAATAGGTTTGATAAAAATTCAGGTACAACTCCTCAAGTTGTAAAATTAAGCGATGATGATTTTGGTAAAAACTTTTACATTTTCAATGCCAAGGCAGATGGTGATTCAAAAATAGTTTCTACACCAGAAGCGTTTGCTCAAAACACATTAAATAATATTAAATTCCATCAATGAACCAGAACTGCTTATAAGGGATTAAATTGAAGAGGAATAAACATCCTAAAACCAGACTCTAACGGAGTATTCAATAGACCTGAATCAAAAGATTGAGGCGAAGACTCTAACTTTGTAGATAAAATAGAAAAATTTGAAATGAAATTCAAAATTCAATAAGGAGAAACATGAGTAGCAAAACAAATAAAGTATTAAAAGGTAGTTTAATTACAGCAGGTATCACTTTCCCTATTTCAATTGGATTGGGTACTTTTGCTTATTTACTTTCGCAAGATTTACATGTTAAAAATCAAGATTCTGTCTACAAAGTTTTCTCTGAATCAGAGATTAATTTCAAAATATACAAAGATTATTTAGATTTAAATAACCAAGATGTACAAGAACTTCAAAATGCATTTGATGCTGTAAAACACGATCAAAAGTTAAATGTTGATGATTATCAATCAGATTCAGAAGAACAAGTATCGTTAAAAGAGCAACTTGCAAAAATGGAAGACGCTCAAAGCCTATTCTTGGATAAAGTAATCGAAAAATTAGATTCAATCAAATTTAATAACAAGGAAAGAGAAAAGGAGTTTTGAGTCTACTTTTTAGATAATCAGCTTGATAGAATAAGAGAAAAAGACCTAAAAAATCAATTACTTTCAATGCCTGATGTTTGAATTGAGAAATTTAAAGAAGAAGCAAATGAATTGAGTTCAGAACAAAAAGCTAATTTCTTAAATGCCTTCAAAAAAGGTTTAAATCAAATTTTAGAAGTACAAAATCAAAAAATAAACTCTTACCTTGATTCGATTCAAGATGCTTACAACTTTGCAAAAGAGAATGAAGAAAAACACTCTAATCTATCTCAAAACATAGTTAAAACAATCGAAGACTTATTGAAAACAGTAGTCCAAAAAGATCTTAGATGAAATGATGTCCAAATTACTTCTGCTTTAGTAAATTCAACATATTTAAGCGCTAAAAAACTTTTAGAAGATTCTTCAGAAACGATCGAAGAAATCCAACAACTTAAAGAAAAATTGAATTTAGTAAAAGAAGCAACTAGCACTTCTGAAACTATAAAATCACAAATCGAAGAGCTTCTACAAAAAGCTAACGATGACGAAGCGATTGCATCTTCTAAAGTTGATTTCGAAACAATTAAGACATCTTTAACTTCTTTTTATGAGTCTCTTAAAGATGAAACAAAAACAGATTCTCAAATTCACGACCAAGCTTCAGAAATCTCAAAAGCAGTTGTTAAGCTTCCAGAAGAGCTTTCAATTGTAAAAAACGAAATTTCAAAACTAGCAAGTTTAATTTCAACTCTCTCTGGCGACGACTTACGTCAAAAAAGCAAAGAGTTACAATCGAACTTTCAAAAAGCAATGCTATTATCAGACGCATATAAAGATCTGAAAAATGAACTGACAGAAGCCCAAGATTCACGTATTGTAAATGCTTCAGAAAAAGCAGTTGTTGAATCTCGTGTAGAAAGTTTACTATCAGTTGATCAAGATCTTGATTCTAAGCTGAATCAAGCTTTAGAACTAATCAAAAAAGAATCTCAAGAATTAGATTCCAAAAACCAAACTTACGGTGATGTCTCAATTATTGCATTTCAACTAAGAGTTGTAAAGTCTTCTGCTTATTTAAGGGAGAATATTAACGGTGAAATTTCAAGCTTGCTATCTGAAATTGACACTATGTTTAGAGATTCTAGTTTACCTGGATTTGCATTAACTCCTATAAAACAGTCGATAAATGAAAAAATGCGTTCTTTATTAAAAGAACACTTAAGAAATTTAATTGAAGACTTAAAATATCAAAACAACAGACTTTCACAGCAATCGCTTGATCAAAATGAATCGGTTTTAAAATCAAGTGAGGAGCTAATCAAAGAAATTCAAAACGATGTCGAAGAAAACAATCCTATTCCTTCGGTTGAGTTATTTAGAAACTTTGGAAAAGTCGAAGATAAAATCAGAAACGTTAAAATTGCTGCACAAGTAACTGAAGCCAATAAGCAATCACTTTTTGCAAGTGACTTTTTAGAAACGGTTTTCTCGGACGGTAACCCTGAGTACCAATTCTCAGAAAATGAATTAGCAAGAATTGAAGAGTACAAAAATAAAAATGTAAGGCTTGCAGAACTAAGAAAAGCAGCTGATGAAGGTGATAGTTCGCAAGAAACTCTAGATGAGATTAATAGTATTACTGCTGGACTTCAAAACATGGTTAATACAGGAGAAGCCTTTAAAAACTTAAGTAATACAGATAAAAAATCAAGCGACCTTTTAGATAAAGCTAAAAGTCATAAGGCAGCTGATATTTTAGCTCCTCAAATTGAGGCTCTAGAAGTTGAAAGAGCTAAAGTTAAGGCATTATTCTCAACACCAAATGCTTCACTTATTGAAGTAGCTAAAGCAAATGAACAGCTTGAAGCAAAAAGAAAAGAATTAGAAAAAGCGATGCTGAAACTTGATCTAGAAGATAAATTGAGAGAACTGAGAAAGAAAAAAGACGAAACATTCGCTAATCCAAATTCACCTGCAGCACAGGCTCTTCAAGCTCAAATTGATAAATTACAAACGCAAATTGACACTGAAGAAATAACACCTGAATTTGTTTCAAAAGTGGATAAAGAAATTGATTCACTTTATGCATTGGTCGAACCTCTTAATGAATTAGAAAAAGCTCAAGCAGCTTCTAATTCAACAAAATCTTCAGTTGAATCAAGTAAATTCGTAGGGGATAGAACAAACCAAGCTTTTGCTAAAAATGATGAACTACAATCACAGGCATCAGCAATGATTGAATCTCTTAAAAATGGAAACATTCCTAATTTATTAGGTGTTGATACTCTTAAAAATCAAATTGAAAACAATGAAGAAAATATCAAGGCTTCTTTCTTAAAAGATAAAATTCAAAAACTAAATGATTCAGCACAAGCTACAAAATCAAATAACGATTCTAAACCAGCTTCAAACAACCGTGATGATTTAGCGTCACTGGATAGAGAAGTAAATTCAGCCTTGACTGAAACAGATTTAGATAAACTAGGTGTTTTTGCTGAAAAAATGGAAAAAGAAGCAGAACTTGCTAATGAATTAAAAGATATTCAAGATATTTATGACGCATTAGATCATCAAACAAGTGAGCTAGTTGCAAGATACGTTGAAGATTTAATGAATCAAAATGAAATTAATCCTTCAGATTCTGCTGAAGAAGCACAAGCTAAAATCGATGCCCTTAGAGCAGCTAAACCTTTAATAGAAGAGAAAAAGAATTTAGCATCTAAAATTGCTGAATTAGATGATATTTTAGGTGAAGAAAAAGACTGAAAAGTACATGAAGAAACTAAAAAAGAAGTTGAAAAGCTTAAAGCAGAAATGCTAGAAGCCTTATACAACGATAATTTAACTGTTGAAGACCTAAAAGCAAAAAGAAAAGCTCTTGAAGATAAAATGGAAGATTTAAGAGAGCAAAAAGTCACAGAAAATAACGAATATGACCAAAAAGTGACAGCTATTGATGCTCTTCAAGAAAGATTGGATTCTTCGGCAGAAACATTAGGTCTAGATGATTCAAGTTTTTATGCTCAAGCCAAAAAAGCTTATGAAGCAGCCAAAAACGACAAAGTATTAAATGGTACTCAAGAAATAGCTGACTTTGAAAGACAACTTGAAGCTGCCCTAAACAAAGACAAAGTAAAAGCTAAATTAGCTGAAATAGATGCCTTTCTAAAATCGTCTGACTTTGGCACAAGTCCAGAACATGACAAAGTAAAAGCAGATGCAGAAAGATACATTGCAGCAATTCAAGCAGCTATAAATGACCCAAGCTTAACTCCTGAACAAGTTGAAGCTATGTATGAAACAGCCAAAAACCAACTTTCAATGGTAAAACTTCAAGAACAAACGGCTGATAAAATCAAGGAGCTTACAGAAGCAGAATCACAAGGCAAGGAAGTTAACACCCAATCAATTCAAAACTTGAGAAATGCTCTTGAAGAATTTAAACCAATTTCACCTGATTACTTAGGTATACCAGATGAAGGAGATCAAAAAGGTTTCTATTCTAAATTAAGAGATGTCCTAAACCAAGAAAGTCAGATTGCTGACATCAGAAATAGAATCAAAAATAATATTGAATCAACTACAGCAGGAAATGAAGGTATTAGAAAACGTCTAAAAGATGCTTTAGATGCTCAACAATCAGAAGTTTTACCTGAACAAAAAGCTGTAGTAGACGAAGTTTTAGATAAAATGATCAGTCAGATCAATCTAAGCGAATCACTTGAAGATCAAAATGGTGTACAAGGGCTAAACGCAATCGATAACCGTGTTAATTTAATAGCCAACAATATTAATGAATTCGTTGATCTAGCCAAAGAGATCAAGACAGCTACAGATGCAACACAAATCGCTTCACCAGGACAACCAGGGTTAGTAAATCCAAGTGCACCAGGTGTGAGAAAATTGAGAGCTGCATTGGACCAAAAAATCAAGGAAGCTCAAAACATTTATTCAAGCGCAAATGATATAGATGCAATAACAAGAATAAAAGAAGAATTGCAAGTCATGACTCAAAGACTAATCATGGTTGATGATCTTAACACTTTAATTAAAGAACAAAGTGAAATCTTAAGATCAGTAAGCTTCCATAGATTAGACCCTGAAGGATCAGGTGTTGCAAAGCGTAGAGCAATGCAAGAATATCTTGAAAGCTACGATCTTTATGCAGCTTCAATTGCTGAATCTGGTGATGCTAATGCAATCGAAAAACTAGCTCAAGTAAAAGCAAAATTCGAAGCAGAAGCAAAAGATCTAGTTGCTTTCCAAAAAGAACTTTCAGAGCAAATAACAAGATTATTAAACGAAGGCTATACAGGGAATATCACTGACGCCGACCGTTTAACAAGATTATTATGATCTACAGTACCTGCACCTCTTAATCCTCCTAGTTCTTCAGAAGGTTTAAGAGCAAATGAATCACAAAATGATCAACTAAGTGTTCGTGAAGCAAGAAAAAAACAAGAATTATATACAGCAGTTAATGAGTACAGAAACGAAACCAATACTGTTCTTGAGTCAATACTTGATGGAAACACATTCAAATCAGAAGAGATTTTGGCTAAAAATGCTGTAAACAAGAGAGTAAAGTCACTTATAAGAAGAAATGATAAAAGTTTAGACCTGAATGAAGATCAAAACGAAGGTGAACTGTACGATTTAAGACAACAAGCTCTGTCATACCGTGATTTTGTGGCTGTAATTAAAGAATTAGCAGCTCAAACTGCAAGGTATGAAAACTTAAATAATCGTGTTATTGCACCTAGTGATGATCCTAATAATCCAGATCCAAACGAAAGTCCAAGAAGAATAAGGGAACAAAAAGAAGGGGCTTCAGCATTAATTCAAGAAGCCAAAGACTTAATAAATCTTGAAGAAATACCAGCAAATTATCAAGATCAGATTACTCAAAAACTTGAGCAAGTTTCTGATGCTTACCACCGTTTAAACATTCTTTTTGAATACTCACAGGTTTATCAAGAGTTTAAATCTACAACAATCTTGGTTGAAAACAACACAGTGCACGAAAGAGAACCGATTGATGCATTAATAACTGAATTCTGATCTGTTTATTTACAACCAAATTCAGATCCTGAAGAAGTTTTTGAAACATTCTTTAAAAATGCTGATGAAGCTGATGCAGATAAGAAAAACAAATTAATTAAATATGCACTTGAAAACGCAAAGAAATTAAAAAATGCAATTCTAGTTTCCGATTCTTACTTACTATTAAAAGATCCTTTCTTAGATAGTGCTGAAGTAACATCAAAATTTTTAGAACTACAAAACAAAAAAACTCTTGCTCAACAAGCTTTGGTTGCTAAACCAAATGTTGAAGCAACTAAGAAAACACTTGCAGCAGATCTAGCAACAATTAACCAGCAAATCTTAACTGCAAAAAGAAATCAAATCAATACTCAACTTGAACTTGATCTTAATCTTAAGAATTTCTTAACAGATGACACAGGAAATCCTTCAAGAAAATCAAGTTTAACAACCCTTTTTGGAACGGAAGATTATTTAACTGAAGCGTTTAAAAGAGACTCTATAGATGCTTTAGATGCTCTGAGAGTATCTGGTTCTGCAACCCCTATCGAAACACTTTCTTTTGGCGAGGTGAATAAATACTTAAGACAAGCCAAATCAGGCGTTATAGAACAAGTCGTTAAAGTTTACGATAGTGCATTACAAAAAGTTACTGAAGCTAAAGATATTCTTACAAGTCTTCAAGAAGAGTTTGGTCCTCTAAACCAACAAGCTCAGTTTGGAGCAGGTATTCAAACATCTGATTTATCTGCTTTACAGGCTCTAAAAGAAACTATGGATGCTGTCGAAAACGAATCTTATGATTCTGAGGATAATTACGAAGTGAAAATTTCTAAACTTCTTGAAGTTGTTAACTCAGGGAGTTCAGGAGTGGTTGCCCAAACTAAAGCGAAAATCAGAGAACAGTTCAGCAAAAAAATGAGTCCTACAGCTGATTCGGGTCAAACACGTGGTTTCTATCCTGTATTTGTTGAATCAATGGATGCATTTATTGCTTCAACACCAGATAAGAATCCTTTTGATTACAACGGTCTTGAAACACTAAAAGACCTGTACACAAGTCTTAAAAGTAATTACGAATCGCTCGCAACAGATTATGATTCAGTAAAAAATGAAGATGAAGCCACAAACTTATCATCATTTGCTAAAAGACTTCAAGATCTTAATGACGCATTTGTTGAATTTGAAGTATTACTACAATCAAGAATTTCGGAAGCTACATCTGTAAATCCTTTAGTAGCTGTATTTAAAGATCTTTACGTAGGTATAGAATACGAAACTGATTCAGATTACACAAGAGAAGTAAAAAATCTTTACAACCAACACAAACAGTCAGTAGAAGAAGCAATCGCTAAATTACCAACTAATTTACAAGTTGAAAAATCACAATCAACTTTAGACACTTATGTAGTTAAGGATTTAGATGGTTCATCTACAGAATTGATCGAAGCAATTAAAGGATCATTCACAAAAGCGACCGAACATAAAGATTGAATACATCAAGGAAATATTCTAAATTTATTATTTGGTCAATTAACATCGAGTTCAAATGTTCAAATTCCTTTACCACCTGTATCACAGGCAAATTCAGGAAATGTAACATTTGGAGAAAAGTTTAAAATTGCTATTCCTGTAGAGAAATTAACTAAAGAAGCTTTTTTAAGATCTATCACATCAATATTGCCTTCTGATAGTGAATTTTTAGATATAACTGATAATGACACATTCTTACAAAACTTCAAACAATTCTCATTTACAACAAAAGATTTTACTTCTGAAGAACAAGAAAAATCTATTTTTGCTCAAAATGCATTTAGAGTAAGACTAAAAAAATGAGACTCAACTAAATGATATGATGAAGATGTTCAAACAGCTGACGTGGATAGAAAGACAATAAGAGTTAAATTGAGTTATCAATTTACTTCGGATAACTCTGAACTAAAAAGTCACACAATTGACAAACAAATCGAAATAACATTTGACACAATAGACAGAATTGAACTTCCAAGAGGTCTTTCAAAAATTTTCTATACAGATGACAATACAATTGCACAAGCTGCGAGAGTGAAAGTCTTCAATGCAGAAGAAGCAGGATGACATATTCCAAGTAATATGTCTGCTGCACAAGTAGTTTCTAAAGCTTACGGTATTTACAAAAAGATTGTTTATGGAACAGAGCAAAATAAAGCGCCTGGTTCAGACTGAAACTTTGTTAGACCTGGAAGTAATCAAGGTAGAATAACTGTTGCCTACGATGGTTCAGATCCTTCTACCAATGAAAAATACGGATTTAAAATTAACTCTGGATCATCACTTTCAGTAACTTACAATACTTCCGTATTGCTAGATAATAGCAAACAAATTGCAAGGTTAGAGGCTTTTGATGGTACACAAGAAATTGCCCTATACACGTTTACTCCTGGGCAATTTATTGGTTCCCCAATCGCAGGAACAGGAAGTATTCAAGGTCAGCCGTTTACACCTCAACACTATGACAACAGATTGAAATCGCAATTGAATATTTATAACCCTCAATGATGAGCTTATACAAATTATGAGGACCGTGGTGCTGCATCGTCTGTAAATGCATATAAATTTGCTTTCGAGTATGATACAAACACTAAAGACCTTTACATCTATAATTCATGAGTAGAAAATGCACTATTTTTAAGAAGTGCAACCCAAATGGAACGTATTACTGAACTTAAGAATATAACAAATAATAACAGGGATAAAAGTCCTGAAAATGTTGCTAAGTACAATCGAATATACGAAGAAGTAGAAGCACTGCCTGATAAATCTAAATTATCAAGTGAATTGCTTAATAAAGTTCTTTGAGCTTATTCATCAGTTCATGAAAAAGTCGTTGCTTATGGACAGGGTTCTCAATTTACACTTGTTGGGGCTTCAAACACCACAACAGAACAGTTTGCAGACCCAATTTGACCTATCAGTGGTGGTCAAGCGACGGTTAGATGAACAAGAGTTGATTGAGGAGCAAACGGTGCTAAATCAATAATTCTTACACCTGTCGGAGCAAATGGTGATGGGAGAGATTATAGCGAAACAGGAACTGTAAATCTTAAGAAAAGAGCAGCGCGTAACTCGCTATACTCAACATCAATCGATACATTCTTTGTAAAAATTAGATAGCATAAAAATACTGGAAAAATCCAGTATTTTTTAATTTACGTTTATACACACATCTATAAAATTCAAAAATTTAAATGTATTATTATTTCTTTTTTATGCTATAATTTTTTAGCTATGGCGATCGTGGTGAAGAGGTTAACACAGCGGGTTGTGGTTCCGTCATACGCGGGTTCGAATCCCGTCGATCGCCCCATTTGTTAAAAACGACCGTAAAAGTCGTTTTTTTCATCTATAAATAAGGATTTTAAGGAGTTTTTATGTCATTAAAAGCAGGTATTGTAGGTTTACCAAATGTTGGTAAAAGTACGCTTTTTAGTTCTTTGACCAAAAAGCAAGTAGAAGCATCTAACTACGCCTTTACAACGATTGAACCTAATATTTCTTCCGTTGTTTTAAAAGATAAAAGAATTGATGAAATTTCAAAATTTGTTAATCCCAAAAAAGTGGTTTATGCAACTTTTGATTTTGTTGATATTGCAGGTTTGGTTGAAGGTGCATCACGTGGCGAAGGTCTTGGAAACAAGTTTCTTTCAAACATTCGTGAAGTAGATGCGATTATTCATGTTGTTAGATGTTTTGAAAACACAGATATTATGCACGTTGCTAATTCAGTTGATCCTGAAAGAGATCAGAAAATTATTAATCTTGAGCTAATTCTTGCCGACTTAGAAACAATTAACAATGTTTTACACAGAGTTGAGAAAAAAGCTAAATCAGGCGATAAAACAGCAATTGCTGAAAAAGATGCTGCTTTAAAAATAAAAGCATTACTTGAAAGCGAAAAGCCTGCTAGAGAAGCTGATTTAAGCGAGGAACAATACAAAATCATAAAAGGGTATCAACTTTTAACTCTGAAACCAATTTTATACGTCGCTAATATGTCAAATGAACAAATTACAGACTATCAAAATGATGCCTTATACTTAAAACTTAAAAACTCTTTACCAGTTGATACAAAAATCATTCCTATTTCTGTCAAAATGGAATCAGAGTTAATTCAAATAGAGGATGAAGAAGAAGCTAAAGAGTTTCTTTCAATGTACGGTGTCGAAGAAAGTGGTCTTGATATTTTAACAAGAGAAGCTTTTTCGTTATTAAACCTACAAACTTATTTTACAGCTGGTGTGGTTGAAGTTAGAGCATGAGTATTCAAAAAAGGTATGGCAGCACCTCAATGTGCAGGTATCATTCATACAGATTTTGAAAAGAAATTTATTAAAGCAGAAGTCATCTCATACCAAGATTATATCGATAATGAAGGTGAAACTGGAGCTCGTGAAGCAGGTAAAATGCGTCAGGAGGGAAAAACATACATCATGCAAGACGGTGATGTCTGTCACTTCAAATTTGGTAAATAATCATTTAGATTATTTTACGGGGGTTTAGCACAGTGGCAATGCAGCGGTCTCCAAAACCGTCAAGACGGGTTCGATTCCTGTAACCCCCGCCAAAACGATATTGAGCAGCGTTGCTGCTTTTTTTATGGAAAAACTTGTAGTTTTTCCTTTTTTTATCTTTTTTTGAATATTTTTAGAAAATATTATCAATATATTAACGTGTTAAATACTCATAAAAATCGTGGAATGCTTTTAGAACAAATTATCAATAAAACAATTGAGTTTTATTCAAAAAATAAAATTGCATATATTGAAAAGAATTGTGTTCCAGTTAATTTCAAGAATGTCTCTAAAAACGAAGAAAGAATTAAGGTTAAAGGGACGATTAAACAAAAGTCTACAGTTGACTATTATGGCTGCTACCAAGGTAAATTCATTGCTTTTGAAGCTAAAATGACTAAGAGTAATAGGCTTGAAAAAACAAGCGTTAAAACGCATCAAATGAACTATTTAAACAAGATTGAAGAAAACGGAGGAATAGGCTTTTATGTCATTTATTTTTTTGTTCAAAACAAGTTTTTTATCATTTCATCAATTAAACTAAAAAAACTAAACGAAGAAGGTTCGCTTAGTTTTGAAATTATAAAAAAGCACTCGAAGGAAGTACCGATAACATTTCCAGGAGTACTTGATTTTATATGTTATTTAGTTTAGATTAAAAATCAACTAATTCACGTAAGTATTTAGAAGGTTTGTATTTAACAACACGTTTTTCAGGAATTTCTAAAAGTTCTCCTGTGAAAGCGTTCTTTGTTGTACGCCCACGTTTGATCTGTGTAGAAAATGTTCCTAAGTCAGATAGTTGAACTTTTTCTTCAGCGATAAGTTCTTCTTTTAAGATAAATACAAATGCGTCTAGAAATTGTTCAGCTTTTTTAACTGGAACATCAATTCTTTCAGCGATTCTAGTTACAAATTCTTTTTTTGTCATACGTCCTCCCACATTACAAACTTATTTTACAGTAAAATAGGCTTAAAAGTAAAAAAATCTACTAATTTGAAAATTTTTTCCACCAATTTTTAGAATTTTTCAGCTTATGAATTAGCAGGAAAGAAAAATGCCGTTTTTTATATTAAAATTATTGCGGAACTAATAAGTATGAAAAAAGAACAAATCATAGAAAAAATTATTAACGAGTCACTTGATAATATCATGGCAGAACGTTTTGGGAGATATTCTAAGTATATCATCCAGAACAGAGCTCTTCCAGACGTAAGAGATGGATTAAAACCAGTTCAAAGAAGAATTCTTTTTGCAATGCATGAACTAGGTCTTGAGTGAAATAAGCCTTATAAAAAATCAGCAAGAGTTGTTGGTGATGTTATTGGTAAATATCATCCTCATGGTGATTCTTCAGTTTATGAAGCAATGGTAAATATGAGTCAATGATGAAAATCAAATGTAAGACTTCTAGATATGCATGGTAATGTCGGTTCAATTGACAATGACCCAGCAGCTGCAATGCGTTATACTGAAGTAAAAATGTCTAAAATAGCTGCATACATGTTAGGTGATATCAAGAAAAAAACGGTCGATTTTATTCCTAACTTTGATGATTCTGAAAAAGAGCCAGTTGTTCTTCCAGCACTATTTCCCAATCTTTTAGTAAACGGAACAACAGGAATTGCAATTGGTATGTCAACTGAAATGCCTTCACATAACTTAAGTGAAGTGATAAATGCAGCGATTTTACTCATTAAAAAACCTGAATCTAAAGTTTATGATTTAATGAAATATATTAAAGGTCCTGATTTTCCTACAGGTGGTGTAATCTACGGGCAAAAAGGAATTATTGAAGCTTTTGAGCAAGGAAAAATGAACAAGGAAAGAATTAAAATCTTTTCTAAGTATGAAATAGTTAAAAAAGACAAAAATAAACAAATTATTATTACAGAAATTCCTTATGGAGTCGTTAAGAGTCAATTAGTTTATGAAATCGATGTTTTGATCCAAAACTCAGCCGTTGACGGAATACAAGAAATCAGAGATGAGTCAGACCGTGAAGGAATCAAGATTGCAATCACGCTTGATAAAGATGCAAATGAGCAGTCGATTTTAAGCTATCTATTCTCAAAAACACAACTCCAAGTTAATTATTCATACAACAACGTTGCAATCGTCAATAATGCTCCTAAATTGCTTAATTTAAGAGAAATTTTGCAAGCTTATATCGATCATGTTAAAGAAGTAAAAACTAAAACATTATCATTTGATTTAGAAAAACAAAAACTAAGACTTGAAATTGTTGAAGGTTTTCTAAAAGTTGCAGAAATTACAGATGAAATAATCGAAGTAATTAGAAAAACAGAAGGTTCGAAATCTGGTGTTATAACAAACTTGATGGAACGTTTTGGTTTTAGTCAAATCCAAGCAACAGCAATTGCCGAAATGAAACTTTACCGTTTATCTAAGACTGACAAAAGTTTATATGAAGCAGAAAAAGCTGATTTGGAAAAAGAAATTGCAAGAATCACATTGCTTTTAACTAATGAAAATGAGTTTAAAAAATACATAATATCTGTTCTTAACGAAATTAAGGACTTATTCCATGTTGATCGTAAAACAACGATTTATGAACATGAGTTTGATTTTAGTTATGATGAAAAAGACTTGATTAAAGAAGAAATCGTCAATATTGCTATTTCAAAACACGGGTATATAAAACGTCTTTCACAAAAAACAATTGATTCCAATGAGTTTAAAAACTTTGTTTTAAAAGAAGATGATTACCTAACTTTCTACAACAAAGTAAACACAATGCATACTTTTTTAATCTTTACTAATCTTGGAAACTATGCCATTATTCCGATTCATAAAATAACAGAAAATAAGTGAAAAGATCTTGGAACGCACTTAACAGATTTCGTCGACTTAAAAGTGAATGAGGTAGTTGTTAGTGTTATTGAAGTTTCCAACTGAGATGTTAATGAATATGTTGTTTTGGCAACAAAATATGGACAATTAAAGAAAACATTGGTTGCTGATTTCAAAGTGTCTAGAACACTAAAAACTTATACTGCAATGAATTTAAACGCTGATGACGAGCTTGTTAACGCTTGTTTGAGCGACGGAAATAAAGATGTGATTCTTATTACTAGTTTTGGATTATGTACAAAGTATAGCGAAAATGAAGTTAGTGTTTATGGAGCAAAAGCTAAAGGAAATAAAGGTTGCTATTTGATGAACAATGACTATATATCAGCCTTTACTGTAGCTCTAAGCAATGACGTTTTAACCTTTATTACAGCACAAGGTAAATTAAAGAAAATTAGAGCAAAGGATATAGCATACGTCATTAAAACTAACAAAGGCAAAGAGTTGTTTAAAAATAACAAAGTAGATGGACACATAGTCACTGATATTTATGCAACACGTGATACAGATTCTCTTCTTTTAAGAGACACTTTAGGATTTAGTTACTTAGATAACGTTAAGGATTATTCTTTCTCGAAAGCCAATACGTCATTTTTAGATATTAATATTGACAATTTTTCAAACGGTGTGATTAGAAAAACTCAAAGAACAACTGAAACTATTTTCGAACTAACAAGAGAAGAAAATAAGAAGAGTGATAAGGTTTTTGAAGATGCTCAAAAAGTGATTAATGGAATTGATTTAAATCTTGATGATTTGTTAGCAAGAATTGATAAATCAATAAAGGAAAAAAGTGGTAAATAGTTTTAAAATAGGCGAAATTATCGAAACTTCAGTAACTGAAGTCAGTTATCAAGGGCTTGGAGTTGAAAGAAGAAGTGATGTCACAATTTTCACATTAGGATTATTTATAGGCGAAAAGGCGAAGGTAAAAGTTTTTTATAAAACAAGCAAACTGCTTTTTTGTTACCCAATTGAAATAACGCACAGTCATGCTTTAAGAAAGTTTATTCCTAGTCATAATTTATTAATGAGTAATATAGCACCGTTTTTACCCTTTTCATATAATGTAAGTAAAGAGTGAAAAAGAGATTATTTAAGACAGCAGTTTAAATGAAATTTTCCAAACAAATGTATAGAGTTCAGCGAAATAGTGCCTGCTCCTTTTGAGTATCACAATAGAAATAAAGTCAAGTATTTCATAGAGATAAAAGACGGCAAGGCGTATTTTGCTGTAAATAGGTTCAATTCGACACAAAAATTAATTGTAGAAAAAGAACAGATGCAAAAAACAATAAATAAAAATCTTTCATCTGCTCTTAATTTATTGCTTGAGTACTTAAATTCAGATCTTGCTGAAAAAGAAATAAAAAAATTAATTTCAATTTCTGGAAGAATAAACACTAAAAATGAAGTTCAAGTCCTTTTGGAAGTAACGAATGATTTAGATTTTTCAAAAATAGAAAAACGTATAAAATCAATACCAGAAGTCATTTCGCTATCCATTTTACTTGATTCTAAATACAAAAAAGTACTAGAGAAAAAGCCTTTTGAAATTAAAATTTTAGATAAAAGTTTCATAGTTGATATTCAGTCTTTTTTTCAAACAGATACTTTAGCTTTTGAAGGAATGTTGAATTTCTTGAAGTCGATAATTGATTTGTCAAAATTTAGAAGAATTATCGATTTATACTGTGGCACAGGAGTTATTGGAATATCTCTCAAAAATGAAGAGCAAATTCTAGTGGGCATGGATATTTCCGAGCATTCGATAAATAATGCAAAAATGAACGCTCATAAAAATAAACAACAAAACACAGCATTCTATGCGGGAGATGTTTCTGATAATTTAAGGCAAATTAATATCAATTCTGAAGATCTTGTTATTCTAGATCCGTCAAGAGATGGATTAGAAGATAAAACAATTGAAGATCTTTCTCAATTAAACGTTCAAAATGTTTTGTATATTTCTTGTAACCCAAGAACATTAATTAGAGATTTAAAAAAATTCTCTTTTGAGGGATATAGTTTCGATCAAGTATCAGGATTTGATAATTTTCCTTTTACTCCCCATATCGAGAGTGTTGTGTTGCTTTCAAAAAAATAGCATTCACTTTTGTGGTTGATATTTTTTTGATGGCTTTGCCCTAATTATTTGATTGGTAATCCTGTTTTTTTCGACATTATGAAAGTAAAAAAAGACTAAATTTTATCAATGGAGGATAGGCTTTCTATCGAGAACATTTATGCTTTATCGCCACTGAACAATAATTTATCGCCACTCAATGTGATTTTATCGCCACTTTTTTTCATGAATTTATCGCCACTTTTTTATTACTTTTGAAGTTACGATGATTTTAACTTTTTATCGCCACTTTTTTCATGAGTTTATCGCCACTTTATCGCCATTTTCTATACAACTTTCATATTATGATTTTTTAACTTTTATCAACACTTTTTGGTGATTTTAAATCAGTTTTTTATTTATAAAACTTTAAAAACAAAATGCTCGTAATTTTATATTTTTACTAATACACCTTTTTTAAAGACTTTAAAAAGTTCTATTTTTTATCTTTGAAAAACTATATCTTAGTTATCGCGATAATTTATCATCATTTTTTATATGAATTCTAATCATTTATTTTTAAATTTTATCGCCATTTTTTATGACTTTTTGCATTCGAGGATTTTTTAATTTTTTATCGCCACTTTTTCATGAATTTATCGCCACTTTTTTATTACTTCTGGAGTTACAACGATTTCAATTTTTTATGTCTATTTTTCGTTGTTCAGATTAATTAAAAACCTAACCCTGTTTTGAACTGACATTTTTAAGTTTATATTCTTTATTTTTCTTTTCTCCAATTCCCTCCAAAATATTTTTTTCTATCATTTTTGATATCACGGATCTTGCTCTAGAAGACTTAATACCGAGTAAATGCTCAATATGTTTTGTTTGAAATGACTTTTTCCTTTTTGCAAACTTCAAAACCAAATTTTCTTGATTGCTGAGAAGAACTTTGGAACTTTTTTTGTTAATGTGGCTAATACTTAAAAATGCTTTAACTTTATCTTTTTGCTTCGATTTTTTTATCATTTTTTCATTTTGAATTTTTTCTGAAAATTTTTCGGCATTTTGATTACTATCTTGATCGGTTACACGCTCATTTATTTTTGTAGAGAAATCAGCTTCTTTTTTATTAGAAATGTTATTGATGTCTTCATTTTTATAGTTTAAGTTTTTTAAAATAATGAAAAATGAACTTTGGGTTGAACGAAATTCTGGTCTCAAGTATTCTTCGTACTTATCTTGGCTTTCATATGTATCAAGAATCTTTTTTAAACCACTGCCCCTTCTTTCCATCAAACTCATTCTGCTGAAAATATCTGCTATTACTGGATTCCTTCTTTTGGAAGAGATTTTATAGGGGTTTTGATCGTGTATGAAAGATCCATCAATCATCCCTCCAGGCGAATATATTTCCAAACGATCATCGTACATATCTATATGTATTTCCGATCCTATAATGTTGTAGTCTCTATGAATTAATGCGTTTACTAAAGCTTCTTGGATTGCTCTTTCAGGGTAATCGGGGTATTCCATACGGTATTTCGCACCTTTTTTTCACATTTTCTTAGAATTCAGTTTTATGAAATCTTCTCCACTCTGTAGCAATTGAAGCAACCCACCTTCAATTTCTTTGTCATCTAAAGCCTCTAACCTGCTATTAGACTTATCAACCCCGTTTCATCTGGTTGCGAAGATTCTTGATTGATAAACAAGATGTTCATCTGCAAGTAGTGCTCCAGCATACGTTAAACATTCATTGTTATCGATAATTCCAAAAGAAAGTAAATCATTTTCTGTTAAATCGTTTCCAGTTCGTTTGTAATATACAGACTTTAGCTTAGAGAAAGATGCTCTATCTTTAGGGATTCTAGTATTTGTTGAATCAAAAGTTTTATGCATACTCTTTACAACTAAGTTTCTTAACTCCATACTATTTGCCACAACACTCTGATTACCTATTCTTGTATATGCTATTCTCCCCCATCCTTCGATTATGTTATATGGCGTCTCATCACCAGAGTATATTGTTAAAACTATAAACTCCTTATCATCACTTTTAAATATTTCTAAATTAGTTCTTGCAATTGGATCTAATCTAGTTTTCATAATTTCACTAATTTTTTCACAATCCCTCTTTGTGTCCTGTATTCCAATAAGAATGTCGTCATTGTCGACACCGAAAATAATTTTTCCACCGTTTGTGTTAGCGAATGCACTTACCGACTTTAACCAGCTTTTAGGCTTGTTCTCTTCAAGCATTAATTTCTTTTCGTGGTTACTGGTTTCTCCCACAAAGTTTGATAAATTCATTACTTCTCCTTTTTTTGATTTTTGCAAAGATTTTGAATATGTTAAATTCATTCCGTTATTGATTTGAGTTCGATGACAATGGTTTTGGTATAAGGTTAAAAATTACAAATTTCTTTTACTAACTTTTAATACATTTGTAACTCTGATGAAATAATGTACTTTGTGTTATTTTTTTTAAAATATGTAAAACACTCTTGATTTGCCCAAAAACAAAAAAACGCATTTTTTGTGAAAATGTAAAATTATTACCACATTTTTATTTTTTGCTAAGATTTAATATGGAACTATATACGCCCTTAAGGTGTATAATAGCAATGTATAATTTTGTACAAAAAATAAATATATTTATTGAAAGGTTATTTAATGAAAAAAATAGCAATTAACGGTTTTGGTAGAATTGGTAGACTAGTTTTACGTCGTCTTCTACAAACACAAAACAAAGACTTACAAGTTGTTGCAATTAACGACTTAACAGATGCTAAAACATTAGCTCACTTATTAAAATACGATACAGCTTTCCACCAATTAGGTGTTGAAGTTGAAGCTAAAGACGGTGCTATTGTTGTTGACGGAAACGAAATCAAAGTATTTGCCGAAAGAGATCCTGAAGCATTACCTTGAGGTGAATTAGACATCGACTTAGTTATCGAATCTACAGGATTCTTTGCTAAACGTGATGGTGCTGCAAAACACTTAAAAGCAGGTGCTAAAAAAGTTGTTATCTCAGCTCCAGCAGGAAGCGATGTTAAAACAATCGTTTACAACGTAAACCACGAAGAACTAAACGCATCAGACGAAATTATTTCAGGTGCATCATGTACAACAAACTGTTTAGCTCCAGTTGTTAAAGTTCTAACAGACAAATTCGGACTAAAATCAGGATACATGACAACAATCCACTCATACACAGGTGACCAAAGACTACAAGACGCTCCACACAGCGACTTACGTAGAGCTCGTGCTGCTGCACAAAACATGGTTCCTACATCAACAGGTGCTGCTAAAGCTATCGGTCTAGTTGTTCCTCAAGCTGCTGGAATCTTAGATGGTTCAGCTGTTCGTGTGCCAACAATCACAGGATCAATCGTTGATTTAACATTCACATTAGAAAAACAACCATCAGTTGAAGAACTAAACGCTGCTTTCAAAGAAGCTGCTAACGAAACAATGAAATATGAAACAGCACCAATCGTTTCATCAGACATCATTGGTTCATCATACGGATCAATCTTCGATTCAGCATTAACATCAAAACTTTCTTCATCAGAAGGAAACCTATACAAAGTGTTCTCATGATACGACAATGAAATGTCATACGTTTCACAATTAGTTAGAACAGTAGATTACTTTGCAAAATTAAAATAATTAATTATTCACATTAAACTCAGATTTTTATCTGAGTTTTTTTGTTTTGAAAAAAGCAGCAAAATGCTGCTTACCTAAAAAAGAACGTAATTCTTAGCTATACTATCTGCAGTTTTAGTGTCGTCTCACTTATACGTTGCTTCTTTAGTTTTTATTTCACCGTTAGCTGATAAACTAGATTTGATAATACCAACGATGGGAGCTATAGAATTAACAATTGCAGGTATTGCACTTAAAATTGCAACTGTTGCTACGCCTGCAGCACCTGCTGAAATTTGCTCAAGTTTATCATCAGGTATTTGTTTTAAATCTTTCAATTCCATATTACCTCCACTTAATACTGCGAGTTTATTTGGTTTTAAGTTCAAATTGGACAAAAAAAGCACAAAAACAAAGTTTGTACAAAAAAACACTGCGATGCAGTGTTAATTTTCAACGAAATCGGTATTGAAGTTACCTTTAACAACATTTATCGGTGTAATTGAGATGAATGAGTTAGGGTCAACTTTTTTAATATCAAGCATTAAGTTTTTAGTTTCAAGGAATAACATTACTGATTCTATACGGTAAATTTTTTTACCTGTATATCCACTTGTCATTTCAATTACTTCATAACCATGTCAGTAGTTGATTAATCTCAAGTAAGCGAGAATGTTTGTTGGATCTGCGCAAGAGATAGTCATTTTTACCTTTTTGTATTTAGGATAAATTAAGTTGACGACAGTGTTATTAATTAAAATATAAGCTAAAGTTGAAATTTCAGACATTCCTATAATTGGCATTTGTCACTCAGGGTTGTACTTTCTAGCTTCTTCTAAAAATTCTTTTTCGTGGGTTAATTTATAAGTTTTTAGAATTACTAAGAATGTTAGAGCGCCAATAATTGAGATAACATTCAAAACGCTTCCAACGCTTTTTTTGGTTTTGGTTGAAAAGTAGTAAGCAATAAAGTCTGTTCCACCTGTTGAACCACCAGCTTTTCAAGTTATACCTACTCCTGCTCCTACGAAAACGGCTCCAATTGCTCCATATAGCAAGATTGGTCATGTTTCAGGGTTTTTAGCGTATTCGTTTGGAAGTGCGTTTCAGTTTTTTTGCACTAAGTTAAACACAAATGTTCAGTGATCATAAACTGCTGATTCACCAGGCTCGATTTGAACTCAAGGAAACTTGATGAATATGAAAATTGTCAAGTTTTGAAAGAGCATGAATAAAACTGATAAAAGCGTGAATGACCTTTTAATTCTAATTCCAAAGGTGACAATCAAGGGAATGTTAACTAGCAAGTAAATTGCTGCTGAATATGGTTTAGTTGCAGGTGATAAAAGGTTAATTAAGACAGGAATACCAGTCAAACCTGATGGCACTGTTTCTGATCTAATTAAGAAAACTTGAACTCCAAAGTTAAAAATAATTGAAGCAATAAAAATTGCTAAAATTCTTAATCCATAACGCTTAAGAAAACTAGTAAAGGTTAATGTTGCGTCTGAATTATTAAGTAAGTGCTCGCCCATTTTATAATTAATTAAAGAAGCTTTAACATCAATAATTTCTTCTTTAATAGTGTATTTTGGACAACTAGGTTGATGGACAAATAAGGGTCCTTGCCGATTAAGAAATTTTAATTTGTACTTTTTATGATCGTAATAACCTTTTTTGCCTGCACAGCAGGTATCTAAAACAGGTTTATCATTATTTAAATTTGTCTGATTCATTTTTATTCCAATATATTAGTTTTTAAATTTTAATTTATTTTCAGATTTGTTTAATAATCTTTTTATGTTTGAGTGGTGTAATGCAATCATTAGTAAAACACCTGCACTAAAAATTGTTGCATCGATTCAGAATACACCATTTAAAATGTGATGTAATGGTCATAAGTCATAAATTCAAGGCAGATAGCCAAGAGCAATCATTATTAATCCACTTAAAATACTTGCAAGCGAAACGTATCTTGATCTTCATACAATGAAAATGTAAATAGCTGCTCCTGCAACTAAAAGAATTGGATTAAAGCAAAACAGAAGCCCAATACAACTTGCAACACCTTTTCCACCTTGGAACTTAAAGAAAACTGGGAATGTGTGTCCTATAACAACTCCAAGCCCTGCAAGCAGTGGGAATAATAAAACGTCTTGATTTTTGTCAAAGTAGAAAGTTTTAAAAATTCAACATAGTAAGAAGGCAATATACACTGCAAAAATTGTTTTCAAGATATCCACAAATAAAACTGTTAAAGCAACTTTTTTACCGTACACTCTGTTGGTGTTTGTTGCTCCTGCGTTTTTTGAAAAGTGTTCTCTTACATCACCTTTTTTAAAGATCTTTCCGTAAAGGATTGATGTGTTCAGTGAACCGATAATGTATCCAAATACTAAAAAAATGACTGAACTTAAAATAGTAAATCAAATTTGCATAGATATATTTTACATTATAATAATGTAAAAGGAGAGAAATGGAAAAGGTTGTTAACGTTGAAAAAGTAAAATTATTAGCAGAAAGAATGATCGAACTTCAAAAAGAAGTTGCAAGTCTTAGAAAAGAACTAAAAGAGGAGTTTTCAGACACTGAAATAGCGATAAACGAACCTTTAAGTGGAGGTGGTTTTCTCTCTTATAACTTAGTAAAACCGAAGGCAAGATTTGATTATCGTGCATACTCATCGCATTTATATGGCTGCATGATGCGAAAAGAAGAATTAACACAAGAAGATATGGACAAGTTAATCGAATCTTATACATTTGAAAAAGAAGAAACTTGAAAATTATCAGTAAAAAAATAGCTTTTTGCTATTTTTTTTAGAACAGGGAAATAAAAAAATCAGCATAAAGCTGATTTTAAGTCACTAAAGTGATATGGCTGCCCCAGTTAGATTCGAACTAACGCGTGTCGGAACCAAAACCCGATGCCTTACCGCTTGGCTATGGGGCAAAATGGTGGGGGGAGAGGGATTCGAACCCCCGAATCCTAAGAAAGTGGGTTACAGCCACCCGCATTTGGCCGCTTTGCTATCCCCCCATGTTTGCATATCTATTATATAATGAATTTTTAAAAGTGTAAAACGTTTTTTTAATTTTTTTATGTTTTCGATTTAGAATAAACTAGGACAAAAAATCGGAAATTCCGATTTTTATTTTTCTAAAGGAGCAAGAATGAAAAACTTAAACAATGAAATGCTTATAAAACTCTTTAAAGTTTATGAAAAGTTTAATTTTGAGAAGTATGGAGACAAGATGTTTTTCTTATATATAAAAGAAAAGTTCTTTGTTGATTTTGGTAAACCAAGTTTGTATAAAAAATTTAAAATTTATTATATGAATTACAAAGAAAAAGGTACTTTGCCAGAAAAGAAAAAACCATCAATCGAAAGAAGAGGAAGAAAAAGAAAGGTTGACCTAAGCAGCCCAGAGTGAAAAGTAGATTACGATGTTTTTTGATAAAGAAGACATGGTTTTTGTTATAGAAATGTTTAGAGAGATTTTTGATCGTAATGGTGTTGATTTTACAATTCAAGATGCCATAAAACTTTTAAACCAAAAGAAAGGCAAATCCAGGAAAAGATCACAACTAATTTTATGTTTCTTATTTAAAAAATCTACTTTTTATGACTTTGTAAAAAGGTCATACAAAATGACACTTAAAAAATCTCAAATTCAGAAAGAGATGGAAATAATTAAAAAAGCTATGGAAGATACTAAGTTCAGATTCGGTAGGGAAAGACTGTCTTTTTACATATTAAAAAAACATGGAATAGCACTTAATTACAGGACTATAGGAAGAAGAATGAAGAAACTTGGTTTGAAATGTGTTATCAGACAAAAATCAAAAAGAAAAGAATCTAAAAATACAAATGTTAAATTTCCAGACCTAATGAAAAGAGATTTTGATGGACTTAAACAAGAAACATTTTCAACCGATGTTACATATATTTCTGCACCTAAGGACGTTAAGGAAAATCATGTCTTTTTGTCAGCAGTTTTACACAATAAAACCAAAAAGATTGTCGGATGATCTCTAAGTAGGACTAATAATGTTGAACTGGTTCTTGATTCTTTAACTTCTATTAACTTTTCCAAAATACATGACTTCGTAATTCACTCAGATCATGGATCACAATATTCTAGTCAGGAATATTTAGAAACAATAAAAAACTTGAATGGCAAAATTTCAATGAGTAGAGTTGGAAACTCGTTGGATAACAGAGAAATTGAATACTTTTTCTCAATTCTAAAAACTGAACTTATTTACAACATTTCCACAAAAGATATGTCGTTTGTGGAACTAAAAAGTCAAATTAACAATTTTATTGAATGATATAACACCGAAAGATTTCAGAAAAAACTCAATTTTAAAACACCTCAGGAATCCTGAAGTGCTTTATATAGATAATTTAAATTCCGAAATAACTGTCCTAGTTTAGAAGATTTAAAGGTTTTAATACATAGTTTAGAAAACTATGTTTCTAGACAAAAATTTAATATCTTAAAAAAATGAAAATAAAAAGTGGAATACCACTTTTTTAATTTTTGTTTAAGTCGCTTATTTTTCCATCTATAAAATTACTTATTTTTTCAATAATCTTTTCTTCGATAGAATAGATGAAATGTTCTATATATTTTAAATCTAATTCACCATTCTTACTAGGAAGAAAAATAACCTCTTTTTTTACTTTTGACCAGGAACACATATTAGAATAACCAAAAACTTTGCTAAATTTTTTAAAGCTAGTCGCAATAAATGATCCTATTTTTTCATTGCTTCTGAATTTTGGAAATAATGCAAAAACTCTTGCGTGTGTAACTAATTTATATTTAAAAGATCTATAAAAAGCATTTCCGAACATGTCTATTGTATAGGTGTTTTCGTTAAAAACTTTAGCATTTATATCGCTTTTTCCAAGAACTCCATTATTAGCAAGACCAGAAGTTATAACGTATTCACCATGATCGTTGATATGTTTCTTTTGTATGTCAAAATCCCCGTTTTCGCTAGTAAACAAATCTGAAATCTTGAACGGAATAAATGATGCTATCTCTCTCTCTCTCTCAATTTCTAATAAAGAAGTATTTTTTTGAGTTTTCTTAGTTAAGTACTTTTGTACTTTCAATAAATATTGAATCTCAATACCTTTTGATATTTTTTCCATCGTTTCATAATCAATTTGACCGTTTTTGATCGGTAGTTCAACAAAATCATCTTTTATTTTGTTTCATCCTGATTTGTTTTGTCAGTTGTAATTTGAAAAAACTTTATTTAAAGTAGCAATAACAAAGTGGCTAACATTTTTTGGATTTATTGCCTTGTTTATAAAGCTAAATGCAAAACTATCTTGCAAAACCGTAAATTCATTAGGTTGGTAAAATACTCTTCCAAAACCGTTTGCTGTAGCTGAAAAAACATTTTTTAAAATGGTAGCGTTTTCTCGAGAAATATATCTACCTATTTGATTATTTGTTAACACTGCTGTTGTGGCTGGGAGATCACCCTTTTGGTTATTTATTACATTTTTGGTTTCTATTTTTTCAAATATGTCACCTATTCTTAAGTCTTCTCACTGAATATCTGATAACTCTTTATTCAGTGAGAAACCTACTTTTTTATATCATCTTCTATTGTGGTTTCCTTAAGAATGTTTCCTATTTCTCAAGATAAATATTCAGATACAGTTTGCTTAAAGTCCTGTTCTGTGGGTATTTTTTCAATTTTTGCATGTTTGTCAAAGTTTCAATCTGCATAGCTTTTATCGATAAAGTCTTCGATGTATATTTCATCAAGATTTCATAAAATGGGATCAACTTTTGCCGATTTACCTGCTTTGTAGATTTTAATGATATCTTGGTACCTTTGCATTGGGTTATCTGTTTCGTTGATACCTCTTGCTGTTCTTTTAAAACCGTCATTTCTAAAATCAATGAATTTAACAGTTTTTTCAAAGTCATGAGGTTTACCGACTTCAAAAACATAAATGCTTGTTTGGACCCCTGCCATAGGTACAAAAAGATCAACTGGCATTTTAATACTTGCTACTAAAGTGTGATTTTTAAGTATTTGTCTGTTTGTGTTTATAGCCTTTCCACTTCCTGCACTGTCTTGAATGATAATTGCACCAAGACCTCCCTTTTGCATTCTGTCTAAGCCAAATAAGATAAAAGGCATGCCGTTTTCTTCATAAGAAAATGGAGGATTTAGTAGTAATCTATCAGCATTGAAGTTTGTATACATCTCTTCAGGTGTTTTAAAAGTATTACCTTTTTGAATATTACTTTGACCATCGCCTCTCAGTATCATGTTTGTAGCTGCTAAAGTGTACATTTCGGCATTAAGCTCAACACCCAAAAGCTGTTTTTTCTTTATTTCTTGGATTTTTTGATTTGCTCTTTCTGTACCCTTACCAAATTTAGCTTCTGCGCTTGCAATCATTAATTCCATACTGCTTATTAAAAATCCTGCGCTCCCTGTAGATAAGTCCATTACGCGATTTTCGTCAGAAATATCTAAGATCTGAGCCATTAATTTTGTTATGTAAGGAGGTGTAAGAACAATTCCAATATCTTTTCCATCACCTAATGCATACTTTAGAAACTCAGAGTACATTTCACCCATAATGTCAATATGTCCTGAAATTCCGTCAATCTGTTTAAAAACATATTCATAAATGAAAGTAAAAATCTGCTTGTTGCAGCTCGTTTCTTTATCTAATAAATCTGCAACAATTTTTTGGTTTTCCACAGGTTCATCACGTTGTTTATCTTTTGAAATTTCAGAAAACGAAGCAAGCATCAATGCTTGTTTATCAGGTTCGATATCTCTTGCTTTTAAAAACTCTTCAATCTGCAAACTGATTATTTTACCATCACGGCTTAAATCGGTTTGGATACCTTTAAGATCTTCGGGAGTTAAACCGTCTTTAATTTTTTGACCCTTGCTATTAACAATATCTTGCATCGAAAGAATCATTCCTGAAACATACAAAACACGCTGTGGAGCAGTGATATTGAGGTTATTCATCAATTTATTTAGTTTAGTTGCGTACTCTTTTAGTGCCTTCTTGCTTGTTATTAATAACTTATGTTTGTCTTCCTCTGTTAGTACTGCATTTTTATAAAAGTTATCAAACGATTCTTGACTTTCTAAGAAATCAAGAGTTGTATAATCGTGCATATACTTAACGGATTTAACAGATGAACCATAAACGTAATACACTTGTATTTCTACATCGAGTTTATCATTTCCTGCAACACCAATTGCGATTGCCTCATCATATTTTCCACTGTCAATCATTTGTGTTGCATAATGAATTGCACCATTAACTGCATAATCTCTAATTGACTTTTCATCTGTTTTAATATCTTCTTTATTTTTAGCAATCAACTTTTTAATTCCTAATTTATTTTCGAAAACTACAGGCACTTTACTTTTATTGCTATTAAAGTACTTTTCAATGTTAAAGTCAGGTTTCCCAAAATTTGTTTTGTTTTTAGTTTTTGCACTACCTCTTAGTGCCTCTTTCATATAATCTGACATTGATGATTCTACATTATAATCTTTGTTCTTTTCTAGTCCTAATTGTTCCAATTTTGACTTAACATAGTCATTTACGTCATCTTCTAAAGATCATTTAATTTGCATCTTATCTCCCTAATGTTAAATATCAAAAACATGATATTAAAATCCATTAAAAAACTAACATTTTTAATAAATATTTATATTTATTATAATTCATTCGATTGATAGAAATAAGTCGAAACTTTTCATGTAATGTTTGAAAACAAACAAAAAATATTTTTTCTGTTTTGTCTCATTTTATTCTGTATGTTTTAAATTATTTTTAGAACACCTGTTTTTTATTAAGATTTGCTATTGATTTGTGTCCATTTCTTGTCGATTATGGTGACAGATGCAAACCTTTTTTAATAGGACTTCTCAGAAATATTTTTTGGTGTCAAATTAGTGTCACATCACGTTCATTTTGGCTGTCATTTTTGACACCCTAAAATTTATTTGAGTGTTTATATATTAGTATTTTAACCGTCTTTTGATCTGTAATTTATAGTTTAATTATTAGTGTCTTTTAAGATGACATTATTATCGTTTTTGGTGTCAAATTAGTATCACAACAGTTTCGCTTTTGGTGTCATTTTGACTATCGCTTTGACTGTCATTTTTGACACCCTAAAATTTATTTTAGTGCCTTATATATTTATATTTGCGTCGTTTGATCTGTAATTTAGAGTTTAATTTTTGGTGTCTTTTAAGATCACATTAGTACCTCTTTTTGTGTCAAATTAGTGTCGCATTAGGTTTATTTTGATGTCGCTTCGACTGTCATTAGATTGGTTCCATATCAGGTTCGCCTTGACTGTCATTTTTTGACACCCTAAAATTTATTTTAGTGCCTTATATATTTATATTTGCGTCGTTTGATCTGTAATTTAAAGTTTAATTTTTAGTGTCTTTTAAGATCACATTAGTATCACTTTTAGTCTCAATTGGTATCACCTTTAGTATCACAACAGTTTCGCTTTTGGTGTCATTTTGACTATCGCTTTGACTGTCATTTTTGACACCCTAAAATTTATTTTAGTGCCTTATATATTTATATTTGCGTCGTTTGATCTGTAATTTAAAGTTTAATTTTTAGTGTCTTTTAAGATTACATTAGTATCGCTTTTGGTGTCGCATCAGGTTTATTTTTGCTGTCGTTTTGAATGTCATCAGATGAGTTCTACATCATGTTCGCTTTGGGAGTCATTTTGACTATCGGTTTGACTGTCATTTTTTGACACCATAAAATTTATTTTAGTGCCATATATGAGTATTATGGCATCATTTAATCTGTAATTTAGAGTTTGATTTTTGGCGTCTTTCAAAATCACATTAGTATTGCTTTTGGTGTCAAATTAGCGTCGATTAGGTTTATTTTGGTGTCGTTTTGACTTTCATTTTTTGACACCATAAAATTAATCTGAGTGCTTTATATAGTATTTTAAGCATCTTTTGATCTTCAATTTAAAGTTTAATTTTTAGTGTCTTTTAAGATCACATTAGTATCACTTTTAGTCTCAATTGGTATCACCTTTAGTATCTCAACAGTTTCACTTTTGGTGTCATTTTGACTATCGCTTTGACTGTCATTTTTTGACACCCTAAAATTTATTTTAGTACTTAATCAGTTACAGTTTTGTTTAGTTTTTTACGTTGACTGTTATCTTTATGTCATTTTAAAAAATCCCTTAGTACACTTTAGTGTAGCATTAGCTTAAAATTTGGAAGAAGTTTATATGTGGATTTTCATAGGCTATACTACTAAGCGAAAAATATACTATTTTTAAATCCTAAATTACTTCAAATTTTTAACTTCTATTTTGCATTCTTTTGCTCATTGCTTTTCCACCTTTAAAAATCTAAAAAAATATCTTGATACATTTTTTTATTCATGCTATAATAATTAAGCAAATGCGAGTGTAGTTTAATGGTAGAACTTCAGCCTTCCAAGCTGACTGTGAGGGTTCGATTCCCTTCACTCGCTCCATATCATTAACTTGACCTAAAAAAACTTCCTAGAGGGAAGTTTTTATTTCATTTTTTTAAACTCAGAACTTAAAAATTGCTCTGCAAAGGTAATACCTTTTTTAAATTTCAAATAAAACATTACTTGATAATCACAGTTTTTAGTGTGTTGCCTAATTTTGTAAATGTTATTTTCAGGATCAGTCAGTCTTATTGTGTAATCGTATTTTTTTCCTTCAATTTTTAAATCATTAATTTTGCAGTTAAATTGCACGACCTTATCATTGATTTCAAAGTCAAGACCGATTTTATTTAGTGAATAGGCTAAATCAGTAATATTCTTTGTTTTTAGACTTCTAGATTCACCTTTTTGTTTTTTACAAACTGCTAAAACATCAAAAAAATCAGGTATCTCATCAACTGAAACAACATGCGTATTACCTTTAGTTTCAAAAGCTAAAAATTCTATCTTTAAGTGTTTTAACTTATTTTTCAAGTAATTCACTGAATCAAGTTCTGTAACTTTTAAACTTATATTTTTTAAGTCACTTTCACCGTATTCCTTGCTATTAGGCATCATTTTGTCAATAAATTCTTGAGTATATCGATCGATAACGGGTCCATTGCTTTTTGAATAAACGATTTGACACCTTGGTTTGATAATATTAATTGCAAAATCTGCTACTGGAAAATCAAAATCTATAGGTTTAATATACAATTCACCGTGGTTAAGAGATAAATTGAAACCTTTTCTGTCTTCTTTATAGTCAAATTCATTTTTTTGAAAGTAATTTTTCAAAAAAGTTTTGACACCTTCTGTTTTTCATTTCATTATTCCTCACCTAGATTTTACCAAAGCTTCAAAAAGCTGCTTTTTTGTTCCATATTCATACCAACTTTTGTGGAAAAAAGTGAATTTTATGCCTTTTTTATCCATCTTTTATGAAACTTTTAAGTTTTTAACAAATATAAAACGGAAAAAGAGGTAAAAATGATCATATACAGAATAGGTGAAATAACATATAAATATGGTAACAATTTAATTCTAGAGTCTAAAGGTGATGGTTACGCCATAACCGTGTGCGATTCAAAACGTTTTGAACCAAAACAAAAATTAAGACTTTATGTTTACGAAATTAATGGCGATTTTGTAAAGCAAACTTATGGTTTTAAAGACTATTGAGAAAGATTGCTTTTTGTTGACCTTGTAAGTATGAATGGAGTAGGTCCAAAAATAGCAATGAATATGCTTGATGTGGGATGAGAAAAAACTGCTAACGCCATTGCAACAGAAGATTACGCGTTTTTAAATGCAATTCCTTATGTTCCTCAAAAAGTTATCAAGATTGTAATTTTCCAATTAGCAAGCAAATGACAGAAAATTTTGAACTTATCCAACAATAAGGATCATGAAAAAGAACACAATGACCCAAAACAATCAGAAGAAGCTCAAAAAGCTCTGAAAATGATGGGATTTAAGGATAACCAAATTCAAAAAGCACTGCAAAAAAGTCCTAAATGTTCAACTACAGAAGAACTTGTTGAAAAATCGATTGAAATAATTTCAAAACAAATGCATGAACAAAGAACAGCTACAGCCTAATTCGTTCAAAAATTTTGTTGGTCAAAATAAAATAATCAATGTCATCAAGTGGATGATTGAAAGTTCAGAAGTTCAGAAAAAACCACTGGATCACATTTTATTCTACAGTTCTCCTGGTACTGGAAAAACGACTCTTGCTAGTGTAATTGCCAATGAACAAAATACCCAAATACACTATGCTCAAGGCTCAAACATTGAAAAGAAATCAGATTTGATCGCTCTTTTGGCGTCTTTAGAAGAAGGAGATATTCTTTTTATAGATGAAATTCATTCTTTAAATGAACAATTGCAAGAATCTCTCTATTCGGCAATGGAATATTTCGTTTTTGACTTAATTGTAGGTGTTGAGGATAATGCACGCACAATGAGAATGAAACTAAAGCCTTTTACTTTGATTGGAGCAACTACAGATTTAAACTTAATTTCGAAACCTTTCAAAGAACGGTTTGGATTCCTAGCAAGATTCAAACAATATGAAGATAATGAAATTGAAAAAATCATTGTAAATAGTGCTAAAAAGTTAAAAATGCAACTAGATGAAGGCGTTTCTGCCTTAATTGCAGAGCATTCGCGCAAAACACCTAGAATCGCAAACCATTTGCTCAAAAGATGCAATGACTTGATGTTTGCTAAAAAGTTGCAAACTCTTTCTCTTAAAAATGTTGCAGAAGTTTTCAAAAATCTTGAAATTTTTAAATTTGGACTTAATCGCGAGCATATCGATTTTCTAAAAACACTAAGAGAAAGTTTCAATGAAAAATGGGTATCTCTTGATACTGTTGTCAACATTGTTTCTTCATCAAAAGACAACATTTTAAAGGAAATAGAACCTGTTTTATTGAGTAACAATTTGATCGAAAAATCATCGAGAGGCAGAAGAATTACATCTCACGGAGTTGACTATTTATTGTCGAATTTTCAGTCTATATCCTAACTTAAATAAAAGTTAAAAAATGGTATCATATAGAATATGAAAAATCGCATTAAAAAGTGATTTGAAATGAACAACTGAAAACGTATTTTGATTAGTTTAATCACAATTGTTGGAACATTTTTAGCAATTACGTTTGGAAGTGTTTTTTTCATATCTCAAAACCCAAATAAATCAATCGAATATGGTGGTGGTGTTGAGATTTTAGTACAAGTTAAAAAAGATAATCAAGAAGCTTCGCAAGAACTTACAACTAAGGTCTCTGAATCATTAACACAAAGACTCAGTGGAGGAACAGATTTAAACGGAACGAAAGTTTCACAAGAGGGTGATGGTAAGATCAGAATTACAAAGAGTGGTTCTGTCTCTGACGCCCAAAGAGTGGAACTTGAAAGAACAATAACACACAAACCTATTATTACGATGACTGACATAAATGTCAATCCTCTTTTTGATAATGGTGTTTTTACAGAAAATGGTTCTCTAGAAGTAGGAAATGTAGAATCGTGAATCCCTCCTTTTGAGGAAGGTTCTGCGAAGTACAAGCCTGAAAATGGCAAAAACGCTGTTGCTATTTCGTTAAAGGATAATTCGGCTGTTTTAGAATGAACTAAAGCAACGGATTATTTATCTAAAAAACCTAGTGGTCAAAATGTTGTTTTAATTTGATCAGATTTAGATGAAATTCTAAAAATTGCAAAATCTGATGAATTTAGAGATGATTGAATTGCTTCTGGTGAGAACCTTTACAATTTTATGTTTGTAAATAACAAACCAAGCGAAGTGCAATTTGATTCTGAAACAAATTCGACAAAATTAATTCAGAATGTTTACAAAACTGCTGGTTTCAACGCAGAAAAATACTTAATAAGTGCTGCTTCTGTTACACAACCTTTAAATTCTAAAGACATTGTGATTAGTGGTAACTTTACTACTCAAGAAGCTACTAAATTAGCAAACAACATTAATTACGGTCTTACAGATTACAAATTAGATCTTTTATCTTCAATTTATGTAACACCAACATTAAATGACAATGCTTTTAGTTCAGCTATTTGAGCTGGTGTAGTGGTTTTTGCTTTAATTGCGATCTTTATGATTGTAAACTATGGACTACTTGGAGCTCTAAGCACAATTTCTATTGCACTTTATATTTTCTTAACACTACTAATGTTCTCAGTGTTGAGAGGTGAGTACAGTCCTTCAACGATTGCTGCTCTTGTTATTGGTATTGGTATTTCAGTTGATGCCAATATTATTACTTTTGAAAGGCTTAAAAACGAAATTTATTCAGGTGATAGCCTTAAAAAATCTTTCAAAAATTCAAACAGACTTTCAATTTCTTCAATTATTGATGCTAACATAACAACAATTATTGTTGCATTCATTCTATTTTACTTTGGTACTAAAAGTGTTAAAGGGTTCAGTATATCGCTGATTTTATCAATCTTATTCACATTGCTTGTAATGCTTGTTTTCACAAGATTCTTATCAACGATGATTGTTCAAACAGGTTACTTTGAAAAAAGACTTTGATTACTTGGTGTTCATAAGAAGTACATTGCGAAACAAAATAAAAATGTTTGATATAAAAAAGTAAACTACACTAAACACGCGAAATGATTTGCGATCGGTTCGTTTGCAATCATACTTGCTGGAGCACTTGCTTTTATTATAATTGGATTATCACAAGGAAGCATTTGATCAGGTATTAACAGATCGATTGAATTCAGGGGTGGAACCAATATTCTTATAAGAGGTAATCAAGATTACAACATCTCGCTTGACCAAACATATATCGAAAATGTTCGTTCTTACTTAGTTCAAAAAAGTTCTGAATGAGGTATTCAAAATATTAACGAAGTAATTTCAATTCAAAGATCTGATCTTTCTATTGATAATTGAATTTTAGTTCTAAGAACAACACAAGACCTTTCAGCATTAACTTCTGTAATTCAAGCTGATGTAGCATCACAATTATCGGATGTATCTGTTATAAGTTATGCTGTGTCTTCAAAAGAAGCGACAACTCTAGTTGTTAATGCGTTAATGGCAATAAGTATAAGTTTCGTAGGAATCGTTCTTTATACATTATTAAGAATGAAATGAACATTCTCTATCGCTGCAATTTTTGGATTAGTTCACGATATTTTACTTGTAGTGGCGTTTATAATAATAACAAGAATTCAGGTAAATTCTATTGTTGTTGCAGCAATGCTTTCTATCGTCGGTTTCTCAATAAATTACACTATCGTTACTTTTGATAGAATTAGAGAGATTTTGACCCAAGAATACAACACCAGTTCTACTCTTGACAAAAAACAAGTTAGGGCAGTTGCGAACAAGGCTGTTGCACAAACATTCAAAAGAAGTATTTACACAACAGTAACTACAATGATGGCTATTTTAGTATTACTAGCATTCCAAAACGCAACAGATTTCTCATTCAATATCATCGTTCTGTTTGGTATGGCAATCGGTACATATTCATCAATTTTCATTTGTTCATGATTATGAACAGTTCTGGAAAATATCAGACAAAAACGTGTACAAAAAAGAAAAAATAATCATTATTGAGACGTTAACAAACCTGAAGAACAATACTTTGTCGGAATTAATGATTACACAGTTTAAAGCCTATGTACAGGCTTTTTTCTTTTTTTGGAAGCAAAAAAATAAAAAAAATCAGGCTGGGTGCTGATTTTTTTATATCGATAGTCCTCCTCACAAAGAAGGATATGGTACACCGTACAGGTTTCGAACCTGTGACCCACTGGTTAAGAGCCAGTTGCTCTGCCTGCTGAGCTAACGATGCACTTACAAAAATATTATATTACTTTTGTAATGTTCTTTTGTAATACGGAAAAAAATTTCCATATCACTGTTATATATTTTATATTAATTGAAAAATAAAAAATACATTTTTTGAAAAATATTTTATATAACAGATATTTATAAGACATTATACACCAAAAAAACCCTTGAAAAGTTTATAATATAAAATATTAATTTTAGGAGGTTTTTGTGAAAAAAATTAGAACCAGATATGCACCAAGTCCAACAGGATATTTACACGTTGGTGGAGCAAGAACTGCACTTTTTTGTTATTTATTTGCCAAACACTTTAATGGAGATTTTATTTTCAGACTGGAAGATACAGACTTCAAACGTAATGTTGAAGGTGGAGAAGCGAGCCAACTTGATAATTTAGCTTGATTAGGAATCGTACCTGACGAGTCACCTTTAAATCCAAATCCAAAATATGGTAACTACAGACAAAGCGAAAAATTAGAAAGATACAGAAAAATTGCTGACGAACTTATCGAAAAAGGTTTTGCTTATAAAGCATACGATAACTCAGAAGAGTTAGATGCACAAAAAGCAGAATCGGATGCAAAAGGTATTCCATCTTTCAGATTTGACAGAAATTGATTAAAAATTTCAGATTCAGAGAGACAAAGAAGAGATGAAGCAGGTGAATATTCAATCAGATTCTCAATGCCTAAAGATGTTAAGTATTCTTGAAATGATATTGTTCGTGGTGAAATTACATTTGATTCAAGTGAAATAGGTGATTGAGTAATTTACAAATCAGATGGTTATCCAACATATAACTTTGCAGTTGTAATTGATGATCATGATATGGAAATCACAAACGTGTTAAGAGGTGAGGAGCACATCGGAAACACTCCAAAACAACTTGCTATTTTTGACGCACTAGGTTGAGATCATCCTGAATATGGGCACATGACTATCATCACAAATATGGAGGGTGTTAAACTTTCAAAACGTGATACATCACTAAAACAATTTATCGAAGACTATAAAAATGAAGGATATGACGCCCACGCAGTATTTAACTTTTTAGCACTTCTTGGTTGAACCTCAGCAGATGCAAAAGAAGTTATGTCAAAAGAAGAACTAATTGAAAAATTTGATCCTAAGAGATTAAGTAAATCACCATCAAAATTTGACATCCAAAAAATGCAATGATTCTCAAAACAGTACATCAAAAAAACAGATAATCAAGAAATTATTGAAAAGCTTGAGTTCAAAAAAACTACTAATTTTTCTGACGAATGACTTGACCTTTTTGTTGAAACATACAAACAAAGTATTTACAAACTCGATGAATTAAAAGATCAAATTTTAATTTACGTTAACCCATCACAAGAACCACTAGTTCTTTATGATGAAGAAAAAGCAGTTGCAAACCATTTTTCTCAACTTCTAAACAATCAATCAGATTTCAGTGTCGAATCAGTTCAAGCAGCTATTACACAGACTCAAAACGATTTAAATATCAAAGGTAAAAAATTATTTATGCCAATCAGAAAGGCTGCAACATTCCAAGAACATGGTCCTGAATTAGCTAAGGCAATCTTTTTATTCGGAAAAGATCTTGTCTTAGAGAGACTTAAATAATGAAAATGCATTTCACATACACTATACACTATCCCCAAAGAAAAGATTTCGATAAACACGAGTTCGACGAAAACTATTCAATTTTAGATCTTGGAGATTATTTTGATTTTTCATTTCATAATGTAATAACTAAAAAAAACGATCGTTTATTGATTTCCAAAGATCAAAAAAAATTAAAAGTGATAACAGATTCAAATGCTCTGAATTTTGAGATCTCAAAAAATCTACATAATAACTATCAACTAAAAGAAGGGTCGCAAAATTTAAGCTTTAACGTTGTTACAAAGTTACACGAACTTGAAATGAATTCTAAAGCCATCAAATTTGTTTACGAAATATGCCAAGAGAACAAAGAAAAAGAATTAGAAGTGTTGTCCAAAGTTCACTTCCAAGCAGAAGTGATTTAGATTTCGCGATAGGTGTAGATTTTACAAAAATTTCAAGATTCGAAAAGAATCACATCTTAATGAGCACCAGGATTCTCACTGATAATCAAAAAAAGATTTATGACAAACTAGGTGATGAGAATCAGAAAATTAGATATATCGCAAAAAATTGAGCTGCAAAAGAAGCTATTTTTAAATGTGATAACAATTATTATCAATTTAACGAAATTGATGTTAATTTTGAGATTAAACCTGTGAAGTACAGAAATTTCTCAATTTCAATTACACACGATGATGGATATTTAGTCGCTGTCGTGCATAAACAAGGAGTTTAAAATGAGTATAAAATTCAAAAAAATAATTTTTGGTCTTGTATGAATGTTCAGAGTAATGAAAATTAATTCAACAGCAAGAAAATATCACAAAAACCCAGACATGTATTTACCACAACAAAGAAATACAATGTTATTAAGGTACGCAAAAAAGTTAATCAAAATTTATAATGTTGATTTAAAAGTGACAGGTTATGAAAATCTACCTAAAAATGGTCCAGCTCTTATTACACCAAACCACAAATCAAATATCGATCCACTTGTAATTTTAGCTGCACTAGAAAAACAAGAAGAAGGACCAGATCACTTTGATAAATTAGCAACATTCGTTGCCAAAAAAGAACTTGAAAAGAAAAAAACGATGCGTAATACTATGTCCTTATTAGACACTTTTACAATCGACCGTCAAAACTTCAGAGAAGCCTTAAGAACAATGAATGAATTTGGAGCATATATTAAAGAAAACAAAACGTTTGGTGTTGTTTTCCCAGAAGGAACAAGAGTTAAAACTGATGCTTTAGGTGAATTTAAGGCAGGCGCTTTTAAAGTAGCCCAAAAAAATTACTTAAGCGTTATTCCGACAACAATTAAAAACTCAAAAGAAGCTTTTAACTCAAAACGTAAAGGTCGTGTAGAGGTTGAAGTTATTTTCCACAAACCAATTAAAGCTTCTGAATTAATCACACAAGAAACGGATGCCTTAGCAAGTAGAGTGCAAAAAATTGTTGAAAGCAAATTATAATGACATCACAAAATAAGTATGACATTCAGCTTGAGGACTTCGATGGTCCTTTAGATCTTCTATTAACTCTTGTAAAAGACAAGAAAATCAACATTCTCGAAATTGATTTAATTGAACTTTGTACTCAATACCTAAATATTATTCAGAATTTACAAGAAAATGAAATAGACATCGCAGGTGAATATCTAGTTATGGCTTCCACTTTGTTACAAATAAAAGCTAAAAGCCTTCTTGAAACACCAAAAGCTAAAGAAGAAGTTGAAGAAGATAAAAATGAGTTGCTTGCACTCTTGATCGAATATCAACAATTCAAACAAGTGTCTTCAACACTACGTGAACAAGAAGTGTTAAGAGGTGACATCTTTATTAAAAAACAAAGCGATTTAGACGAGTACTGAATTGATAACTCGCAATCATCAAAACTTGACGGTAGTTCTAACATGTTAAAACTAATGTCAACACTTCGTAAAATGTTTGAACGTGTTTATGCTGAAAAACTGAGAATGACACATTTTCAAAGTTTTAAGTTAACACCAAAAGATATGGAACCACGTGTTCTTGAAATTTTTAAAAACAAAGAAAAAGCAACTTTTGAAGAAGTTTTTGACGTTCCAAGCTTAAGCCATTTTGTTGTAACATTAATCGCCGTTTTAGACTTAGCTAGAAAACAAAAAATAATTATTATCCAAGAAGAACAATTTGGACTTCTTAGATTTGAAAAAGGTCCAGAATATGAAAAATAAAATTTTAGAAGCGTTGTTATACGTTCAAGGAGATGCAGGTTTAACTCTTGAACAAGTGAAAGATATTTTCAACTTAAGTAATTTAATGGAAGCTAAAAAAATTGTCATGGATTTCATTAAGGAATATAACGCAGAAGAGCGTGGATTAAAAGTGGTTGAATTTAACGATGTTTACAAACTTGCAACAAGAGAAAGTATGAAGGAGTATGTTAGCAAAATGGTTAACATGAATAACCGTCAAAGACTTTCAAACTCAGCAATAGAGGTCGCAGGAATCGTTGCTTACAAACAGCCAGTTACAAGAGGTCAAATCACAAACATAAGAGGTGGTCGTTCTTCGGACAATATTATTCAGACATTATTAATCAAAGGTATTATTAAAGAAGTTGGTAGAGCTTCTACACCAGGAAATCCAACGCTTTATGGAGTTACCGACTTATTTTATGATTACTTCAAAATCAAATCACTATCAGAATTACCACCACTGAAAGATTTTAACTACATTGACACACAAGAGCAAGAACAAGAAGACTTTGATTTATACGGAAGTCAAAGGGAGTTTTAATGGAATTTTCAAAATTTAAAGCAACACAAAATGACGACGGCAGAACCTTACTCAAGGTTCTTTCTCGTTATTTTGAGGCAATTCCAGCTTCAAGAATCGAACGAATTTTCCGTAAAAACGACGTTAAAATCAACAACAATCGTAAAGTATCAAAAACCACAATCGTTAACATGGGCGATGAAATTATGGTTTATGGAATTTCAAAGACCGAAGCACACCAAACAAACAACGATCTCGATTTTAAGAGCGTTGAAATTAAGTTCAAGAATGTTTACGAAGACGAAAATATTTTAGTCGTTGACAAACCAATCAATATTGCCATGCACTCAGAAGACAATTCGCTTGATATGCAAGTTCTAAAATATTTAAAGTTCAAAAAAGTCGATTCTTTTGTGCCTTCGCACATTGGAAGATTGGACAAGGAAGTTAGTGGTCTTGTGGTTTATGCCAAAAACTTAAAAACACAAAAACAATTAGAACGCCAAAATACGCTAACTAAAATCTATATGTTTAAAAGCGATTTCAATGTTGAAAAACAAGTGGTTTCGGGTTATATCTACAAAAATGAAGCCAAGAAAAAAATGTCATTTAGCAAAAAGTTTGTCGAAGGGTCAAAACCATTCGAAACAATTCTTTATATCGAGAAAAAGCGTAAGTTTGCACAAATTACAACAGGACGTAAACACCAAATTCGTTTATCGCTTTCAGCAATTAATTGTCCAATTTGAGGCGATCGTAAATATGGTGGTAAAAAACATGAACGTTTAATGTTGCATTCTTACATTGTTAAATTCGACAAATTACGTGATGAATTAGCATACTTAAACAAATCTGAATTTGTTTCAGAGCCTAAATGATAGGAGAGTAATGAAAGAAATATCAAAAGACAAACTTAAAGAAATTGCCAAATCTTTAATGTTAGAACCAACTCAAGATGTTTTAAATGGTTTGGAAGATGACTGACACAAAATTGAAGAGCAGATAACTTGATTAGACAAAATTAATACTGATAATATAGCAGCAATGACACATATAGATGAGTCATACCAAATCGATTTTCTTCGTGAAGATGAAGAAGATATGTCTTGATCAGTCTCTAAATCGCAAATTTTAGAAAATGCAAAAGAAAGTGATGGTGATTACATAATTACTGGGAAGGTGGTTCAATAATGCTTAAAATGCAAAAATTAGGAAACTGACAAGAAGCACAAAAAGAACTCCAAGCAGATACTAATAACGCCTTAAAGTACTTATTTCAAACCAAAAATGAGAACAAAGGTGTTTTACAAAACGCCGTTTTTACAATAAAAGACAACATTGCTACAAAAAACGCCCCTACAACTGCTTCAAGTAAAATACTTGAAGGTTTCCAACCTTCTTACGACGCTACAATCGTTGAAAAACTAGTTCAAGCAGGTGCATTACCGATCGCTAAAGTTAATCACGATGAACTCGCCTTAGGTGGAACTGGAACTTTTTCAGCATTTGGTTTAATCACAAATCCACTTGATTCTCAAAGGTTGGTAGGTGGTTCATCTTCAGGGTCGGTTGCAACTTTTACCAAAAACATCGCCTTTTCACTTGGTAGTGATACAGGAGATAGTGTTCGTCTTCCTGCTTCTTACAACGGAGTTGTTGGTTTCAAACCTTCTTATGGAGCAATTTCACGTTATGGTCTATTCGCTTACGCTTCTTCTTTAGATACACACGCTTACTTTACTCACTCAGTCAACGATGCAGCATTAGTTTCTCAAGTTGTTTATGGCAAAGATTCAAAAGATATGACTTCAAAGGAAGTTGCTATTGCAAATATTACTGAATTAAAGCCTAAAAAAGTAGTTGCTTTAAATTTATCAAGCTTTGTAGAGCCTTATGTTGCAGACGCATACGAAAAGTTACTAGATCAACTAAAATCAAAAAATGTTGAAGTAGAACTGGTTTCTGTTAATCAAGATATTCTGAGAGCTATCAAACCTGTTTATGACATCATTTCATATTCAGAAGCGTCATCCAATTTAGCAAATCTTAACGGAATTGCTTTTGGGAATCGTCAAGACTCAAACAATTGAGCTGACATTATGACTCAAACAAGAACAAAAAACTTTGGTGAAATGGTACAAAGGAGATTAACTCTTGGTAGTTTTTATTTATACACAGAAAATCAAGAAAAAATCTTTATTAAAGCTCAAAAGGTAAGAAGAGTGATTAAAAATTACCTTGAGGAACTTCAAAGAAAAGGTGATATTTTAATTTATCCAGCTTCGGCAGCAGTAGCCCCTTATATTGACTCAAGCAAAAACAAATCATATGATTTTATGGATTATATTCTAACAGGTGCGAACCTTGTGGGTAACCCTTCTCTTTCAATACCTTTAGCTAAAAAAGATCACCTACCTTTTAACCTGGCGATTGATAGCTTTTTATACAATGATGAAAAACTACTGTCACACGCTCTTTGAGTTGAAGGGGTAATCCAAAATGGAGGAAATGATGAAAAATAATTTTGACGTTATCATTGGAATTGAAATTCACGTTGAACTTTCAACAAAAACAAAAATGTTTTCTCCTGCTGGAATTGATTTTGAAGCAAATCCAAATACAAAAGCGCACCACATCGACCTTGCTTATCCAGGTACTTTACCATTAGTTAATAAACAAGCTGTTAAATCTGGTGTTGCTCTTGCCAAAGCGCTTGATATGAAAATCGATGATGAACTGCATTTCGATCGTAAAAATTACTTCTACCCAGATTTACCAAAAGGATACCAAATTACCCAGTTTTTTAGACCAATCGGTTCAAACGGAAAAATCGAAATTACATTACCTGATGATTCAACAAAAGAAATTGAAATCGAAAGAATCCACTTAGAAGAAGATACTGCCCGTCAACACCACAGCGACGAAGGGACAAAAATCGACTACAATCGTGCAGGTGTTCCGTTAATTGAGATTGTTTCTCACCCAACAATTCATTCTGCTGATGAAGCTTATGCATATGTTGATGCAATCAGAAGAACGGTTTTGACATTAGGTATTTCTAATGCTAAATTAGAGCAAGGTTCGCTTCGTGCAGATATTAATATTTCACTAAGACCAAAAGGTACTAATTACTTCGGGACTAAAGTTGAAATAAAAAACATGAACTCTTTAAGCAACATTAAAAAAGCAATTGAGTATGAAATAGAATTACAAACAACCAAACTACTAAAAGGTGAAGCAATTTTACAGGAGACTAAACGTTTTGATGATCAAAGCAATCAAACTGTAACAATGCGTGTTAAAACAGGAACTGCAGATTACAAATATTTTCCAGAACCAAATATTCCCTTCATTAAGCTTTCTCCAGAATTTATTTCTTCTGTAGAGCTTCCTGAAATGCCAAAGGCTAAAAAAGCAAGATACGAATCAGAAAAAATCAATCCGATTTATGTAAAAAGTTTATTAAATGATATTGAGTTATCAAAATATTTTGATTCAATTCAATACTCAGATCGTGAAAAATTATCAAAAGTATTTTTTGCAGAATTGGTTTCTATGGCTAACGCACAGTCAAAAAATGCGTATGACCTAAATGTAAAACCTGAACATATTAAAAGTGCTCTTGAACTTCTTGATCAGGAAGTGATATCAGGTAAATCACTCAAAAAACTAATCAGCCTTCTTCCAGATTTTAACGGAGAAGTTAAAGACCTAGTTGATCAACATAATTTAGCTCAAATTATTGATCCTGTTTTAATTACATCTGAAATTGAAAAATATCTAGAAATTAAGCCAGAAAGTGTTACGGAGTACAAAGAGCGTCCAGAAAGAGTTCTGAAAATGATTTTAGGACACTTAATGAAAATATCAGGTGGTCAAATTTCGCCTGTTGTTGCAGATTCAATCGCAAAAGATGTTTTATCAAAAAAATAACTCTTATAAGAAATACTTTCGTAAACACAAAAGAGTATCTCTTACTCTCAAAAGAGACATAAAAAAAGACAAGTTCTATCACAACATAATTTGAAAACCACTTCTGAATTTTAATCCTATCGAAGTACTTTTAAAGACCTTTATCAAGTTCTTGATTATTACAACCATTTTTAATAAATATCGTAAACAGAAAACCAAATCAAACGAGATGATTGATCGTGCTTATGAAAGGTTTGCATCGCGCGAATTTGCATTCATGCCTTCATCTAACACGATGTACTTTATCTTATCTTTTGTTCCAATTGTGATGATTAGCTATCTTTTCCTTAATGTCTTTTCATTTATTGGTCCAATTCATAAGTTTTTATTAGATATAATACTGCCAACAATTATTCCAGGAATTCAGGCGATAACGCAGCAAATCGAAGACACACAAAAGTCTTCAGCCCTTGGGGGTTCGTCTTTGTTTTTCCTTTGTTTGTCAGCAATTTGGTTTTCAAGCAACGGTTATGGAAAATTAATTTCATCTCAAAACATTATTTATAAACATAAATACACAGGAACAAGCATCGGTAACCGTCTTAAAGGTTTTTTCGTTGTTTGTGCGATTTCGGTGTACTTAAGTTTTTGGACTGTTTTTGCATTTTTGATTTCCAAATCGACCCATTCGATTTCACTAGTAAATGAAGGTGTATCATTGGTGATTGAAGATAGTACTAAGCAATTTGCTATTATTGCAGTTTTATCAATACCTTTTGTTACACTTGGTATGTTTTTAATGTACAAGTTCACACCTTCCTTTAAATTGAGAATACAAGATGTCAAAATTGGAGTAATTATCGCAAGTGTTCCTTGCTGAAGCTTGCTGTTATTGCTTGGAGTTATAGCGCGTTTTGCATCTTTTGGACAATATGGACCAATCGGAATATTTATGTTTTTATCACTTTTCATTGGTTTTTACACTTACTTTTTATATCTAGGAATCATTATGAATGAAGCCTATTACAAGAGCTTCATTTCTGAAGACACCCTCCAAAAAAGAAGTTTGTTCAAAATTTAATTTCTGCTATAATATAGACTATGTTTAAAAAATCAGTAAAAAGTGCTAATAATTTCCTTAAAAAAGGAAACATGTTATTATTAGCGATTGGTTTATTATTAGGAACTGTATTTAACGCTGTTGTTGCATCTTTAGCAAACGACATTATCATGAGTGCTATTGCAAACGCAATGGGATCACAAGAATTAGAAAAATGAGCAGTTTACGGAATGAAAATTGGAAAATTCCTTGGAACAGTTCTAAACTTTGTAATCGTTACATTCCTATTATTCGTTCTATTAGTTGGATACTTCATGATCGTTCACTACCGTGAATCTAAAAAACCAGTAGTCGAAGCAGCTCCTGCAGCTCCATCTACAGATCAATTAATCCTTGCAGAACTTAAAGAATTAAACCAATCATTAAAAAGTAAAAAATAGTTAATTTTGGATAGTGCTATTTGGAGAAGTGAGCACTTTAAACCCAAAATCAACAAAAAAACTACCTGTTGGTAGTTTTTATTTTGCCTTCACGTCTATTAGAGTGAAACGTTTAGGTGCTCCACCGTAAGCGTCGTTAAAAGCGATCGTTTTCACGTTATTTGCCGATTTGTCTAAAAAGCTTTTAGTTTGATTAATTCACTGATCAATTGAGAATGGATTTTTTTCAGGGTTAGTGAATTGGAAAATATAACTGCTTAATTGTATTACTTTTTTCTCGTCATAGAAATCTTGTTTGATCTGTGCATTTAGTATTGTTCCGTTAGCTAGTTCTAAAAAGATATTTTCTTCATATTCATCTTCTTCAGAGTTATATACTTGCGAACCAAAATTCTGAATTTTGTTGGAAGGGCTTTGTACGAATGATCCAGAAAGTAAACTTTGTTCTTTGTTTTCGAGATCATAGTTTGATGAGCTTGAAGAAAAGAGATCTAATGTTGGGTAATAGAAATACTTCAATTTATCAACGTGGAATAAAACTCATAATCAGTTTTGCTTTAAATACTGATCTTGTAAAATTTTCTTTGATTCTTTAGCTGCAGTAGGTTGAGGTGAGAATAATCCTCCTGAGTGACCATATGAAGTTGTGATTCCGTTGGCAAAAACCAATGCTTGTTTTAGTTCTTTTAGTGAGTTTTGTTCATCAAGTTCCATTTGTTGTTGAATGTAGTCATTCCTTGCTTCTTGATTATCAAAGAGACTATCTAGTAAGTAAACAATTGGTTTTTGTTTTAAGAAATTATCTCAAGATAAGCTATCTGTTGCTTTTAGTTTGAAAAATGGCTGAATCTCTCTTTTTAATTCTTGTTTAGATCCCACTTGCTGTGAACAAGACATAAAAACTAAAGGCAGTATACTAAGCGATCCAATGCTCAACAAGGTTTTAATTTTCATTTGCACCTCTCATTAGCAACAACACTGTTGCAGGCTGACCATAACGCTTATTTTTGATTAAATCAACTTCAAATTCTCTGAATGGTCTAATATCATTTGAATGTAATACAGCATTGTGATAAAGGTTATTAAAAAGTGAAATGGATACTTCGGTTTTTGCATCCTTGAAATAGATTCCTTGTATTGTCATATGCATTTCGGGGTCTTCATTTTCGTTTTGGATTTCAAAACGAAGGATTATTTTACCTTTTTTCAAGTAGAAAACAGTTGCGTCTAATAGCTCAGAACTTTCTTCTCCTGTTTTAAGTTCATCTCAATAGTTATTAGCAGGATAATAGTTATATTCTGCTTTTTGTTTCTCGCTTAAAATTGGTAGCGAATTTAAATACTCATCACTATGTTTGATACCTTGTGGGTATTCATTAGTTGTGATTAACATCGCTGGTTCTAGAAAGTATCATGACTCATACCTTCCGTATGCTTTATCAATGTTTTGCAAAATGAATAATCAGTTTTGATTGTAAAACTCTTGTAAGTCTGAACGATAAAATGGTTCGCTAGATTTCTCTAATTTAGCTGAAAGCTTCTTTCACTTTTCAAGCAAGGAAGCATCTTTTTGAGCTTCTTTATAAGCATCAATCGCGTTGGTGTCACCCTTAAATGCTTTATTTAAGATTAGATTGATAATATTATTTGTAGTCTTTACTTTTTCTTGGTCTTGTGAAGCGATTGCATCGGTGTTTTTCTTAGCAATTTCAGCAAGTTTTTGATTGCTCTGTGTTTTGTAAGGAGCATTAAAACAAGCTGTTAAGCTTAAACCTGAAAGTAATAAAGGGAATGCAAAAATTAGTTTATTCATTTATACCTACCAATCTGTAACGATGAATTTTTGTTTCTGAGTTTGCATTTAACGCTTCCACAGCTGCAAAAGTTGCTTGAGTTGCTGAATTACCGTTAAGAAATTTTAGAAAATTTGTATCACTAAAAGTCTTATCTAAAAGTTCTCGAGACTCTTCTGTGTACGAGCCAAGACTCTCTTGGTATTCTTGTTCCTTTGTAAAGGCTTGTTCTCATTGTTTTTTCGTTTCACTTTCAAGATTTTGAGCAAACGTTGCAAAATCTTGACCTTCAAAGCTAAATAGTTCAGGGTATATTAAAATCTGCGTTTTGTTATTAAAATTGTATAAATAAAGTTTTAAAGCAATATTGTTTTTTTTATCCTTTAAATAGATAGCTTTTAAACTTTGTAGTTCATTGTTAGAACTTTGTCTAAGTGCAACTGGTATTTCGATATAGTTGTTTAAATCTAAATCAATTTTTTGATTCAACACTCAAGCATTTTGGTTTTTGTAGATTTCATCATATCCATTTTGTGAGTAGTTATCGCCATAAGATGTTAAAACAAATTTTAAATTATTAAGATTTTGAAGATATCAATATCAGTTTTCGCTCAAGGTTTTGTTGATAAACTTTTTAGCATCGTAAAACGACTTACGAACGTCAATATTTTCGTTTGTATCTGTTTTAAACATCGGAAATCAAATTAGTGAAATCTCTAGCTCTGTTTTTATAGTGCTGTCAAATTGTTTTAAGAGATTTAAGTAATCGGTTTTTTGTTTTTGATCATACTCCAATTTTTCGAAAAGAAAATGTTCGACCTTTTCGTTTTTTTTGAATTTAACTTCTTGCTTAGTTTCTTGGGCATTTGCACACGACACAAAAGCAAAGGCAGGGCTAAGGGCTAGTAAAACACTAGTTACTTTCAAGTACTTTTTCATAGAAAATATTCTCCAAAGTATTGTATTTTTTACCGTTGTATAAAACTTGACCTTTGTGAATTAATGTTAATGAGTTTGCATATTTATCAATTTCACTCAAAATGTGCGAACTGATAAATATTGTAATTCCTTGTTTATTTAAATCTTCCAAAATTGAGAATAGTTCAAACCTAGCGCTAACATCTAAGTTTGATGCTGGTTCATCAAGAACAATAATTTCTGGGTCACATAATAGTGCTTGGATTAGTAACACTTTCTTTTTTTGACCTGAAGAGAAATTTGTTGGATACTTATTTTTTAAGTTTGTAATTTGTAGTTTTTCTAAGAAGTGATCAATTTTTTGAATACAGCTATCTTTAGAAATTCCTGAAAGCATACCTAGCGATAATAAGTAATTAAATGTTGTTACGTTTTTAGGAAAAAGGGCAACTTCTGGAACGTAACCTAAACCTTGCCTAGATTTAGGGTTACGGTTACTTATGCTATTAATTAAAATCTCTCCTTCAAATTGTGTGTATGCTCCGATTACCGACTTGATGATTGTGGTTTTACCTGCTCCGTTTTCACCAATGAAGGCATGAAAGTCGCCTTTTTTAACTGTGAACGACGCATCAAAAACACCTGTTTTACCTTTATCGTAAATCTTTGAGAATTTATTTAAAACTAGTATTTGTTGACTCATATTAACGGTAATCCTTTCTTGTGTATAGAGAGAAGTTAGCAAACACTAAAACTAAGGCGATAGTTAATCACAACAGTGTTTGTAGTTCATGGTTTACAACTTTAGATGTAGGAGCAAATTCTTTAACTTCATCCATTAAATAGAATAAGTTGTTTTGACTTTCTGTAAGTTCATATCTTACTTTAATCTCATCATTTTCGACTTTTTGTTTTACTACGTATTTTTCATATCCGCCTATTTGGTAGTCATATCCATCAATTGATATAGTTAATGGTTGCGACTGGATAACGTTATTGTCATTAGTGATAAGTGACTTTATAATGTCGTTATATTGAGCAAAGTAAGCGTAGTGAATTAAAGCTGTTGCGATGTAAACTTTTTGTTCTGTTTGATTTTTTACATATTTGGTTTTAATAGCATCATCTGATATAGGAGATTCTGGGTTAGCTCCTTGAAGGTAAACTCCTTCTGTTTCTGTTTTCGTTGAAATTAAGTTGAGAAAATCGTTTTTGATTTCTTGTGCTGATTTATCTTTTGTTTCAAACCCATCTAAGACTTCTTGAGCTCAAAGAGCAAAGTTTGAATCTGAAAGTAAGCTAGCAAGTTTAGATCATTGAATTTCACCAACTAAATTATTAGGGTTAGCATAACCATAAGAATCTTCTGGGAAATTTAGATTGAAGTCGCTTGCCCCTTTTCTAGCATAAATGATGTTTGTGTTTACAAGACCATCAATGACCGAGCTATTTTTTAGCGTGTTTGGTACTACATATTTTAAAAGCTCAGTACCTTCAACTTTACTTACGTTAACTTTTAGAAGATTTTGTGCTTCTCTTAGTTCGTAGTGGTAATTAAGTGAAGTGTTTACTGGGTTATAGATTACTTTAGATTCGTTAGCTTGAAGTGCAGCTAAAACATCTTTTAAACCTTTAAATTGTGAATCAACAAGGTTAAACATTTGATACGGAACTGCTCAAGATGAGTAAGTTTGTCATTTTTTGGCTCCACTGTTGCTTGCCTTTGTTGCTTCTTCTAAATATTCATTTTGAAAATCTTTGAACTTGTTATTTTCATAACCATTTGGCATCAAATACAGTGGACTTTTTTCTTTATTTAGGAAGAATCCGTTAGTGTCTGATTCAATACCTGACTTTGTATTTTTTGACTGTCTTGAAATTGTATTTGTCATTTCAGTTAATTCAGAAGTAGATGTGCTTGAAATAATTGCACCACCAAAAGTTAGGGGTATAAAAATACTAATTGGGATAATTGTAGATAATTTTTGGCTAAATTTGTAGGCAACTAAAGAAGCAATAGATCCAAAAATTAAGTAGCATAAAAAAACTGCCACAAAAACTCATATCAAGTTTGTAATTGCAATATCTCCTGCAACTATAGTGAATATAAACGTAAGGGTTGCAAAAACAGATCATACAAACCCAAATAATGTTAATCATCCAATTTTGGATGCTATAACCCTTTTTCTTGCGATAGGTTTAGATAAAACTAATAAGTCTAAACCTTCGCTTTCTAATTCGCTTAAAATTTTGACAAATTTTAGCGAAGCTAATATTAATGTTAATAATAAAGTGGCAAATCAAGAGATTGAAAATCATATAGAGCTCAAACCACTAGATTTACTAATAACAAATATTGATAAGTTAAATATAAATAAGATTAAAGCAATCACATATGTGTTAATTCTTTTAAGTTCAATCTTATTTAAAAATTTTAAATAGTTAATATTCATTTCTCATATTCCTTTTTTGTAATATGTATAGATTTTACTACAAATTAGTAGAATATAGAAAAAAAATAAACAAAAAAATTCGGAAATCCCGAATTTTGTTAGTCTTATATAATAAGAGATTAGGCAGCAGCAGCTTCTCCACCTTCAGCAGCAGCAGCTTCTCCACCTTCAGCAGCAGCAGCTTCTCCACCTTCAGCAGCAGCAGCTTCTCCACCTTCAGCAGCAGCAGCTTCTCCACCTTCAGCAGCAGCAGCTTCTCCACCTTCAGCAGCAGCAGCTTCTCCACCTTCAGCAGCAGCAGCTTCTCCACCTTCAGCAGCAGCAGCAGCTTCTCCACCTTCAGATGCGTTTTGTTCTGCAACTTCAGGTCTTTCTTCAGCTTCAGCAGCTTTTTCAGCTGGTGCTCCTCATTGAGCAGCAGCGTTTCTACGTAGGTTTTTTACTTGTTCTTCAAGTTCTGAGATTTCTCTTTTTAGTTTTGCAACTAATTCGCTTTCAGCTTGTTTTTCTTCAGCTGATTTTTCTTCTGCTGGTTGTGCAGAAGCAGCTTCTAATTCAGCAACTTTAGCTTCTAATTCAGCAATTTTTGCTTGAGCAACTTTAGCAGCTTCTTCTCTTTGTGCACGTGCTTTTGAAGCTTCTGATGTAGCTGTATTTAACTCATCTCTTAATGATGCGTTTTTGTTAGCTAAAGCTTCTTGTTCTTTTAATAATGTTTCATTTCTGTTTGATAAACGGTCGTTTTCTGCTTGTAGTTTATTTTGTTGTGCGTTTTTTGAAGCAACAACTGTTGGAACTACGATAGCAGCTGATACAGCAGCACCAGCAACTAGACCTGCTAATACTAGAACTGCAACTTTTTTCTTAAGCATGTTATTCTCCTTATATAAGTTTTACTTAATTTCAATTGAAAGTATAAAATCACATATTTAGAAACAAATATTACAGATTCTATAACATATATATTTTAAATTATTTTTAGTTATCTGCAAAAAATTTTCAGAATGCTACATTCTGATGTTTCCTACTGTACGTGGGTAAGGAATTGCGTCTCTGATGTTATCAATTCCTGTTACATACATAACAAGTCTTTCAAAACCAATTCCGAACCCTGAAGAACCTGCATCTCCAAATTTTCTAAGATCTGTGTATCACTTTAGATCTTCTTTGTCAATATTTAATTCTTCTAGTCTTTGAATCAGTTTATCATAACGTACTTCACGTTGTGATCCACCAATTAATTCACCAATGCCTGGAACCAGCATGTCAAATGATGCCACAGTTTCGCCATCTGGGTTTTGGTGCATGTAGAAGGCTTTAAATGATTTAGGGAAGTTTATAACAGCAACAGGTCCACCTATAAGCTCTTCTGATAGATATCTTTCGTGTTCTGTTGCCAAATCTAAACCAAATTCGATATTTTGTTCTTCAAAACGGTCTTTAACTTTAGCAAGTTCTGCAATTGCATCCTTATAATCAAGGACAGCGACTTTGTTATCTAAAAATTTCTCAAGGTTTTGTAATAGATCTGATTTGTAGTTTTCTGTTAAGTATTTAAATTCAAACGGGTGTTTTGCAATTGTGTTTCTAATTACAACTTTTAGCATGTCATCAGCTAAATTAATTGCATCATTTAAGTCATAGAAAGCTACTTCAGGTTCAATCATTCAAAACTCAGCAGCATGTTTTTTAGTATTTGAGTGTTCAGCCCTAAATGTAGGAGCAAAAGTATAAATTTTGTTCATTCCTAAAGCATAAGACTCACCGTGTAATTGACCTGTAACACCTAGTGTAGCTTTATTACCTTGACCAAAAAATGGTTCTTTGCTTGAATCATCAACGTTGAAAGTTTCACCTGCTCCTTCTCCATCGTTAGAAGTAATAATCGGACTGTTCATGTAGTAAAAACCTTTACCCATAAAATAACGGTGCACTTCTTGAGCAAGAGTCGATCTAATTAACATTACTGACTTTAATAAGTTAGTTCTATGTCTAACGTGTGGTATTTCACGTAATGTTTCAAGTGAAATCTCTTGGTTTTGAATTGGATAATCTTCTGTGTTTTTTAATAACTCAAAAGAAGAAGCTACTACTTCAATTGGTTGTTTAGCTTCAGGTGTTGCATGTAAAGTTCCTTTGATCGATACTGCAGCTCCATTATTAACTTTATCTAATAAATCAAAATCAAAAGCTTCACCCTTAAAAATAACTTGTAAGTTAGCCACAGTTGATCCGTCATTGATGCTTAAAAAACGGATTTTTTTGTTTCCACGGTTCGAAACAACTCATCCTGTAATTTGAAAATCTGATCATTGATCATAATAATTTGTTCTTAATAAAATGTTCTTAATTGTATGCATAAACTTTCCTTAAAAATGTTTTCTTTATTATATATTTTTAACCGTTCAAAAGAAGATAAAAAAATCTGGTATTAAGTCAAAAAGTTTATGGATAATATATAATTTTTTTACTAATGATGTTTTCATTAACAAATGGAGGTAAGAATGAATTTGACGAGAATTTTCAAGTTTAATAATGGCGATCTAAAGAATGCCAATTCAAAGAAAATTAATGATTCAAAGCATAAAAAGTTATTAAATAACTTATTAGACATTAGAACAAATGGTGATAATGCCACTTTTTATCATTTGTCTAAAATTAACCAAGATTTAAATAAGATAATCAAGAAAGATGATGTTAAAAAAGTCTTCGTTAAATCAGAGTTTGAGGTAGAACTAACAAGTGCTTACACAGATGATCAAATTAATCGTTTGAACAATCTTAAAACATACGAAGAGTTTGTGATTTGAGCACAAGAAGCTAAATATAAAGTGCCTGTAAAACTAGAAAAAGATTTAGCAAGAAACTTTTCAAAACACATCGGTGAGATTAGTGAAAAATTAACTAATAAACATGTTAACTTCTTAAAAGAGTGAAGATTTAACATTAATAAGATTCAAGAAATTTATACAGAAACTGGAATTTGACCATTATTTGTTGGAACGTTTTTCATTCGTTATGCAAAAGATGATCTTTCACTTTATGCTCCTTTATTATTAAAGGCTGTCAATTTAGAGATTAAAAACGGAAAAGTAATTTTAACTAACCGTGATAACTCAATTGTTTACAACGAAAAGTTAGTCTATGTATTAAAGCAAAGTAGTGGAATTGTAATGCCAATTCTTGATAATCCTGAAAATATATCACTGGAAGAAGCTGCATTAGAACTAAAATCAGTATTAGGTGAAAAAATTGTTAACGGGCTAAACGATTTAACCAATGAAATGATTGACAAGTTTAAAGAAATGCAAAGAGATGACTTGGGAAGTTATACAACAATTACTTTAAGTCCTGGTATTGTGCTTTCAATTTGTCACCCACAAGGAACAAAACTTCGTGAAGCTTTATATAACTTGATTATTGAAGATAAGATCGAAAAGTTAATTAAAAACGATGACTTGACAAATCACGAGAAAAATGCAAAACAAGCATTAATTGATGAAGCTAAGCTAATTCGTGTTGCAAGAACAGACCTTTCACAAGAAAAAGCTATTATTGGTGCACTAACTAATTCAGCTGTTATTATCGGTCCTCCTGGTACAGGTAAATCGCAAACAATTGCTAATATTCTTGTTAACATTCTTGAAAACGGAAAAAGAGCTTTATTTATTTCGCAAAAGAAAGCAGCTCTTGATGTCGTGCTAAAAAGAATGGGTAGATACTCAGACCTTGTTTTCCAATTTAATGAAACAAACAAGGCAAATAAATATGAAAGAAACTACTTCTATCGTCCTTTAAATAACTTCTATCGCGAAATGTTAGATTTAAACGTTAATGAAAAAATTCCTGAAAATAAAGAAACCTTCTTGAAAAAAGCAGAATTTGATTACATTAACGCTAAAAAAGATTTATCTTTTGTTAACTCTGGTGAGCTAAAATCTTACTACAACATCATGAACGCAAAAGATGAAAGTTTTGAAAGTGACTATAAAGAAGTTAAGAAACTATTTAGCCACTTAAATGCTTTTGAAAATAAGGTGGAACTTGAAGCTTACTTAGATTACTATGATGTTTTCAAAAAAGCAGCTAACTCTAAAAACTACAAAGAAGTCAAAAAAGCGCAAGCTAAAGCTTTCAAAGATTACATTGCAACACTGAATGTAGCAAATCAAAAAGGTCTTGAAAAATTATCTTCAAAACTTGAGATTCAATCTAAAAAATCACACGCTAAACAAATTAGAAGCTTATTCAAAAAAGCTGATAAATTAGGAAAATACTCAGTTGTGGACTTCATTAAAATTGGTTCATTACTAAGATTTAATACTTTAAGAATCTTCGATGAAGTTGAGTCAAAATACAAAAACTACATTGACAATAAAACAAATTCAAACACAACCCCTGAGCAGCTTGAAAACATGTATAAAAAAGTTGCGCTTGAAGCTCGTAAGAGACTTGAAGAATTCAAAGTCAAAAAAGAAGATGGTGAAAACGAGCTTAAAGTTTTCCTTGGTAAGATTTCGCGTGGTATTACAGCACCTCACGTTCTAATAAATCAACACAAAGATATGATTCACAATATTTACAATGTCTTTGTTGGTACCCCTGAAATTCTTTCAAACTTTGTGGACTTTAGTGCCTTTAAAACAGTCCTAGACAAAAAAGGAAATATTAAAGAAGATCAAAGACCATTCGATTACGTAATTTTCGATGAGTCATCTCAAATCTTTATTGAAAAAGCACTTCCTTTCATCGCCCTAAGTAAACACGTTATTGTCGCTGGTGATGATCAACAAATGCAACCAAGTAACTGATTCAGTCGTCGTGATGATTCAGAAGATGATTACTCACAAGATGAAGTGAACTCATTGCTTGATTGAGCGCTTCACAACAACTTACCTAAGTTCTTCTTAGAAATGAACTACAGAAGTAATTCATCGGAATTAATTCTTTTCTCGGCAAAAGAGTTCTATGATTCAAAACTAAAAGGGATTGACAAATACAATTCGCTAATTGACGTTCCACTCGAAGTGTATAACGTAAATGGTTCTTGAAGAAATAACCGTAATATTGTTGAAGCACAACAAACAGTAAAGTTAGCAGAAGAAAACATTGACAAATATGAATCAATGATTCTATTAGCTTTCAACCGTAAACAACAAGATGCAATTCGTGAAGTAATTGCTGAAACATCACCAAAACTTTACTCATTACTTGAAGATAAAATTTACTTAAGAAACCTTGAAAATATTCAAGGTGATGAGGCTGATATTGTTATTGCTTCAATTGGATATACAAAAGAAGCAGCTCTTTCTTCAACTTACATCGGAACAAAAGGTGGACGTAACGCTTTAAACGTTGCAATTACACGTGCTAAAGATAAAATGATTGTAATTAAATCAATTACAGCTGAAGAAGTAATGCCGTCTTCAGGTGGATCAGGAAATCTAACTACATTCAAAAAATGATTAGAGTTCCTTGATTTAACCAAACAAGAACAAAAGGCTTACACAACAATCGAAAAAGATTCACTAAGCAGAATCAAAACTTACTTTGAACAAGATGTAATGCAATGATTAAAATCACTAGAATTTACGCAACCTATTAAAATTAAAACTAACTATAGAATAGGTTCATACGCAATCAATATTGCAATTCTAGACGAAAACGAAAAATTCTTAGTTGGTATTTCTTTAGATGACTCAACTGACTCAAAAACAATTGATGATTTATTAGAAATCAGATTAAAAGATGATTTCATTGCTTCGAAAGGATATCCAATTTACAGAATTAGTAACTTCAGATTTGAAGGTGAAAAAAATAGTATTCTTAAATACTTAAGCATGATTATTAATCGTTAATAAAAAAGTGCCAGCAGGCACTTTTTATTTATCTTTTTTAAGGTTATACTGTCTCATTGCTTGTTCAAGTTCCAAGTAATCGCAGTGAAATTTAAAAGTTTTTCGCCTACTCTTAACTTGTTGATATAGGTTCATGCATTTGTAAAAGATAATATGACTATTTTTCTTACAAAACAATATCTTTTTTAAAAGTAGATTTTTGTATTTTGCATCAGTTATTTTATTTAAGTCGGTTTGTACAAAAAGACCTTGTTTAACTGGAATCATTTTTCTGATATCTAGCATTCCAAGAATGGACCCACTTTTATCTTGAACAAAAATGTAGCTTTTAGAATTTTTTGGTCATCTTGAGAATTTTTTCTTTGGTGGTGTTAATGGGATAAAAAAATAATTTTTAGAGTTCAGTATAACTATTACTCCGAAATAAGGTTTTAAGGTATTTTTGTGCCCTTCAATATAGTACACTTCCTTATCAATACTGTATAAATATTTTAGATATTCAGGATTAATATCATAAAGATTAAAATCAATTTTATTCATTACGTACCTCATCAAAAAAGGGCACCGAGCACTTTTTTTACTTTTTCGCTCGCATATTGTTTTTGGTTGCGAAACATCAATTTTACAACCATATTTTACAACTTATAAAGAACTAGTTTTTATAATTTTTCATATCATTTTCCAACTTTTTATAATTGCAATGATACTTAAGTGTTTTTTCTCTTTCAGTCTGTTTTTTATATGTTATTTGAGACTTGATTTTAATTGAGTCAAAATTTTCGTTACAAAATTTAAGCTGTTTCGACAGTAAAACTTTATATCCTCTTTCTTTTATCTTAGAGAAATCCACTTTTTCATAAAGATCCGATCTGACTGGTATCATTTTTCTTATATCCAGTAGTCCTAATGCATAGCCAGATTTGTCCTTCATCAAGACATAAGAGTTGGATCTTTGTGGAAATTTTTTATGTTTGTCTTTAGGAGATGAAAAAGGTATAAAGAAATTAATATCTTTGTTCAATATCATTATTATTCCAAGAAATGGTTTTTTGTTTTTTAAATATTTTTCTGAATAATAAACTTCTGAATCTATTGAGTGTAAAAATTTTAAATAGTTTAAATCTATATAGTAAAGATCAAAAACGTTGCTTTTCATTTTTCCTCTATTTTGTCGAAAAAAGAGGATTTAAATCCTCTCTCGAAAAGTTCATTTACGTTTTGCCTATTTTCTTCGGTAGCAAGTCACCAACTTAATCGCTCGCTTATTGTCTTCGGTAGCGAATCACCAACTTTTACGTTTTGCCTATTTTCTTCGGTAGCAAGTCACCAACTTAATCGCTCGCTTATTGTCTTCGGTAGCGAATCACCAACTTTTCAACTATATTTTATTACTTTTAAAGCAGGTTTTTACTTTTTTTCAAGCTTTTCTTAAAAATAAACTAGGACAAAAAAATCGGAAATTCCGATTTTTATTTTTCTAAAGGAGCAAGAATGAAAAACTTAAACAATGAAATGCTTATAAAACTCTTTAAAGTTTATGAAAAGTTTAATTTTGAGAAGTATGGAGACAAGATGTTTTTCTTATATATAAAAGAAAAGTTCTTTGTTGATTTTGGTAAACCAAGTTTGTATAAAAAATTTAAAATTTATTATATGAATTACAAAGAAAAAGGTACTTTGCCAGAAAAGAAAAAACCATCAATCGAAAGAAGAGGAAGAAAAAGAAAGGTTGACCTAAGCAGCCCAGAGTGAAAAGTAGATTACGATGTTTTTGATAAAGAAGACATGGTTTTTGTTATAGAAATGTTTAGAGAGATTTTTGATCGTAACGGAGTTGATTTTACAATTCAAGATGCCATAAAACTTTTAAACCAAAAGAAAGGCAAATCCAGGAAAAGATCACAACTAATTTTATGTTTCTTATTTAAAAAATCTACTTTTTATGACTTCGTAAAAAGGTCATACAAAATGACACTTAAAAAATCTCAAATTCAGAAAGAGATGGAAATAATTAAAAAAGCTATGGAAGATACTAAGTTCAGATTCGGTAGGGAAAGACTGTCTTTTTACATATTAAAAAAACATGGAATAGCACTTAATTACAGGACTATAGGAAGAAGAATGAAGAAACTTGGTTTGAAATGTGTTATCAGACAAAAATCAAAAAGAAAAGAATCTAAAAATACAAATGTTAAATTTCCAGACCTAATGAAAAGAGATTTTGATGGACTTAAACAAGAAACATTTTCAACCGATGTTACATATATTTCTGCACCTAAGGACGTTAAGGAAAATCATGTCTTTTTGTCAGCAGTTTTACACAATAAAACCAAAAAGATTGTCGGATGATCTCTAAGTAGGACTAATAATGTTGAACTGGTTCTTGATTCTTTAACTTCTATTAACTTTTCCAAAATACATGACTTCGTAATTCACTCAGATCATGGATCACAATATTCTAGTCAGGAATATTTAGAAACAATAAAAAACTTGAATGGCAAAATTTCAATGAGTAGAGTTGGAAACTCGTTGGATAACAGAGAAATTGAATACTTTTTCTCAATTCTAAAAACTGAACTTATTTACAACATTTCCACAAAAGATATGTCGTTTGTGGAACTAAAAAGTCAAATTAACAATTTTATTGAATGATATAACACCGAAAGATTTCAGAAAAAACTCAATTTTAAAACACCTCAGGAATCCTGAAGTGCTTTATATAGATAATTTAAATTCCGAAATAACTGTCCTAGTTTAAAAAAGCTGGGCTCAAATGTTTTTAGTACTAATTAGTTTGTAAAAAGGGTTATATATTCTTTTTTATAATTTTGATTGCATTTTGTCTATTGTCTTCGGTGCGAATTACAGATTTTCATTTTTGTTTTAATGCTTTTATAAAAAGATTGCTTTATATTTTTAACTTTTTCACAATCTCAGTAATTATATGCTGTAATACGTCAACAACAACAGAGTTGCCAAATTGTTTATACGCCTGTGATGCAGAGTTATTTATAAAAAAAGAATCAGGAAAACCCATCATCCTTGCACATTCCCTAGGATGTAGCTTCCTTACTTTTTCATTAATTAAATAACCACCAGTTTTTGAAAAAACACCTCCACCATTTGCTGATAGTGTGACACCCACATTCTCTGTTGAGTAAATTCTTTCACCTTGACCACCATTTCCAACAAAACCAATCTTTTTAGGTTTTCTAGGAGTATCTTTATTTTTTGATTCAATCTTTTTTCAAGTTTTTTGATAATACATTGAAGTTACTATTTCTTTTTCGTTTAGCAGTATATCTTTGATGACTTTATTTTGTTCAAGAGGTACAGGAAAGTTGAAAGTGTGTATTTGTAAATCGCTTCTGAAGGCTACGATATAAATTCTTTCCCTTTTTTGTGGAATGTTGAAATCTGAAGCACTTAAAACTTGACTGAAAACACTATAACCAAGATCTTTTAGTGTATTTTCGATTACCGAAATTGTTCTTCCCTTGTCATGAGTTTTCAAGTTTTTCACGTTTTCGAGAAGCACAATTTTTGGTCTTTTAAATTTTATAATTCTTGCTACATCAAAAAACAAAGTACCTCTTGCATCTTCAAAACCCATCCTTTTTCCACTTATAGAAAAAGCTTGACAAGGAAAACCTCCACATAAAATGTCATGATCTGGAACTTCAGTTTCGTCGATTTTAGTAATGTCCCCTGATGGAACTTCACCAAAATTGTTGTAATAAGTTTCGATTGCTTTTTTATCAATTTCGCTTGAAAAAACACATTTTGCTCCAAATGATTCAAAAGCTAATCTAAAACCTCCAATCCCTGCAAAAAGATCAATAAATGTCATATTTTTTAATTTTTTCTCTTTTATAGGGATCATGTTGCTCCTTAATTAATTTAGTTTTCAAAGTGTTTTTTAATAATGCCATTAAAAAGTTTTTGACAGTAAAATATCACCAAAAAACATAGCGTATATAAACACATATTTTATATAATTTAAAATACTATGGATAAGTCAAAAATTAAGAATTTTTCAATCATTGCACATATTGATCACGGTAAGTCAACACTGGCTGACCGTATTTTAGAATTAACTAATACAGTTTCAAAAAGGGAGTTAAAAGAGCAATTTCTAGACTCAATGGATTTGGAAAAAGAGCGTGGTATCACAATCAAATTAAATGCTGTTCAGCTTAAATACAAAGACTACACTTTTCACTTAATTGATACCCCTGGGCACGTCGATTTTACTTATGAGGTTTCGCGTTCTTTAGCAGCTTCAGAAGGTGCTCTTTTAATTGTTGATGCTACACAGGGTATCGAGGCACAAACCTTAGCTAATGTTTACTTAGCAATTGAAAACGATCTTGAAATCATTCCTGTTATTAACAAAATTGACCTACCAAGCGCGAACGTTGAAGAAGTCAAACGTGAAATTGAAGAAGTGATTGGTATTTCTACAGAACACGCCGTTTTGGTTTCTGCAAAAACAGGATTAGGTGTTCCTGGTGTTCTTGAAGCGATTGAAAAATTTATTCCTTCGCCAAAAGAAGCAGATGATGAAAAACCACTTAAAGCCTTAATTTTCGATAGTTATTTCGACCCTTATCGTGGTGTTGTGATGCTAGTCAGAATTTTTGAAGGTAAGCTAGCTGTCGGCGACCGTTTTAAATTCATGTCAAATAACGAAGAGTATCATGTGATAGAACTTGGGGTTAGAAATCCACACGAAACTAAAAAAGAATTTCTTGAATCAGGTGAAGTTGGTTGAGTTTCGGCTGCTATTCGTGATGCTAAAGAGGTTAGTGTCGGGGATACAATAACACACGTTGATAATCCTACAGAACATGCTTTACCAGGTTATAAAAAAATGAAACCTGTTGTTTATACTGGGTTTTATCCAATCGATACAAAAGATTATACCGAGTTAAAAGAAAGCTTAGAAAAGATTTCATTAAGTGATTCATCAATCACTTGAGAGCAAGAAACATCAAAAGCTTTAGGTTTTGGTTTCCGTGTTGGATTCCTTGGAATGTTGCACATGGAAATCCTGCAAGAGCGTTTAGACCGTGAATATAAAGTCGGTGTTATTGCTACTTCACCATCTGTAGAATACCAAGTTCACATGACAAATGGTGATGTTGAAATGATTTCAAACCCTTCAATGCTTCCAGATCGTACATTTATTGATTTCATTGAAGAACCTTATATTGAAGCAAGCATCTTCTTACCAAACGAATACATTGGTAATGCAATGGATCTATGTCAAAACAAGCGTGGAATTTACAAGAATCTTGAATATATTGATGCTAATAGATCGCGTTTAGTTTACGAGTTGCCACTTGCTGAAACTGTTTTTGACTTTTTTGATAGATTAAAGAGTACTACAAAAGGTTATGCCTCATTTGAGTATGAATGAATTGGATACCGTGAAAGTGATTTGGTAAAAGTTGACATTTTACTTAATGGAGATAAAATTGATGCCTTTTCGATCATTGCTCACCGTGATCACGCTTATCCTTCTGCTCGTGAATTATGTCAAAAACTTAAAGAAGCAATTCCGAGACAAAACTTTGAGGTGCCTGTTCAAGCCGTAATTGGTGGAAAGGTTATTGCTCGTGAAACGATTAAAGCTTTCAGAAAAGACGTTACTGCTAAACTATATGGTGGAGACCCAACAAGACGTCAAAAACTTCTGAAAAAACAAAAAGAAGGTAAGAAAAGGATGAAAACACTTGGAAGTGTCGAAGTTCCACAAGAAGCATTCTTATCAATTCTGAAAACAAATATCGATCCTAAAAAACAATAAAACTGCACAGGCAGTTTTTTGTTTTCTTCTGTTCTATAGTGTCGTATGAAAAAAAACACACATGCAGTGTGTTTTTCATTATAACTAGTCTTCGACTACTTCAGCAACATCTTCTTGTGCTTGAGATTGTTGTTGAGCACTGTAGTTTGCAAAGTTTTTCATTACTTCTTCGATTTGATCTAACTTTGTTTTAAGGGCAGGAATATCTTTTTTCTCGATTAATTCTTTTAATTCCTTAACCATTTTATCTGTTTCTTCTTTGGCTTTAGGATCTAGTTTATCACCTTGTTCTGCAGAAGCTTTTTCGATTTGTGCAATTAATGCTTCAGCACGAACAACTGTTTCAACTTCTTCTTTTTTCTTAGCGTCTGCTTCTCTGTTAGCTTCTGCTTCCTTAACCATTTTTTGAATTTCTTCATCGCTTAATTTTGAAGAGTTTTCGATTGTTATTGTTTGTTCTTTGTTTGTTTTTAGGTCTTTAGCTGTAACCTTTACAATTCCGTTAACGTCAATTGAGAAGCTAACTTCGATTTGAGGAACTCCTTTAGGTGCTTGCTCAATTCCTGAAAGGTTAAATTGTCCTAAAAGCTTGTTATCCATCGCCATTGGTCTTTCACCTTGTACAACACGGATTGTTACTTCTGTTTGGTTGTCTGCTGCTGTTGAAAAGACTTGTGATTTTGTTGTTGGAATTGCTGTATTTCTTGAAATTAAAGGTGTTGCAACACCACCCATAGTTTCAATACCTAAAGTAAGAGGTGTAACGTCTAATAATAGAATGTCGTCAATATCACCAGCAAGCACTGATCCTTGAACGGCTGCCCCGATTGCTACAACTTCATCAGGGTTGATTGAACGGTTAGGTTCTTTACCTAAAGTTCTTTTTACCATTTCTTGAACGGCAGGCATTCTTGTTGAACCACCAACAAGTAGAACTTCATGAATATCGTTTGCTGTTAATCCAGCTTCTTTTAAAGCGTCTTCAATTGGTTTTCTTGTTCTGTCTAATAAATGTGATGTGAATGATTCGAAATCAGATCTTTTTAATTCAAGTTCAACGTTGATTGGACCTTGAGCTGTAACAGCTAAGAATGGTAAGTTAATATTTGCAACTGATTGACTTGATAAATCAATTTTTGCTTTTTCAGCCGTTTCTTTTAAACGAGCCATTGCCATTTTGTCGCCTGAAGCGTCGTAATCGTAGTTTCTCTTGATTTGTTCAACCATTCATTTTACGATTTCATTATCTCAATCATCTCCACCTAAGTGATTATCTCCAGATGTTGATAGCACTTGGAATGTTCCGTCTTCTAGATCAAGGACTGAAACGTCAAATGTCCCTCCCCCTAGGTCGTAAACTAAAACTTTCATTGCTTTTTCGGTTTTATCTAAACCAAAAGCAAGAGCTGCTGCTGTAGGTTCGTTAATAATACGTAAAACTTCTAAACCTGCGATTTTACCAGCGATTTTTGTAGCTTCACGCTCTGCATTATCAAAGTATGCAGGAACTGTAATAACAGCTTTTGTAACTTTTTGCCCTAATTTTTTCTCTGCATATTCTTTCATGTATGAAAGGATCATAGCTGATACTTCTTCAGGTTTATAATCTCTGTTGTTTGCGTGTACAGTTTTACCTGTTCCCATTAATCTTTTAATTGACACAATTGTATCTGGGTTTGTTTCAACTTGTCTTTTAGCAACTTCACCAACAACAATTTCTCCGTTTTTAAAACTTACGACTGATGGTGTTGTTCTTTTTCCGTTTGGATTTTCAAGAACTACTGCGTTCTTGTCTTGCATAACTGAAACAACTGAGTTAGTTGTTCCTAAGTCGATTCCTAATACGATATCTTTTGCCATATTTTAATCCTCCTAAAACTTAATCTTCATTTAAGTTAATATTATTATAACACATTTTTAGCAGTCTAAACATTTATTTGCTAAATTTATTTACAACAACTTGTGCAGGTTTAACCAATCTACCATTTAATTTAAAACCATAATTGTTCATTTTAATAATTTTGTTGTCTTCGAAATTTGAATCATTTTGAATATCAATTGCAAAGTGATTTTCAGGATTGAATTCTTCTCCTTGTTGTGGCTCAATAATTTCTATACCGTGTTGATCTAAAACTGATCTAAATTGTCTGTCAATCATTTCAAATCCTATAATATAGTTATTAAGAACTGGATTGTCAGTACTTTTTGCAGCCTTAGTTGCTAGCAAGAAGTTTGCATAAGGCACTAAAAAATCTTCTGTAAATGATTGAAGAGCAAAGGCTTTTACATTTGCTTTTTCTTGATCCATTAATTCTTGTTTTTGTGCTATTGATGCTTCTAGTTCTTTCTTTGCTTTTTGTGCTAATTCAGCAGCTTTGCTTTTGTAAGCTTGTGCTTGAATTTGAGACTCAAGTTGCATTTGAGCATTTTGAGCTTGTAGTTTAGCGTTTTGTTCTTCTAATTCTTTAATTTGTTTTTGCAAATCTTTCACACTAGCTTCTGTTTTTTCATGCTTTGCTTTTGTCAGTTTAATATCTGAAATCACAACATGAACCAGCATCGACATTACATCACCAGCAGATCCGTGCATTTTTAAGTTATGATCGATTTCTAACTTTTCTTTAACTTTTAATCCAATCAATTTTTCATCGAATTCTTCTAAAAATTGATCTTCACCAATTACTAATTCCTTTTCACCTGAAAGTTCTTCAACTAAAGTTTCAAATTGATTGTAAACTTCAAATTTTGCTTTTAAAACGTCTTTAAGTTCTATCTTCATATTGTCTCCTCTGCAACATTTTGTTAATTATATTATAGAGCAAAAAGTTCAATTTTTAGCAAATAAAATATTTAATTGCTAAATTACTTTTTAGCATTTTTTTGATTAATTAGGCGACTAAAAATAATATTATTTTATAATAGTATAGAAATATAGAAGGAGCAACTATGAAAACAATGTTGGACATTGCATTAAGCGTTGTTTGTGAAGACGCAACGCTTTCATTTGAATTCGATCAAATTTTCGAAGTCGTTGAAAATAATTTAAAAGAACACTGAAATAATACGCTTGTATCAGAGAATCAATCTTATGATGATTTAAGAGTTAAAAAAATGGGTGAGTTATACCGTTTATTAACTGTTGATGGTCGTTTTGTAAGAGACAAAGATGGTCTTTGATCAGCAAGAGAATTATAAAAAGTTGCTAAATATTAAATACTTCAGTAATATTAGGAGAAAAAATGTCATTGGTAAATGCTAAAGAAATGCTTAAAAAAGCAAAAGAAGGTAAATACGCAATCCCTCACATTAACATTAATAACTTAGAATGAACAAAAGCTGTTTTAGTTACAGCCCAAGCAGAAAACTCACCAGTTATTATTGCAACAAGTGAAGGTGCACTAAAATACATGGGTGGATTTGAAGTCGTTACAGGTATGGTTAAAGGTCTTGTTAAAGATTTAAACATTACAGTTCCTGTTGCTCTACACTTAGATCACGGATCATTTGAAGGTGCTAAAAAAGCTATCGCTGCTGGATATACATCATTAATGTTCGATGGTTCACACTATCCATTTGAAGAAAACTATGCAAAAACAAAAGAATTAGTTGAATTAGCTAAAGCTGCTAACATGTCGATGGAAGCTGAAATCGGAACAATCGGTGGAGAAGAAGACGGAATCGTTGGAAACGGTGATTTAGGAGATCCTGAAGAAGCAAGAAAAATGGCTGCTTTAGGAATCGACGTTCTAGCTGCTGGTATTGGTAACATTCACGGTCCATACCCTGAATCATGAAAATCATTAAACTTTGAAGTTCTACAAGAAATTTCAGAAGCTGCTGGAATTGGAATCGTTCTACATGGTGGAAGTGGTATCCCTGCTGATCAAATTCAAGAAGCTATTGCTAAAGGTGTTACAAAAATTAACGTTAACACAGAACTACAGCAAGCAAACCACAAAGCTTTAAGAGAATACGTTCTTTCAGGTAAAGATTTAGAAGGTAAAAACTTTGACCCTCGTAAATTATTAAAACCTGGATACGACGCAATGTGTGAAACAGTTAGAGCTAAAATTCACGAATTTGGTTCAAATAACAAAGCTTAGTAAACAAAAAAACCTGTACCACAGGTTTTTTATTTACTTTTGTTCTTCCTCAAGAAGTTCTTTATACTTAAGAAGTAAGAGTGAATGATTATCTTCACCTAAAGAATAATCAGTTTTTTCTGAAATGAAAAGGTAAATTAGTAATATGTCTTTTTTAAATTGTTTCTTTTTGTATGAATCAAAAGTTTTGAGGCTGAATGATAAATCGAAAAAAGAAAATGAATAAATAGCTTTTTGTCCTTCGTTTGTTACATATTCTTTAGGAATATACTGTAAGTTAGGCTCAAAACGTGAGTTTTCTGTTGTAACAAGTTTTTCGGTTTCTTGACGAACTGCAAAGAAATATATACCATAAAGTCATCATTTAAGAATTAGGAAAGTAATATTTCCAAAAATTATGAATATTCAAATATGAATATTTTCGTAGAATCAATCTGATTCAAAAAGTGTGAAAAAAACGGATAAAGAAAAAATCAATACTGACGAGAATACAGGGACGATTGATATTTTTAAGAGCGACTTTTTTGTCGATTTCAATAAATTATTAATACTTTGAAGAATATGTTTCGGTATCTCTGTAGATGAATCGCTTTCTGAAAGTACTTTTAGAAAAAACAATGGTTTTAAAAATTGAAAGTTTCGTTCGACCAAATAAACATAAATTGAAACAAAAATTAACTCTAAACAGAATATTAAAAATATAAACATGCTATCCTAAACTATCAATCATTAAATTGTTTTTCAATGTTCTTATATATCATTCTCCTGCTCCTGTTTTCTTGATTTGAACTTTTTCAAGACCCATCAAACGAAGTTCGTACTTGCTTTTTGAAAGCATTTCTTCTAAAGTAAAAACTTCTTTTGTGGCAGAGTTTTTGAATTTTAAATTCTTGCCACCAGTACCACCCTTTTTGTAAGATTTAGTTAAAGGAGTTTCTTCTATGACAAACCATTTGACATTTAAATCATTTATTTCCTGATTTACTTTTCTTGATAATCAAAATGTTTTTTCTATTTCGTTTATCTTTTCTTCTATGGTTATGTTAGTTTCATATATTTTAGCTGTTGCTTGAATGCCGTTTAGAATAATGTCTGCACCGATTGATATTATTGGAATGAATTTGGTTCACTTTGATACACTTTTCACTATTTGCCCACCTTTGTTTAATAATGAAAAATACTTTTTTGCTTTAGAAAGTGAACTTCCGATTTCAACACCAGTTTTGTAGTTAGAAATAAAGGATATAGTTTTCGATATGGGATACTTTTCAATTTTACTTATTTTATCTATTAAATCATTTACAAATAATATCCCATTTCTCACTTCGTCGCTATGAGAGTCTATACCCTCTGTAATAAGTCAACTTGAAAGAGACAATCCTGCAGAAACCAATTGTCCTGCCACAGGAGGCAATGCGACATTTGCTGCTTCTCCTAAACCTGTAAATGCTGCAGATACGAGTGTTTTATAAACCCCAGCCATTATGTAATTAATTTTTATATCTCATTTTGCCTTAATCAAATTTTCTTTTAAAACACGAAATGTGTCAGAAAGTTTTTCTAATCTGCCGGCTAACAAGCCGATATATTTAGAATTTGAGAATTCCTCCCCAGATTCTATATTTATGTATGTCCCTTCTGGAGTGCTCAAATACGAAATTTCTTCCTCTGAAACACCTTCTGAAACGACCATTGCAGAAAGAGTTTTTTTTGAAGCTATAGAATATTTAGAGATTTCTTTTCTAAGTTTGGGATATGCTTTTTCAAAATTTACATTAATAATAGCATTTATTTGATCTTGATTCACTATGAATTGAGACTTCATTTGATATAAAATGGTTATTAAAATATTTTTAATATCTTCTTTTGAGAAACCTTCCATGATTTTCTTTGTGGAAATTTTATTATCAGCTATCTGGTAAGAAAGTCTAAAAAGAAGCTCTGAGCCTAGTGCTTGTATATCGTCATCAGTACTTATTTTTAAAATATGCGCAGTGTTGGTGTTGGGAACAACGCTCGTTGCAGACATAGTTAATGGCTGGTATACATCCAATGTTTTTAATAATTTACTTTTCATATGTTATCTCCTCAGTGTTTTTTAATAAGTATACTAATAAGTCATCGTGTTTAGACTTGTGTACACATTTCTTAAACTTTATCTTTGAGCTAAAATTTTTCATATAATCAAAATCAGGAAAAAAATCATTCTTTATCTTTTTTGCTTTTTTTTGATACTCCGAGTATACGCTGTATGTTTTGATAATGAAAAAAACATACATACTCATTATTCACACAGATGCTACAACTACTGCTAATAAATAATATATTCCATGGACAGAGAAAACTGCTATCGAAAAAAATAAAAAAAGTCCTTGAAAAAGTAAAGTTAAAAGACTAACAAAAAGTGGAACAAAAATGTCTTTTATATTACATTCCAAAGTATGCACTGCATTTTCTTTGTCTTCTTTTCTCATTTTGTCTATAAGACTTTTGTTTGAAATCGTTTGTAAAATTCAATAATGAATTTCAAATTTTTTAGAAAAAAAAGCCAAAACTCTATTAAAAGCACCACTATATACAAAAAACAGAAAGCCTACTCAAATAATGATAGTAAAGTGAAACAAGTATTCATTATTAAAAATGGATGTAAAAAAAGTAGAAGAATTCATTTAAACCTCGCTTTTAGTAGTATATAAATGATAACAGTCTAAGAACTTTTGTCCTTATAAATTTATGAACAATTCTTTAAAAAATAGAGCACAGTTTTTAAACTTAGCTCTACCTTGTCCTCTTTAATTTTCTTGTCGTTCAATTAAGTCCCGATATTTCATTATAAGAATTGAACGTGCATCAGCTTTTATGTAATTATCAAGTTTTTCCGAAACAAAAAGAAGTAGTAAAAGATAATCTTTTACGATCTTTTTGTCCTTAATTTTTTGAACCATACTCAAAAGCCCTGGAATTACAATGAAGCCCATTCATTGATCATGACTCTCTTCTGTGTCTTTTTATAAAGTTTCTGGAATAAACTGTAAATCAGGTTCAAAAGTCAAATCAGGATTAATATTAATTTTCTTAATAGTCTTTTTGTAATTAGGTTTGCAAAATAAGTAATCGGTTCATAGCTCAAGCGTTACTATTAATAAAATTCCTGATCCTATGGCTAACATTGCAACAGACAGAAACCACTATCATGGAATAGACACATTATAAATGTCGCATTAGAAAAGAATAGAATTGATCCAACTATTGCTAATGAAATTCGGATTACTCTTTTATTGCATATTTATGCAAAGTAACAGCAGATTCTCATATCATCATAGGAATTTCTAGAATATGCTTTTGTCAATAAGTTCTCTTTATAAAGTACGCACCAATTAACAAATCATTTACATTTGATGTTAAAACTTTAAAAAGGAAAATACAAATTAAAAACAATGATAATAATATTAGAGCGTAAGCGTTCATTTTATCCTTTAGTACTGTGTTTAAGTTCTTTTCGTATCTTATTGGTTTAATTTTATTGTATTTATTTGATTTGCAATTAGGTCTTTGTGGATTTGTGAATTTGAGCATTTAAAATAGTATTTGAGCCTATGTTTATCTTGCTTAATTTCAAAATTTTCTGAAAGTGAGGTTTTTATCTTTTTGACTTCCTTTTTGTATAATGCAAAAACACGACCAGTTCTTAATGTGTCACGAAAATAAAAAAGAAATATTGTGCCAAAAATTACCAAAAGCAGAATATCGGCATAATTACTATCAAAACCAAAAAATAAAATTGTAAGAACTAAAAATACTTCTTGAAATAGTGAAACCAAAATTCCTATTAAAAACGGTAAAAATATAAATCTTGAGTTGCAATCCATAACGTGATAAGCGTCTTTTTTTGTTTGATAACTGATTTTTGATAAAGTTTCTTTATCTGATAACCTCTGAATAATTCAATAGTGGGATTCAAATTTTATGCAAAGTTTTCTCAAAAAAACTCCATAGTAACTGGTAAAGCAAAGAAATATTGCTCAAATTCCTAAATAAAAGTGATTTAAATCCATTTGCATCTCATTATAAATTATATATTTATTGATTTAATGCCAGATGACTTGCCATTTGCGTGTTCATGTTTAAAAAAGCATTATCTTCCACCAGATAATGCTTTTGATTTTAATTGTTCATATTTTCAAAAGAAAAAAGAGTGTGTATCCTTTTCAAATGAAAAATTAGTTTTTTCTGAAACATAAAGATGAAGCAGAATGACTTGTTTTTCAAACTCTTTATCTTTTTGCTTTTTAATAATCCTAAAAGTTCAATAAAAGCTAAAAATACTTGAAGGCATGCTTCGAAACTCATAAAGAGGTTCTGTTTCGTTGTAAGGGTTATAGTTTGGATCAGGGATGAATTCAGTATCGCTTAAAATTTTTAATCTTCTGTGATTGTATTTGATTCAATTTTTAGGAATATCAATCATTATCTGAAAATAAATAAAGATTGGGATAGCAACTAGTGCCACGTGCATTAAGGCAAAAGCTAAAATGAATTCAAATAAAAATAGCAAAATGATAATTTTTATTATCGAAAGAATATTTAAAGCAATAATGATTTTAAAAAACCTTTTAGTTCCTTTTGTGGCTATTTCATAGGTCTTTTGAGCAGTTTTCATTATATGCTCGGGGATTTCTGTTAGTTTTTGATGATTTTAAAGAATAGTTAAAAGAATAATTGGTCAATTTAGTTTATTATAAGAATTTAATTGATAAAGACATATTGAGTAAAGAACTACTCACTTTAAAACAAAAATAAATATGAGCATTATTTTTACCTTTATTACTTGTATGTTCTACTTTTTACTATTTCTTTACTCATATGACAATCCCTTTTTGATTTGATTTATCAAAATTATTAATTTGATGTGTTTGTATCTTTGACTACACATAATTTTGGAATTTTGATAAAGATCGATATCCTCTTGTGTTATTTTAGAAACTAAAATAATTTCACTTACATCCTGAGTTTGCAGATTTACTTGAAAATCTGCAATTGCAGACTTGCCTTCTTTTAATATTCAAAAGCTTTCGAAGACTTTTTTGATAGCTAACCATATCAAAACTGATGAACCCGATGCAAATGCAGCTCAAATGATTTCAGAATAGAAAATTGATCTCACCAAACAAAATCCTACAAAACCTAGCAAAACTATTAAAGCACTAATATTAATATAAAAGTTATACCTTGCCTTGTTATAATGACATTTTAAAACATGATTAGCTTCTTGATAAAGTTCAGCTTCAACTTTTTATTTAATTCTATTGTTAGTAAGGTCTTTGATTATCCAAAAATTAATGTCGAAATTCAACGTGAAATAAAAAGACAAACAAAAATAAATTAAAAATAAACAAACTAGTGTTCCACTTATTAAGTAAGTAACTGAATTCTCATGCATCTCGTATCCTTCTGAGTTTAATTATACACGCAAGAAGATTTATTAGATATTACGATCTTTGATTGCGTTTTTCAAGTCTAAAAAAATTAAAAAAATTTTGTTTTAAAAACAAATAATTATCAATGTGTAAATGTTTGCATATTTTTAATAATGCTTAAAAATTTAAAAAATCAAAATTAAGATCAAAAAACTAGCAATTTTGCACTTTTATATTTTAAAAACGTATCAAAAATAAAATAATTTTTTGCTTGTTAAAATTATTTTTCATGCTAAAATAATAAAGCAACTTATTTTTAAGTTCACAATATGATAAATAATTAAAACTATATAACATATCAATTAATTTTTCAATTTAATAATTTTTATAAATAAAAAGAACGGAGGTGTTTTAAATGTATACAAAAAAAGATAGAAAAGAAGCTAAAAAAGTAGCTAAAAACATTTGAAACGATAAAGGTATGCAAACAGGTGCAGCCGCTTTATTTGGTATTTACGCTGAATACTAAAATTAAACTAATTAAATAAATGAATAAATAATAAATGATTTAAAAATCTGCACAAAGCAGATTTTTTTAATATCTTAAGGCGCAGATAAAAAAACTCAGTTTGTCTGAGTTTTTTGTATTAATTATTATTTTACGATGTGTTCTGTAATTTGGTGGTTTTCCACAACTAAGTATCTATCACCTGATTTAGCTCCGTAAGGTGCTAATGCGTCAAGTGCTTTTTCATGATCTTCTTTAATAGCTGGGAATAAAGCTAACGAATCTAATGAAGTAAATACTGAAGATGTAATTCCGAATGCTCCAATTTGTTTTGCGTCGTTAACAACACCAACGATTAATGAGTTTGGACGGAATTTTGCCACTTCGCTTAATAATTGACCTGTTCTTGAAAGAACAATAGCGAATTTGTATGCTCCACGACGTGTTTTGTTTGCAACTTCGTAAGCAATTAATGAACGTTGTGATTCGTCTGAGTTTTTACGAACTTCTTCCAATTGAACATCGTAGTAGTTTCTTGAGTAGAATTCTTTTTCTGCTCTTCTGTTGATTGCTGACATAACTTTAACAGCTTCAACTGGGAAGTTTCCGTTTGCTGATTCTCCTGAAAGCATTGTTGAGTCTGCACCTAATTCTGTTGCGTAGTAAACGTCTGTTACTTCTGCACGAGTTGGGTGTGGGTTGTTTTCCATTGAATCAAGCATTTGTGTAGCAACGATAACTGGTTTACCTGCTTCACGACATTTTCTGATCATTCTTTTTTGGTAGTAAGGAACGTCATAGTAAGGAATTTCAAGACCTAAGTCTCCACGTGCAACCATAATTGCATCTGAGTACTCTAAAATTTCATCAATGTTCATAACACCTAAGTGTGATTCAATTTTTGAAATAATTTTTACGTGTTCTCCACCATTAGCATTTAATAATTCACGTAATTCTTTAACGTTTTTAGCTGAGTTAACGAATGATGCTGCAACATAGTTAATTCCGTGTTTAATTCCGAAAATAACATCATCGATATCTTTTTGAGCTAGGAATGGTAATGAGAAATCAACACCTGGTAAGTTAATTCTTTTGTTTGTTTTAAGTTTGTGTGTGTTTTCAGCTTTAGCTTTAACATACCCTTTTCCAACTTCTGTAACTACTGTTGATAATTTACCGTCATCTAAAAGAACTTGGTTTCCTACTACTAAGTCTTTTGACATGTCGTAAGCAACAGAAATTTCTGTTTCTGTTCCTTCTAATGATTTAAATTTGTCTTCTGTAGTTCAAATCATTAACTCTGTTCCAGCTTGAATAACTTGTGCTCCATCTTTCATTTTACCAACACGGATTTCAGGTCCTTTTGTGTCAAGTAATAATGAAACAGGAATGTTTAAATCTCTAGAAACTTTGTTAGCAATTTCAAATTTACCTAATTGTTCAGCGTGGTCACCGTGGCTGAAGTTTGCTCTAATTGTTGTAACACCGTTTTCAACAAGTGCACGTAATGTGTCGTAGTTGTCACTTGATGGTCCGATTGTGGCAACTAATTTACTTCTTTTATTTGTTAAGTTCATTTCTTCTCCTGTATATTTAATTCATTTTATATTTTACCACTTTAATTTTTAGATATAAGATCGATTTTCAGAATTGCAAATGCATTTTTATAAAGTGATATTTTCTACTTTTTATCTCTAAAATGGTATTACCCAAAGTGATAAAAATTTCATTTTTTGCAAATTCTTGACATATCAAATAGATTTTTACACACCATAATAAGCCTAATTTCCACATTGTTTTTTTTTTTTTTTTGTTTCGAAAGAGACTGTGGACAAGGCGTAAAAGAGCAAGTTTCCACATTGTTTTCAAAAATGTTTTTCCATAATCAGAAATATCTTTTTGAATATTTATAATATTTGAATATATATTATGAAATTAATATAATTTTAAAAATTATAATAACCACTTCACATCTTATTTTAGGAGATAGAAAATGAAAAAAAATAAAATTATTTTGCCGTTGGTTTCATCGGCAATTTTAGGAACGACAATTTCAGCAATTTCATTGAGTAATGTTCGTGAAACTACCACAGGAAAAAATCTTGTTAAATTAAAAGGCGTTGCTATAGAAATAGACTCACAAATAAATCAAATAGCTAATTTAGAGCAAGATTACACCTATAAAGGTGATTTTTTCCGTAGCATCGAAGGAAGAAGAAGACAGGTTAAAAATGATGATGCTCTTGAGAAGGAGTTCGCAACAAGGACAGTTCAAGTTCACCCAATAAATTACGATTTTAATAACGCGACATCAAAAGAAACGTTTACCCCTCTAGATCCTAGAGGATTGATGAACAAAGATAGACAAGATTGGCTTGTTATTATTAATGACAGAGTTATTAACGGTTTAGTTGGACATGATCCTGCCTTTATCGACGTTTCTATTTTTCTTTCAGACGATTTAACCTTTGATAAGTTAAACGATAATGCGTCCATTCAATACGAAGTTATTAGTAGAACAAAAGGTGAGCTTACAGGAACACATGAAAACGATAGTGGAGATTTATTTTTAGACACAAGACAAAGATGATTTAGAAGAGAAGAGAGATCGGCTTTTGCAGGTCAAAGTGAAAAGTGAAGTGATTATATTTCCCCTTTTTATAGAAAATACACAAATAACGAACGTTCGTTTGGTGAAGAAGATGTTGTTAATTCTGACTTTAGATATGGAAATACCTCAATTTTAGTCCCTTGATCGAATAGGTATGACAACTTAATTAGAACAATTAGATATCAACCTCAATCGATTGAACAAAACGAAGATCACCCTAGATACAGCAAAGATTGACAAGATTTCAGGAGAAATACAGGTGAACAAGTTTCGTTTACAATCAGAAGACCAAGAGATAAAGATGGTTATGTAAAAGAAAAATTCTATTTCACCTTTACCACTATAAAAAACAAAAGCACAGTCGGTTATATTGATAAAAAAGATGCTGCTGGTCAATATGTCCCAGTTGACACTGCACCAGGTACAACGTTTGTGGGAGCCATTGCTTCTGGAGTACCAAATGATTGATGATGAAACTTCCCAAAAACGCAAATTAAAGCAGATATTAAAGCATGAAAAAGAGCTGATAAAAAAACTACAAACATTGTTTTAAAAGAGAATTATTTTGGCTTAAATGATGAAGATAAGTCAAAATTGCCGAAGCTTAAATTCGATCTTTCTTTAGGCCAAAAAGGTGGTTTTTTATCTGAAGAAATTAAAGAATCTTTCACGACCCCAGATAAAAAAAGATTATCAGATAATTCAAAAAAATATCATGCAACTAATTTCTTAAAAAACATTGATAAAAGAATTATCGCATTTCATGAAGATGTCATTACAAAAGTTAGTTTTGTGAATTCTGAAGATGAACCGAAATATAGAATTGAACTATCAGATAAACTAGAATATGACGCAGAAACTAACTCTTTAATTCAAAATATTAGTGTAACTAAATTAACTAAGAAAGACTACTTTGATGAATGAAACAAAGGATTCGAAAGATTAAAAAGTGATACTAATACAAACGGATATTGATCTTCAAGTTTTTCGAATTCGGATTATGCCGATATTTCGTCGACATTCAAAACTTCACTTAATAGCTTTTTAAGTATTGTTCCTGGAGTATATAACGACGAATCAACAAAAGATGTAAGAGAGTATTTAGCCTCTGAAGCCCAATCACAGGTTAAATCGTATGTTTTTAAGGATTTGTTCACCAAATTATTACACCCACAAAATGAAGCTTCTACGAAGAAACTAACAAATATTTTTGGTAATCAGAATGGTGTTATTCAAAACTACAAATCTGTTTCTGAGTTCGCAGATCTTCTTAACGGAAAAATTAAAAATAACTTTAATGAGAATTCTACCAAGTTTAATCTTTTAATAGATAACGTTGAGCATACAGAAGAAGATGTTTTAGGGATATTAGAAAACTATAAAGAACAAAAGAAAATGTACTCAGATTCGCTAAAAAGAAAGATTTCTGAAAATCCAAATCTTGATTTAAATCTTAGTGCTCTTGAGTCTTTAGCGAACTCATTAAAGCAGTTTTCTAATATGGACTTTACTTCTAATTCTTCTAAAACATACACATTTAATGGTGTAAAAATTGATAATCCATATAACTTAGAAAATCTGATCAATGATTTAAAAAGAAAAACAACATTAATTAAAGTTGAAAATCCAACCGATAATACCAATGATAGAAAAGCTCAGCTTTTAGATAATTTAAAAAATGATTCAAGGTTTAAAGAAGCCTACAATAAAACTGTAAAAGCTTACTTCAATAAACTAAAAGATTATCTAGGTGAAGGTAACGGCGATTCCTTGATGCCTATAGAATACAGACCACTAACAGGTTTAGTTCATTCAGAAAGATTAGAAATCACAAATCCAGAAAATGAAGATAAAACAATCACTTTTGAAATTAAAAAACAAGAATTAGGTGTTACATTTGAGAATAAAAAACTGTTAGATCAAGTCAAACACCTAAACAAAACGACTCTAGAAAACAGTGATTTAAATTCAAATCAAGGAACCCAGGAGGCAAGTTTAAAACAAACTGCAGAAAAAGTATTAAAAACCTGAGATAAAGCAATTGATAAATTGTATGAAGTCCTTGTAAATCTTCTACCTTATGTGTCTTCAGAAATGAAGTCTGATGCTATAAATAGGCTAAGATCAACTTCAAGTGATGAAGAAAAAGAAAGAATTTATAACGAATTAAAAACTCAAAGTGGTACAGGTAAAATCAGAAATATCGACAATAGTTTAACAATGCCCGAAACAGGTCATGCCAAGAAACTTTTAGTACAACTTGAAAAAATAAAAGAAGCTAAAGCTAAAAATATCTATGCTTTAGCAGATGCTTCAAAGAAAAAAGCTCTTGATGATTTAGAAAGTAAAATTTTAGAGAAATTTAAAACAGAGCCCGATTTTAAATTTAGTTCATCAAAAGGTTATTCAGATTTAAAACTCACAAGAACATTAAACAACAAAGAATTAACAAAATTGATAAATGACTCAAATTCTGCAATTTCAATGCTTAATGGGGCGAGATTTCAAATTAGTTATGTAAATGTTGAAAATACAAAAGCACAAGATGCAGTTCTAGTCGAAAATAACAAAAGTTGAAAAGCACCAATAACAAATACAACTGAAGATGGAACGGCTGGTTTTGTCATTAGATTAGTAAATAAAAGAGTGGACTCTCAAGATCCCAGATCAGTTAATGTTCAATATAAAATAGTTCCTAAAGTTATTGTTGATATGAGAAATGGTCAACCAAAAAGTAAATTAATAAATGCCTTAGAAACCAGAACAACCAAGCTTTCTGGATTTAAAGATCCAAACACAGAATTAAACAGACTAAATCAAATTAAAAGTAATGCACAAATAACTTTAGATTACAACGATAAGCAAAATATTCTACCAACTGAATTATTATCTGGGTCGAAGATGTTTTCAAGTTCTAAAATACTAGGAACTTTTAGATATGAAAATCAAAATTACTCAATAACCAGAAGAGAAAATAAGCTTTTTGTTGATCAACTAAATCTAGAGATAGTTGATCTTAAAACAAAAGATATTACAGCTAAAAATGATGTAAGTGGTTCGATTACAGTCGATTTCAAATTAAGTTCAAAAACAGACAACTCAAAAATAACAGATGCTATATCTAAACAAATCTCAGGATTTAAAACCGAAAAAGAAAGAATTACAGCAGAACAAAATGGCTTATCAATTCCTGAGAGCGTTTTTAGTGAAATTGACAAAACTAAATTAAATAGTGAAGTTGAAATTTCAGAGATTAGTAACGCTTTAAAAAGCCACCTTTCGAGTCTAAATAAAAACATCGCTTTAAAAGATGGTTCTTTAGTATTAGAAAAGAACAACCCAGGTCAAATTTCATTCAAATTTAAACTAGAATCTACAAAACCTAATTTAGGAACTTCAGTTTCTACAGATAATCATTCTAGAAACTTCGTAATCAATGGGTTCTATACTTCTGAAAAGGAAATTCAAAGACTTAATGATCTTCATTCTAATATCATTAGCATAACTCCAAAAAACAGAGATGTTATGTTAGCTCACCCAAGTTCTAAAAAGCTCACATTAAAAGATGTTAATATTACAATTTCTAAAGATTCAAAAACTTATACTGCGAACTCGAATGGCGAAATTCCTGAATTAAAAGTTAAGATTGTAGAACTTGCAAGCGATAACACAAAAAACACAGATGACATACAGGGTCAAAAGGCTGTCAGATTTAAAATCGAATCAACTGATTCTAGATTTTCATCTTCTAGATTACAAAGCTCTCAAGTTACAAAAGACGTATCAGGCTTTAAAACAGAGCAAGATAGATTAGATTCAATTGTTGATCAATCACAAAACTGACTTTCAGGTCTGGATCTAACTAATATAAAAGACAATAACTTAACTTCATCTGAAAGTTACAAACAAGATTTAATTACAAAACTAAATGAACTTCTAAATAGTTACGATGCTGAAGTATCTGATTTAACTTACAAAAATCCAAATGACACTGCAGGAGCCGTTACATTTGATTTTAAACTTAAATCTAAAAGAGCTGATTTAACTGATATTAAATCAACCAAAAATGTGCAAAGGCAAGAGTCAGGATTTACAACACAAGCCAAAGAGTTAGATAGACTTAACAAACTTATAATCTCTGAAGTTGATTTCAAAAATGGAACAAAAAATCAAATTCCTGAAGATGTTCAAAATGTTAAAGATCAAGTTTCAACAATTAAAATTAAAACAGCTTCAAACTCACAAGAATACGTTTTAACTTATGATGCAGCTGTAAACGCATTTATAAACAATGAGTTAAAAATAAAAGTTGACAAAAACGACATTACTAAAGGGATAGTAGAATCCTCAAATAATAGAAACGGTGATCTACCAATTAAGATAAAGGTTTCAAGTACAAAAAATGGATTTTCTACAAAATCAAATGATTTAAACTTTAAAGCGACTGAGTTTTTAAGGGAACAAGAAAGATTGGATGGAGTTTTAAACAATAACACTCCTTCGTTAGCTGTTTCGAACGCAGCAAGTAGGCTTCCAAAAGATGTCAAGGAAAATGAAGTGTATAAACTTCTTAAAACTTACTTTGATAACTTGCCTGAAACCACAAAACACCGTTCAAATCTAAACCCTGATAATAAATTAGATTCAGATCCTAATGCAGATTTTGAAAACATTAGACTTGTCCCACAAAATAGCACTGGAACTTTAAAAGTATTTTACAAAATCAACTCTGCTTTAAGTGGTTTAGATAATATTAAATCTTCAACTGAAAAAGAAATTACTATTTCTGGATTCCAAACACTTAATGATGAGAAATCAAGATTGAATGATTTACTTTCAAACTTAAAAGTTAAAGTTAATACTGTAAATAAAGATGTTGTCCCTTCGCCTAGCTTAAAAACTATTGATCCTAACAATATTGAAGTAACTGTTGATGGTGAAAAAGCAACATATGATTCAAACACAAGACAGTTTACTTTCCCTACAAAGAATGCAAAAATATCACTAGACGATATTTCCGTAACAAGCTGAAACGCAAAAGATGGAACAGTTAATTTCTCTGTAAAAAAGGCAACAAACAATGACGCTTCAGCTCAAAGTGATTCGGCAAACGATCACATAAGAGATGAAGGTTATAAAACAGAACAAAAACGTTTAAATAAAGCGATAAAAGACGATTCTAAACGTTCAATATCTCTAACTGATGAAGCTTCAAAAAGCAAAAAACTACCTTCAACTATCACAGAATCAGATTTAACAAAAACTATATCAATACCAGATGCAGAATTTGTAACACCTTTAACTCTGGAAGCTAACGATGATGCAGGTGCTTTAACGATTAAAGCAAAAATCAAATCAACTAAAAATAACGAAAACTTATACAACAATATTGTGCCAAGAGACGCAGGAACAATCCAATCAAGCGAAGATTATGTCGTTGTAATTTCAGGATTCAAAACATCTGCAGAAGCAGCAATCAATCCCGAAGTAATTACTAAAGAAATTGAAAAGGTAAACGTTTCATATAACAAAACAAAAGGGGTTGATTCTTATTCTAGTGATCCTCAAAATGTTGAAAATTACACATTTACCTATGAATCACCAAGAAAAGATGAGTTTGAATTAAAAGATAAAAAAGTCGAAGGTTATGACGCAATAAAAGGAAAAACTCTTGTTTCTTATGTTCTTGAACCAAAAGCAGAAGATAAAAAAGACCTTAAACGTAAAGTGTACGTTGTTATTGATGGCTTCAATACAGAAGATAAAAAACTTGAAAAAGCATTATCTGCAGCAGAAGAGTACATCAAGTACAACAAAGATGACAAATCTAATTTAGCACCAAACCAAACAAGAAATGCAGTAGTTATTGCTCCTGAATTTACTTCTCCTGAAGGAACTAAGGTGTCAATAACTTCACAAAATCCTGATTTAAATGCAAATAAAATTGATGTCACATATCAAGCCACATCAACTAAATCTGATTCAGAATTAGTTAAAAAACCTCAAGATATCCCTGCTAATATAGACTTCGGTTCTTCAAATCATTTAGAGCCGAAAAATGCTCAAAAATCTATTGAAGGTTTTGCAAATCCTCAAGAAGCTATGAATGCCCAGCTTGGTAGCCTTGATGAGTTTGATAAATCAGAGTTCTTAAGTCCAAGAGAAAAAGATTCATTTAAACAAAAAGCTCGAGAAATTAGAGAGAAAGTTTTAAGTGGAAACTCATATATCGATGACATTGCAAAAGATTATGCAGATTTAAAAAATGAGTTTAAAGAAAGGGATAAGGAAAAAACAAACTTATTTAATGCAATTTCAAACCTAGCTCCTTTATTTAATGAAAAAATGAAAGAAGCTCTCAAAGATAGGTTCATGAATGCAAAATATATTGAAGATCCTTCAATAAATGATGAAAGTGTCCTAGAAGTTCTTAAATTTGCCGTGGATTACAACAAAGATCTAAGCGATCTTACAAATCAATTAAATAAAACTAAGTCTATTGCTGGTTCAGATGATTTCGAAAGTATTCTTAACAATAACGGAAAACTTAAGGACATTATTAAAAAAGCTATAACTGAATCAAATAAAGTCCTTCAAGGAGAATTAACTCCTGAAACCTTAAACTCAATCTTTAATTTTGGTAAATCAAGCTCAGATAAGAAAGTTCCTTCGCTTAAAGAAAGTGACGAGTTCTTATCTTCAGACCAAGTTCAAGATCTAATCAGAGTTTTAAAAACAACTGCAGAACAGGCTCAAGAGGTTATTGATCTTAAAAAAGAGATCAACAATAAACTAACCGATGGATCACTTAGCAATCTTTCAGAATCAGAAAAAAATAAGGCAAAAACACTTGCAAATGACACAGAAGATTCAGTTGCATTGAAAGAAATTAAAAGCGTTTTAGATTCAACCAACAGTAAAAAAGATGAATTAATACAAGCAGTTAATGATCAATATCAAAACATGAACAAAGATCAAAAGGATAATGTTAAGAAGATGATCAAAGATTCATCTCTTGACAATACAATTCTTTACAACCCTTCTACTCAAGATAAAAGTTACTCAAATGTATCTGATAAAGCTCATGATCTTGATCAAGAGATGTTAAAACTGAAAAACAACATCAAAGCAAGTTTAAATACGTTTATTAATGAAAACGCAAACAGCGACAATACAAAATATCAAAATGCAGACCCTGTATTAAAAGATAAATACAAAAAACTAATTAATGCTGCAATTCAATTAGGTGAAAATATAAGCGAAATTGAATCAATTAAATCACTTTGAGGCGATGAAGTAGAAAAACCAGCTCAAGATACCAATAGTGCTACAGGAGAGGCTAATTGATCAGTTGATCAGGTTAAAAATCTCAATAAATTAATTGATCAATTAGAAGATCAAATGAGTGATATTAATGAATTAAAAGAAAATGCGATTAGCGACATCGACAACCTTTCATTTTTAAATGATAAGGAAAAAGAACACTTTAAAAATAAAATTAAGGAAGCTCAAACACCGAGTGAAGTAAGAGAAGCTCTTGATGACGCCAAGAGCCATGATCAAATAAAACATGATGCTTATGATCAAATTAATTTAGATAATTATCCAAACTTGAATGATGATCAAAAAGAAGCTTTAAGAGATAAAATAAAAAACGAGACTTACTCAAAAGACAAACCTGATTTAGGTGATTCATCTAAAGATATTCTTGAAGAAATCAAAGATCAAGCCAAGGTTCTCGATGATAAGATGAAAGATCTAAAAGATGAGCATGACAAAGCCAAAAAGCACCTTGATGCAATCAAGAAAGTTTTTGGTACTGATGCAATAAACTCAGAATTTGAAAAAGCTATTGATGATGCTTTCAAAACATTATCTAATGTTGCCATCGATGGCAACAACGATGCAAACTTAGATAGTGATTCAGTTCAAGAGTTAATTGACAAGCTCAAAAATGAAGTTAAGAAAGAAATTGCAAAACACTTAGATGAAATTCCAAATCTTGATGAAAGCAAAAAAGAACAAGCGAAAGAGTTTTTTGATCAACACAATGATACTCAATATTTTGTAGATAAGTGAAATGAGTTATTACAAAGTGATTCTAAATCCGAAACGGATAATGAAACAAATGTAGAAGTAACAAAGGAAACACCAGAAATTAATTCAGATAAACCAACTGAAAACGGATCTGTTTACGATCCTTCAAAACTTAAAGAAGCTTATGATGAGTTGGTTAAAGATTCATATGACTCTGACACACAGGCAGATAACTTACAAAGACTTGAGCTTCTAGTTAAAGAAGCTGCTGAATCTGTATCCGAAAATGATTCAACAGAAACAAAAGATCTTATTAAAGATGCCCAAGATCTTGTTAAGTTATTTAACGCTGTAAATAACGAAGATTGAGATCTTGTCCTAGGCATAATCAAAGGAAGCACAAGTGATGATCAGATCTTAAGTGCCTTAAATGATGATCTTGACTTGATTAATAAATTCAAGACAAAGCAAAAAGTTTTTGGACCTGATGACTTCAATAAAGTAAATAACGCAGATCTATCAAATGTAATTAAAACATTACTAATAAGTAAAATGAAACTCTATGGAATTGAGGAAAAAATCAGCATTTGATGATTTATAACTACAGCCATAAATTCATTGCTTGTTTTAATTAGTTCTTACTTTGTTTACAAAAACTTTAAAAAGAAATAAAAATCAGCTAAAAAGCTGATTTTTCTTTGTTCTTAATAAAGATTTGGTCATTAATTACCTCTAAGTCAACTTCAAGGTTGTATATACATTTGACACCTTAAAAATTGGATTTTTAGATAAAAACAAAATTCTTATGTTATAATAATTAACGAATTGGAACAGTACTCAAGAGGCTGAAGAGGCGGTCCTGCTAAGACTGTAGGGGAGGCAACTCCCGCGGAGGTTCAAATCCTCTCTGTTCCGCCATTTTTTTTATTCTTTTTTTTGCTAATAATTAAAAAAAATACGGAGCACCGTATTTTTTCCCAGCATAGCTGTATTAACATTTGAAATGAGTTCATAAACTCCAGAGCAGCCTTTTTGATGAGGCAACCGTTCTGTATGAACGCATCAGATAAATAATACCATAAAAAAACAAAAACATATATAATTTATTTAGAGTTTTTAAACGGTCAATTACCCAAGAGGCTGAAGGGGTCGCTCTCGAAAAGCGATAGGGGAGGCAACTCCCGCGAGAGTTCAAATCTCTCATTGACCGCCATGCCGCTTTAGCTTAGTGGTAAAGCACTTGACTCGTAATCAAGAAACACGAGTTCGATTCTCGTAAGCGGCACCATATCCACTTGAAGTGGTTTTTTATTATATTTTGAATCATTCTTTGATTCATTTTTTTAATTTTTAAATTTTTTAAAGTTGTAAAATTAATGCATTAATTATTTAATAGAAAGGTTAAAAAATGTCCAAAAAAGCAAAATTGTTCGATTTTACAGTTAACTATCGGACAGAATTGTTTGTTTCTATTTTGCTGCTTTATATAGCCACGGCTGCTGAAGTAGTTACAACCAAATTAATTAGCTATTTAATTGACCAAGGGATTCAAAAAGGTGATACAGCTAAAATCTGAATGTATGCTTCAATCGTACTTGGTTTAATCCTTATTACATTTACAGTTTCGGTAATTGGAAGTATTTTAGCTTCAAAATCAAGTGCTGGATTTGCAAAAAATATGCGTGAAATGCTATTCTTAAAAGTGCAAGGTTTTTCGTTTAAGAATGCTGATAAGTTTTCAAACGCCTCACTTTTAGTTAGAATGACAGCTGATGTTCAAAACATTCAAAATGCCTATTTTATGGTTATAAGAGTATTGATGAGAACACCTTTTATCTTGCCTTTTGCCTTAATTATGGCGTTCTTAACACATTCAGGACTTGCTTGAGTTCTTGTGGGTGCAATGGTGACGCTAACAATCGTCCTATTCTTGATTTTATTAATTTCGTTTCCTCGTTTTGCAAAAATGATTAACGAAACTGATCAATTGAACAAAAAAATCAAAGAAAATATTTTAGGTATAAAAACGATAAAAGCTTTTGTTAAAGAAGATAAAGAATACGAACTTTTTAAATACAGAACACAACAGGTTCGTAAAATTTCAAACTGAGCCCAAAATTTTGTTATTTATTTCCAACCAATTGTTACTGCAATGCTTCTGTTTTCATTTTTTGGAATCATGATTTATACAGCCAATGCAGTTACAAGTAATTCGAGCGACATTACAGTAGGAGTAATTCTCACATTCGTTGGATACTTGTTCCAAGTGGTGTTCGCAATTGTTCTTACCACAGTTGTTTTTATCATGGTTGCAATTGCTGTGCCTTCATGAAGAAGAATCAAGGAAGTTTTTGAAGAAAGATCTGAAATTGTTAATATTGAAAATCCAGTTAACGATGTTAAATCAGGAAGCATTTCGTTCAAAAACGTATTCTTGAAATATGACCCAAAAGCAGAAAACAACGTCTTAAAAAATATTGATTTAGAGATCCAAAGTGGTCAAACTATTGGAATTATTGGACCTACTGCTTCAGGAAAGTCTTCGATCGTTAACTTAATTCCAAGACTTTATGACGTAACCGAAGGATCAATCGAAATCGACGGTATCGATATTAGAAATTATGATTTAAAAACATTGCGTGATAATGTTTCAATCGTGCTGCAAAATAACTTGCTATTCAAAGGAACGATTAGAGAAAACATGCTTTGAGGTAATGAAAAAGGTACTGATGAAGAAATAAATCATGCCCTTAAAATTGCTTGTGCGTATGATTTTGTTTACGAAAAAGAAAACAACCTTGACTACATGGTTGAAGAAAAAGGATCAAACTTTTCTGGTGGTCAAAAACAACGTCTATCAATCGCAAGAGCACTGATGAAGAAACCTAAAATTATCATTTTAGATGACTCAACAAGTGCTGTTGATAATAATACTGATAAAAAAATTAGGCAAGCATTTGCAAACGACCTACAAGACGTGACTAAAATCATTATCGCACAGCGTATTTCATCAATTCAATCAGCAGATAAAATTGCCGTTATGAAAGCTGGTAGGGTTGTTGCTTTTGACACACACGAAAACCTAATTAAAAATAATGAATTTTATAGCGATCTTTACGAATCACAAAAAATTAAGGAGGTTGAATAATGTCTCATTCTCACCTCAAAGGTACCAAGTCAGACTTTTTTAGATTTTTTAAATTTATCTTTTCACTAAATAAAGTTACTTTCACTTTAGCAATCTTTTGTGTTATTTTAACTGCAGCTGTTCAATCTTATGCAACTTTATTCTTTGCAAACACTTTCCTAGGCGGGTATCTATCAGACTATCTAGAAAGCCTTTCGCAAGGTAAACCTTTCTTTGATTGAAAAAGCTTTAATGTTGCGATAACAATCATTGGTGTGCTATTTACATCAGCAGTTGTTGCTAACATTCTTTCTCAAAAATTAATGATCTTAGTTACAAATAAAACTGTAGAAAATTTTAGAAATCGCCTTTATTTACATATGCAACAATTACCGTTACAATTTTTTGATGGTAGTTCAAAAGGCGATTTAATTTCTAGATATACAAATGATATCGAAGTGATGAAAAACACTGTACAACAGAGTTTTCCACAAGTCATTTCTTCATTTTTTGCTATTGTTTTCAACTTAGTAATGATGTCAATAACAAGTTGATTTTTGACAATCGTTTTAGTAGCATTAACATTTACAATGGTTTTAATCTCAATGTTAGTAACAAAAAACCTTGGTAAAATGTTTGTTACAAAACAAATAACAATCGGAAAGTTAAATGGTTATCTAACCGAAATTATTGATGGTTCTAAAGTTGTTAAAACTTTCAACTACGAGCAAAGAGCTTATGAAAGATTTAAAGAAATTAGTCAAACATTATATAAACAAGATTATCATTCGCTTAAATGAGCAAATATAATCATGCCTTTAATGATTAATTTAGGATCTGTAAATTACATCGTTATCGCTGTTATGGGTGGTTTAATTCTAGCTTCAGGTGTGCCACAAAATGCTGATTTAAGTGCAACAATTCAAGCTCTAAGTAAACCTGCAGGTTGAAGATCAGACCTAGGCATCAACATTGGATCACTTGCTGCGTTTTTAATGTTTTCTCGTTCATTCTCTGGACCTTTTGGACAAATAGCGCAACAAGTTAATACTGTTATGCAAGGTACAGCAGGAGCCTCAAGAGTTTACAAAATTATGGACTTACCAATTCATGAAGATCACGGATATATCGAATTAGTCCATGAATCAGAGTTAAATGAAACTGAAAAGCAAAATCTTGTACCATCAGACTACTACTGAAAAATCAAAAAAGACCAACAAAAAACAATTTTTAAAGTTGTTGAAGGTCATATCAAATTTGATCACGTTTGCTTTGGTTATACACCTAAGAAAATGATTATTGAAGATTTAAATCTTGACGTAAAACAAGGTCAAAAAGTTGCTTTAGTTGGTTCTACAGGAGCTGGTAAAACAACAATAGTTAACCTACTAAATCGTTTCTATGAAGTATCAAAAGGTGCAATTTATTTTGATGACATCAATATTAAAGATATCAAGATTGATCATTTAAGAAGAGCTTATGGTCTAGTCCTTCAAGACACTTCCTTATTTACAGCTTCAATTGCCGAGAATATCGCATACGGTCTTGATTCAGTTCAAGAATCGGTGGTTAGAAATGCAGCGAGAATTGCTAATGCTGCTGATTTCATTGAAATGATGAGCTTTGGATATGAAACTATCGCTGAAGAAGCTGGTGAAAAACTATCACAAGGTCAAAGACAACTTTTATCGATTGCTCGAACATCAGCAATCAATCCTCATGTCCTAATATTAGATGAAGCAACAAGTACTGTTGATACTCAAACAGAGCAAAAAATCCAACTTGCCCTGCAAGAATTGCTAAAAAATAAAACAGCATTTATCATTGCTCACAGGTTAAGTACAATCAAAAACTCAGACGTTATTGTTGTGCTCGAACATGGAAAAATTATCGAAAAAGGTACTCATGCTGATCTGATAAAAAATCACTCCTTCTACTACCGTTTATACACAGGAAAAGAAGAATTATCGTAAAAATGTAGGTTTTTCCTACATTTTTTATTGACTTTCAATCAAATAAATAAGTATAAATTTAAGATCTGCTTTTACTTAGAAAAACTAATGTTCACAGTTTTTAAATCTTTAAAAAACTATAAATAAGGCTTTAACATAAAAAAATAACATCTTTTTTGCAGATTACAACAATCAAGCAATGGGTTAAAAATCAATCTTAAAAAAAGCAAATTTAGCAAATAAGATGCTAATCTGCAAAAATTTTTTTGCATTTTGAATTTGAGTTTGCGTTTTGTTGCTTATTTATAGATCAAAAAACGCAAAGTATTACCGTTTTAAAAACTTACAAAAAAATATAAACAATATAAAATTTAAATAAGTATTTATTTAATCATGGAAAAAACAATTTTTAGCAAACAAATGACCATAAGAGAGATATCTTTTGCTGCCTTAATTCTGGCTATGACGATTGTACTTTCTTCAATTACAAACAAGTTTAAAGTGTCGTTTTTAAGTCCTGATTTTTCATTAGTGCCAATTTTATTCTGCTTTTTGTTTGTTTCAAAAAGATCTGGTTTATTAGTGCTGGTCTCGAAATTTTTATTAGGACCTTTAATTTCATCTTCTGCATTTGGGCTCGCTTCTTACTTTGGTCACTTTATTTCTCTCATTTCGATTTCGAGTTTTGTTTGTTTTTACTTATTGTTTAGCAAAATAGCAAAAAAATTGAACCTCGAAAAGCATGAATACTTATTTATTGCATTTTTTGCCATTCTATACTGCACGGCATTGATGACTATTTTAAATACTTTTTTATTTAATTCAATTTATTTCTATCTGTTTGGATTCTTGAAAACCCCATTTTTAAATGATCTTCTTACTAATTACCAAAAGTTTAAAGGATACTTCTTTGGAATTGATAACTATTATTTTGCATCATTTACACTTTATGGAATTTTCAATTTAGCAAACCTAATGATTGTAAGTTGATTATTTTACGGACTTTACTACTTCAACAAAAAAACAAAGGCTTTTAGCCATCTAAAATACAAAATAGGAGATTATTATGAGTACTAAAACTTATGACTTTAGCAAAATTGAGCAAAAATGAAATCAATACTGATTAGAAAATGACTCATTTGAACCATTAAAAGATAAAACATTACCTAAAAAGTACATTTTAAGCATGTTTCCTTATCCAAGTGGTAAGTTGCACATGGGTCATGCTCGTAATTATTCTTTAGGTGACACTTTTGCCCGTTACTACCGTCGTAGAGGGTATAATGTTTTCCATCCATTTGGATGAGACGCTTTTGGACTACCTGCCGAAAATGCAGCGATTAAAAACCAAATTCACCCTGGAACTTGAACATACGACAACATTAATAGCATGAATGCTGAATTACAAAAATTAGGTCTATCTTTTGCTTGAAACTACCAATCAATTACGGCAAATCCTGATTACACAAAATGAGAACAATTCTTATTTATCAAACTATGGGAAAAAGGTTTAATTTACAAGAAAAAAACTTTGTTAAACTTTTGTGAAAAAGATAATACAGTTTTAGCAAACGAACAAGTTGTTGACAACAAGTGTTGAAGATGTGATGAAGTTGTGGTCAAAAAAGAAATGGAACAATACTACTTAAAAATCACAGATTATGCTCAAGAATTACTTGATGATTTACAAAGTCTTGAAGGACACTGACCTCAACAAGTGTTGACAATGCAAAAAAACTGAATCGGTCGTAAAGAAGCATACGAACTTGATTTTGAAATTGTTATTTCAGGATATGATCTTGAAAACAAAACTGTTTCAGTGTTTGAAGATAATGCAGATGTTTTACCTTATCCAAGTTTTGTAGCCTTAAACGCAAATTCTGCACTAGTTAAAGAATTACTTTCTAAAAACTACTTTAATCAAGAGCAAAAGGCAACGATTGAAAAAATCAACGCTAACATCAACTCAAAAATATTTAATGAGAAAGTTTACTTAAAACTTGAAAATGCAGTAGCAAAAAGCCATTCCATTGCCCAAGATCTACCAGTTTACATCATTGATTTTTCTAGTGTAAATCCAAACGAAGACGCGATTGTTGGAAGTTATCAAAAAGAAAGAGATGCTCAATTCTTAGATTTTTACCAATTAGACTATAAAAAAGACCAAAAATCAAACTTTGATCTTTCACAAGATAAAAAGGTTAAATATAACTTAAGAGATTGAGGGATTTCACGTCAAAGATATTGAGGAACACCAATTCCACTTGTTAAGTGTGATTCATGTAACGAAATTAATCCTGTAAAAGCAGAACACTTACCAGTTTTACTGCCTCATAAAGTTGAATTTACAGGTTTTGGAAATCCATTAGACTCAAATAAAGAATGACAAAAAACAAAATGTCCTAAATGTGGAGCAGATGCTAAACGTGAAACTGATACTTTGGATACTTTTGTGGAATCAAGTTGATATTTCTTAAGATATACAACGCCTGCAGAACAAAGAGAGGAAACTGCTTTTGTTAAAGAAGAACTAGAATACTGAAACCAAGTTGATCACTACATTGGTGGAATCGAACATGCTATTTTACACCTTCTTTACTCACGTTTCTTTACAAAAGCGTTAGCAGATTTAGATTTAGTAAGCTTTAGAGAACCTTTTAAAAATCTTTTAACACAAGGAATGGTTTTAAAAGACGGTTCAAAAATGTCTAAATCAAAAGGGAATGTCGTGGAACCAGTTGATATGATTCAAAAATTTGGTGCTGACACAACGAGATTATTTATCTTATTTGCAGCCCCTCCTCAAAAAGAACTAGATTGACAAGAATCAAGTGTTAATGGATGTTTTAAATTTTTAAAACGCGTGTTTGAAGTTTCAAACCAAGTGAACCATGAAGATGACATTAAAACAATCAAAGATCTAACTTTATCATCAGTTGAAAAAAATGCTAGAAAAAAACTTTACCAAGGACTACAGAAATCAAAAGATGTTTTCGAAAATCCACAAAACGAGTTCGCATTTAACACAATAATAGCTTGATGCATGGAAACTCTAAATGCTTATTCAGAAGTAACAAGAAGTGTTTTATTAAAAGAATATCTTTATGTAACTTTAAACATTTTGGAACCATTTGCTCCATATTTATCATGAGAGTTATCAAAAGAATTTTTCGACTTAAAAAACTTAAAAGACTTTACCATAGACCAAAACGCCTTAGTTGATGATGAAGTCAAATATGGAATTACAGTTAATGGAAAAGCTAGAGGTGAAATAACACTTTCAAAAGACGCAACTAAAGAAGAAGCTCTTGAAGCAGCTAAAGCTGCAGTTTCTAAATGACTAGAGAACAAAGATGTCGTTAAAGAAATTTTTGTTCCAAACAAACTTATAAATATTGTTGTAAAAGACAAATAAGGAGAATGAATGATTTATAAAGCACTCTGAACCGAAATTGATCGTGTTGCCTTTCCAGGTAACATAGGTGTAATGGAAGTTCCTTCTACTGAAGTTAATTTCCTTAAGAAATTAATGGAAAAAGATAATGCAAAATTAGCATTAATTATCGAAGGTAACGGAAATAACTCTGATTACTACCAAGAAAATGGTTTTTTGGATCTTGCAGCAATTATTAAGCCGATTAAACTTGAAGAACCAGAACCAGGAAAATTCGTTTTATTCTATAAAACAAAGTCAAAAGGAAAAATTAACAAATTCCTAGACTATAAAGAATTTGAAGCTAAAAAAGAACAAAATACAGAGTTGTACGCAGCCATAATCGAGTACAACCTTGAAAAAACATGACAACAAAATTTTGCTTTTGAGTTTCCAGACTATCCTTTTGTTGAAATTTCTGAGAAAAAAGTTGATATCTTATCTCAAGCATTTGCAGGACATCCAGAATTTGATGGTGTTTTAAGTCATGTTACAAAAAACATTGAAGAATTCAATCGTATTCTTTTAATCTTTAAGCAAACAGATAGCTCTTACAATCTATTTGCTAACATCCCTTACTCAAATGACATCATTACATCAAACTGAGTTGAGCAGCTATATTTTGAAGTTGATAACAAATCGCTTTCTCAATATGCTCCCGAAGTAAGATTGCTAGCGATGTTTGGTTTCTTCATCGATTCTGAACTTTCATTTGATAAAACAGCATTATTTACGGCTGAAAACGCAACTAAAATTGTTGAAGTATTTGCTAAATGAGCAACATCTGCAGCTGCTCATATGCGTTTAGAAAACGAAATTACAGGAGAAATTTCTGAAAAACTGCAATCACAACAAAATGAGTATTACCTACGTGAAAAAATGAAGGTAATTAAAGATCGTTTAAATGAAACAGATGAAGCTGAAGACGAATTTCAAAAAACACTTTCAGACAAAAAATTAAACAAAATTTACCCTGAATCTGTTAAAAAAATGATTGCTAACGAACAAGCAAGAGCTGAAAACATGATGCCTTCTTCTCCTGAAGCAAACATTGCCAAAACATTCGTTGACAACTTGAAAAAATTACCATGAAGAAAAACAAGAATTGATGTTTTAGACATTAAAAAAACCCGTGAAGTTCTTGATAAATACCACTATGGATTAGAGGAAGTTAAAGAAAGAATCATCGAGTATTTAGGTGTTTTAATTAAGAAAAAATCAGTTGATAAAAACAGCAAAAAGAATTACTTAAAAATTGATAAAGATTACCAAATCGATCTAAGCCTTTTCAAAGAAAATGACAAAATACCGACAGAAATTGAATACAACAATGTACCAATCTTGACACTTGTGGGTCCTCCAGGTACAGGTAAGACATCACTTTCTAAAGCAATCGCAGAAGCTTTAAACAAGGAATTCGTAAAAATTTCGCTTGGTGGAGTACATGACGAAAGTGAAATCCGTGGGCACAGAAGAACATACGTTGGAGCAATGCCAGGAAAAATTGTTAAAGCAATTATGAAGGCTGAAGTTTCTAACCCTCTAATCTTGTTAGATGAAATTGACAAAATGGCTTCAAATCAAAAAGGTGATCCTGCATCAGCGATGCTTGAAGTTTTAGATCCTGAACAAAATACAAAATTCCAAGACCACTATCTAGAACATGAATATGACTTATCTAAAGCTCTATTCATTGCAACAGCCAACTACTACGAAGAAATCCCTGAAGCACTTCTAGATCGTGTCGAAATTATTAACTTAAGTGCCTATACAGCAACAGAAAAAGTAAAAATCGCTCGTAATTACTTAATACCAAAAACAATTAAACAAGCAAGTTTAACACCTGAACAATTCCAAATTTCAGATGAAGTTCTTTTATACACAATTAAACACTATACGCTTGAAGCTGGTGTGCGTGGACTAAAAAGAGCTCTTGATGCCCTAGCACGTAAAGTAGTTGTTAAAACGCTTGAGGATGAAACAATTCAAGAATTTGTTTTAGATAAAGAAACAGTAACGCAAATGTTAGGAACAATCAAATTTAAGGAAGAAACACCTGAGGTTGATATTGAACCTGGATCTGTAACTGGTCTTGCTTATACATCTGCTGGTGGTTCAACACTACAAATCGAAGTTACAACATATCCTGGAAAAGGTGAACTAAAACTAACTGGTCAACTTAAAGACGTTATGCAAGAATCAGCGCAAATTGCCCTTACATACGTAAGAGCACACGCTCAAGAGTTTGGTATTGAAGACTTTGATTTTGAAAACACAAATATTCACATTCACGTTCCTGAAGGTGCTGTACCTAAAGATGGTCCAAGTGCTGGTGTTACTTTCACAACAGCAATTATTTCAGCTCTTTCACAACGAGCTGTTCCTGCTATTTACGGTATGACGGGTGAAATAACTCTGCGTGGAAAAGTGCTTGAGATTGGTGGTTTAAAAGAGAAATCATTCGCTGCTCGTGAGAAAAAACTAAAATATGTTTTTATCCCTGAAAACAATACAAAAAACTTAAGAGATGTGCACCCTGAAATCAAGAAAGACTTGATTTATGTGCCTGTTTCAAAGTATCAACAAATTTACGATGTGATCTTCTTAAATAAAAAACCACATCAAGAAATCACTTTTACTGAAGAAGAGGATAACAACAAATAAGAAGAGGTTTGTCCTCTTTTTATTATCTTTTGGGGCAAAATATTATGGAAAAAAGTATCCATATTTAAGCTTTATGACTAATATGACTTATAATTAAAATAACTATAACTATATTAGAGGTATTATGAGAAATATTGAAAATAAATTAGTTGCTTCAATGCAAGGTGTTGCGCTTGACTCAATTAACAAAGCAGGTCAAGGTCACATTGGAATGGCAATTGGTGCAGCTCCTATCACTTACACAGTTTGAGGTAAACACTTAAACATTCAAGCGAATGATCCAAAATGAATTAATCGCGATCGTTTCGTGCTTAGTGCTGGACATGGTTCGATGTCAATCTACTCAATCATGCACTTCTTAGGTCTTTTATCAAAAGAAGATATGCAAGAGCACAAACACATCCATTCTAAAACTCCATCTCACCCTGAAATTGATACAAACGACTATGTCGATGCAACAACAGGTCCTTTAGGTCAAGGTGTTGCTATGGGTATCGGAATGGCAATTTCGCAACAATATTTAAAAGAAAGATACAACAAAGAAGGATATAACGTTTTTGATCATGACGTTTTCGTTCTTCATGGTGATGGATGTATTCAAGAAGGTGTTGCTCTTGAAGCTATCCAACTTGCAGGTACGCTAAATCTAAACCGTTTAATCATGATTCATGACTACAACAACGTACAAATTGACTCATATTCAGATGAAGTTAACGGTGTTAAGTTAAAAGAATACTTCAAATCACAAAACTTTGACGTTTTTGAAGCTGACACAAGAGATTTAGAATCAATTGATAAAGCAATTAAAGCCGCTAAAGCTTCAGATAAACCGTCATACATTCAAGTTAAATCAATCATTGCCGAAAACACACCAAACGCAAACAAATCAGCAGGTCACAACGGAATCTTAAAACAAGATGCAACTTTAGAATTTAAACAAAAAATCGGTTTATCAAACGAAGTTCCTTTTGAATACGACCAAGATGTTTACGAATATGCACAATCTCTATGAGATTCTAAAAACGAAAACTATGAAGCTTGATTAGCAATGTATGCAAAATACAGAAAAGCTTACCCTGAATTAGCCCAAGAAATTGAAACAATTTCATCTGGAGAACAAAAATTCGATCTTTCAGGTGTTGAATTTACAGAAACTAACGTAGCAACTAGAAACTACATTGCAACAATTATGCAATACATCGACAAACACTACAAAGGTATTGTTGGAGGATCAGCTGACTTATACAGTGCAACAAAAGTTGGTTTTGCAAAACAATTCAAATCAGAAAGTGGTCAAAACATTAAATACGGTATCCGTGAATTTGCTATGGCAGCAATCAACAATGGAATTAACTTAGATATGAAGCTAAGAACAGTTGATAGTACTTTCTTAGCCTTTGCAGATTACATGAAAGCAGGAATTAGACTTGGTGCCCTAATGGAGCTTCCAGCAATTCACGTCTTCACACACGATTCATACCAAGTTGGAGGAGATGGACCAACACACCAACCATTTGATCAAATTCCAATGCTTCGTGCAATGGCAAATGTAGAAGTTATCCGTCCTGCCGATGAATCTGAAATGCTAGGAGCGTTCCAATTGGCTTTAGATTCTAAAAAAGAACAAGTGGCAATTATTGGATGTCGTCAACCATTAAAATCACTTAACTTATTACCAAAAGGTAAAATGCCAGCTGCTTACATCGTTAAAAACGAAATCAATTACGACGTTTCACTACTTGCTACAGGTTCAGAAGTTCAGTTAGCAATTTCAACAGCAGCAGCTTTAGAAGCTAAAGGAATTAAGGCTCAAGTTCTTTCGGTTCCAAGTCTACAAAGACTTCTAAAAGATGAAAACTTAATTAAATCATTAGGATTACACCTAAAACCAATTTACGCAATTGAGGCAACAAGTGATTCAATGTGATACCGTCTTTCAAAATACAACAAAACCGATGCTTTCTTAGCCAACGGTTATGGATGATCTGAAGATGGTCAAAAAGTATACGAACTAAAAGGTTTCACACCAGAAAACATTTCAGAAAAAGTTGAAGAGTTCTTGAAATAATAAAAAAAGCACTTTTGTGCTTTTTTAATTTAAGAAAACGACTTTTATAACATTTTTATGCAGATTGGTATTACTGCTTACTGTTTTTTTGTACACTCATTAATATCACTTTTTATCTTATGTTATAAATTAATAAAACTGCGTATTTACGCAGTTTTTAGTTATTCTTTAAAATTGCCGTATCAAAAAATCGCTTCAGGATACGCTTTAGAACTTGAAATTGGTTTGATTGTAAAGAAATATTTTCCAGATTTTCCAGCTAATTTTTGATCAGAATACTCTGTATTTTTGATTTCATAATACACTATATCTTCATAACCTTCTAGGCTTTCTCTTAAAAGGTAGTTATTTAAAGTCGATTTAAAATCTTCAAATCAGATAAGAGTTTTGGGATTTTTAAACTCAATGTTTCGACCTATGTAATAAGCTTCAATTTGAGATTGAATATCTTCTGATCAAAAAATAATATTTTGTTTATAATCATCAGACATTTCATTAATTCTAGATTGAATGAAATCGTTAAAACTATCTATTGGTTTTTTGTTAATCTTGCGCATCAAATGATAGTGATCGTTAAAGTTGATCGATAACCAAGGAAGTTTTATTATTGATCCGTCTTTTTTTGTTATGATGACTTCTGTTTCGACTATGACGCGTCCTAGTTGATCTTCTTTTCAAAAGTTGTTTTCTATTCTCTCATTGTCCTTAAGTCTCAAAACATAACTTTCATCTTCGCCTTTTTTATATTTTGGAACTTCTATAAATAGGAGATCTTTTCTTGATTTAATAATGTTTGCAAAAGACAGTGCGTTATAGTTATCTTTAATATAACGATTATCAATAAAGTTGTCAAAGTCGTTTCAATCAAAATTTGTTTTCGACTTATTTACAGATATTTTGGCGTCTTTTAAGTATTCGTCAAAATACAACTGACTTGATTCGTTCTCAAACTTATAGCTTGGATTTATTGCTTTATATGAAAACAAATCAGGCATTTGCAAGTTTATTTCAGGAGCTAATAACGATGAATTTATGTCGTACAATTTGACCAAAACACGATTAACATCATTTTCATTTATTGTTATTTCTACTCTATTTAAATCTGCAAATCCGAATGATTTGAGATATATTTCCATGCATTTTTCTCAATAATAAATTTGCTCTTTATTATTCGATAAACTTTGTTTTCTTAATCTATTTAAAGGGATTAAGTTTGGAAAAATTGTGCTGTATTTTTCGTAATTATCGATGATGCTATAAAAGGCAAAAATCACGTTGAAAGGATTTACACCTTGAAATTTCTCTTGAAGAATTTTCTTTCTTGTTTTAGTGTTTTCGATGTTTGTAAAATCAGTCTTGATTAGAAGATCATAATCTTTTTGAACCTGTTTCACAGTCTTGTTTGTGATTTCGCTGAGTAAAACTTGATTTTCTTTTGGCTCGTTTTTGAATTTAGTCAACACATTGTAATAATTAGAGTTATAAATAGTAAGAAGCTGATCTTTGTTTAAATTTAAAGAGTCTAAAATCTCCTTAACATCACTATTTTGTGTATTTTGCGAATTTGTGCATGAAGAAGAAAAAGAAAAAAGAGCAACTGGTGTTGCTATTACTATAGACAACAATTTACTTACTCTTTTCATATAGTCCTTATTTATGGTATTTTTTGTTATTTAGAATTGAAAAAGCGCGATAAATTTGTTCTCCTAACATCACTCTAAAAAGCTGATGTGGAAATGTCATTTTGCTAAAACATATCTTTTTGCTTTGCTCAAATTCTGACTCGATAACACCATTGCTTCCACCTATAACAAGCGTGATATTATCTTGCCTAAAGATTTCTGAAAACTCTTCACTTTTAAGTTGTTTTCCTTGTAATGAACATAAGTACACTAAAGAGTTTTTAGGTATCTTTTCTAAAATAAGTTTAGTCTCTTTTTCCTTTTTTAAATCAATGTTTTTTTCTTTAACTTCTTTGATTTCAATTATGTTAACAGTGACGAAAGCTGCTGTTTTTCTGATATATTCGTCAAAAAGAACTTTGTAATCTTTTTCTAGTGAACCTATAGCGATGATATTAATTTTCATCTTTTCTCGCTGATTCAATATGGAACATTAGCATTTGAATATCAGCAGGATTAATACCACTAATTCTCGATGCTTGCCCAATTGTTAAAGGTTGAATTTTAAGTAATTTTTGTTTAGCTTCTGTTGCTAAGTTGGCAACTTTATTGTAATCAACTCAAGATGGTATTTTTAAGTTTTCTAACTTTTCAAGCTTTGCTGCAGTGTTTTTTTGTTTTTTAATGTATCCATCTAAACGAACCATTGTTGTCAATTCGTTAGCAAATTCAAAATCACCTAAAACATCTTTTGCTGATACGTCAGGACGAGCTAAAACTTTAACTAAACTAACTCCATTGTTAATTCCGTATTTGATAGCCACAGGATCTTTTGAAGATAAGAATGTAGCTTCTAGTTCTTGAATCTTTTTGTCGATTAATTCATATTTATCTACTACATTTTGGTATTGATCCTTTGTTAAAAGACCTACTTCATATCCATATTTAGAAATTCTAATATCAGGATTGTCGTTTCTTAGCAATAAACGATACTCTGCTCTAGAAGTTAACATACGGTAAGGTTCTTTAGTACCTTTTGTAACTAAATCATCAATTAAAACACCGATATATGCTTCATCACGCTTAATAATTAAAGGTTCTTTATTTTGGAGTTTTAGTCCTGCATTAATTCCAGCCATTAAACCTTGAGCTGCTGCTTCTTCATAACCACTAGTTCCGTTAATCTGCCCTGCTGTAAATAAACCAGAAACTTTTTTAGTTTCAAGAGATGGTTTTAAATCCATAGGATCTAGAGCATCATACTCGATTGCATAAGCCCATTTTTGTACGCGTGCATTTTCAAGACCAGGAATTGTTTTTACCATTTCTTTTTGTACTTCAACAGGCATCGAAGTTGAAAAACCGTTGATGTACATAACATCACCTTCCAATGTTTCGGGTTCAAAGAAAATTTGGTGTCTTTCTTTATCTGCAAAACGCATTATTTTATCTTCAATACTTGGACAGTATCTAGGTCCAACACCCTCAATAACACCTGAGTACATTCCTGAAAGGTGCACGTTTTGTCTAATTAATTCATGTGTTGCAGGCGTTGTATACGTTAAGTAACAAGAAATTTGTTCAGGAAGTTTAACATTTGAACGATTTGAAAAACTTAGAGCTGTATCGTCCAACACTTCTTTTTCAACTTTTGAAAAATCAATGCTATCGCTATAAATTCTTGGTGGTGTCCCTGTTTTTAGTCTTTGAAGTTCAAAACCTAAATCTTTTAGGGATTCAGAAAGCATGTTTGTTGTTTTTTCACCATCAGGTCCAGCAACAGTAACGTCTTGACCTCTAATGATTTTAGAAGTCATATAAGTACCAGTTGTGATAACTAAAGCATCTGCCATAATTTGTGTTCCATCCGAAAGTTCAACACCAACAACTTTGTTTTCGTTTGTTAGAACTTTAAATACTTCAGCTTCAATTAAATCTAAGTTGCTTTGAGCTTCTAAACCTTCACGGATAATTTTTGAATACTTTTCTTTATCAATTTGTGCTCTAATTGCCCTAACTGCAGGACCTTTTGATTCGTTCAACATTTTAATTTGGATCATTGCAAGATCAGCATAATACCCTTGAACTCCACCTAAGGCATCAATCTCTCTTGTGATAATTCCTTTTGCAGGACCACCGATTGAAGGATTGCAAGGCATCATTGCTAAACGATTTAAATTAAAACTGATTAAAGCAGAGTCAATACCCATTTTTGCTAAAGCAAAAGCTGCTTCAACACCAGCATGACCACCACCTACTACAATAGCTTGATATTTGTTTTTCATCATAATTATTAATTATATAAAAAAAGTGAAAAAACGTTGTTTTTGCGTCAATAAATTTAATTTATATATAAATTAAGAGTTTATATTCCTTTTATGTAATATTTACACAAAAAACTGATTTTGTTATAAAATTTAATACATGAAAATAACAGATTATCAAGATAAAGAAATTCGTTTCAACGAAGAGAATGCTTTAAAATATATTGATCACTTAACTGCTTTTATCCAAGAAAGAGTGAAAATTGCAAATGCAAAAGGAATGGTTGTTGGAATTAGTGGTGGAATTGATTCTGCGCTAGTTTTTGCCCTTGCTAAAAAAGCACTAGGCAATAATGTTAAAGGTTATATTATGCCAATCGATAGCATGTCATTTGATATGCCTCACATTAAAAAACTAGAATCAAATCTAGAATCTGAGTTTGAGGTGGTTGATTTAAGTTCGACTTTTCAGACTATCAAACTGGCTTTAAATGTAAAGGACAATCTTTCAATTGCTAACATTAAACCAAGACTTAGAATGACAACTCTTTACGCAAAAGCACAAGAATTAAACTATTTAGTGGCAGGAACTGATAACTATGACGAGTTCTTTATTGGTTATTTTACAAAGTTTGGTGATGGAGGAGCTGATTTACTTCCAATTTCCCATTTAACAAAATCAGAAGTAAGATTTTTAGCTAAATTACTAAACGTACCATCTGAAATTTTAGAAAAAAAACCTTCAGCAGGTCTTTGAGAAGGTCAATCAGATGAAGATGAATTAGGTTTTACATATGCTGATCTTGATTTCTATTTAAGACACTTAGATTCAAGAGACGTGATTGAAAAACACCTCGATGCAGACGTGATTGCAAAAATCGAAAGACGTCATGCATTATCACAACATAAAAGAGATGGAGCTTATAGACCACTTGCTCCAATTAATTTAGATTAAGGAGATTTAAATATGGCTGGACATTCACATGCTGCTAATATCGCCCACCGTAAAGGTGCACAGGATGCTGCAAGAGGAAAAATTTTCCAAAAATTATCAAAGGAAATTTATGTAGCTGCAAGTTTAGGGGGACCTGATGTTGAAACTAACCCTGCTCTGAAATTAGCCGTTTCAAAGGCTAAAGCAAAAAACATGCCAAAAGATAACATCGAAAGAGCAATCGCAAAAGCTAAAGGAGACAAAAACTCTTCTGCGTACATTGAAACATTATTTAATGCGACTGTATCAGGAGGTGTTACTTTCTTAGTTGTTACACTTTCAGACAACATTAACCGTGTTACATCAAATATTCAAGCGTTCTTTAACAAACAAAACGCACCTTTAGGAAAAACAAACCAATTACCTTTTTCATTTGATAAAAAAGGAATCATCGAAATTAGTAAAGAACTAGTTGACGAAGATACTTTAATGATGACTGTTCTTGAAGCAGGAGCAGAAAATCTTGAAGTTGAAGAAGAATCTTATGTTGTTCTAACTCAACCAGATACTTTTAGCGAAGTTAAAAAAGCAATCGAAGAAGATTTAAAAATTGAAACATTTATTCAGTGTGAAGTAACATATATCCCAAATACATATGTTGAAGTAGATGCTGAGAAAAAACAAAAACTGCTTGATTTTGCAGCTAAAGTGGAAGATGACGATGATGTGCAACAAGTTTACCACAACATCGAATTATAATTAGATGAGAGATTTTTTAGAATCGACTAGAAATATCATAGGAGAGGATCTAACAAAGTTATTGCTTGTTTTGGTAACTTTAGCAATACTTCTCTTTATTCCTATCCTTGTTTCATCGATATTACCATTTTTTAGACACAAAATAAAACCAAGATTCAAAGTTTACTTATACGCCTTTATTACAGGGTTTTTCATTGTTATATCACTTTTTGGTTTCATGCGTGAAGCCTTGGAAATATCATCAGTAAATGCACAATCTAAAGGATATTCTCAAAACTGAATATATCTTTCGAATATATCTACCGTAGCTCTTGGAGCTCTTGTAGGTATTTTGTTTTCGTTCGTTGTGAAGTTCGTTATTTCTTATCGTCTAAATAAGAAATTAATTCGATCTAAAAAAATGTCAGCGTTTTACCATTCGCACGATGCCGATGGCTTAGAACATGCTCACACACACGAACATCCTGATTTTATCTTTAACCGTAACGATACAATTGATGTATCATCGCAAGAATTAATTGCTCAAAACACAAAAGACCGTGCCAGAGTTTCAATTGAAAGTAAAGTTGAATCAAAACTAAAGGTAGTTGCTTTATTATTACTTTTAACGCACAGGATTCCTGAAGGTTTAATTCTAGGATACAACCTAAACTTATTTTTAGAAAATAAAGAAACAAACTTAAGTACAGCGTTTTTTGTATCATTGGTGCTTCACTTAATACCTGAAGAAATTGTTTTTTACTACCGTTTAAGAGAAGCAGGATATAAACCTTGAAAATCGTTGCTCTTATCAACAGGAGCTTTATTGCTCTTCTTTCCGTTCATGATGATTGGAATTTATTCAGGTAATTACATTGAGGGGCTTTGATATATAAAGGCGTCAGTTTATTCGTTTATTGGTGGAATATTCCTCTTTACATCTTTGGTTGAATTTTTTCCTGAGTTCTATCACACTCATTTCAATCACAAGAGAAATTGGTTCTTTATCTTATTATGTTTATTTGCAGGAATCATTTTTTCAATCTTTATTATGTCGTTCCATTTACACGGCAAGATCTAACACGCAAAACGTGTTTTTCTTTTACTTATGCTTTATAGGTGTAAAGGCAAAAAAGAAAAAAGCAAGAATCCATCTTGCTTTTTTAAATAGAATGAATATTTAGAGTAGAAGAAGTCACTGATAATAGTCTTTCTTCTTACATCGACTTTCTAGAATCAGTCGCTTGACTTGCTTTCTGTTTCTTCGTATTCATTTTCTTCATACATATCGTCAACATATGGTCCTGAATCATTTGATGAAACTGAATCATATTGAGTTTCATTCATCATTTTGTTTAACTCTGCTTCGTATTGTACTGTTTGTTGTACTACAGGTTGAACGTATGCTGCTGGATCTGCAACAGGTTTTGATGCAGCTGATTCTTCTTTTTGAATCGCGTGTCCAGCAATAATAGATACCTTGAAAATATCTTCGCTTCCTTCGATTGACTCGTGTCCGATGATAATATCATCTTCCACTTCAGGATCTTTGTTTAAGATCTCATTAACTCTTTTAATTGCTGCTCTAACTTCACTTAAAGTAGCTGTTTTATCGTACTGAATGTTAATTAAGAATTTCTCTGCTCCAGCAATTTCTACTGAATATAAATGATTTTGGAATGCTTTTTCAACGGCTTTGATTGCACGGTCTTTACCAGATGCTTGACCTAACCCTACCAAGGTTAGACCTGCATTGTCAAGAACTTTACGTACATCAGCATAGTCGATATTAACTTTACCAATACGGTATAGAATATCGTGAATTGAAATGATAATGTTTTTTAGGTATAGGTTTGACATTCTGAATGCATCATCGACTGGTACGTCTGGATAATGTTCCATTAATTTTTCGTTTGAAACGACAATATATGAATCAACTTTTTGTTTTAGTTTTTCCAATCCTTCTCTTGCTACACGAGAACGTTTTTTACCTTCATCCATGAATGGTGTAGTAACAATTGCAATTGTTAGAGCTCCAGCGTTACGAGCTAACTCAGCAATAACTGGTGCAGCTCCTGTTCCAGTTCCACCTCCGAACCCTGCAGCGATGATTACCACGTCAGCGCCTTTTAGGACTTCTTCGATTTCTCTAGAAGATTCTTTAGCTCTTTTTTCTCCGACTTCAGGATCACTACCAGCACCTAAACCACGTGAATCTTTACCTAAAGGAATTTTAATTTTTGTGTCGTTTTTGAACAGCGCTTGTGCATCTGTGTTCGCAACAACGAATTCGACATTTTTAAAAACATCACGTTCCATCATTTGGATGGCATTATTCCCAGCACCACCTACTCCGATGACCTTTAATGTTATATCAGCACTATTTTGGTTGACAGTGTCGTCGTATTGTGAAAAACTGTTGTTTTCTTTGTTGTACATTTTAAACTCCTTTATATTCTTTTGCGTGGTCTAAATATTTTTTCAAAAAAGTTTGGTTTGCTTTTTTGAGAAATATTTTCTGTCTGTGTAAATACTTTATTACTTAATTTATTAGTTTGTTTCCTTCTCAATAAAATTGCTTCTTCAATAGCTTTGTCGTCTATCTTGAATTCATTGTTAATTAGTTTTTCAATTAGAACTGGTGATTCAAATTGAAATTGAGCTTTATTTTTTAGGAATTTACATAACACATTTGCTATGGCACCACCCACTGCAATTATGTTGAAATTAAGCTTTTCGATTGATTTTTCTTTTAGAAATTGGTTGATTTCTAAAAGAAGATCAGCACAAAATTGGTCAATAATTTCTTTAACCCAGACTACCACGTCTTTGGATAAATAATTATATTCTCAATCTTGGTTTTTTTCAACAAATTCTAAAACTGACTTAAGCACAGATGTTGGAATTAAAGAATTCGTTTGCTCTCTTGTCCTTGCAAAAATATTTTCAATACCCATTGAAATTTGCTTGTACATGATAACAGCTGAATTGTATATAAAGAAAATTGTTGCACAATCATCTTTTACATCTATAAATAAGTTGTATCCGTTTGTTTTAGATAAACTTAGACCTTGTAGTTGCGATTTTGTTGAAAACTCAACATTTGGTAAATTAAATTTAAAAGTATTATAAATGTGATCAAATTTTTCGTCTTTAGTTACAAAGTAACTTGCATTGCAATTTATTTGATTTGCCTGTCTAGCAATCGGAAATTGTCTGTATTCTTTTTCTTGATTATTTAAATCAAGGAGAATATAACGATATTTGTTTAAACCTATTGGTGTTGTTTTTTGATTAAAGATTTTTTGGTTAATATCTTCACTTAAAACAACTTTGGCTTCTTCAGTTAAAAACTGGTTGTTTCAACTTAAAGAAGAATTTATTAATTTCACTTCAAGATTGTCAAAAAAGTTGTCTTCAAAAATCACATTTGTTTGTAATTGTTGGTTTAAAAATCTTTTGTGATATTTTGCTTTCAAGGCTTTGGTTCACTCTTGCAAGTCAAAATTGTCACTTTCAATTTTTTCAGTACCTTTATTAGAAACAAAACCAAAGTTTTCGAACCCTTCGAAAAACAAATATGAGATTTGTTTCTTAGAAAGAGTTATGTTTAAATAACTATTTGTCATTTTTGGAAAGTTTGATTAAGTATCTTAATTTTGCACTTCTTGATCGTCTGTTTTCAGCGATCTCTTTTTCTGAAGGCTTAACTTGTTTTGCGATGAAATCTTTTTGTTCAATGATAGGCAGTTTCGCATGGTGTTTATCTTTAATTAAATCACCAAAAAAATTCTTAACGATTTTGTCTTCGATTGAATGAAAAGTGATAATACTTAACACACCACCTGGTTTTAACATTGATGTTGCGTCTCGTAATACTTGGCGTAATGAATCAAGTTCGTTATTAACTTCGATTCTGATTGCCTGAAATATCGCCTTTGCTGGATTTTTAGCTCTTAATAATGATGCTGGATATGCAGACTTGACAACATCAACTAATTCTAAAGTTGAATTAATCGGTCGATTTTTAATAATAGCTTTCGCAACTTGCCGAGCAAGCTTAACATCAGCGTTTTTTATTAAAATATCCACCAATTCAGCTTCTGAATAATTATTAACGATCGTTTGAGCCGTTAACAGCTGATCTTGATCCATTCGCATATCTAATTCAGCATCTTTGTTGTAGCTAAATCCTCTTGCTGCTTGATCTAATTGAGGTGATGAAACACCTAAATCTGCAATAATACCGTCAACTTGATCGACACCTCTTGCCATTAATTGTGCTTTTATATCTTTGAAATCACTTCTTATTAATGTAAAGTTAGGTGCAATCTGTGACAATCTTTTTTGCGATTGATTTATTGCGTATTCATCTTTATCAAACGAATATAAGTGTCCTTCGTCGCTTAGTTTCTTTAATATATGAGAAGAATGTCCTCCCATACCAAGTGTTAGGTCAACATATACTCCGTCGGGCTTAACTTGTAAACTCTCGACCACTTCTGTCAACATTACAGAATAATGTTCTTGATTTTCATTATTCATTGTCACCTCTTAAAGAAAAGTTTTGTGCGATCAATGAAATTTCTTCGTCTGATATTTCTGACATAAAGTCATCATATCTCTCTTTTGATCAAAGTTCAACAATAGAACCGACACCAACAAAATAGATATCTTTTTGGATAGCAAGTTTCTCGATTAGCAATTTAGGGAATAACATTCTCCCTGATGCATCAAGCATTACTTCAACAGTATTTCCAAGAATCGCTCTTTTTAGGACTCTTGCTTGTTTGTTGAATGAAGATTGGTTTTCCATAACTGCAACGTATTTACTAAAGTCTGATGCGCTTCTGATTTCAGCGTTACCATCAAAACCTAAAGAGATAAAAAGGTGGTTTCCCATCTCGTTTTTTAGAGATGCTGGAAACTGTACACGGTTTTTATCATCAATTTTACGTTCTAGTATTCCGACCATATCTCCCCACTATCCACCACTATTTTACATTTTTATGAAATAAAGCAAGATTTTTTTACAAAAATTTAATTTTTTTAATAACTGTTTTCTGATTTGTGGAATTTTTTTGCAGTTTAAATGGCAAAAATACGCAATACCCATTTTTGGTGGCAAAAAGTGGGTCGAATCGTCGAAAAAATGGCTTATATTATAAGGATCACAAAATGAAAAAATCTATATAATTTAAAAGAGTATTTATATACTTCCTTGGTTGCATGGAATTTAATTGCAACCCTGAGACCAAAAGGAGAAAAAATGTCAAAATACGAGATTATGATTATTGTTGATCCTAAAGCTGAAGTAGAAGTTGCTACAAACCTACTTTCTGAAGTATTCGGAAGTGGTGTTAAAAAAGCTGAAAAATTAGAATTAACACAATTAGCATACACAATCAATAAATCAAACCAAGCACAATACGTTTACGCAGAAGTTGAGACTGAAGAGTCTAACATTGCTGAATTCACACGTAGATCAAACATTCTAAAACCTATCTGAAGACAATTAGTAATTAACTTAGATTCAGAAAAAGGTTACGGGAAAAAACCTAAAGCTAAAAAATCTTTTGTAAGAAAAGAAGTTAAAAGATCTTTACCAAAAGATAAAGCTTCTTCAAAATAATTTAAGGAGTATTTATGAATAGAGTATCGCTTGTTGGTAGAATTTCAAACGAAATTCGTTACAACAAAACACCATCAGGTATCGACTATGTACGTTTTACAGTCGCTGTCAGAAGAAATGTACCAAATTCAACAACAAATAATGCTGATTTTATTCCAGTAGTTGCTTGAAGACAAGAAGCAAAATACATTAACGATTATGCTTTAAAGGGTGCTCTTGTTGCAATCGAAGGTAGAATCTCAGTATCAACATACCAAAACGATCGCCAAGAATTAGTGACCTCGGTAGAGGTGCTATCAGAAAGATTCACATTACTTGAATCAAAAGCAGTAATGGATCAAAGAAGACAAACTGCAGGTGTTGCTTCCTCTAATTCATATAACAACTCATACGCTAAGCAAGCAAGTTATACTTCCGTTGTCGAAGATAACGCAAAAGAAATTTTTGGACCATTCCCAAAACCTACTTTTGGGGTCCAAGAATCAGTTAGCGAAAATAAAAATTTAAATGATTCAACTTCAAAAAGTGAAGAAAATGATTATTTTGTTCACATTGATGATGAATTTTAATTAAAAGGAGATTAAAATGGCTTTCATTAAAAGAAAAGGTTTTTCAAGCAGAAGAAAAGTTTGTGAATTTTGTGAATTAAAACAAGAATATGTAGACTACAAAAATGTAGCTGCACTTAAAAAATACGTAAACGCAACAGGTCAAATTAAACCTTCAGGTGCTACAGGAGCTTGTGCAAAACACCAAAGAAAAATTGCTACAGCTATCAAAAGAGCAAGATTTATTGCTTTAATGCCTTACACAATCGTACGTGTACGTACACAAAAATAATTTAAAAACACGGGCAACCGTGTTTTTTATTTAAACTTGTATAAATTAACTATACTAGCATCATCTTCATCGCCGTTTTCTTAAGTTCTTTAAGTATGTGGATTTCTTTGCTTTGGAGGTTTATAAGCTTATCAAGAGTTTTAAATAATTTTCCAATTTTAGTTTGTTCGGAAAGGGATGGCATTGTTATCGGCAGTTTTTTCATATCTTCGTCTGCAATGCTGACAACTTTTGCTCTAACTCCTCTGAAACCTGTTTTGAGAACATATTCAGTTCAGTTTTTTCCTAAAAAGAAGTACTCTATAAAGTCGTGGTTTTCAGATTTTAACCTAAAAATGTAATACATCGGTGAAGATACACCAACCCTTTTTAAATTATTTCTCATTAATGGTCCTGCTGGAAATGTGTCTGAAATACTAGGATTAAATACAAAGTCATCTTCCCTAACCACATAATATGTATTAATGTTATCGATGTTAGTGATAGATTTAGAAAAAACATCGCTCTGTGTTACTAATCCAAACTTTCCTGAGCAACTAAAAGTTTCTGTGTATTTAAGTTCTTTGTTTTTTTCTTTTACTTTTTCGGATATGTCTCCAAGACATTTTATATTTCATTTGTCATAAAAATTTTTGAACCTGATATGTGGCTCTGTTTTATAGGTATTTACAAAAAAAGTAGAAAGAAGTGAATGTTTCAGAAATTCTAAGTTGTTTATCTTGGATTGTAAATTTTCAAATACTATTTCATAAATTCTAAAAAAGTTACCCAATTCTCTTTGTTCTTCAAAGTTAGGTATACATGAGCTCATTTTTTCTATAGTATTCCTTCTCACGTAAAGAATAGATGTACCTAATCTATTATTTTTAAAGTAATATTGATTATTATTTATATTATATTTTAGAAAAAAGGGGTCTATGTCTTGATTAGGTCTTAGGGCTCCCACTGTTCCATTCAATACATAAGTATTATTTTCTGGAACTAAAACTACTCTTCCTAAATGTTCACCCACACCTTGCTCATTGATCATCATAACCAAATCATTCTTTTGCAAAAGTCAATCAGCTTGATCAACATAAAGTTTAGAGTGAACGAAATTTCCATCAAAACCTACAGTTATCATCTTTGTAAGTTCATACAATCCTTCTGACTTCATGAACTTTTCATAACTTTTACCAGGCATATATGTTGATATTTCTTCTAATTTCTTCAGTTTTCACTCATCTTTGAAAGCTTGAAATCTTATTTGAGGCTGGTTATCTCTCTCTCTCTCTCTCTCTCTCATTCTAAATACCTTCCCTTTTTATGGGTTAGCCCATAAGTTGTTTAAATTATACTAAAATAAAACGTCACTTAATGTGCCGTTTTATACTGTGATTAATCACTATAACTAAATTAACATCATTTTCATCGCTGTTTTCTTAAGTTCTTTAAGAATATTAATTTCTTTGCTTTGGAGGTTAATAAGAGTATCTAAAAGTTGAAATAATTTTCCAATTTTAGTTTGTTCGGAAGTCGTGGGAATGGCAAAAGTTTGTTCTGAAACTAAACTTCAATCAGAAGAAGGCATTTTAGTTCCAAAAGTTAAGTTTGACACTTCTTTAAATCTGTTTGTTTGAAGCAAATTAAAAACAAAATTAGAATCGTTGTTTAGTGGTTTCATAACTCAAAAATTACCTAAAGCGATTCCGATGAAATCAGCCAATCATCAATTTTTTAAATAAGGTCTCAATTTACCAAACAAAACATCACCAGGTTCAAAAAGTATTCCCTTTCTGTCGTCAAACTTATTTGAAATATCTTTATTTAAAATTCCTTTCCCCTTGTCAATATCTTCATATTCAAGCTTTGGTAAAGTATTATCATTTGAGTTTTTTGAAACCTTTTCTACAATTTCGGATCATGATTTTCAAGTTCATTCATCTTGGAAATCTTTAAATCTGAAACTTGGTAGTTGGTAATTATTATTTATGAAGATTTTTGCGAGTAGGGTTTGTTTTAAAAGTTTTAATTTTTTTATTTTGTATTCCAATCTTTCAAGTTTTAATTCGTGAACATTAAAAAAGTTTCCTAATTTTCTCTGTTCTTCAAAGCGAGGAATTAAAGAACTCATTTTTTCTATAGTAGATCTTCTAACGTATAAAATAGATGTTCCTAATCTATTGTTTTTAAAGTAATATTGGTTATTATTAATATTATATTTTAGAAAAAAAGGGTCTATGTCTTTATTGGGTCTTAGTGATCCCACTGTGCCATTCAATACATAAGTATTATCCTCAGGAACTAAAACCACTCTTCCTAAATGTTCACCCACACCTTGCTCATTGACCATCATAACCAAATCATTCTTTTGTAAAAGTCAATCAGCTTGATCAACATAAAGGTTAGAGTGAACGAAATTTCCATCAAAACCTACAGTTATCATCTTTGTAAGTTCATATAATCCTTCTGACTTCATGAACTTTTCATAACTTTTGCCAGGCATATATGTTGATATTTCTTCTAATTTCTTCAGTTTTCACTCATCTTTGAAAGCTTGAAATCTTATTTGAGGCTGGTTACCTCTCTCTCTCTCTCATTCTAAATACCTTCCCTGTTTTTATAGGCTTAACCCATAAGTTATTTAAATTATACTAAAATAAAACGCCACATTATGTGACGTTTTAAACTGTAATTAAGTGCTATAACTAAATTAACATCATTTTCATAGCCGTTTTCTTAAGCTCTTTAAGTATGTTGATTTCTTTGTTTTGGAGGTTAATAAGAGTATCTAAAAGTTGAAATAATTTTCCAATTTTAGTTTGTTCGGAAGTCGTGGGAATGGCAAAAGTTTGTTCTGAAACTAAACTTCAATCAGAAGAAGGCATTTTAGTTCCAAAAGTTAAGTTTGACACTTCTTTAAATCTGTTTGTTTGAAGCAAATTAAAAACAAAATTAGAATCGTTGTTTAGTGGTTTCATAACTCAAAAATTACCTAAAGCGATTCCGATGAAATCAGCCAATCATCAATTTTTTAAATAAGGTCTCAATTTACCAAACAAAACATCACCAGGTTCAAAAAGTATTCCCTTTCTGTCGTCAAACTTATTTGAAATATCTTTATTTAAAATTCCTTTCCCCTTGTCAATATCTTCATATTCAAGCTTTGGTAAAGTATTATCATTTGAGTTTTTTGAAACCTTTTCTACAATTTCGGATCATGATTTTCAAGTTCATTCATCTTGGAAATCTTTAAATCTGAAACTTGGTAGTTGGTAATTATTATTTATGAAGATTTTTGCGAGTAGGGTTTGTTTTAAAAGTTTTAATTTTTTTATTTTGTATTCCAATCTTTCAAGTTTTAATTCGTGAACATTAAAAAAGTTTCCTAATTTTCTCTGTTCTTCAAAGCGAGGAATTAAAGAACTCATTTTTTCTATAGTAGATCTTCTAACGTATAAAATAGATGTTCCTAATCTATTGTTTTTAAAGTAATATTGGTTATTATTAATATTATATTTTAGAAAAAAAGGGTCTATGTCTTTATTGGGTCTTAGTGATCCCACTGTGCCATTCAATACATAAGTATTATCCTCAGGAACTAAAACCACTCTTCCTAAATGTTCACCCACACCTTGCTCATTGACCATCATAACCAAATCATTCTTTTGTAAAAGTCAATCAGCTTGATCAACATAAAGGTTAGAGTGAACGAAATTTCCATCAAAACCTACAGTTATCATCTTTGTAAGTTCATACAATCCTTCTGACTTCATGAACTTTTCATAACTTTTACCAGGCATATATGTTGATATTTCTTCTAATTTCTTCAGTTTTCACTCATCTTTGAAAGCTTGAAATCTTATTTGAGGCTGGTTACCTCTCTCTCTCTCTCTCTCTCTCTCTCTCTCATTCTAAATACCTTCCCTGTTTTTATAGGCTTAACCCATAAGTTATTTAAATTATACTAAAATAAAACGCCACATTATGTGACGTTTTAAACTGTAATTAAGTGCTATAACTAAATTAACATCATTTTCATAGCCGTTTTCTTAAGCTCTTTAAGTATGTTGATTTCTTTGTTTTGAAGATTTATAAGCTTATCAAGAGTTTTGGATAGTTTTCCAATTTTATCTTGCTCTTCTAGTGAGGGTATTGAAATAGGAAGTTTGAACATATCTTCTACTCCAATGTTTATTATTGTGGCTCTAACACCTGTTACACCAGTTTCAAGAATGTACTTATTTCAAATTTTAGAAAAGAAAAATGACGATAAAAAGGATCTGGTTTCTTTCTTAAAAACCTTAAAAACAAAGTAAAGTGGCGAAGCTATGCCATCAATTCCTAAGTTATTAATTCTTATTGTCCCTGCAGGACTAAGGTTAGAGATTGTAGGATTGTAGACGAAGTCACCTTTTTCTACTACGTAATAACTATCTATGTTATTAATATTAGATATTGATTTGCTGAAATAATCTTTTTGTAATACTAAACCTGCTGAAGCAGAACAAGTCAAAGTTTCTGTATATTTAAGCTCCTTATTTTTTTCTCTGACTCTTTCGGATATATCTCCTAATTGTTTTGTTTGTCAAAAATCATAAAAACCTTTAAATCTAAAATTAGGAAGTGAGCTATTATTATTTATGAAAAGTTTTGTGAGTAGAGCTTGTTTGAGACGATTAACACTATCTAAAAACGAATTTTTGGTTTTTTTATTTTGAGAAAGTAAATTAAATAGTAATCCCAATTTTTCTTCGATCCCTTTTGGTGGAATGTATAAAGGAAAATTATTTCTGGTCAAGAGAGACATATGTTTTGCCCCCATACCCAATGCATTCTTTTTAAAGTAAAATTGTTTAGCGTTTAAATATGCTCATAAGAAAAATCTTTGAGACTCTATTTTAGGAATCAATAACAGAGTATGAGTGTTTAAAACAAATTTATTGCTTTCAGGTATTAAACCTACTCTTCCTAATAAATTTCCAGGAGGGGGCGACGCCATTATCATGAATAGATCGTCTTTTTTCAAAACCTCATCACTTTCATCTATAAAATTACCCGAATGTTTGAAGTTAGATTCAATATCTAAAGACCCCATCTTTACAAGTTCGAACTTACCATGATCTTTCATTTGTTTTTCGTATGATTTAGAGTTTTTAAAATCAACTACATCAATGAGATTTTTCAGCTTTCACTCATCCTCAAATCCTTGAAACCTTAATTGTGGCTGATTAGTTCTCTCTCTCTCTCTCTCTCTCATTCTAAATACCTTCCCTGTTTATATGGGTTAGCCCATAAGTTATTTAAATTATACTAAAATAAAACGTCACACAATGTGACGTTTTATGCTGTAATTAAGCTGTTTTTAGTTTATATTTCTCGATTTGTTTTTTAATTAATCCATCAACAACTAAAGCTAGAGCAACAACGATTGGTGCAATAACTGCTAATCATTTTGTTGCAAGTCCTAATAGACCTGGAATTGCTCCAATTAAAAAGTCTGTGTCTCCTCAGTTAAGAGATGAAACAGTATCTAAGTCTTTTGGTGGGACTAATTCAAGCAATGTTTCGTTTTGTGCAGGTACTCATTTTCCAATGATGAACACAACAGGAACAACTGTTATGATTAAACCGTGGATGAATGAACCTAGAATTGCTCCTAGGATTCCTCCTTTTGAGTTTCCAAAGACACCAGATGTGGCTCCCAGGAAGAAGTGAGGAACTAAACCAGGAAGAATAACAACAGGTAGTAATTCAACTCTGTTGAATAAAATTGTCACAAGCATTCCAACTAATCCTGCGACGAAGCTTGAGATAAATCCAATAAGCACAGCGTTTGGTGCATATGGGAATACCACAGGACAGTCAACAGCTGCCTTTGAATTTTTGATAAATTTATCAGAAATACCTTTAAATGCAGGAATTAATTCACCGATAAATAAACGTACTCCACTTAGCATAATTTCAACACCAGCTGTGAATGTAAATGCTTGGACAAGCATTGTAACAACTCAGTTTTTGCTTGCTAAAATGTTGTATAAGGTTTTTGTTTCTTCTGTATCAAGTATTAAACCTTTTTCGTACATGATTCCACCAGGAATGAAGGCAAAACAGTAGAAAATAATGATTGTAATTGAAAGTGAAACCATTGAGTTTCTAAAGAAGTATAAAGCTTTAGGGAACTTAATTGATTCTGTTGAAACAACTTTGTTTTTGAAAACTTTGCCAACAGCAGCTCCAATGTAACCACTTAAGGCATAACCAAAGCCTCCTGTGTGACCAAGAGCGATTTCATCGCTGCCAACAATGTCTTTCATGAATCTTTGTTGTGTTGCAGGTGAAATAACCATGTAAACAGCAATTAATGATGATCCACCTAGTAGCATTAAGATAAAATCAGTTGTATTATTTGGATTAAATCCAAGTGTTAAGAACACACCTGCAATCATTAATGATGTGTAAAATAAAACGTGTCCAGATAAGTAAACATATTTAAATCTTGATGTTGTGGCTAAAATCATGTTGATTACCATACCAACAATCATGATTAATGAACCTAATTTAGCAATGTCTGAAACACCAGAAAGAACACCAGCAAAGGCGTCGTTGTTAGGAATAATACCACTTAATCCGTAGACTCTTTGGAATACAGGTTGAAAGGCATTAAGAGAACCAACTAAGACTCCTGCTCCTCCACCTAAGATTAAAAATCCTATGATAACCTTAAAGGCAGAAATAATAATTTGTGACGCTTTTTTCTTTAATACTAGACTACCAATAATTGTGAAAATAGCCACAACAAAGGCAGGAGTACCAAGAAAGTCTTTTAAAAAGTTAAGTACTCACATTATCAATCCTTAATGTAAATTTAATAATTTAACTAGTTTTTCTTTTAGTTCTTGTTTTGACAAGATGTTTAAAAGCACTACTTTTTTATCTTCAGGGAAGTCAAGTGTTGGTGCAACATCAGCACCAACTACGACATAATCTACGCCTTGACCTGTAAATGAAGAGATGTTTGTATGTTCAACAGAGTCATAAGCAACGTTTAATTCATCTAAAACAGATTTAACGTTCATCTCTACAAGTAGTGATGAACCTAATCCAGACCCACATACTGTTTGTATAACCATTTTTTACTCCTTTGGTTGATATATTTTTACTAGTTCTAGGAACTCTTGTTTGCTTTTAACTTGATAAGCTTTTTGTTTAAATTCCTCGATTGTAAAATAGTGTGAAAATTCTTGTAAAAGTTCAAGATGACTATGAGCATCAGTTGAACTCAATGTGACAATAATTTGCGCTTCTTTATCTGCTTGGTCATTAAAGATCACGGGCGAATCTAAAATTATTGTCCCCGTTCCAACACCAAGTGTATATGGACCTGGTGCTGCGTGTAGAAGAGCAATACCTTTTTCGAGAACATAGTATGCTCCATATTGAGAAGTTGATTCAAAGATTGCATTTGCAAGCTCATCTGTGGCAAGGTTTTTATCGACTAACATCTTCACCCCTGCTTTGACGACTTCTTTTCAATCTTTCAGATCACTTCTATACTCTACTAAATCGGCTTTAAATAAATTAGACATAAATTAAATAACTCCGTTTCTGACTAATCCGATTAGCATTATTGCAACACCTCCAAGGATTAGTGCAGCAAAAAAAGCAAAAACTATAATATACCCTCACTTTGCACTAGTGGTTTGCTCAATTTCTTTAGGTTCTGGCAAACCTCGAATGATTCAAAAACCATTAGGATTTTTCTTTTTGCGAATTAACTTACCTTGCTCTTGAGCAAGTAATTGCTCTAGTTCAGTTTGACTTAAAGAGCTCAATTGCTCTGGTTGATAGTTATAAACGTGAATTAATAAATCTCAAGTTTGGTTCATTTAATCTTTTCCTCAGTTTTGAAACTTACGATAAATAAAAATTAATGGTAAGCAAAAGCTTAAAATTCAAAGATTAAGATATTTTTGACTTTCACGTTTAGCTTCTGCTTGAGCTTTTTTAATTTTTTGTTCACTTACTGTGTTTGCAATTTGTTCTTTGATTATTGATAGTGCTTTTAAGCGATTTTTGAAGTTGGTTAATTCCATGAAAAGGCATAATATCAAGCTCAATAATCAAATCGAAGGAGCAACTAATCAAAGTGGACTAAAACAAAATGCTAATGATGCTATATTTAAGACACAAATAGTAAGAATCATTGGCTTTTTAGGCAAAGTATAATTAAATTTAAAAAGGTAAGCACAACAGAGCATATCAGTGTAAGCTAAAACATCATTTGCTAAAGCGTTTTGCGTGCTAACTTTAAAAGTTGCGTTTTTGGTGTCAATTTGACACTTGGCAGTTTGCGAACTAACTTTAATTTGCAATTTGTTTGTTAGTTTTGTTTGTTCTAAAACCAAATGAGCCAGCGATTTATGAGAATGATCAACTTTCGCATTTTGCAGATGTCTTTTCAGACGATAAACATGCAAATGCAAGTATCCAAAACTAAGTAGCATAATCGCTATTAAGCAAGCCAATCCGTAAATAATACTTTGAAAATCAAACATTATCTTCCTTTATATTGGTTGTTATCACTAAGGTCTTTAATCATTTTGTTAATTTCAAAATCACTTCAAACTCCAATATCTTTCGTTTGGCAATAGCTTTTAAGCTCTAGTTGGCAAACGACATCAAAGTCTTGAAGGTTTTGAATTTGCGAATCGTTTTGTGTTAATATAAGTTTTTGAATTTTTTGTTTGTGTTTTTGCTCTAAATACTTTTCAATTTCTTTATATCAAGAAAGATTTAGATGTTTTGTTTTTGGAGGTAAGTTGTTTTGTAACTCTTGCAATTCGCGAGAGTTGTCTAAGATCATATTTGAAACTAAAAAAACTTTGTTTTGTAATATCAAAATTGCTGGTATTAAAGAGTAACGTTTTTTAGCAAAGCGATTTGGAATCAAGACGTTGTAGATGATTCTGAAATCTTTGTCATCCTGTAGTTGTTCAATCATGGTATTTAGTTGTTTGGTAATTGCTCCAATTTCTCTTGAATTGGAAGCTAAATTACTTTTGCGATCGTGTCATACACGTCATATGATTGTAATAACTAATGCAGCAACCATTATTCCTAAACCGATCAAAACAGCTGTATTTAAAAGAGAATTACTTTTCATTTCTAAAACCTTGTGATCAGCATTCCATGAAGTTTTGATTTGAATCTAAATATTCGTTAACTATCGATCCACCAACAGCCACGTCTACTCCTGATTTATAAAACTCTTGATAATTTGATTTTCTCAAACCACCATCAGATATGATTTCAATTTGCTTTTTAATTGCTCTAATTTCACTAACTTTTTGCAATAAAACTGGATTGAAAGGTTGTCCAGTGCCACCAATTTTGTCAATCGTCATTAAAACAACGAATTCGGCTTCTTTAATAAACTCTTGATAATCACTTACTTGATCTTGAGCTTCAATCATTAAGCCAAGCTTAAAGTTAGAAATACTTTTTAGTTCTTTAATTAATGCTTTGTCTAGTTGACTAACTGGAAAGGATACTTTATTTAGATTTAACTCATGCAATTTTTGTGCAATTGGTAATACGTTATGTTTTGCAACCATACAGTGAACATCAATATCAAGGTCACACCTATTTTTAATATCTTTAATAATGTCGAAACTTAAACCAAAAGTTTGGACATATTCAAAATCAACAATGTCTAAATGCAAGTTTTTAAGACCTTGCTGATAAAGCTTTTCTAGCTTGTTTGCAGCTACAAAATAGTTCATAGCAGCAACGCTTTGTGCATATTTCATTTTTACCTCCATTTTCAGTTTTACCCTTATACAACTGTTTTTTTTTTTTTTTGTTTTTTGCAGTTTTTTTGCAGAAATTGCATAAAAAAATGTGGAAAAAATTGAAATATTTCCATTTTTATCATTTATGAACGTAATTTTTTCAGATTTGTGAAAAATAAAAACCACAAGATTTACTTGTGATTTAAATTAAAAGCATTTTCATAGCTGTTTTCTTAAGTTCTTTTAAGATATTAATTTCTGTATTTTGGAGACTTATGAGTTTGTCAAGAGTTTTGAATAGTTTTCCAATTTTAGTTTGTTCGGAAAGGGGTGGCATTGAAATAGGTAGTTCGAAAAAAGTATTATCTTTAATGGAAAATCTGTTTGATCTAGCGCCTATATCACCATTTTCCTGAATAAACTGATGTCAGTAAGTAGATTTGAAAAAGTATTCAACGAAATCTAGAGAAGTTCCGTGAACCTTAAAAATAAAATACAATGGCGACATTATTCCTGTTCTACCAAGATTGTTACGATTCATTGGACCTGCTGGTGCATTTTCAGAAACAAGGGAATTGTGAACAAAACTGTCTGGCTCCACTATGTAATATACACCTATATTTAAGTCATTAGTTATTGCTTTGTTGAAATAATCGTTTTGAGAAACGATTCCATTTTTCGCTGAATTTGTAAAAGTTTCTGTGTATTTAAGTTCTTTGTTTTTTTCTCTTACTTTTTCGGATATATCGCCTAAAACTTTTATATTTCATTTGTCGTGAAATTTTTTAAACCTTATTTCTGGCTCTGTTTTATGGGTATTTATGAAAAGTGTAGAGAGTAATATATCTTTAATCTGTTTTAATTTATCAACGTATCTTGTTTTATTCAATTGGTTTGATTGATAATTGCTAAAAAATTTACCTATTATCTTTTGTTCTTTTATTTGGGGGATTCAATAATGTACGCTTGAAACTAAAGTTCAATTTGCTCTTGGCATTTTAGTTCCTGATTGTACTTTAAATGACTTAATGAAATCTGGATGTTCAAAGTAAGTGTAAATAAAGTCTGGATTGTTTTGTTGAGATTTAAACAGTCAGAAATCTCCAACAGCTATCCCATTAAAGTCTACTTTCATGTAATTTTTGTTTTCTGGTGAAAGAAATCCAAATAATAAATCTCCTGACTCAAATAACAGTCCTTTTCTTGAATCAAGTTTTTTAGATATGTCTTTATTTAGAACACCATACCCTTTGTAAATGTCTTGATACTCAAGTTTAGGAATATTGTTATCGCTAGACAAAACAGAAACTCTTTTAACCATTTGAGATCATTTTTGTTTGTTTCAATCACCTTCGAATCCTTGGAACCTTATTTCAGGCTGATTAGCTCTCTCTCTCTCTCTCTCTCTCTCATTCTAAACACCTTCCCTGTTTTTATGGTCTATCCATAATTTATTTAAATTATACTAAAATAAAACGCCTGATAATGTGGCGTTTTATCCTGTAATTATCCATTTTATATAAATAAATACCCCTTGATACTGATTCTAATGTTTAATAAACATTTATTTACAAAATCATTTTATTTGCCCGTTATGGTTCAATAGAAATAACTTACATGTTAGATTAAAAAACACACATTTAGTGCGTCTTTTATATTGTAAACAAGCTACGCTTAGTTTTATAAGTAAAAATTTATTGGTTTTAAGCGTTAGGGTTTAAGTATATGCATTCTACTTTATTATCGAGTAGTAGGACTTTTAGATCTCCAAGCACTCCAATAATATTGGTTTTAACCAACATTTGTTGGTCGATAGGTGTGAAATCTATTCTTTCATAAGACCCTCTTAATACTTTTAAACACTTTTTGTTTTCAACGCCCTCCACTTTTCAAAAATTCTTGGTTTCTATGTCTTCAATAAAACTTCTTTCGCCGTAAAACAGATTAATATCTGTTTTAAATTTTCTTTTCTTGGAAACGGGAAAAAAATAGATATGAGCATCTGCATGAAGAGAAACGCCAATGTATTTTTCTGCTTCCTCAAAGGATTTTCCCAACCATGGCAAGTAAGGCATGCCTGCAGAATCGATTCAAAAATTAGTTTCTGATATTTCATTTGCTGTAAACATCTCTATCCTCCGAAGTTTAATAACTTTATTTTGTTTAATTCATCTAGAAGACCATTTTCAAATGCTTTTCTCAATAAGTTTATGGCATTAAGAACATATTTGTCAATTTTACTTTTTTCAGTAAAACTATTTTGATAGTTTTTTAATACAGAAATATTAAATCAAAAATCGTAGTGAACCATTTTATTGATTGCATTTCAAGAAGAATCATTTTCTAGAATTCCAATCAAAGGTTCAAAATATGAACCTTTGCCTGAAAAGAGTTCAATAAACTTATTTTTTAAAGATATGCGTGACCCGTATAAAATGTTTTTTTCAAATAGCTTTTCCATTGTCTCATAATTGTTGATATTTGGATCGCGTTCTACTTCGTTTTTTCAAATCAGAATTTTCATTGTGCTTTCAACAAAGGATCTGATAGCTCTTGATGTTTCGAGTATGTTTATCGAATCTCCATTTTTAAAAACTAGTTTGTAATCTAACGAAAAACCTCTCTTCTTAAAATCGTCATTTTTAAAAACGTCCAAAAACTCATTTAAGGCATTTGCCTTTAATTGAGATATCTTTGTATCAATTTTGTTTTTGGTATTTTCGTTTAATGAAAGGGTTAAAAAGCTTTCTAAAGTTGCGACATTTTGCGATAACCCACCTTGTTCTGGATCAATGACAACACTTTTAGATTGAATCAATCTTTTAAAACTGTTAAAAATTTCTTCAGAAAGGGTAAAGTTAGGGTTAGATCATTTTATGTCCTTTCTTAAAAGATTTCTACTAAACAAATCAAGTAAGAAATTCTTGAATAAATCATGTAAGTTCGCTTTAGATTTTACAAAAAAGATTTTTGCGTTGTTATTAAAACGAAAACGGTGAGTGTAACTTCATAAATCATCATTTACTGATGGTTGAGGGATTATATGAGTTTTTAATTGGTACTCGTCTGGATCCTTAATCATCATAAAATCTAGGAATTCAGCGTATTTCTTCTCGATCCATTTTCTGTTTAAAGCGTATGAAGGTGCAGAAGCAATAAAGTTATAAAACTCTTGTGACCTATCTGCATCCATGAAGAAACCAACAGTTCATACAAAGTCCTCAAAACTCTTTTTAAGGTTCTTATTTTCTATTTTTTGAATCAATCTAATTAGCTCTTCATCTTTTATTACAACTTCCAGTTGTGGATCTTCTAGAAAAGGCATCATTCTTAAAAAGAGATAATTCTTTGTGTTATTTATCGAAAAGTATTTTGTAAATAATTCATTATTGATTGCTGGTACTAAAAAAGAATCTACTCATTCTTGTAAGTTGTTGTAAATTTTGAAAATAGGATTAATTTGCTCAACTTGTTTCTTCAAGCTTGAAGAAAATAAGAACATATTTAGCAAATTACCTACTGGCTGATCTTTCAAAGAAAAAAGAATATTTTTTTGAAGTCCTGGATTTTGATTAACAAAAAAGTCATATACTCTTTTTACTAAAACTACATCAGTATTATGTAGTGCAATGCTCTGATCATCTGATATTTTTAAAAAAGAAACATCCTGGTCAGATTTTATAAACTTTTTGACTTGAAATACTAATGCATTGATACCTTGCTGTTGTATTATTTCGTTTAATGTAAAAAAATCAAGATTAGGAAAATATCCATAATGCAGCACTCTAGTCTTCTGATCTGACTTTAAAGTGTCTAAACTTCTTGTTAAAGCTGAATCAAAGTCTTCTTTGTGTTTTTGCAAAGAAAAAAAGAAATCTTTACTAGAAAAAACAAAGTTCATCATGCGCCTGCCTTTATTCCATTTTTACGAAATTTTATTTTATAAAATTATAACAATTTTGAAAATGTTATATTTTCGTTCCATTAAATCTGTCAGAAAAAACGTTTTTATTTAGCTTGTTTTTGTATGACAGAATAAGTTTGAATCAGCGATAATAACAGACGTTTTGAAAGTAACTTTAAGTTCGTGTTTTTCGAAAAAATGCGCACTAAAAAGTTTTTATTTACGGTAGTTGATAACTATAGAGTAGTTTATATAAATTACTGCTTTTTCGTCTTGTATATTAAACATTATCATGCTCAAATCAATTTAAAAACACCACAAAACGTGGCGTTATAAATAGTTATTAAGTTAAATTAGAAACATTTTTATGGCTGTTGTCTTTAAATCTTTCAAGATTTGAATCTCTCTGGTTTTAAGATTTATCAACTTGTCAATAATTTTAAATATCTTTCCAATTTTAGATTGCTCTTCAATAGATGGAATTGGGATTGGTAGCCTCATCATTTCAGAAGATTGTATTTCAATACATCCTACTCTTGCGCCCTTTTGACCGTATATTTCGACAAAATTGTTTCATTTGTTGCTAAAGAAATAATGCTCTAAAAAATCTTTATCAACGCTATGGACTCTGAATGCAAAGTAAATATTTGAAATAATACCAGTTTCGTTAGTATTATTTCTTCTTATTGGACCAGCAGGTGAGTTTTTTGAAATAATTGGATTTCTTACAAAGTCATCAGGTTCTATTATCAATCTCCCTGATAACGATTCCTCTTTATGCCATCTTTCAAACCCAAAATCTGATTGCCTTACTATTCCCATTTCTGACGATATTGTGAGGATATTAGATATAGAAAGATCTTTGTTTTTGGTTTTGACAACATTGGAAAAATCACCTAAGACCCTTATGTTTAATTTATCTTTAAATTCTTTAAGCCTTATTTCTGGCTCTGTTTTATGGGTATTTATGAAAAGTGTAGAAAGTAATATATCTTTAACCTGTTTTAATTTATCAACGTATGTCGTTTTATTCAATTCGTTTGATTGATAATTGCTAAAGAATTTACCTATTGTTTTTTGTTCTTTTATTTCAGGGGCTCAATAATATACGTTTGAAACTAAATTTCAATCAGCTATTGGCATTTTAGTTCCGTAAGAAACGTTCGAGTATCTGAAAAACTTCTGCGAATTCATTATTAAAAATAAGAAATCAGAGCTAAACGAATGCACGGGTCTCATTACCCAAAAATTGCCTATTGCTACGCCGTCGAATTTTGAAATTAAATAATTTTTAAGATAGGGTCTTATTTTGCCAAAAAGCAAATCACCTTTTTTAAAGGTTATACCTTTTGTGCATTCAATATTTTTGGATGGAGATCCTATCAATTCACCAGAACCCTTTTGTATGTCTTCGTATTCAATCTTTATTAACTTATTAGAGTTTGATGTTTCAGAAACTCTTTTAACCATTTGAGATCATTTTTGGTTATTTCACTCACTTTTGAATCCTTGGAATCTTATTTGAGGCTGGTTACCTCTCTCTCTCTCATTCTAAACACCTTCCCTGATTTATGGTCTATCCATAAGTTATTTAAATTATACTAAAATAAAACGCCTGAATATGGCGTTTTATGATTACACATTTTATTGAAAATCTCTGCTTTACAGATGTTTTGGTGCTTTATGTGAAAAATTTATTTTGAATTTTATATAAAGTTATCTACAACTTTTTAGCAAATATTCTTTCATAAATGTTGATAGTACTAATTATCTTCTCATTCATGATATCCAACTAGCAACTTTTAAGTTCAGAAACAAGCTTTTCAGGAATAACTAAAAATCATTGCTCATGGCAATTAGAGCAATTTCTTCAGTTTAAAGAAACAAAGTTGCTGTTCTTTCCTGGATCGCTCAATTATAGATTCTTGACTTCATATTTGTTCTTGCAAAAGCTATATTTTGTATTATTTTTGCCAATAACTGGTTTTAAGAATAACCAAAACTTGCTAAATCTTTGTCAGTTTGCCTAAAGGTATGCGATTAATTAGCGTTTTAAGATTACTTGCTTATAAAGGTCTTAATTAAAAATACGAGCATATGTTGATGTTATTTTACCTATTTCTGTTTTCTTATATAAAGATACTTACCTTCTAAACACTTCTTAATTTAAGACGATCCATCATGAGATAATAATCTTAACTTTGCTTGTAAATCTACACGCACCTTTAGTAGATTTTCAATTTCGAGACCCCTTGCTGTCACACTAGATCTATTAGACAATTTTTTATACCCAAACTATACATATTTATTTTTCGAAAATGCTGTTAAAAAACAAACTCCAATAATTGATTTTTATTGAATTAGACATATTTTTGTGAGTTGAATGTTTTTTTAATTTTTGGCAAAATCTGGAAAATTTTCCAGTCTTACGGCTAATTTCTGCATAGTGGTAAAATATAAAAGGTAGTTTTAAATAAAAACGACGCATGAAAATGCCACCAAATAATTTTAATCAAGGAGAAACAATGACACCACACATTAAAGCCAAAAAAGGTGAAATCGCAAAAACAGTTATTATGCCTGGAGATCCTCTTAGAGCGCAGTTTATCGCCGAGACATTTTTAGATCCTGGTTATAAAAAAGTTAATTCAGTAAGAAATATGTTTATGTTCACAGGAACATATAAAGGGAAAGAAATTACAGTTGCAGGAAGTGGAATGGGTTGTCCTTCAATTGGAATTTATTCATATGAGTTATACAACTTCTATGATGTTGATACAATCGTAAGAATTGGTTCAGCTGGTTCTTATAAAAAAGACTTAGGTTTATACGAAGTAGTTTTAGCAACTGAAGCTTTCTCAGACTCGCCAGCTTTTAGAAAGCTAGTTTTAGAAAAAGATGAAGTGGTTGCAAAACCATCAGAAAAAACAAACCAAGAAATTCGTGAAATTGCCAAAGAACTTGACATTAAACTTCACGAAGGAAGAGTGCACTCGTCAGATGTGTTCTATTCTGCAGTACCTCTAGAACAAAGAATTGCTGATACAGAATCAATCTGTGTTGAAATGGAATCTTTTGCACTATTTACAAACGCTGAAAAATTAAACAAAAATGCAGCTTGTTTATTAACAATTAGTGATAACTTAATTACACACGAAGAAACAACAGCAGATCAAAGACAAACAGCATTCACAAAAATGATGGAAATAGCTCTTAGATTAGCAAAATAGAGGAAAAATGCGTGTAGTTGATTTAATACATAAAAAAAGATTAAATAAAGAATTATCACAAAAAGAAATAGAATTTTTAATCAGCTCTTATGTTAAGGGCACAACTCCAGATTATCAAATTTCAGCATTTCTAATGGCTGTTATGTTTAACGGTATGACAAGCAAAGAAATTGCAACATTCACAAAAACAATGATGCATTCAGGAGATATTATTGACTTGTCAAACATTCAAGGAATTAAGGTCGATAAACACTCAACAGGTGGAGTAGGTGACAAAACAACCTTATCTGTAGCACCAATTGTTGCAGCATGTGGGGTTCCAGTTGCCAAAATGTCAGGACGTGGTCTTGGTCACACAGGTGGAACAATTGATAAACTAGAATCTATTCCAGGATTTAATGTTGTCCTAAGTGATGAAGAATTTATTAAACAAGTTAACGATCACAAAATCGCAGTTATTGGCCAATCTGCTGAACTAGTACCTGCAGATAAGAAAATTTACGCACTACGTGATGTTACAGATACAGTTGAATCAATACCTTTAATTGCCTCAAGTATCATGTCTAAAAAACTTGCGACAGGATCAGACGCAATTTTACTGGACGTAAAATGTGGTAATGGAGCCTTCATGAAGGATCTTGATTCAGCTCGTGATTTGGCCAAAACAATGATTAGCATTGGTAAAGAACTAGATGTTGACGTTAGAGCTGAAATTACAAACATGAGCCGTCCAATTGGTAGAGAAATCGGAAACAAAAACGAGGTTATCGAAGCAATTGAAACACTTAAAGGTAACGGACCTGCCGACTTCACAGAATTAGTTTATTCATCATGTGCCACAATTCTTGAACAAGCAAAAGCAGTTTCAAGCCATGAAGAAGGAATGCAAAAAGTTAAAGAAGTTATTGAAAACGGCTCAGCTCTTGCGAAATTCTACGAGTTTATTGCTCTCCAAAAAGGAGATGTGGAATACTTAAAATCAAAAGAATTCTGAAACCCAAAATACAAAGTTTCGTTAGTGGCAGACAAAGAAGGATATGTTGAAATCTTTGACGCTCTTACTGTGGGTATTGTTGCGATGAAACTAGGTGCTGGTAGAGCAAGAAAAGAAGATGACATCGATAACGAAGCTGGTATTACAATCGTTAAGAAAACAAATGAATACGTAAAAGAAGGTGAAGTAATTTTTGATCTTTATTCTTCAAACCCAATTAACTTAGAACTTTTAGATCAACTTAAAACTTCATTCCAAATAAACCAAAACAAGGTTGAAAATAAAATCATTTTAGATCGTTTAAAATAGGAGAAAATATGAATTACAACAAAATGATCGATCACACATACTTAAAACCTGAAGCGACACAAAAAGACATCGACAAGTTAATCGATGAAGCTAAAAAATATGGTTTTAAAACAATTTGTGTAAACTCTTCATGAGTTAAATATTGTAAAGAGAAACTTAAAGATAGCGATGTTGAAATTACATCAGTTGTTGGATTCCCTTTGGGAGCAATGATTTCACAAGCTAAAGCTCACGAAACAAAATTAGCAATTGATCACGGAGCTAATGAAATTGATATGGTGATCAACGTTGGTAAGTTTAAACAAGGTGACTATGAATACGTTTTAAACGACATTAAAACAGTAAAAGAAGCATGTGGAAGCCATGTCTTAAAAGTTATTGTTGAAACAGCGTTATTATCTGTTGATGAAATTAAAAAAGTTACTGAAATTGTTATGAAATCAGGAGCAGAATTTATTAAAACATCAACAGGATTCTCGTTCAGAGGAGCGACTCTAGAAGATGTACAAATCATGAAATCTGTTTGTGGAGATTCTTTATTAATCAAAGCTGCTGGAGGAATCTCAAACATGGATGACTTGATTGCAATGTATGAAGCTGGTGCTTCGAGATTCGGAACAAGCCGTTCAGTTGCAATCGTTGAAGGAACAAAACCTGCAAAAGGAAGTTATTAAAACCTCTAATGAGGTTTTTTTCGTTAAAATATAATTGTGAAATCAATTAAGAAACTACTTTTAATCGCAACATCCAGTGCAACACTACTAGCATCTAGTTGCTCTTTTCCTAACCCTTTTGCACTAATACAAAAGAAAACTGAAAACCCAAACAACACTGCAACAAATACATCAAATAGCAGTTTAAAATCTAATCAAGCCTCAACTACTCCAAAAACTTCGACAAGCGCCGAATCCACAGAGCATGTCAATATACCGATTACTATTAATAAAGAAATCATGAATATGGATACTTCTTATATGGATAAGAATAACCAATATTCAATTGATAAGGTTGTTGATGGTGATACGGTATATATCACTAAAAAAGATTCAAACAAAGTTATAAAAGTCAGAATGTATGGCATTGATACTCCTGAAACCAACCCACATTTAGATACTTTAGCCCCTAAAGAACTAAAGTATGGCGAAGCAGCAAAGAATTATTTGAAAGAGCTTTTAAGTAATTTAAAACCTGAAACGATTTACTTTAAAGAGTTAACGACAGATATTTATGGAAGATCGGTTGGTATCATTGCTGACGATAACCACGATTTTAATCTCTTAATGGTTCAATCAGGGCTTGCGAGAGTTAAATATATAAACAACAAAAATCCTTCTTCTATTTATTACACAAGAACAGACTTCCAAAAAGAGTATTTCAAACTTTTAAAAGAAACAGAAAGTAAGGCAATATTAAAAAGAGCAGGTTTTTGAGCCGAAAGCAGCCCAATGATCGTCTTTGGAAAGAACTAATATGAAAACAATTAAATTTAAAGATCTAGAAATCAAAAAATTAGGCAAAGAAATTGAGCTAGGAGATAAAGTTTACTTTAACAAATATCCAACTGTAGGTGATTTTATCGATAATCCAGTTGTATTATCAAAAGATTACACTGTTTTAACAACATACCCCTCAATTGATACGAGTGTTTGTGAAATGCAAATTGCTTATCTTGCTAACTTAAGCAATCAATTTGAAAATGTTGATTTTGTGGCTTTTTCAATGGACTTACCGAGCGCTTTAAAAAACTATGCAGACGGTCATGGATTTGGAAGAATGCAAGCTTTTTCTGACTATAAAACAAAAGAAATGGCAAATTCTTTAGGTTTATTACTTGACGAAGTTTTCTTATTCAATCGTGCCGTTTTAGTCTTAGATAAAGAGCAAAAAGTTATTTATAAAGACATAAACCAAAACTCAGTCGGTGATCAAGTGGACTTTGATGCTATTAAGAACTTTTTAGAAAGTCTATAATAAAAACGTATATCTCTATAAATAAGGGATATACGTTTTTTGTTATTGTGATTGCTTAATTTTATTAGCGATAAATTCGTAATCATAGAATTTGTCATATCCAATTTCGATATCAGGACTAATACCTTCATCAGTATAAACAACTCTTTGATTGTCATCGACCATCACAAGAGCGTTGTTTGAGCTAAGTTGTAACTGTGTTCCATCGCTTAGGACAACAGGAAGGATAGCACTCATTCCTCCTCCTGTTTTTTGTCCAATAATTTTAGCTAGTTTATTTGTTTTTGCAAGTACAGCAAATGAGTTTGCAGCACTGAACGTCGCACGCGATGTTAAGATATAGTAATTAAACTCAGGGTGACCGTCTTTTTCGTTATATTCTCTATCACCATTAGTGTCAATTTGGTAAGTTTCTTTTGTTAGTATTTTATCATTAACGTGATATTCATACTTTATGTATGGTTTATTCGTAATTAAACCAAATGCTCTGTTGAGAGCAAGCACAAGACCACCGTTATTTACCGAAAGATCAATGACAACATTTTTTGTTGCTTTTGCACCTGTCTCTAATTTCGTTTCAGAAACGAAGTAAGATGGTGCCTTACCTGTTCTTATTTCTTCATTCCGTGTTTTAATTCTTCTGATCGAATCTTCCATCACACCATAAGTGTCGATCGCTTCATAGTTTGGATTATTAGGTGCTAATTGTGCAAATTGGTCTACGTTTATAAAAGCAGTTTCTCCTTCAAATCTTAAATTTGGTGTTCCATATTTTAGGTCTTTTCTTGAGCTATATTGTTTTGCCAACTCTTTCCTTTTATCTTCAAGGTTTTTAGATACAGAGTTGAATTCAGAAAGGATTTCGTTAACACTTTCTGGTGTTGCAAAGCCTACAGCTTTTATAATGTCTTGCACTTGAGTATCAGGTTGATTATAGAAGGATGGCATGTGATATACAGAGTGAAGATCGTTTAACTTTTTGAAAATAATATTAACATATGCTTTATTATTGTCGTTTGTATCAGTTGACAATAATAATTTTTTATTTTCTGGACCTATAAAATCGTCAAAATTAGTAATATTTCTTATTTCTTTTAATCCATAAAAGTTTTCGATTATAAATTTAAGCTGGTTATAAACTTCTTGTCTCTGCTCTGTAGTTGCTGTCGCACCATTTAATTTATTTTTTCTTATTTTGGCAGTATTTGGATCATTAGGTTGAGATACGAATTGAATGCCGTAAAGTGATCTTCCTGTAAACGTAATGTTGAAGTAGTTAGGACTACAGAAAATGAGGTTAAATAATCAAAGAGGCATGAAAGTTTTTTGTCATCTATCACCTTCTCTAGGAGCTGCCACGTAAAGGTTTATGTTGTATTTTCCTAAATCTAAAACAGTTTCTTTACTGTCAAGATCTCTTATTTCTTTTGGAAGTTCTCTAAGTCCTGTCATTTGTTCTGTAGTTTCTGTGTTTTCTGGAAAAACAAAAACATTCGAATCTGGTATGTAAATTTTCCTTTGTTCTCAATCGATCCTAAATTTTTTGTGTTCACCCTCTACAGAAGTGTTGAAACCGATTTTGAATTCCGTTGAAGTTTCATTTTCGTTTTCAAAGGCAATACCTTTAGTGTTAAAAAAACCTTTATAACCTGATCCATCGTTTTTACCATTTAAAAACAAAATGGTTTCCATAACGTCAACATACTGAGTTGGGTCATCAGGAAATGTGTAAAGATTCATTGTATTTTTTAAAAACTTATAAGAAGATGCAGTGTTTCTGAAGTTATAAGTTTGCATTTTGTAGTCATTTCGCTCTATTGAACGTTTTATCTCATTTTTTAAATTGTTTTCCGGTCTATTTTCTGTATGTGGCTGAGTATTACTTTCGTTTTGAGGTTGTTCTGGATTGTTATTTGCGTGAGTTGGAATTGTTGCTTTGTTGCTGTTTTGTACATCATTTTTTGCTTCTTTTGATTGACAAGCAATCACAAAAAGTGGCGAAGCTGAAACGCAAGCCAGAACAAACGATAATTTTTTAAGATTTAAGAATTTTTTCATATTTAAAATTTTAAACCAATATTGGTTTTATTTCTAAAAAAATTTATTTATTTAAGAAAATGTAAAAAAATTTTTTAAAAAAACAGAGCTTATTTAGCTCTGCTCAATTTTGTTTTTGTTCAAATAGCAGGTAGTGTTATTGCACTTACCATCGATAAAAGTATTGCAAGTGAAATGTAAATATTTTTGATGTTATCTTTGTATTCTTGCAACAATTGTGAATCGTTACTTATTGCTTTTATACCTGTGTACAAGTAAGTTAAGTCAATTATTGGGATTAAGAAATTTACAAATAAAACAACAAATAAAAAGATTGATACGATATAGCTTAAGATTGTAATTAGCTTTCCGTTAGATCATTTGTTTTTTTGTGAGTTTCTTGCAAAACCAAAAATTGCTAAACCAATGAATCCAAAAATAATAACGCTTACTCAGTTACTTACAAGTTCGTTTAGATTGTATAAACTTGCCATTCCAGTTCCATAACCGATAAAATCATGACCTTCATGGAAGAAAAGCCCACCAATTACATAAAATAGAATCACGGGAGGAATTGCGATTATTAAACTAACCATAACTCCGACTTTATAGCTTCCTGCTTTTATTTTGCTTTTTAAGCGTTTTGAAAATGGTAATTCATCTTTTAAGATTAATTCTTGTAATAGACGAGGTATTCACATTGAAAACCCGTTCATAATTCCAAGAACTCCGATAAAGATTGAAATATTGATAATACCCATTAATCAACTTAAATTTCTTTTAGCTAGAAAGGCACCAAACTCATTGAAATCACCCTTCCCGTTTAATGACATTGAGATTGCAATTACTAAGTGAATTATTGTAACTAAAGTTAAACCAAACAACAATACTTTTGGTGTGTCTTTAGGATTTTCAAGTTCTTCTTCAATTCCTGTTGAAACATAAAACCCATCATAGGCAAAGAATATTCCTGCTCAAGATAAAAATAAACCTAAGCCTGGAATCATTTTGTAAGCAAAAGGCACTTGGTGAGCATCGTTTTTCATTTCAGGTAGTCATTTTAATTCCAATAAACTTTTTTGAACAAAAATGAAGACGAATGCAACAACTACAGAAGCAATAATTGCAAAAATTTTAAAGGTTAATGTTATTCCGTTTTGTATTGTTGCAGCTCTAGAGTTTAAGCCTGATGTCAAGCTGAAATATAAAACAATTCCTATTCCAATTAGCATTCAAATTGCTCAATCGTTGCTTGTCCCAAAGCTCGGACTTGAACCCTCGCCTAAAAATGATTTAATCCCATCTTGCAGAGACATAATCGCATAAAGTGGCATGAAAAAGTAAGTAAGTGCCACATTTATATATACAGCAAAGTTTTTAGACATTTGGTAAGTCATTCAACTATTAAAGTGTTCATTTCAACCTACAAATGATAAATTACCTTTTTTCTTGGAAGTGATTGGTATTAAAGAAAGAGCCATGATAATTATTGCTATTGAAGCAATCAGTCATGAAAGTGCAGAAAGAATTAATGATAAGTTGTTGTATTTTAGAATTACTCCTGATTTAAAGAAAATTCCAGCCCCAATTGAGGAACCTACAACAATCATCATACCCATAAAGAAGCTTATTTTGTTTTTAGGTTTTAAATGGTTATGCTTGTTATACTTATCCATTTATTACATCGCCTCAGGTGCACTTACACCTATTAGTTCTAGTCCTAGATTTAAAACTTCTTTAACTGCTTGAACAATTCTCATCATTTGAGCTTCATAATCGCTGCCAATGATTCTGTTATTTGAATAAAAACTATTAAATAAACTTGCTAAGTTAATTAAATAACTTGTCATTAGTTGAACTTTTCTTGTTTCAACGATCGTTTTAATTAAATCTGGAAACATGTCAATTTGAATCAACAACTCTTTTGCTTTGTCTGGATATACAAAATTTTGATCTAAAACGCTTTCTTGTTGTGCTTTTTGAATTAATGAGCATGCTCTTGAGTGTGCGTATTGAACTGAAAATACAGGGTTTGCTGCATCTCTTTCATTACCTTTGTCTATGTCAAAATCAAATTTTGAATTTGCATCTCTAGTTAACATGTTGAAACGAATTGCATCTTTTGAAGACACTTCTAATAAATCTGCTAAGGTAACGCTCGTGCCTGCTCTTTTTGACATTTTAAATTCAGCACCATCTTTTAGTAATCTTACAAGTTGAACTACTAGAATTTCGATTTTATTTGCATCGTATCCTAAACATTGCATTGCAATTTTTAGTCTTGCAACATATCCTGAGTGATCTGCTCCTCAAATATTAATCAATTGAGCTGATCTTTGCATTTTTTGTTCATGATATGCAATATCGGGCATAAAGTAAGTATTAGAATTGTCAGACTTGATTAAAACACGATCTTTGTCATCGCCAAAATCAGTGGTTCTTAAGAATAAAGCTCCATCTTTTTGATAAGTGTGATCACCTAACTTTTCAATCGCTGGTTCTATTAAGTTATCAGCTTTAATTTTGTACTCACTTGTAAATAAATCAAAGTGAACACCTAAATCTGCAAGGTCTTGACGAATTTTGTCGAGTAGGATTGAAACAGATTCGTTTCTAAATTCAGTTCTTTTTGTTTCAAAATCGTTTAAGTAATACTCACCTTGATTCTTGATTAATTGTTTAGCTAGTCAAACAATGTCTTGACCTTTGTATGAATCTTCTGGCATTTCTTTTTCGATACCAAATTCTTGCAAGTATCTAACATGCGCAGATGCCACTAGGTTGTCAATTTGATTTCCTGCATCGTTAACATAATATTCTGATACTACAGGATATCCGTAGTGTTTTAACATATTAACAAGTGCACTTCCGATCACAGCTCCTCTTGCGTGACCAACGTGTAAAAATCCTGTTGGATTAGCTGAAACGTATTCAACATTGACTACTTCATCAGTATGAATCTGTTTGCTTCCATAGTTTTGTTGACTTTCAAGAACGTTGTCTAAAATAACCTCAAAAGCTTTGCTATTTAGTTTAAAGTTAATAAAACCAGGCTTTGCAACATCTACAATTTCAAATAAATCATTTTGCTCAAGCTTTTCTTTGATTAAGTTCGCAAGATCAAGGGGATTTTTTTGACTGTATTTTTTAGCAACAAAAGCAACGTTTGTTGCGTAATCGTAAACATAGTCTTGTCCTTCCACCTCGATATTAACTTCGTTTAACTTGTAATTAAATTCTGACCAGTTGCTAATGGGGGAAATGACACCTTCTTCAATTAAAGTTCTAATCGTTTGTTCAATAATGTTTTTAATTGTTTTGTTTAAAGTTGTCATATTTTCCTCCGTGTTGTATAAATCTTATAAATTTTACCATTTTATATATTTTTAAATTAGTATAATCATAAATATGAAAAAAATTTACGTTTGTGGACCTACCGTTTATGATCATGTACATATAGGAAATTTACGTCCTATTTTAACTTTTGACCTTGTTTTACGGGCTTATAAGCAATTAGGAATACCTTACAAATTTGTCCATAACATCACTGACATTGATGACAAAATTGTCAACAAAGCAATTGAAACCAATAAGAGCGAAATTGAGATTGCTCAGAAATACGCAAACGCTTATTTAGAGCTTTTAGAGAAGGTTAACGTTAATACAATCACCGATATCGAGTATGTTGTTCCAAATATGCCTGTAATACAGGACTATGTGCAAAAATTGCTTGATTCGAAAAATGCTTACACACTTGAAGATGGTAGTGTTTATTTTGATGTAGCTAAAAATCAAAAGTACTATGGTGATGTTTCGAATCAAAGTTTAGAAAACATGGTTTTTGAAGATACTGAAATAACTAAAAACAATTTGGCTGATTTTGCACTTTGAAAAACAACATCTAAAGGTGTGAAATTTGCTTTTAATTCAAGTCTAGGAAGACCAGGTTGACACACTGAATGTGTGGCTTTAATTCATAAACATTTTGGTTCACAAGGCGTTGACATTCATGGTGGTGGAATGGATTTAGTTTTCCCTCACCATGAAAACGAAAACATACAACACCAAGCCCTTTTTCAATCTCCCTTATCGGCTGACTGAAAGCGTGTAGGTCAATTTAATTTAAATGATGTAAAAATGTCAAAGTCGTTAGGAAATATAATTAAGGCAAAAGATTTCTTAGAACAATATGATCCTAACTTATTGAGAATGATAATTTTCACTTCTGCATATTCAAATCCAATCAACATCACTGAAGATTTAATAAAGTCTAACTTAAAGTTAATCAAAAGAATAAAAATGCTGATTTTTGAATTTGTGCTTAAAGCTGATGACCTAGCTTCTGAATTAGGTAATCAAGAATCACTAGAACACATATATCAAGAGGTTTCTGAATTTGCGTTCTCCAAAGCAATGTTTTCAATTCATGAACTTATAAAACAAATTAATAAAGATAAGAATTTGCAAAACTTGTCAACTTTTAAAAAACTCATATTTGATCTAGGTTTCAAATTTGACCTTGAAGATATGCAAAAATCTAAACAATCATATTTTGACATGAAAGCCTATGCAGCAGCCAAAAACTACGAAAAAGCAGATGAGATTGCTGGAATTTTAAGGGAAAAAAATTACATTTAAAGTGGATAAAATAATCACAAAATAAGGAAAAAAGGAGCATAACAAAATGCAACAATTAATAGTGTGTGGAAAAAACTCTGTTCAAGACGCGATCAAGGACGGTTTGCCGATTTTAAAAATTTGAGTAGCCAATGAACAAAATAAAAACGAACTTCTTAAACACACAAAAGTGAATATAGAAATTAAAAGCAAAAGGGAGTTAGATTTATTAACTAAAGAAAATCATCAAGGTTTTGCAGCATTTATAAAACCTCCTTCTTTCTATGATTTGTCAATTTTAGAAAAAGACCAACCCGATTTAGTATTAATTTTGGATCATATCCAAGACCCTCATAATTTTGGTGCAATAATCAGAAGTGCGAATGCAGCAGGAATAAAGCACATTATTTACCCAAAGGTTAGAGCAGCAGATATCAACGAAACTGTTTTAAAAGTTTCTTCAGGTGGATTTGTTGGTATGAAATTCATCAAAGTAAGTAGTATTTCAGCCACAATAACTAAATTACAAAAAATGTATTACTGAGTTTATGCTTCAGCCTTAGATCATAAAGCTCAAGAAATGACGCAAGTGTCTTATTCACCTAAAAGTGCAATCATCGTCGGAAATGAAGGGTCGGGAGTCTCGAAAAGCACATTATCGATGGTTGATCAAACAGTTTACATTAAACAATTTGGAACAGTGCAATCTTTAAATGTATCTGTAGCGACAGGGATTTTGCTGTTTGATGCAGTTAATAAATTAAGGAATGAACAATAATTTTTCAAGAACTTTGATATCAGAAAGTTTAGCCAAGTTCTTAAAAACTAAAAGTGAATTAATAACTGAAAAGAAATTATTTTTACTTTTACGTTATAAAGCAGAACCGTTAATAAAAGCAAAGATAAAACAATTTTTAGAGCTGTCTTATAGTTATAAAAATGATTTTGATTTAATTCTCAACACCATTCTTTGTGAGCTTTTTGAAGAAGTTTTAAAGAACTCTGAAAAGAATTTGGATTGGAATCACTTTTGCACTGGCAAAGTGATTTGAAAGTGTAAATCACTGAGAAATAAGTATAAAAATAAGCAAAACCAATTTGAAGTTAACTGCATAAAGAACTTTGAAATGGATAAAAATTTTGCAAAAAGTAATTACAAAAATGAATCTTGACAAAACCAACTAAAAACCGATTTTATTAATTCGTTAACAAAGAATGAAAAAGACTTTATTATGATGTCTAAAAACAACAGCGAAAAACTCAGCTTTTACTCAAAATATAAAGTCAATCAAATAAAAAAATCAATTCAAGATAAATTTATACAGTGTTTTTAGATCTAAAAGCTTTGTAAAAAAGGACAAAAAATCTTTTTTTCTAATATTAAAAAACTCGATTTAAAATGTCAAAACTTTTTTGAAAGTGCTAAAATTAATAAGCAATATTTGTTTAATTGCAGAAAGTAGAATCACTTCTCACCTGATTGCGCATAGCTTTGGGTTTAGCTACAATTAAATGTATTCCTTATTGATTTTTTCTTTTTAAGTTAAAAAGGATTACTTTTTATAGTAGAGAAGTGGGCAACCACTTTTTATTATTTTATTACTAAGGAGAATATCATTCAACCAAACAGAAAAATGAAAAAGCCTAGTGCAGAGCACTATGTTAATGAGGCAATTCCGTTCAAACAAGTCTTTTTAATCGGTCACGACGGTGAAAAGATCGGTGTTAAATACACAAAAGAAGCCGTTGAACTAGCAAAGAACTTAAAAATGGATTTAGTTTTAATCCAAGTTGAACCGAAACCTATAGCTAGAATTCTGGATTATGGAAAGTTTAAATACGACCGTAAAAAGAAACAAAAAGAAGTTAAAGAAAAACAATCAAATGTACAAAACCGTGAAGTTCGTTTAACACCAATGATTGGTGAAAACGATCTTATGACCAAAAGTCGTAAGGCAAGAGAGTTTTTATTAAAAGGTGACCGTATTAAGGTTTCTCTAAAACTTAGAGGACGTGAAATCGGGAGACAAGATTTAGCATTAGCAACACTAAACAAGTTCTTTGGAACATTAGAAGACATTGCTGAAATCACAAAAGAACCTAAATTAGTTAACGATCGTTTCTTAGATATGAACCTCCAACCGAATAAACAAAAAATAGCAAAATATTTAAAAGAAAAATCTAGCGAAAATGGTGAAAACCAAAACGCTAAAGAAGGAGAATAGCATGCCAAAAATGAAAACAAAAAGTGCGTTAAAAAAACGTATTAAAATTACTGGTACTGGTAAAGTTCTTAGAGAACAAGCATATCGTTCACACTTAGCACAAAACAAAACAACAAAACAAAAACGTCAATCTCGTAAATCTGCTCTAATGTCTAAATCAGACATCAAAAGATTTAAAGCATTATTTTAATTTTTGAGATTATAAATTTATCAACGTTTAAAAAAATACACAAATTGAAAGGATAATTTAAAATGGCAAGAGTTAAAGGTGGAACAGTTACAAGAGCAAGACGTAAAAAATGAATAAAATTAGCTAAAGGTTACTTTGGACACAAATCAATCGGTTACAAAGTTGCTAAACAAGCAGTTGTTAAATCATGAACATACGCTTTCAGAGACCGTAAACAAGTTAAGAGAGATTTCAGAAAACTATGAATCGCTCGTATCAATGCAGCTGTTAGAGCTGAAGGTCTAAGTTACTCAAGATTTGTTAATGGACTTAAAAAAGCAAACATTACAATTAACCGTAAAATGCTTTCAGAATTAGCTATTAACGAACCAAAAACATTCTCAATGTTAGTTCAATTAGCAAAAGATGCAAAATAGAACGAAATAAGCAGGGAAAACCTGCTTTTTATTTATTTTATTATTAGCAAAATCCATGTTAAAGTGCTAAAATATAAATAAAACAAATCAAGAAAATGCTTGATTTACTTTAACCTCGCAAATTTTAAAATGTTAAAATATTATATATTTTAACCAAGGAGCCAATATGAAACGTGTTGTCATAGGAATGAGTGGTGGAGTCGACTCTTCAGTAGCAGCTTATTTACTTAAAAAACAAGGCTATGAAGTAGTCGGTCTTTTCATGCGAAACTGAGATAGTATGCTCAATAACGACATTAAAGGGAACAACTTTTTAGACGACGATCACTGTCCTCAAGAAGTGGATTATCAAGATGCTAAAAAAGTTGCAGAACAATTAGATATACCACTGCATCGTGTCGATTTTGTTAAAGAGTACTGAGATAATGTTTTTCAAAACTTTATTGACGAATATGCAAAAGGTAGAACACCTAATCCTGATATTTTATGTAATAAATACATCAAATTTAACGCTTTCGCAAAACATGCTTTTGACGAATTAAAAGCTGACTACATCGCCATGGGACATTATGCTAAGGTTGAAAACGGACACCTTTATCGTGCTAAAGATCAAAACAAGGATCAAACATACTTTCTAGCTCAACTAACACACGCCCAACTTGAACGTGTTATCATGCCTCTTGCCGATTTAGAAAAATCACAAATCCGTGAAATTGCAGCAGAATTAGGTCTAGTTACAGCTACAAAGAAAGATTCAACAGGAATTTGTTTCATTGGAGAGCGTAACTTTGGTGAGTTCTTGCAAAACTATATTCCAGCTCAAGAAGGTGATATTGTTGATATTACAACTAAACAAAAAGTTGGTCGTCACGTTGGTTCTTTCTATTACACCATTGGACAAAGAAAAGGTTTAAATTTAGGTGGAATGAAAGAACCCTACTATGTTTGTGGTCGTGATGTAAAACAAAACATTCTTTATGTTGCCCCTTCTTCACAACCTGAATGATTAGAATCAAACTCACTAATCGCAAGTAGTTTTAACTTAAACAACACAGATTACAATCCAAGCAACTTAAGTGCAAAATTCAGATACCGTCAAGCAGATATCGCAGTTAGAATTGAAATTTTAGCAGACAACATGGTTAAAGTATTTTATGACGAAAAATCGCAAGCCGTTACACCAGGACAACAAATTGTCTTTTATGACGGTGATAAATGTATCGGTGGTGCAATCATCGAAGAGATTTTCATTGACAACAAGAAAATAGATTACGTATAGGAGAATTATGACTTCAAAAGAAATTAGAGAAAGTTGATTAAAGTTTTTTGAATCAAAACAACACTTAATTGTTGAAACAAAAAGCTTAGTACCACAAAACGACCCTTCACTTTTATGAATTAACAGTGGTGTTGCAACTTTAAAGGACTTTTTTTCAGGTAAAAAAACACCACCTGCTAAAAGATTGACAAACTCACAAAAAGCGATTCGTACAAATGACATCGAAAATGTAGGTGTTACAGCTCGTCACCATACATTTTTTGAAATGCTTGGTAACTTTTCAATCGGTGACTACTTTAAAAAAGAAGCAATCGCTTTTGCTGCTGAATACTTATTAGACGTTTTAAAAATTGAAAAAGACAAACTTTACTTTACATACTATCATGAAGATTTAGAAACAAAAGAACTTTGAATGTCACACGGTTTTGAAGAATCACACATGATTCCTGGTGATGAATCAACTAACTTTTGAGAAGTAGGATCAGGTCCTTGTGGTCCAAACACAGAAATTTTCTATGACCGTGGATCAAAATATGACCAAAGAGGAATCGAGCTTTTACAAAACGATATTGAAAATGATCGTTACATCGAAATTTGAAACATTGTCTTTTCTACCTATAATTCAGATGGAGAAGGAAATTACACTGAGTTAGTGCAAAAAAATATCGATACTGGAGCAGGTCTTGAAAGAATTGTTTCAATGCTTCAAGACGCACCAACAAACTTCGATACTGACTTATTTATGCCAATCATTTCTGAAATCGAAAAATACACAGATTTTAGATATGACGGCTCAAACTATTTCAAAAAAGATCCATCACAAGAAGCAATCAACTCTAAATTCAAAGTTATCGCTGATCACATGCGTGCAGTTGCTAATGCCGTGGCTGATGGAGCTCAACCTTCAAACGTTGGACGTGGTTACATTTTAAGACGTTTAATCCGTCGTTCAGCTTATACAGCAATGAGCTTACAAGTAAAACAACCAATTTTCTTATACAAATTAGTTGAAGTTATCAAATCAACTTTACCTTTTGAATACGATGTTAAAGTAGTACAAGATATAATCAAAGCTGAGGAAGAAACATTTGCCAAAACAGTTGATAAAGGTCGTGAATTACTAGAAGAATACATTACACCTGATTTAAAACAATTCCCAGGTGATGTTGCTTTTAAACTTTCAGAAACATACGGATTTCCAATTGAACTAACAACAGAGATTCTTGCTGAAAAGAATTTAAGTGTTAATTTAGACGAGTTTAATTCTGCAAAAGAAGAGCACGCTAACAGATCACGTGGAAAACAAGTTTCAGGTATGGATAAAGTAATCAACTCTTTATCACTATTAACAAGCAAGATTGATCATTTTGTTGGGTATGACACACTTGAAAACACAACACAAATCCTAGAAATGTTTGATCGTGAAAACCGTATTGAAAGTGCAACTAATGAAGAATATTCATACTTAGTTTTAAAAGAAACACCATTTTATGCAACAAATGGTGGTCAAAAGCATGACCGTGGATACATTCTTCAAAATGACCAAAGAATTGAAATTATTGATGTTTTCAAAGATAAACACGGAAACCATATTCATAAAGTTCTTGGAAACGTTTCTAAAGATCAAGAAGTATCGTGTCACGTTGATGCAACAATTCGTTTAGGACTAGAAAGAAACCACTCAGGGACACACTTAATGTTCTGTGCCTTAAGAAAAGTTCTAGGTCCACAAATTGTTCAACTCGGATCGGATAACAACGAAGAAAGATTGACATTTGACTTACCAGCAGATACAAAACCTACTGATGAACAAATTCGTGCAATCGAAAACGAAGTTAGATCTTACATTAAACGAGACGTAAAACGTGAATACCTACAAATGACAACTGATGAGGCAAAAGCGATCAACGCAATTATGACTCTTGATGAAGCAGAATACATGAATCCAAAAAATGTTCGTATCGTTAGATTCGACGGAATTACAGCTGATTTATGTGGTGGAACTCACTTGTCAAACTCGGGTAAACTAGAAAACTTCAAAATTACAAATGTTGAAAAGAAAGCTGCTGGTGTATACAGAATTAGGGCTATTTCATCAAATACAATTGTTGAAGCTTACTTAAAAGAAGTTCAAGAACAACTTCTAGAGGAACTAAACAAAAACATCGAAAAGAACCAAAAAATCGATGCAAACTACAAATTGGATTACGAATTAAATTCTGATCTTGAGCTAGCAAACGACAAACTAAAAGATTTAATTGAAAAAACACACGACGACGGAAGAGTTTTACTTAAAAAAGCACAAGAAGCTTCAGCAAATAACTATGATGTAATTGTTGACCAAGTAATCAATGATCAAAATGTGCTTTTAGTTAAAGTTGATTCAGCACAAGCTGTTAAAACAGTTGTTGCAAACTTAAGAGAAGAAAATGCACAAAATGTAGTAATCTGTTTCGATCAAGCATCTGGAATGGTTGCTGTTGCTTCTAAATTTGCCGATTCAAACGCAATTGCACAAAAAATCTTTGGACTACTTGAAGGTCGTGGTGGTGGAAATAAAATTCTATCAATGGGTAAAGTAGCTCACATCTCACAAATCTTTGATATTTTAGACAAGGTTTTATAATGTCAAGAGTTTTAGGTCTTGATTTAGGGACTAGAACTTGTGGTTTTGCAATTTCTGACTCAGATTTAATCATTGCTTCAGGATTAGAAAACTTTCGTTTTTTTGAAAAAAACTTTCAAGATGTTTATCAAAAAACACTTGATTATCTCCAAGAATATAAAAATATTACTTCAATTGTAATCGGTCATCCTTTAAGAATGAACGGCACAAAAAGCCAAAGAACAGTTATGGTTGAAGAATTTAAGCAAAATCTAGAAAACTTTTTAAGTTCAAATGGTTTTGAACTGGAATACCATTTTTATAACGAGCAACTTTCAACAAAAAGAGCTGAATCAGTTTTAATTTCTGCTAATTTAACACGTCAAAAACGCAAAGAATTTAAAGATAAACTAGCTGCTGTTATCATTCTTCAAGATTACCTAGATGACTATAGAGAAGCCACAAAACAAAAACAGGAACTTGAAGTTGATTGATCAAATACTGACTTTGAAGATATTGATTTATCAAATGTACTAGCTGATTTTAAAGAGGTTTAATATGATAAAAACAATTTTATTAATTTCAGTTTTCGTAGTTTTAATTGTTGGTTTTAGCGTTTACTTCACTTTGATGTATTTAAGTCGTAGACTTCGTAAAAAGTACACACAAGAAGAAGAAAAACGTTTATACCAAGAACTACGTAAAGTTCGTGATGATATTGGGATTCTACCTTTTGAACTCAAAGATGCATTTAATTCAAAAATCGAGGATTTAGATGTTGAGTTCTTAATCAACACTATCTATATTAACGATTACAAACATAATTTAGCCAACTCATTTAACGATAACTACTTGCTTGCAGCCTTGCAAGAAAAAACTAAACAAGCTTTTTACTACCAAGAAAAAGAGTTTAATACACAAAAGTGAAATGAAATTTATTCACAAAATAAAGAACTAATCAATTTCACACCTATTTCACACACCAACCAAAATCTCGATTGTGTCATCTTTCACGATACAGATTTATCAAATAAAGAAATTTTTGAAGCATATTATCCACTTTTAAATCAAAACGGAATGATTATTATTAATCAAAAATATCAAAAAAATAATGAACTAAAAAATCTGATGAATTTCTTGAAAGAAAAAGAGATTAAAAACCAAATAACTTTTGCAAAAAGTAAGTTTTTGTTAATTTCTAAAACTAATTAATTTATAATTTAATAACATTTAAACATAGGGAGAAACTATGGCAACACAAAGTAACGAAAAAGTTTTTTTAGCTAGTGATACGCTAGAAAAGTACAAAAAAGAATATGAACACTTAGTAAACGTTGAACGTCCAGCTGTTCAAGAAGCTCTTAAAGAAGCTCGTGCACAAGGTGACCTTTCTGAAAATGCTGAGTATGATGCAGCCAGAGAACGTCAAGGGATTGTTGAAGGTAGAATTAGTGAACTTGAAGCAATTATTGACCGTGCTGTTTTAATTGAGGTATCATCACAAGGTAAAGTAAGTATTGGTGCAACTGTAACATTTTTTAACTATGCTGATAACAAAGAGCACAAAGTTACAATCATGGCATCACACGATGCAAACCCATTTGAAGCAAAAATTTCAAACGAAAGCCCACTTGCTGAAGCGATGTTAGGACACTTAATCGACGAAGAAGTCGAAGTCGAAGCTCCTACAAAATACATGATTAAAATCAAAAATATTGAATTTCTATAATAAATAAATCTGCAACATGCAGATTTTTATTTTGCTTTTTTCTGATATTTCAATTTTCAAAAAATATATAAATATGGAAAAAATTCCATAAAAACACTATTTTTGAAAAATATCATGCAATGTTGGTTAAAATGAATATGTAGTAATTAAATTTAGAAAGGAAAAACTCATGAAAAAATATGATGTAGCAATTGTAGGAGCAGGTATCATCGGTGCTTCAATTGCTTATGAATTAGCACGATACGATTTAGATGTTATCGTTCTCGAAAAAAATCCAAAAGTAGCGAACGAAACTTCACTTGGTAATACAGGACTAATTCACGGAGGGTTTGACCCTGAGCCTCACAAACTAGAAGCTCGTCTCAATCTCGATGGAAATAGAAAATGACAAAACGATTGATTTAAACACTTAAAATTCCCAAGAGTAAAAATTGATTCGTTAATTCTTGCCTTTGATGATGGACAAGAGATGGAACATATTCATATGTTATATGAAAGAGGTCTAACAAACAAACTTGACCCGAAAGATATGCAAATCTTAAATAGAGAGCAAATCTTAGCAAAAGAACCAAATGTTAACCCTGAAGTTGTTGGTGGTTTACTATGTACTTCTTCAGTTGCAATACATCCAGTAGAAGCAACTAAAGCTTTATTAGGAGCTTCTAAACAAAACGGAACAGATCTGAAAGTTAACAGTGCAGTTACAAAAATTACGAAAGAAGACGGAATCTTCAAACTTGAAATTAACAACGGATCTGAATATGTTTATGCAAGAAAAATTGTTAATGCAGCAGGTCACTACGCCGATGTATTAGCAAACGAAAACGGTTTTGATGACTTTAAACAAACAACAAGAAGAGGTGAATACAGGGTTCTTGATAACTATGATCCAAAACTTGTTTCTTCAGTTTTATTTAAAGTTCCAACAATTCACGGTAAAGGTGTTGTAGTTGCTCCAACATTAGATGGAAAATACATCGTTGGACCGACAGCAGAAGAAGGAGTTTTAAAAGAAGATACAAGACTTGTAACAAGAGAAAAATACGATTACATTGGAAAAATCGGAACACAAATTGTTCCTTCAATTAAATTGGATCGCACAATAATGACTATTTCAGGATCAAGACCAATTGATATTGAAACAAACGATTTTGTAATTCGTAAATCAAAAAATGACCCTGACTTTGTCTTAGCAGCAGGTATGCAATCACCAGGTCTTTCTTCAGCTCCTTCAATTGCCGAAGATATCGTTGAATTGCTTGAATTAGAATTAAAACCAAGAGAAAACTTCAACCCTGACTACGAAATTGATGTTTTCTAAAACCAAGGAGATCACATAAAAAATGAATGATAAAAAATACGTTATTACTTTAGATGCAGGTACAACTTCTTGTCGTGCAATTATCTTTGATAAAGAAACAAATATTGTTTCAGTATCACAAAGTGAATTTACTCAATACTACCCTAACAGTGGTTGAGTAGAGCACGACGCGCTTGAAATCTGGAACACACAACTTTCAGCAATGCAATCAGCAAAATTAAAAGCCAATATTAAATCTGATAACATTGCAGCTCTAGGAATTACAAACCAACGTGAAACAGTTGTGCTTTGAGATAAATTAACAGGACTTCCAGTATACAACGCCATTGTTTGACAAGATAGAAGAACAAGTGATTATTGTGAAACTTTATCAGATAAAGTTCAAATGGTACAAGAGAAAACAGGTCTTTTAATTAACCCTTACTTCTCAGGTACAAAAATTAGATGAATTCTTAAAAATTCAGAAGCAGCTAAAAAAGCTTTAAGCGAAGGAAGATTGCTTGCAGGAACAATTGATACGTGATTAATGTGAAAATTATCAGATGGTAAAATTCACGCTACTGACGTGTCAAATGCTTCAAGAACGTTATTATTTAACATTAACACAATGGACTGAGATGATGAATTACTTGAATTATTCGAAGTTCCACGTGAAATATTACCTGAAGTAAAATCATCTTCAGAAATCTATGGTTATGTAGAACCACACCACTGATCATTAAGAGCAAAAGGTCAAGTTCCAATTGCTGGTGTCGCAGGAGACCAACAATCAGCACTATTCGGACAATTGTGTGTAAAACCAGGAATGGTAAAAAACACATATGGAACAGGATGTTTTACGCTTGTAAATATCGGTGAAAAACCAATCCTTTCTAAAAACAAATTAGTAACTACTGTTGCTTGAAAACTTGGAGATGCAAAACCAGTTTATGCAATTGAAGGTTCGGTATTCGTTGCAGGTTCAGCAATCCAATGAGTTCGTGATTCATTAGGTATTCTATATAATGCAGCAGAAAGTGATTTCTATGCAGAATTAGCACTTAAAAACGAAACTCACAACGTTTATATTGTTCCAGCCTTCACAGGTCTAGGTGCACCATATTGAGATTCATACTCACGTGGAGCCATCTTTGGGATTGAAAGAGGAACTAAACGTGAACACATTGTTAAAGCAACTCTTGAGTCAATCGCTTACCAATCAAATGACTTGATCAAAGCGATGAAAGCCGATACACCTTATCCAATCGACACAATTAAAGTTGATGGTGGCGCATCAAAATCAAATTACTTAATGCAATTCCAGTCATCAATTTCACAAGTTGACGTTGTAAGACCTACAGTTGTTGAAACAACAGCAATGGGTGCAGCGTTCTTAGCAGGTCTTGCAGTTAAATACTGAAATGATATTGATGAAATTGAAAAATACGTTTCAATCGATCAAGTTTACAAACCAGCCTTTGACGATGCAAAAGTAGCAAAATTAACAAAAGGTTGAGACACAGCAGTTAAAAGATCTCTTAACTGACTAAAAGACATCGAATAAGGAGAATTATGTCAGGATTATTAGCAGCTTTAGCTAGTGCCGAAAGCCCAATAAAAGTTTTAATGCCATACATTTTAGGTGAATTATTTGGTACAGCTGTTTTAATTATTTTTGGTAATGGTGTTGTGGCATCAGCATCATTCAAAAACATGTTTGCAAAGAATAACAGAAATAACTGAGTTCTTATCACACTTGCTTGAGGATTAGCAGTGCTTATGGGTGTTATTACAGCCGTTGGTATTGGTGCTCCTACAGCATACCTAAACCCAGCAGTTGCTGTGTTTGACTTTGTTGCAAACGTTGGTAAAGAAGGTGTAAATGTTGGACATGCAGTTCTATCATTTGTTTTATTAACATTAGCAACATTCGTTGGTGCAGCTCTAGGACAAGCAGCTTTAAACTTCATCAACTGAAGACACATTAAAGAAAATGATGCAGCAGTTCTTAAAGGATCAAGCTGTACAGGACCAAGCCACAGAGATGCATTCGTTCAAAACTTTTCATACGAATTATTAGGAACATTACTACTTATTGGATTAATCGTTCTTGTCGGAAGAAACGGAAATGCAGCAACTCCAGAATTAGGATTTGTTGGACACTTTGGTGTTACAGCAATCGTTATGGCTATCGGTATGTCATTAGGTTCTGTAACAGGATACGCAATCAACCCTGCTCGTGATTTATCACCAAGATTAGTATTCTTAGCAACACAAAAACTATTTGGTAAACACATTCAAAACCACACAAGTGCTGATTTATCATACGGTCTATCTGTACCATTTGCAGCACCATTATTAGGTGGTTTAATCGTTGGTGCCTTAACATACTTATTCTAATTAAGCAAACAAAAAAGAAAACTCACACTGCGTGAGTTTTTTTCATTTCTAGCTTTAAAAGTTTTAAAAATTACGCATTTTTTGGCAATATATGCAATTTTCCCAAAATCTCCAAAATTTGTGATTTAGTTTTCAAATTGTTTTTTTTTTTTTTTTTTGCTTTATCTATAAATAAAAAATTTTAAACTCTTATTTATGGAAATAAAATTCCACTTTTTATTTTTGTTACTGTAAAACAGCTGTATACACAAATTATCTTTTTGATTATTAAAATCTTTTTTATTAAAAGTGCATAAAACTTCAAAAAAATACATTATTTATGTAATTTTTTTAAATCTTTAAAATTAAAAAGCAAAATATAGATATATCTATATTTAATTTCTTATAAGGAGATTTTATGAAAAAGAAATTAGTTATAGGAGCTCTAGCTGTCAGCCCATTAGCTACACTAATGATGACATCTGGTGCAGAAACTTCTTCTAGGCTTTTAATTAACAAACAAGGAAATAGTTCGGACGGAGTTCTTAACATTCAAAATAGAAATGGAACTCAGGAATGAATCGATATCAATAGAACTAATGATACTTCTTCAGTAGTATATTCTGATTATAAAGATGACGATAACCAAAGATCAAGGGTAGGTTTATTAATCAGAGAAGGTACACAAACAAGATATGTACCAAACTCGAGAACAGACGGTTTTTTCAATGTTGAACTTCTTTCTGGGGTCCCTGAATACGGTAGACAAAAATGAAAAGTTACATTAACAGAAGAAAACTTTCTTCGTAGCACCACAAAGCTAGATATGAAAACTTTCTTTGGAAATATTTTAATTTCCGATGACTTTAAAGTTATACAAGGTTCAGATAATAGAGGTATAAAATTCAACGCTTTTGAAAACTCACCAGGACAAAGGCAATGAGTTGAAGTTCTAAATGAAGGATTTGATTTAAACAAAATTTCTAATACAACATATACTACAGCTTCTGACAACAGAAAAGTATTTGTGGGAAATATTAATTATCAACCAGCACTTGAGTTATCGAAACTTAGTCCAAGAACTCCAAGAAATATCAAAAGTACAGTTGAAGGATGATTTAATAATCAACTTAGTTATTCGTTTAAAAATACAGATTTAACTGAACAAACAGAATCAGGAAGGCAAAAAGTGAGAGCACACGTTGGTTCTTACTTAACTTTCACATACTCTAAAAAGGTAGATTCTCCGAATAATTTTAAACTTGAGCTTACCTTCGAAACAGAAAAAAACTACGACTCTCCACACTCTCTTTGAAAAACAGACGTTTCTGAAGATGGAACAATCGCAAAACAGGATGGTAAATTATTCAGAAGAGGTAAGAGTTTCGTCGGAGTTTCAGGTTCCCTTATTGAAAGTAGTGGTCTTGTAAATTATGACGTCACAACTCTTAGAGCTTGAGAAAGAAATAAAAGTGAAATTCGTATCACTGATTTAAACGAAAAGAATACTACATTTCAAAACTATGAAATTGTTGTAAGAAAAAACATAACTCAGGACCCTGACTTCGTTCAAACAGCAACCTTTCCAGCTGACTTGCCTAACTTAGAAATTGTAATGCAAGAATCTGTGTTTGGTAATGACCCGATAAGATTTTTATATAGGATTACAAATGATCAGCCAGTTAGAGGATTCTTTACAAATCAAAATGAAAACTCATTTACAACAAACTTTAAAATTGATTCGAATCAAGATATGGAGCTTTTTGCCAATAAATTAGACATTTTAGCAAACTGACCCACAGGAACTCCTGAAAGCATAAAGAATAGTTTTGAAATTTCTACAAATCCTGATTACTATTTTGACTCAGAATCGAAAAGATTTTTTATTCAAATAAACTATAAGAAAAAGAAAACTGATGAGGCTAGTTATTACAAGTATTGAAAAGAAGGGGAATATAAAATTTATGAAAGTAATATTTGAGAATCGCCTCTGTATTCTTCTGCTGTTTATAAAGATGTACATTCCACATCACTGCAAACAAATGAGAACGTAAGAACGAAAGACTTATCAGTAAGATCTAATATAAAAAACTCGTTTTCGACACTTTTTAATAAAATAGATGAAATTTTTAAAGACCCAAAATACGCAAGATATGTAAATTATGCTAAGAGAGACCCAGTAGATGACGACAGATCGTGATTGATAAAAAAACTTTTTGAAGGATTTACAAGTAAAGATAGAAATTACTCCATGTTTTTCTATTTAATAAATCCACTTGTAAGATTAAACAATAATGTTTTCGGAAATGTTATTTATGAGTACGAACGCAGAATGTTTTTATTACGTGAAAATGCAAACAAGTTCAATAAAGACTATATAGATTACGCAAATTTCATGAATAATGAAAATGGTGACATCAGAGATTTAGAGGATATCATAGAAGTTTTGGAAAGAAACTTTAACAACTTCAAGCTGGAATATTTATCATCAACAGCTGATCAAAATGGTATAGAAAACTTCGATATATCAAGGTTAAATAGAGAATCTCTTAAAAGTCACGCAAATTACTATGACGACAGACAAGGTTATGTAAAGGAAATGTCTATTAGTTCTCCAGATTTTTATATTGATTCTGAAGGATTGAGAAATGATGTTGAACCAGTTAATTTCTCAGACACGAATAGCAGAGAATTTTTTGCCATAACCCCAGTTTCTACTTACGCTACAAAAGATGCAGATAATCTTAGAACAAGCAGTCAAGGTAATAAAAACCTTACTTCTCAAGAAGTGGCAGCAATCCTTAAAAAAGATCCTGAATTTGCTAATGTTTACAACGAAATTGCGAGAAGATATAGTAAATTAATTTACGATTTTATTTATGAAAATAATATATCTGGCGTTAATTATGTAAACAATCTTAGAAAACTTGACTCTATTTCTTACGAAGAACAAGCATCTTCATTAAATGTCAAAACCAAACAAATTAAAATTCGGGAAACAGATCTTAATAACAAAGGTTATCTTCGTCAAATGCAAGACATATACACAGGTATGAAATCGGAGTATGATCTAGCGTCTAATATTCAAAATAGACCTGCAAGTATAGATGATATCGAGGATTCAAAAGTTAACAATACACTTAATGCTGCACACGTTATGTATCGTGATTGACAAAAAATGATCACCGATCTTAAAAATAAGATATGAGAAACAAAAGTAAACAGTTTACCTTATATTTCGAAAGCTATAAAAGATACTGTTAATGCTGAAATTAAAAAAGTCAGTGCAGAAGATCAAAAACAAAGAATCTATGACGCTGCAAGAAGATTAAGTGGTGATGGATTTATTTCTGATACGTCTTCTCAAAACGTTGGTTCTGCTAAAAGTCTTTTAAGACTTTATAATGTTGTTCATGCAAGGGTTAAAAATAATTTAACTATTAGCCCTACGACAGGCTTCTATGAATCTCCACAAGATACAAATTTACAAAACTTAGATTTAGATGTTCTGTTTGGTAGATCTTCAAAATACATCAGAGACTTGGTGCTTTCTGATAAAGATTTCACTTCTCAAGAATTGACAGATGTAGCTGAACAAGTAGGAACTACTTACACCAAATCGGAAGGATATTCTGATTTTAAAGCTCACAAAGTGTTTAGTTCTTCAGAAATTAGAAGTCGTGGGATTGTTGCTCTATTAGATGGATTCTCACAAACTTTAAACAGACTAAGAACATCGCTTGATGCTTCATTTAGAAGATTGAACGGTGCTTCTGTGTTGATTGAAGAAACAGCAACTTTAACTCAAAAGAAAGCTAATGTGACTGCAGAACAGTATGTAAATACTTATAATCAAGCAAACGAATCACAAAAAGCAACAATCAGATCTGAAATTACAGCAAGATTTAAAAAAGAAATTGAAGTTTATAATGGTGAAATCGATGAGACATCACCATGAAGAAGACAAGGAACATCAAATAATTTAGACTGAAAAGTAGAAATTACTGATATCAAAAATCCAAATTCTACTGATGGAAGCGTTGATGTTGTATATCGTATTGTGAGACCACTTGAAAACTCTAATGGTCAAGCGGTTACAGAATCGGCACAACAATTAAAAACAAGACTTGATCAAGAAAATCAAGGAAATGAAAGAATCTTTACAATAACAGGCTTTAAGACAAGAAGTCTACAAGATGATATTAACAAATTAAACGTTTCTGTAACTTATCCAAATGCACAACACGTATTAGCTTCTGAAACACCTCCTACTCCTGCTAATAAAGCTCAAAAAGATGTTTACCAAATAACATTTGCAGATCCTGAAGGAAATTTATCTATCACTCCTTTAGTTTGAGAAGGTAACAACGATTCTGGATTTTACACCTTCACAATTGACGGTCAAAAAGTAAAGATTGTTGAATTAAAACAAACTAATATTCCTAGCCCCGACACTCGTGATGCAAATGGTACTATGAAAGTATCGCTAAAAGTTGTTGGGTATGATAATCCAGCTGAAAGCAGAGTATTTTCTGATATTGATTTATCAGGATTCAAAACAGAGCAAACAAGGCTTAATGAACTAAAAACGAATACAACTACAACAGGAAAATTATCTTCAGTTAACGATAGTTCTTTAAACAAAAATCTTACTCCCGAAACTTTCATATCCGACCCAAATTCTGTTGAAAATGTCAAAAATTTATTAAACAATCAAGTTTATAAAAATGATGATGAAAAAGCACAAGTTATTGATTTAGTGCTGTCAAAATCATCTAATGATTCAGACGTTGTGGCAACATATAGATTACAATCAACAAGAAATGGTCTTACAGCAATTGAATCTTCTAATTCTAGCGATAAAAAGTTCACAAAGGTTTTCACAGGATTCTTAACTCCTGCTAAAGAAGCTGAAAGATTAGCTAAATATCGTATTAAATCGATTTCATATCCTTCAAGCGAAAATAGTCTTCTTAGTGATTTAGTAACACTTCAAAAATCATCTCTTCAAATTCAAATTCAAGAATGAGATAGTGCAACTAATACTTGAAAAGCAAGTACACAACCAATATCATCAAACTCTACTGCAAATGATAGATTCACTTTTGATCAAGCACAAGCTCACATCCTATTCAGCGACATTAATTTTGATGCTATTACAGTTGAAAATGACAGAAATGGACAAGTGGGTGTATCAGTTGCTTTAACAAGTAGTAAACAAGGATTAAGCACTGTGAAAGCTGCATCTGTAAGAGCAAATATTACAGGATTTAAAACTGAACAAACACGTTTAAATGAGCTAAAAACAAGTAAACATTCTGAATTAAATACAAAAGATTTCACAGAGGATAAAAAACAAAGATCAGCTGATCAAGTAACACAAGATGAAATCTTAGACTTATTAAAAGATTTATATACATCCAACGGTGCGAACATTTACGTTAATTCTTCTGATTCGTCAAATAATATTGAAATTGAAAAGAATGCTACAAATGGAACTGTTACCGTTAAATATCAATTAGTTTCAACTAAGTTAACAAATGAACCTAAAGTGCTATCAAACACCGAAAAAGAAACAAAAACTTTTACAGGTTTTGCTACAGAAGCAAACGAGCAACAAAGAATTAATAACTTTGACGTAGAGATTGATTATCAAGAAAAAACTAAATTGATTACTGAAACCGATTTTGATAAAACGAAATTAACAATCAAAATTAGACAAAAATCTTCTGATCAAAATTCAGAGTGAATTAATGGAACGTTAAATCAACAGGGTGATGCTTTTAGATTTACAAGCGCAAATGGTCAAGATCAATTTGTAAAAGTTGAACTGAGTTCAATCAACTTTAAAAATACAAAATTGAACAGTCTTGATCAAAACGGAACTTTAACACCTGCTTTAGTACTTAAAACAACAAAAACAGGATTAAGTGCACAAAGCAAAGTCGACGATAAAACTATTACTGGATTCAAAACTGAAAAAGCGAGACTTGAAGAACTTAAAAATACAAGATCTCAAGAATTAGACGAGTTAACTCTTGATGATCAAAGCAAATCACCTTTATTTGTTACAGATGAAGAGATAAAAAATAAACTAAATACTTTCTTTGCAACTAATAACGCAAAAGTTCTTGATAGTTCTCTTGAAATTGAAAAAGATCCATATTCAGGAACTATTTCAGTTAAATTTAACCTAGTTTCAACGCGTGATATGTTGCAAACCGTTTCAACAGGAGATGCTTCAAGTAAGCACTTCCAAAAAACATTTACTCAATCATTAAATGAGGAACAAAGAATTAATCAAATCAACCCATCTGTAGATGATTCGCGTACAAAGCTTCAAATCTTGCTAAGCAAACAAAATCCAAGTTTAAGTGATCTGAAATTTACTTTTGAATACCAACAAAAAAGATTTGAAAGTAGCTTTGATCAAGGATCAAACAGCTTTACCTTTGCAGCTGTCAATGGTTTAGATCCAATGGTAAAGATTGTATCTGTCAACATCGACACAATTAGCAATTTAAATGATCAAAATGGAACTTACACTGTTGATTACACTCTCGAATCTACTGCAAATAAAACTTCACAGCAAACAACTGCTCAAAAGCAAATTTCAGACGCTCAAATTTCAGGTTTCAAAACTGAGCAAATGCGTCTTCAAGAATTAAAAAATTCAAGATCAAATGAGATTGAATCTTTAGAATATATGAATTTAAACAGAGCTGCAAACTCAGTTTCTGATCAAGAAGTTATTGATTTATTAAATAATTTCTACAAGGGAAAACAAGATGAAGCAAAAGTTTATGTGCAAAACGGAAGTGATAATCTTTCAATAGTTAAAAACGCTGATGGAACAATTGCTGTTACATATCGTTTAACGTCTGATAGAGATCAGTTGAGAGATTCAAACATTGTTACTTCTTCAGAACAAAGTAATTTATTTACAAAAACATTTAGTGGCTTTACAACTGAACAAAAAGAAGTTGAAAGACTTAATTCTTATACTTTAGTTATTGATCATGCAGGAAAAGAAAGTCTTGTTACAAGTGCGAATGTAAGTTCTCAAACACTTTCGATTAAAGCAAGATCAAACGATACAAATCAAGAATATGAAGGAACATTCCAAAACGACAAATTTGTTTTTGATAGTTCATTAAACTTTGAAGTTCTTTTAAGTGACATTGTTATAAATAATGGAACACCAATTTCAAACTCTAATGATATTAACGGAAGTTTTGAAGCTAAAGCCAAATTAACTTCTACTATTACAGGTCTAAGCGCAAAATCAAAGGAAACAGGGAATCAAATTTCTGGTTTCTTAACTGAGCAACAACGTTTAACCAAATTGATTAATGAAACTTCAATAACTGATTTATTTAGTGAATCTGAAAAACAAGGAATGCCTTCAGCATTCTTTGAAGATCAAGTAAAAGAAAAATTAAATGCTAAATATGACTCTTCAAAAGAAGAAATTTCAGATTACACAATAACAATAGATGACACAACAGGACAAATTACAGTAAATTACAAACTAGTTTCAAAAAGATCCGATTTAACAAATCAAAAATCAACAACAAATAAAACTGAGACCTTCCAATTCCAAACAGAAGCTCAAAGATTAACTGATTTAATTAATCAAATTCAAATTGATTACAACGATAAATCTAAATTACCTTCTGAAACTGAATTTGTGCCAAATTCTGATTCAGAAACACCAAAACTTAGATTAACTCTAAATGGTGAAACTGCAAGTTACACAAACAATGAATGAGTGTTTAGTAAAGCAAAAGCTAAAGTTAAAAAAATTACTGTCTCAGAATCAAATGACATTGATGGAACTGCTAGAATCTCTATCGATAAATTAGTTTCTACAAAACCAAATGTCACAGCCGAAAGTTCAAACGATTCAAATAAGGAAGAAGTTATCGATGGATTCTTTACAGAGCAAAAACGGCTAAATAAAGTTGGTAACGAAAATAAACCAGAGCAAATATCATTAGACAACGTTTCTGATATAACTGCTTCAGATTCGTATGACAAGAACTTATTACTTCCTAAATTTGTTGAACATTTTGGTTCTTCTGTTGCAAAAGTTAAAGATTTTGTTTCTTTAGCAGCAAACGCACAAGATGGTTCGATCACTGTAACTTACAAGTTAAACTCTGAAAAAACAACGCCTACATATAATCAAGATATGACAAACGTTCAATCTTCAGATGTGTTCACAACTAAATTTACAGGTTTTGCTACTTCAAACACAGAACAAGAAAGAATTAATGCTTTTGATTCAGAAGTTGATCACACAGCAACAAATAAAAAGTCAATTTTAATTGCAAAAGACCAACCGACAATAGATAATCTGAAATTCACTATTTCAAAAGATGGAAAAACTTTTGAAGGTGCTTATGATGCTCAAAAACAAGCATACATTTTCCAACCTAAAGATGGTGTTAATCCAAATGCTCAAATAAAAGTTGATTCAATTCAAATTCAACCTATTACTAATGCAAATGACGAAAACGGAAGTTTTACAGTTTCATATAAACTAACCTCTACTATTGTCGATCTTGCAAATCCGAAAGCTTTTGATAACAAATCGATTTCAGGATTTAAAACAGAACAAGAGCGTCTTAATGAGTTGATTCAAAACGCTGCAAAAACACAAGTAATTACTTCAGCAGATTTTGATAAAGAATACAAAAAAGTAACTTTCGCAAACGATGTTACTGATCAAAAAGTAAAAGAAGTTCTAGATGCTTTATTCCAAGAATCTTCAGATGAAGCACAAGTAGAAGTTACTCAAGTAAATAAAAATAATGAAAACGGAACAGTTGAAGCAACGTTTAAATTAGTTTCAAAAAGAGAATCATTAACAAGTATTAAATCGTCACAAACTCAAAGCAAAACTTTCAGTGGATTATTAAATGAAAGAGATGAGAAAACAAGATTAGATGCTTACGTTGTTCAAGTTGATTACGCCCAAAAAGAATCAAAACTTCCTTTATTAGATAATATTGCTTCTCAAAAAGAAAACTTAGTAATTAAGATTCAAAAAGATAGTGATTGAGTAACAGGTCAATGAGATGGTGATAAGTTTACTTTTGACGGTTTAGACGTTGAAGTTAAAGCAGATGATATTACAATTCCAGTTACTGCTGAAAATGATAAGTTAGGTAATGTTACACCTCAAATCTTATTAAGTTCATCAAATGCAAACGTTACAAGTAAATCTGTTGATAAAGGACAGTTGATTTCAGGTTTCAAAACTGAAGTCCAAAGATTAAATGATTTAATAAACTCAACTGATATTGACAATATCTTCACTCAAGAAGAGCTTGGAAAATCACCTTCTGAGGTAACTTCAGAAGAGGTAAAACAAAAATTAAATACTTTATACCAAAGTTCAAGTGCTACTGTTTCTGAATTATCTGTGACAGCTGACGATGCTGCAGGTACTTTAAGTGTGAGTTACAAGCTTCAATCTTCAAGAACAGGTTTAGAATCTGAAATCTCTGATCAAACTAAAGATAAAACTTACAATTTCCAAACTGAACAAGAAAGATTAAATAAATTGTTTGAAGGTATTACTGTTTCATTTACTGATAAATCAAACTTACCTTCTGAAACAGAGTTTATTCCAATGACAAATAACGATTCTCCAAACCTTGTTCTAACAGTTGACGGTGAAACTGCTAAATACGTCGATGGATCTTGAGTTTTTGAAAAACACAAAGCAAAAGTTACAAACTTAGACATTCAAAACAAGAATGATGAAACTGGTTCAGCAAATGTTGTAATCACAGGCTTAACTTCAACAAAAGATAGTGTTCAAGCACAATCAAATTCTGCTCAAAAAACAGAAACTATAAACCAATTCAAAACAGAGCAACAAAGACTTAATGAAGTTGGTAATACGTTACAACTAACAAGACAAGAAGTCCAAAACGTCAAAGATAGAATTGCTGATAGTTCATACAGCAACGATGATCTTTTATCATTAATTAACCCTTCTTATCAAGGGCAGCAAGCCATTGTTAACTCAGCAACTGCTTCTTACGATCAAAACGCAGGAACAATTACTTTAAATTATCAATTGAATTCAACTAAAGGTTCACTTGAGCATGTTCAATCTTCAGAATCTTTCACAACAGTTTTCTCAGGTTTTGCTACAAATAACTCTGAACAAAGCAGAATTGACTCGTTTGAATCAACTGTTGATTATTTAGCAGAAGATAAAAAATCTATTTTAGTTTCAGGATATACAAAAGGTGGCGAAAAAACGCTAGATAAAACAAAACTTTCATTCACTTTAACAAAAGATGGAAAAACATACACAAGTACATATGACTCCTCTGCAAATGGTGGAACTGGAGCTTATACTTTTATATCTGAAGATGGTGAAAATCCTAATGTTGAGATTAAGTTAACTGACATTACTTGAACTCCTGTATCATCAGAAGCAGACTTAAATGGAGAAATCGGTATTTCATATGAAATTTCAACAACAGTACCAGGCTTAACTGCTGAGAGATTGGTGGATGACAAATCAATAAGTGGATTCAAAACAGAACAAGAACGTCTTAATGATGTATTACAGTCAGTTGATATATCTCAAAAACAATTTGATGACTTAGTAAAACAGGCAAATTTTGCCACTGATATTACTAAAGAACAAATTGAACAACTTCTTAACCCTCTTTTTGTTGGAAAAGATGTTGAAGTATATATTGAACAAGATCCAGCAGCTGACAAAGATAATGGAACAATTAGTTCATCAATAAAACTTAGATCTACAAGAGAAGACCTTGAATCAACAACTTCAAGTGAATCTAAGAACAAAGAATTCAACGGATTCTTAACAGAATCAGAAGAAAAAGCTAAATTAGACGCTTACAATGTAACGTTTGACTTTGCAAATAAAGCAACTAAATTACCTAATTACGATAATTTAGGTTCAGAAGAAAACAAAAAGCTACTAACAATTCAAATTCAAAAAGATTCAGAACCTGCAGTTACAGGTTCATGAGATGAAGCAAAACAAGGATTTACTTTTGATGATAAAGGGGTGTTTATTGCCTTAAGCGATATTACAGTAAACCCAACATTAACTAATGATAAAAACGGTACATTAACACCTTCTGTAATACTTTCATCGACGAATGAAAAAATCCAAAGCAAATCAGATTCTAAATCATCTGAAATTAATGGATTTAAAACTGAACAGCAACGTCTTGATGGATACAAAACTGAAAAAGAGGCAAACTTATCTGACTTAACTCTTCCTGTAGACAGAACAGTTGATCAAGTTCTAGACTCTGAAATTACAACTGCAATTTCTAACCTTTATCCTGACGCTCAAGTTAAAGCAAATCCAACAATCACAAGAAATCACGCAAGTGGAACAATTGATGTAACTTTCCAAATCGAATCTACAAGAGGTGGGGATTTAGAAGGTGTTACTTCAACACAAACATTTGCAAAACAATTTACAGGGTTTACTTCAGAATTAGAAAGATTAAATAGTTTTTCAATTACAACATTAGATTACACAGGTAAACAAGATATCATGCTTTCTGATGGAGCTCTTGATAAGTCAAAATTAATAATTTCGATTACAAAAGATGGTGTTTTATACCAAGGAACAGCCGACTCAGATTCAAACAGCTTTACTTTTGACTCTGAAGCTAAAGTAAAAATTAACTTCGATGATATTGAATTTGTAAATCAAACAAACATTGCAAACGACATCGCAGGTACTTTAAACACAGTTAATATCAAACTAACTTCATTAAATGATCAATCTGTGGAGTCAGGAAACAAATCAAATTCAATTTCAGGATTTAAGACAGAACAACAAAGGTTAAATGGATTAGAAACTCAAGAATTAATAGCTCAAAAACAATCTAAAGACCTTGCAAACAAAGATAAAGCAGCAAACTCTGTTCAAAAACAAGAGATTCTTGACGCGTTAGCTAACCTATATCCTGATGCAAAAGTTATTATTGAAAACGATTCTGAGATTGTAAGAAATAATGACCAAGGAACAATCAATGTTACATATAAACTTCAATCTACAAGAGGTAATGAAGGTGATTCAATAAGAGAAGTTAAATCTTCGCAAACATTCTCAAAACAGTTCACGGGTCTTGTTACAGCGTCAACTGAGCAAACAAGGATGGATGTTCTTTCACCTGTTGTTACATATCCTGAAGCACAAAACCAAATGCTTCAAGGTCATGGAACAAACAACCCTGGATTTACAGATGCCAATAAACAAAATCTTTTAATTACAATCAATGGAGAAATAGGTCAAAAAGATGATGATGGTTTTGTTTTTGCAAATAATAAAGTAAAAGTATTATTTACTGATATTACTTACACACAGCCAAATTCAGAAAGCGATAAAACAGGAACACTTACTGGTATCACAGTTAAGTTAACTTCAACTGTTGAAAATATCGATGCTAAAACAGAAGCTAAAAATGTTGATAATATATCAGGATTCAAAACAGAACCTGCACGTCTTGATGACCTAAACAAAGATGATAGCTCAGTAAAAACACAAGTTGGTTCATTAACTCTTACTCCTGATTTACAGCAAACTTTAGCGTCAGCATTTACAAGTGCAAAAGCTAAAGAGTTGTTAGACACTATCTACAATACAGAAGATAACAAAGCTCAAGTACTTGAGAGTTCTATTCAATTATCAGAAGCTAGTGATGATACAGGAACTGTAAAGGTTTCTTACAAATTGGTTTCAACTAGAGATGGTCTATCAGATCAAGAATCTACTCAAACATTTGAAAAAACATTCAGTGGATTCTATACAAATAATGATGAAGTTAATAGATTAAACAAACTAAAAATTAAGTCAGCAACTTATGCAAACACAACTGATTTAGTAACAAACACTACTCTTGAAAAACAAAACGTTTCTTTAGTGCTTGTTAAATTAGATGAAAACGGTCAAGAAATTCAAGACTCAGAAGTTACAGGAACACTTAACGGTGATGCATTTGAATTCAATGGGCTAAATGCAAAAGTGAAACTTTCAGATATAACGATTGCTACTCCAACGAATTCAAACGACCGTGATGGATCAATTGGTATGACAATTGCTAAATTAAGTTCTACGTTAACTGATTCACAAGTTGACCCACTGAATGCTCCAACAAGCTTAAACGGCTTTAAAACAGAGCAACAAAGACTTAATGAAGAGATTGCAAAAGCACCAACTCAAAAGCAAGTTCTTAACTCAGATTTAATTACTGCAAACGATTTTACAGATGAGCAAATTAAAGCTGAATTAAGTAAAGCTTATTCTGATGCTGAAATTAAACAAGTTTCGATTGATAGAACATCAAATCCAGAACAAATTTCTGTAACATTTGATCTTGTTTCAACAAGAGATATGTTAGATGGCGAAAATGCTGTTACTTCATCAGATTCAAACAGAAAAACAGTTGTAATCGGTGACTTTTCAACAAAAGAAACTGAAAAAGCAAGAATGGATAAATATACAGTTGGCGTAACATATCCAGAAACTACAAAAACACCTTCTGAAACAGAAATTGACAAAACTAAATTTACTGTAACCCTTACAAAAGCTGATGGTTCAACAGTTACAGGTGTTCTAAACCCTGAAAAAACAGCATTTGTTTTCGATAGTGAAAAAATTCAAATTTTACTTGATGACTTATCAACAAACATTTCTACAGAAAACGATAGAAATGGTCAATTTGAGACAAGTGCGAAATTATCAACTACTGTAAAAGGTCTAGAACCAACCTCAGAAAATGATAAAGTTTCAAAAACTGCTACAGTTTCAGGATTCCAAACAGAACAGGAACGTTTAAAAGAAGTTATTAAAGCAGAAGAAGTAAGTGAAAACTTAATTACAAATGTGACAAGAAGTCCTTCTCAAGTTCCAAGAGAAGAAGTGATGAATACTTTAGATGCTTTATTTACAGACAATAACGCGAATGTTCTTGATTCTGATATCTTAGAATTTTCAACAAATAACAATGAAGGAACCATTACAGTTAAATTCAAGGTTTCTTCAAACAAAACAAACATAACTGATGTAACTTCTCAAGATACAGCAGATTCAGAAAATGATGGTACAAAAACAGTTGTGCTAAGAGGTTTCTTACAAACTGATGACGAGCAATCAAGATTAAATGACTTATTACAAACAGTAAAAGTTGATTATGTAGATAAATCAAAATTACCTACTCAATCAGATATTGCTAACAATCTTGAAAACAACTTAAAATTAACAATTGAAAAAGACGGTCAAAACCATACAGCTGTTTTCAAAGACGGTGCATGAGTATTTGAATCATTAAATGCGAAAGTTAAAACAATCACCCCTTCAAATGCAAATGATATTGATGGAACTGTTAAATTTACTATCGATAAGTTAATTTCAACAATCGATACGACAATTGAATCTAACAACACAGATTCAAAAGTATCAGTTGTAAGTGACTTTGAAACAGAACAAAATAGATTAAATAAATTAATTAATAATGTTTCTGTTTCAGTTGACCCTGAAAAAACAGCAGAAAATACAAAGGTATTACCTTCTGAAATTACATTTGCTGATTTAACGAATAAATTGTTATCAGACCCAGAAAATCCTGACCAAGATCAATCACAACAAGAAAAAGTTCAATTCCTAGAAGAAAACTTTGATATTGTTGCAGATGATATTACAGGTACTTTAACTGTTACACCTAAAGTGCAAACAGGAAAAACATATCAGGATTTAATCAATGATTACGTAGCTCCTGAAGGTGATGCTTCAAAAGCTGCTGATCAAAAACCAGGAATTATTTCAAGTCCAAAAGCACCTTCAATAGTTCTAAATGGCTTTAAAACAGCTCAAGAAGTTGTTGATGGTTATGATTTATCTAAGGTTAACATTGATTGAGCAAATCAAGAGCAACCAAAAGCAAATGAAATGCCAAGTGGTGAAAGCGCAAGAAATGCAAGCAACTATGAATCGACATTTGCTCCAGATGCACCTAATAAAGATAACTTTGAAATTACAAATCTAAAAGTTGTTGGACACGATGATATTTCAGGTAAAACGCTAGTTGAGTTTAATATTACAGATAATTCACATACAAACCCTGATGGTTCAAAAGTTGTATCTAAGAAGTTCTACAAAGTTGTGGATGGCTTTAAAACAGAGCAAGATCGTCTTGATGAAATTGCAAACAATATGCGAGATTCAATGAATTTCGAAAAAGAAGCTACAAAATCAAATGATTTATTACCTTCGAATGTTGAAGTTTCGAACATTAAAAATGATCTTATCGATCAAGATTCAACAGTTTCATACCAAGAAAATAGCCCTGAATTAAGAGCTGATGATGTTTTAGGTAGATTGACAATTGATTACACAGTCAAAACTTCAGACGATCACAAGCCTAACCTGTTCTCAATTGATGAAGGTGTCACTCTAGAAGATGACTCACTATTTGCTCAACCAGCAAATTCAGATATAACTTCAACAAATCAAGGTGAGATTGAAGGATTTAAAACAAAACGTGAAGTGGTTGATTCTGAAATTGACAAACCAAACCCTGAAACAGGCGATTTAGTAAATTACTTATCGCCAGCTGAAAAAGATTTACTAAAATCAAAAACAGAAGAAATTGAAAACAACTACAAACAAGTGCCAAAAGTACTTGAACATGATCAAGCAATTGAAAAATTCGATGAAATCGAAAATCAAACAAAACTTGATCAACCAGATTCATTAAATGCTCTCAAAAAAGCTGATTATGATTCAATCAGTGCACAAAATTATCCACATTTAAATCAAGATCAATTAGACGCACTAAAAGATCAGATCTTAAATGCTGTGCATAATCCTGCTGATTTTGAAAACGCAAACCCAAAACCTAAATCAGTTGAAGAGGTTAAGCAAGAAGCAGCAGAACTAGATGCTGAAATGGATAAATTAGCTAAAAAAGCTGATAACGCTGCAGATTCAAACTCTGATTACATCAAACTGAAAAATGATCTTCTAGATTCAAATGATCCAATCATGAAAGATCCTGAAGTGAAAAAAGAAATTGATAAATATCTTGAATTGATCAATCTTGCAAACGAAATTATGGATAATAAAGTTCCTTCAAATAAAGAGCTTGCAAAATCTATTATCGCTCCTGATACATTGCCTGAAAATGCAAACTGAAACAAAGACCAAGTTTCAAAAATTGTTTCTGAACTAGATAAAAATGTTAAAGAAGCATTCAAAAAAGCGATTGATTCTTTAAACAATTTATCTGATGAAGAAAAAGATAAATTAAAATCTGATATTGAAAACATTTCGGATGAAAATGGTGAAAGCATTTATGATCAAGCTAAAAAAGTATTAGATAGAGCCAAAGTAATTGAAGATAAAAAACAACAAGCAATTGATAAAATCAACAATTTAAACCACCTATCTGACGAAAATAAAGATAGTGATGAAGATAAACAATACTACATTGACAAAATTAAGAACGTATCATTTGTTGATCCTCAAGAAGATCAAGCAAACGAAGATAAATTGAACGAAATTGTTGATGAAGCTAAAAAAGCTGATCTTGACAAAGGAATTAAAGAGCACGTCGAGAGATTTATTGATCCTCAAAACGGTGGAAAAGTTTCACTTGACAGCGAACACAAAGAATCAGTTGATAGCGTAAATAACTTAAGAAACGAAGTTCCAAAAGCCCAAAATAATCCAGATCAAGCAGATGAAAAATACTCTGAACAAGACAAAGCGATTGAAACATTAGACTTTATTAATGAATTAAAAGATGCTTATAGAACATTCTTAAACTCTGACGCAATTGATGATCCTGAATTTGAAGTAAAAAGAAATAAACTAGTTGATTTAATTGAAAAATCAAAACCAATTTTAGAAGACTTTAAAAACAATGATTTTGAGGATTCAAAGTTAAACGATCTTAAAGATAAAATTATTGATGAAATCACAGAGTATGCAACAAAAGGTCAAGTGGAAGTTGATTTAGTAGACGCACTACTAAATACACAAAAACCTGATTACACAGAGCAAGATTTTGTTAAAGCTTTCGAAAAGGCTAAAGAAATGCTTAATGAAATCAATGATGATTCTTTAGATCAGATTATTGATTTTGTTAAAGATCCTGAAAATCGTTACTTTGAACTAGCTAAGAAAAAAGCTAACGGTGAATCAATTACGCCAAAAGATTTAGCAGACATTAATAAAGTTCATGCAAACAATGCTTCAAAATCGCCTGTATTTGAGTCAGCATTAGTTAAATTGCTTCCTGATTCATCAGCGATTGAATATAAAGACATTGAACAAATGTTTAGAGATGTATGAGCTCTTGATAACTTATCAAAAGCTGAGAAGTATGAACTAAATCTAGGACTACTAGAACATGAAAATTATCATACTTCAGACAGATACAAAGCCAAGGCTTTATTCTTAAATGAAGCTAAACAATATGTAATCGATCAAATTAATGAAAATGAAGATCTAAACCCTGCACAAAAAGCAGCATTAGCTAAAGAGGTTAAAGATCTTAACTTAGTTTCTTTTGATGTAGTTCAACCTGATTCATTAGCTAAGATTCTTGAAAAAGCACAAGAGCAAGTTGAAGCTAAAAAAGAACTACAATCAACACTCGATAAAATTCAAAATCCAAGCGAAAAACAACAAGAATTAATTGATCAAATTAAAGATCAATTAAATAAAGAAGCTTTAGATTCTGTTGTTTTACATGAGTTAAATCAAAAACTTGTTGATCTTGTAAAAGATGAACTTAAAAATGAAGTTTCTCAAAATTCTGACTTATTCTCAAGCCAAAAAACTGATTTAAGTCAAGAAATTGATAATGCAAGCCTTGACGAACTACAAGCACTTAAATCAACAATTTCAAAAACTGTTCAAAATAATAAAGAGTTAGTAGAAAAACTTAAGGATGATCTATATTCTCTAAGTGATCAAGTGGAAGAAATCGATGATAAAGACTTAAACGACCTATTTACAGTGCTAAAAGAAAATCAAGAATTGTCAAGTGACTTTAAATACTTCCAAGATTTAGATGTAAATGATTCAAACTTTGATGTTTTATTAAACAACTTATCAGATCTAGCCAACTCAGATCATAAAGCAAAAGAAATGCCTACAATTATCGATGAGTTATACAAAGAAAGTAAAAAAGGATTTGATGAATTACGTCAAGAAGTTCTTGAATTTATTAGTCTAGTCAATGCTGTTAAAGATATGAATACTCAAGCAATTGATAATATTAAAAATAACAGTAAAAATGAAGACTTAAATAAAGCTCTTGAAAGCTTACTAAATCAAAAACCTCTATCAAACAGAGAGATTAGTAAATTAGACCTACCTAAAGTAATTAAAAGTTTAGTGGCTAAGAAAACGCAAAATGATCAAGAAAACACCCAAGCACCAGATGAAAAACTCAACCCATGATGATTCATTGCCCTTGGTTTATTGACTCTAGGATTAAGTGTTGCAATCCCTCTATTGATAAAGAAATCTAAATAGAAAAAAACATTCCAATACGGAATGTTTTTCTTTGCTAGTGAAAAGATTAAGAAAAAGCGCAAGTGCGCTTTTTTGTTACTTATTGTTTAAAGCTAGTTGTGTTAATGTTTTTACCATTACACCAGTAGGTTTTGCACCTTGTTCTGCTGTACCAGCCACATCAAGGTGAATATATTCAACACCTTCTGTAAATTCTTTTAAGAACATAGCTGCTGATGAAGAACCACCACCTGCACCACTTAAATCAGTGTTTTTAAGATCAGCAACTTCTGATCTTCTAATTTCTTTAGCAAACGCTTCATCTAAAGGCATTCTTCAAACTAATTCGTGTTGTTCATCGGCTGCTTTTTTAAGTTCTTCTCAAGCTTTTTCTGTTGTTGCTCATGTTCCTGTATATGTTGATCCAAGTGCTACTAAGATAGCTCCTGTTAATGTAGCAACGTCAACGATTCTTGTTGCGTTTAGGTTTCTTACGGCATATGTAATACCGTCAGCCATAACTAAACGACCTTCAGCGTCTGTATTGTTGATTTCGACTGTTTTACCATTCATACTTGTTCATACTGAATCAGGTAATGAAGCATCACCGTTAACTCTGTTGTCTGTAATACACATAACAGCAGCAACGTTCGCTTTAGGTTTTAATTGTGCAATCGCTTTCATAGCTGAAGCAACGATGATTGAACCTGACATGTCAAATTTCATACCTAACATACTTCTTGAAGGTTTTAAGCTGTAACCTCCTGAGTCGAATGTAATACCTTTACCAACGTATACAGTTTTGTCGTTTGAATCTGCATCACCGTTGTATTCGATAACTACAACTCTTGGCTCGTACATACTTCCACGGTTCACTGAAAGTAATAATCCCATTTTTAGTTCTTCAATTTGTGCTTTGTTTAACACTGTAACTTTTAGATTGCTGTATTGTGCTAGGTCTTGAGCAACCTCGGCAGCTAAATATTCTGAGTTACATACGTTAGGAGGTGTAATTTGATATTTTCTTGCAAAGTTGACAGCCTCTGAAAGTACAAGCGCTTCATTGAATCCGTTGTTGATTTTTTCTGAGTCGTGTTTTGTGTATAGTGAAACTTGGTATTCTGCTTCTTTTTCTTTTGTTTTAGCAGATCATAATTTAGCCGAAACATAGTTGATTCCGATAACAAATGCCTTCACTGTTTGACATAAGCAAACACCATCAACATCGAAACTATCAACGTCGATTTGATAGTTTCTTGTTTGTCTTTGAGCAATTGATTTTGCGAAGCTTACAACAGCCTCGTAATCTAATTTAGATCTTTCACCCATGTAAACTAAAGCTTCATTTTTATCAAAAAATTCTGTTAAAACCCCTTGTTTTTCAATAACGTGACTTGAATATTCGTCACCTTTGAAAACGGCTTTAACTAACATATAATCTTTATTTAATTCTCTTGAAAGTTGTTTAAGCATAATTTCTCCTTTTGTTTAAAATTATATTATTTTAAAGCTAAAAAAATTAAATTTTGCCTTTAGATAGAATAATAATTTAAGGCAATGTTACCATGCTTTTTTTACAAAAAATTAAAATCTTTTCAAACTTATGTCATTAATTGTTTTTTGTCTTGTTTTATAGTGTTATAATGTTAAAAACCATTATAAAAAAGGACGAAAATGTTAAAAATAATTAATCATCCATTAATTGAAATAAAACTAACAAACATGCGTGATAAAAGTGCAGATCACTCTGTTTTTAGAAGAAATTTAAGCGAAATTGGATCGCTAATGATTTATGAAATCTTAAGAAATTATCAGACTAAAGAAAAAGTGATAACAACACCTCTAAACATTGAATACAAAGGAAAAACGTTTGATAAAGAAGTTGTTTTTGTGCCTATATTAAGAGCAGGTTTAGGAATGTTAGACGGTCTTTTAAACTTAGTATCAGAAGCACGTGTTGGACATGTTGGAATCTATCGTGATGAAAAAACACATAAAGCAGTTGAATATTTCTACAAAATGCCTGAAGTACCTTTAGATAGTGAATTAATTGTGGTCGACCCGATGTTAGCTTCTGGAGCAAGTGCAATTGAAGCAATTAAAATGTTACAAAAAAGAGGCTTTAAAAATATCAAATTATGTTGTTTAGTAGGTGTAAAAGAAGGTGTTCGAGCTGTTGAACAAGAGTTTGGAAATGACTTTGAAATTTTCTTAGCTTCATTAGATGAAAAACTGAATGATAAAAAGTATATTGAGCCTGGTCTTGGAGATGCAGGAGATAGGATTTTTGGTACTAAATAATGCATAAAGATATTGAAAAAATTCTTTTCACGCAAGAATTTATTGAAGAAAAAATTAAAAACTGTGCTCATTGAATTAACCAAAACTACTGTAAATCAGACGATTTAATACTTGTTGGTCTTTTAAAAGGTTCAATTCCTTTCCTTGCACAATTAATTAAATCTGTTGAAGTCGATCACTCTTTAGATTTTATGACTGTAAGCTCCTATCATGGTGGGATTAAATCGACTGGAAAAGTAAAGATTATTATGGATTTGGCTCAAACAATCGAAGGAAAAGATGTGATTATTGTCGAAGATATAATCGATTCAGGTATCACACTTCAAGAAGTTATTAAAATTCTTTCAATTAGAAACCCAAAATCATTAAGAATCTTAACTTTAATGGATAAACCAAGTAAAAGAATTGTTGACTTAAAACCTGATTACGCAGGATTTGAAGTCCCTGATGCCTTTCTAGTTGGTTTTGGATTGGACTATAAAGAGAAACTGCGTAATTTACCATATATTGGGATTTATAAACAAAGAGGAGAATAATGTTATTAAAGACACTAAGATTATTGCCTAGAAAAGTCAAAATCATTTCATGATTAAGTATTTTCTTAGTAACTATTGATGTAATTATAACGTTAGTTTTACCTCTATTTTTTAGTCGTTTTATAGTCCTGATGTCTGAAAGAGATAAACCAATCACAAGTGTTGAAGTTTGAGGTCACAAATTTTGAGAAGGACCAAGAGATTATGTTTTTAATAGCTTAGTAACTTTCGTTGTTTTAATGATTGTTTTCAAAATTTTAATTAATGCCATTCAAATTTACACTACTTCATGAGCTAGCGAAAAAAGCTGTGAGCATATAAGAAGTATTTTGTTTGCTAAGATTCAAAAAATGAGTTTAAAAAATATTTCAAAATTTGGTTCGGCTTCATTAATTACACGTGTTTCAAGTGATATTAGTGCTTTTTGAGAGTTTTGATTAAATGTTACAGGTTCTCTAATTCGTGGTGGTTTACTTGTTATTTTTAGTGTGATTTTCTCATTGATTACAGACTTAACACTATCAATGAGTTTGCTATTCGTAATACCAATTATGATTCTGACTATCTTTTATGTTACAAAAAGAACACGTCCATTGATGGTTAGAAACAGACAGACAATCGATGCTCTAACTCATGATGTTAACGAAAATATTACAGGTGCAAAAATTATTAAAATTTACAACCTGCAAGAGCAAAGGCAAGATCGTTACAATGATTTAACTCAAAATTGAGTTAAAAGACAAATTACAACTAATGCTGTAGTTTCGATTGGTGAACCAGTTTTCTTTGTACTTATCAACATTGTTATCGTCGTTATTTATATTCTAGGAGGATTTTCAATTGTTTCAAACAATGTCGATCCTAAATTCCTTGGAAACATCATGATTTTCATTGAATATACATTTAACGTTACACTTGGTGTAGTACTTTTAAGTGAGGTGTTGATTGCAACGTTTAGAGCTAAAGTTTCAACAACAAGAATTAACGCTGTGCTCGATATGCACGTAGAACACTTGTTCACAGGTAAAAATGAACAAATTACTTCAAAAAACAATGGTTTAGATCTCGAATTTAGAGATGTTTCATTTAAATATCACAGCAAAGCAAAAGAGAATGCAATAGAAAATATATCTTTTGCTCTCAAGGCTGGTGAAGTGCTTGGAATTATCGGACCTACTGGTTCAGGTAAGTCGACGATTGCAAACTTGATGCTAAATAACTACAAATATCTACAAGGATCGATTAAAATCGACCAAAAAGAAATAAGAGATATTGATCAAAAAGACTTTTATAAAAATGTCGGTATCGTTTATCAAGAAGCACTTTTATACAAAGGAACGATTGAATCAAACATTAAATTTGCAAATCCTGAAATCACTCATGAAGAAATGCAAAAAGCTTTCAAAAATTCATGTGCTTGGGATTTCATTAATGTTTTTGAAGATAAAGAAAAACATGAAGTTGAACAACGTGGTAAAAACCTTTCAGGTGGTCAAAAACAACGTTTATCAATTGCTCGTTCACTTGCAATTAATCCAAAAGTTTTGGTGCTCGATGATTCAACCTCAGCTCTTGACAACATAACGACTAAGCGTGTTTTAAACAACATTAAAGAAAAATACCAATGTACAACAGTTATCATTTCACAAAAAGTTGGAGCAATCAAAAATGCCGATAAAATTTTGGTTCTTGAAAACGGAAAAGTAACTGGATTAGGAACACACGAAGAATTGATTCAAAGCAATGACTGATACAAACAAATTAATTTAAACCAATTAGAACAATAGGAGCGATATGAAAAAAACAGTTAAATCAAAAAACTTTTCATTTTCAGAATCAATTTTTGTTCTTAAGAGTTTCTTATTAAAGCAAAAACTCCAAATGAATTTAGGTATTACTTTTGCTTTTTTTAACGCATTAACTTATGTTATAGGCAGTTTCTACATTGGATATATTTTTAGAACTTATTTTTCAGCTTTTGCTGATGGCAAAGCTTCTTATGAATCTTTTAATTCGACACAGTTTGCAATTGACTTGACAATTCTTGCCGTTATGTTTATTTCATATGGAATTTTTAAATACCTACAATCATATTGTTTTATAAAGGCTTCATTTAGATCATCAGGTCAAATGAGTCGTGCCTTGATGGATAAACTTTTTAAAGCCAATGTCACTTATTATGACAAAAACCAAGCTGGTGATATCATTTCAACACTTGTTAATGACGTAACTAACGTTTCAACAACGATGTATGCATTTTTAAACTCAATTTTTGCCAACTTGTTTAATGTTCTGCTTTCGACTGTAACATTGTTTTTAGCATCAATAAAACTTTCGTTAATTTTTGTTCCTGTTACTTTAGTGATGATGATGCTTTCTTATTTTGCACTCAAAAGAGCCCAACCCTTATTTATTGCAGTTCGTGAAGGTTTTGGTGAAATGAATGGCTTTCTTGAAGAGGCGATCGCAAACACTCGAATTACAAATGCCTTTAATCAAACTAAACAAATGCAAAACAAATTCGACAACATTGTTGACGGCATAAGACATAATTCTTTTAAAGGCGATTTATATTCGCGTAGTGTTGATCCTTGATTCATGGTCGTTATTTACACAGCTCAAGTGATGATCACGGTAATTGTAACTTACTTCTTTTTTAACAATGTAACGTTATGAGGAGTTTCAGGTTTTGGAGCGGACTCAAATGACCATGCAGATTCTGGCTTTATTATCACTTATACAGCTTTATGTTGAAACTATCTAGGACCATTTAATGCTCTGCTTAGATTAAATTTCAGCTTTCAAAACGGAGTTGCTTCAATTGTTCGTGTTTCAAAAATTCTGAAAATTGAAACTGAAAAAACAACGAATGAAAAAGTGCATCTTGAAAACCTAGAAGGGCATATCGAATTCAAAAATGTTTACTTTAAATACAACAAAGAAAGTTTAGAATACCAACTTAAAAACGCCAGTTTTGAAGCAAAACCAGGAGAGCAGATTGCAATTGTTGGACCTACAGGAGCAGGTAAAACAACAATCATTAGCTTGCTAAGTAAGTTTTATGAATACGACAAAGGTCAAATTCTAGTTGATGGCATCGAACTTAAAAATATTGATAAACAGAACTTCAGAGCACTAACTTCTGTTGTTTTACAAGATTCATTCTTATTTAAAGACACAATCAGAAATAATCTGAAACTTTACAATACTAATATTAGCGATCAGCAAGTTGAAGATGCAGCCAAACTTACAAATGCACACCACTTCATTATGGCTCTTGAAAATGGCTATGAAACAGTGATAGATGAAACATTTGTACTTTCTCAAGGGCAAAAACAAATTCTCTCGATCACGCGTGCAATTTTATCTAATCAAAAGTTATTAATTCTTGACGAAGCAACTTCAAACGTGGATTCAAACACCGAACAAGTCATTCAAAAAGCTTTAATGGAATTAATGAAAAACAAAACAACGTTTGTTATTGCTCACCGTTTAAGTACAATTAAAAACGCAGATAAAATTATTGTTGTAAACAACGGTTTTATCGTGGAAATTGGAAATCATAATGAACTAATATCTAAAAAAGGTTTCTATTATGATTTATACAATGCCAGCTTAAACAGTAATAAATAAGATCATTAAAAACGCTAAATGTTTATAAACATCTAGCGTTTTTAATTTATCTAACTTGCTAAGATATTGGCTTAGTTATATGAATATCGTTAAATGATTCAGTATAACCATTTGCTTGTATTTTTACGTTTAAGACTATATCGAAGGTGTTTTCAACTCTTGACACTCTTGAAATAGAAATTTCTCTTATAAAGGTATTTGGATTTGTGATCAATAATCCTTGATTTCATAAGTCGAGGTTTTCGGTATTCTCTGGTACTTCAAAACTTACGTTGTTTTGGATGTAAGTTTTCAGAGACTCTTGCCTATACTCGTCTAATTTTTCGCTGAAGTTTTCTTTTGTTACTATCTTTCTTTGATCTTGTTCGAAAAGGACTATAAAATCTTTCGGAGTATTAACACCATTAAATATTGCTTTTGCTGCTGATGTTAATGGATCAGTCAGAGCTCATTTATCAAAATACAATCCATTCTCTTCGGTTGCATGATCACTTGTTAGTTCTTCTGAAGGTATTTGTGTTTCTAATACCGAAGCAATGCTGCCTATTGGTAATGTAAAATCTTCATTTAAGCCTGTTTTATAGTTAAAAAATGAAAATTTATTATGACTTGATATCTTACTCGTGATTCGATTGCTTGTCACATTGTGACCAGGATGACCTTTGTAATAGATGTTATATTGCTCACTATACTCTTTTACTAAAGTGGCAAAAAAATCAAAGTCATCGTTTAGCGCAGTTCCTAAGACAATCATACTTGGGCGATTATTAAGCTTTTTATCTGCGTTAACTTTATCTCTTTCGAGTTCTCAATTCAATGAAGTTATTTTTGATCAATAAGTACTTATTCGCTTTTTGTTTTTATCTCTTGTAGTAAAAATCAAATCTTTTATTGTTTTAGAAGTTTCTGTTTTAAAAAACGGAAATATGTTCTTTAACCCTGTTCGCTTCAACAGGTCAACATAATGATTTTCCGAGAAGAAAATCCTATAACGATCGATATTATATTTTTGGAGCAAATCAGATGGAAGAATATATTGGGTAGCACGATTATAAAACTTTTGATCTTTGTTGCTTCAAGTGTTTGTCGTTGGATCGTATAGGCTTGCTTTTTCTTTATTAAGTCAGAATTCTAATAAATGATAGGCGATTACATTTGAGTCTTCTATACCATTGATAATAACATTCGGATGTGAAAGTAATTTAATTACTCTGGCGTCATCTTTAATCGAATCAGAATTAATTCAAATTTGAATCTTTTTATTTGGATTTGATATTACTTTTCTTTCAATAAAGTCAAAAAAGTCAACTTTTTGTTTGTTTAAATCAATCGCTTGTGATTTTTGATACTGTGATTCATTCTCTTGTTCGCTTTTTGATAAATTGTTAGACTTTTTGTTTTTTAAAAAGTCATTTAATTCTTCAAGATTGATCTTAGATTGTTGATGAATCTCAGAAGAATAAAGAAACTGAACTTCAGTTTTAGCCAATAACGATAAACGTAATAAATTATAGAAAGTTTGCACACCTCACTTCGTGTAATAAATATTAATATCAGCTTTATCTTGAATCTCTTCGATATTTTCGAGTTCTAAATCACCAGCATCTGCTTGATCTTTGCTGAACGTATTATCTTTTAATTTCAAAATCCTTTTATCATAAGTTTGTTTTAAACCACCTTCTCTAAATACTAAATAACTTACGAGAGAGATAGATCCTACACTAAGAAGACTAAGTAACATCGTGTTTCGTCAAAATTTATGCATAGTTTAAATTTTATATAAAATAGTTATTATGGCAAACAAAGTTATCACTTATCAAAAAGAGCTGTCTTTCAAAATCTCTACTGTGTGTTCTATACTATCATTTTTCTTTTTATCATTATTTATAGGTATAAAAGTTTCACAACCTTTATTCTTGAATTTGCAACTGCAAACAATCATGGTTGAAAAACCAGTAGTTTTAATTGCGTTGTCATATATAAGTCTTGGTTTATTTATCTTATTTAAGACCCTAGAAGCTTACATAGGTTTTGCTATTTTAAGGAAAAAATGGGAATTAAAAATCATGGATATCATGATTAAACTTCTGATTCCTTTTGGTCTATATATAAAAGACTACAATGATTTCAAAAAATCTCAACCAAAATCAAAAGTCGAACTTGAAAAATGTTTGGCTAAGTCGTTTTTAAATCATTACTTTTTGATTTTTACATTTTTACTGCTTTTTATATTTATATCTTTATTTGCAATTTTGTTATCAATTGCATTTGATACATTGTCAAGTCCTATAAACGGAATAAAAGTATTAATAGTAATGCTAGTAATTTTTGGTTATTGTATTTCTTGAAGCTTATACTTTTTAGCCAAAACCAATAATGAACTTAAAGAACTTTTAAGCAAGAAACAAAATTTTTATTTTAGATTTTTAAATAAACAAAACAGAAAGTTATTTTTATCTGTTTAATTGGTTTATAAAGTGATGAAACTCACTATTAGTTTTTTTTATTTTGGTATTACCTTGATAAAAACAGGATTAATATGGATATATTTCCGTATTATCAATACTTTTGCTTATAAAATGTGGTATTTTTTATCATATAATACGATTAACCAAAAAACCAAGGAGAAAATAATGACTATCCCATTTTTAATAACATTTACAGTGCTTTTTGGACTTCTTTCTATTGTGCTATTTTCGTTTTACCCTATATCAATTAGGAAGATTCGTGAATTTAAGAAGCTTCAATTTGAGGAATATAAAAAGAATAACCCAAGAACAAAATTCACAAGATATGAACAAACTGGACTATTTTTACCATCTTGAGAAAGAGCTAAATACAATTCTCCTTTAATATTTGGACTAGCAAGTTTAATCATCGCTGTCTCTCTATTCGTAGCCCTTATAGCAGCTTTATAGAATGAAATGTGGAAACATTTGCAGAGTTTTTCTCGCAAATGTTTTTTTTATGAAAAACAGCAATTTTCATGTTTTAAAATTGACTTGTTATATTCATTACTTCTTCGGTTGACTATAACAATATAAATTATGAAAGGTTAATTTCAATGAAAACATTAGGTTTAGGAAAATCTCGTCTTTTTGCAAAAAAAGACAAGAAACTAGACAATAGTGGTTCAGGTAAAATGCGTAAGATTTTATCAAAAATCTCAGGTGCATTTATGCTTCCAATTTCAGTTATGGCTATCTCTGGGCTATGACTAGGAGTTGGTGCTGCTATTGCTAATAATGCTGCAGATGGATCAGGTCTTGAAACGTTTGGTAAATTTATCCAAATGTTAGGTGATCCTGTTTTCTCTGCATTACCATTATTATTTGCTGCAGCTTTCGTTATCGCTTTCACTGACGAAGCTGGTGTTGCTGTTTTTGCTGCAATTATTGGATACTTGGTTTTCACAGCTGTGCAATCACCATTTATTACTCCAGTAAGAGACTTTGCGAAATTAAGTGACACACCTGGAACTGAATTGTTCTACTATAATGGTGCGTTACCAGAAAATTCAAAAGATTATGTAAATGAAAACTTTACATCATTTAAGGTATCAGGACTTGCAGATGGTCCAGTTATCTTATTTAAAAAGAACATTAAAGAAGTTCTTGAAAACGGCGTAAAAGTCGAAAAAGTCGAATGAGAAAGAGTTATTACTTTAAATCAAAAAGATGAAATTTCAAGATTATTAAATCTTCAAGTTACAGGTTACAACGTTCTGTTCTCAGGATTAGGACGTGATGCAGAAGTACTTAAAAGTACTGTTGGATCTACATTAGGATTCACATCATTGCAAACATCAGTATTTGGTGGTTTAACAGTAGGTCTTATTGTTCAATACTTATACAACAGATACCACACAATTCAACTTCCAGGAATGTTCTCATTCTTCGGAGGTAAAAGATTCGTTGCTATCGTTACAGTTCCTGCGATGGCTGTTCTAGCATTCGTATTCTTATTATTATGACCATGAGTTGGTGTTGGTCTTAGTGCGTTCGGTAACGTTCTAGGTAAAGTTCCTTTAGGAATCGAATCATTTATTTTCGGATTCATGGAAAGATCATTGGTTCCGTTTGGACTACACCACGCTTTCTACTCACCATTATGATACTCAAATGCTGGTGGTGATTTAAACTCAGCTTTACAAACTTGAACTACAAATAAAGAAGTTGTAGTATCTAACTTTGATGCAAACTTAATGCGTTTAATCAAAGAAGTTGCTGAAGAGCCATCAAAATTTGTTGGTGACTCAACAATGTCAAACTCATTATTAAAATTCCCAGATACAGTTTCATTCACAAAAACTGTTAATGGTGTTTCAGAAAAAGTTACACTTCCTTTATTTACTTTCGTTGCTCAAGAACTAGGAGTTAAAGTAGGAAGATTTATGGATGGTAAGTTTTCATTCATGATCTTTGGACTACCTGCTGCAGCTGCAGCTATGGTTATGGCAGCTCCAAAAGAAAATAGAAAAGTTGCTCTTTCAGCTGTTGTTCCATCAGCTGTTACATCATTAGTTACAGGGGTTACAGAACCAATCGAATTTACATTCTTATTCTTAGCTCCTTACTTATTCTGAGGATTTCACGCATTCTTCTGTGCTGTTTCATTTATGGCAGCAAACATTGCTGGAGTTCACGTACCTATGTCATTCTCAGGAGGGCTATTAGACTTAACAATCTATGGAGCTGTTAACGTCGCAAAAGGTACAAACTTCTATTGATCATTACTAATCGGATTAGTATACGTTCCAGTTTACTTCTTTGGATTCTGATTCTTTATCAAGAAATTCAACTTAGAAACACCAGGACGTGGTTCAAACACAAAATTATTTAACAAAAAAGATTTCTTAGCTAAAAAAGATGGATCAGAAGAAGTTGATCCTAGAGCACTAGCCGTTGTTCAAGCTTATGGTGGTCTAAGTAACATTACTGCTTTTAACAACTGTGCTTCAAGACTAAGATATGATGTTGTTGATTCAGCACTTGTTGATGAAGCAGCTTTAAAAGCTGCAGGTGCAACAGCAATCAAAATTGAAGGTAAAAAACACGTTCAAGCGATCTTTGGTCCAGCTGCTGAACAACTAAACACAAAAATTAAAGCTTCACGTGAAGCTATTGCAGCATGAGAAGCAAAAGGTAATAAACTTGAAGCTCCTGTTCAAGAAGAACAAGTTGCTTCACAAGAGTCATCAGATGTGCTATCTAACCCAGTTGTTGTTAGTGCAGTAACAGATGGAAAACTATTAAGTATTGAAAGTATTCAAGACGGTGTTTTCTCTGAAAAAATGATGGGTGAAGGGTTCGCAATGGACTTTTCAGAAAATGCTAAAACAGGAATGGTTTACGCTCCTGTTTCAGGAAAATTAACTGTTTTATTTGATTCAAAACACGCATACGGAATTGAAACTTCAGAAGGTGTTCAAGTACTAGTTCACATTGGTATTGACACTGTTACATTAAACGGTAAAGGGTTCAAAACAGAACTTAAAGTAGGTGACGAAGTTAAAGCTGGTGATTTACTTGCTCAAGTTGATCTTGCTGTTTTAAAAGAACACAACTTAAAATCTTCTCCAATTGTTGTTGTTCTAAGTGAAAGCACACACAAAGATGTTACTTTTGTAAAAGAAGCAGATCAAGAACTTTCTGTTAAAGAATCAGTTCTAGAAGTTAGATAACATAAAAACACCTTAGGGTGTTTTTTTCATGCAAGGAATGTGGAAACTTTGACTTGCGAAATCGTGATAAACTATAATTTTTATATGCTTTATAAAAATCATATCGACAATATTAAAAATAAGTTTTCAATATCACAGAATTTCATTTCAATAAACAATAAATCGGGCTCAGATTTTTATGTTTCATTTTTTGAAAATCTTTATAAGGAAACTTTAAATCTAGTGTAAAAGTGAGAATTGGTCAACGCTAACTCTTATTCAAAAAACAATCCAGGATTTGATTTAATTGATCATAAAAATAAGATTATTTGTCAAATCACAACAAATACATCAAACGTAAAGAATAAAATAAAAAGAACGATAGAAAAGTGTGACTTAGAATCGTTAAAGGGATACAATCTTATCGTTGTTTTTTGTTCATCTAAAGACATTAATAACGATTACATAAAACAAAGCACGAATTTCATAAACGAGAATATCGAAATCCTTACTGTTCCAAGACTGGTACAAAGAATTATTGGTTTAGGTTCGAGAATTGTTGAAAAAATTTCAAACACATTAGATTATTATTTCCCAGATGTACAAAAAAATGTATTTAAAAAATCTGAACTTATGGAGGTTATAGAGTACCTTTATACTGTAAATATAAAGCAAAATAATGAAATTATTGATACAAAGTTTGTTGATTTCAAAGAAAAGATAAAAGTTAATGATCTAATAGAACTTGAAGATTACTTAATTGATATTTTTCCTTATTGCTCTTTTGTTAGAGAGCTTTACTCAGAAAAAAGTAAAGAAGGCATTCCTTTTCCGGAATTTGTTACTCAAAGTATTAGTAGTATTTATTACAAAATCAAAGTTTCAGATAATAAAAAGCCCGAACAAATTTATTTTGAACTGGTTGAAAAAGTTTATGAAAGTAAAAACCTTAAAACATTAAATGGCAAAATTAGCGAAGACTCGATTAAATTTTATTTGCAAATAATAATTTTAGAAGTTTTTCAAAGATGTAAAATATTCAAAAAAGTGAAAGCGAGGAATAGATGCTTCTGCCAATAAACATTAATCCTAAAGATTCTATTTTTTACGTTTCTACTTTGATTTTACAGCACATAGTGGAAAACAATGTTTCCGAGCAAAATTGATTAGATCTTTATTCAGACATTAATAAAAAGGAAAAAATAACTCCAAGAATGTTTGTTTTTGGACTTGATTGACTTTATTTGATAAACGAAATCAATATTGATAAAAAAGGAAGGATTTACAGATGTTTATAAATAAACTAACTCTTCTTTCTAATCAAAAAGTTTTAAGAGAAATTAAGTTTAAGAAAGGTTTAAACTTAATAGTTGACAAGACCGATTCTTCCGTTGAAACTAATTCAGGAAATAATGTGGGTAAAACCACCACCCTCAGATTGATTGATATTGCTCTTGGAGCTAAAGTTTCTATTCTTTATCAGTCTCCCGAAAATAATAATTCCGAAAACAATGATGTTTTAGAGTTTCTTAAAAATAATGAAGTTCTTTTAATTGTTGAGTTTTGTGATTCGCTTGATGAGAAACATGTTTTTAAAAGTTTAGTTGTTTCTCGTGAGCTCAAGCCAAAAAAAGGTAAAAACATAATTAACGGCACCATTTTTTCTGAAAATGATTACAGAATAGAACTTAAAAAACTTTTATTTCAAAATAAAGGTGATAGCGAAAACAGCCTTACTATTAGACAAATAGTCTCACAAAATGTACGAATTACAGATAGATCGATTAATAACGTAATTAAGACCTTAGTTGATTCTACAAGCGATTTTTTGTACGAAAAACTTGTTTATTATAAATTGGGATTAAAACTTCTAGATAATACGAACAAAGCCGTTTTAAATAAAAGTATAAAAAATTCAAATCTCGAAATCAAAAGAACAAAAAATGGCACTAAGCTTTTAGAAATTAAGCAAGTATTAAAAAATAATGATCTACAAATTGAAAGAATGGAAAAATTCATAGAATCTCTTATGAATGTCGAAAATGTTAATGAGATTCTTGATGAAGTATATAAATTAGATAATAAAATCGAGTCTAATAAAGTCAGAATTTATGAATGTAATACAAAAATAAAGTTAATTAATGATTCAATAAAATCGTTTCATGAAAGAGAATATACAAAGGATAGCTTTACTCTTGATAGTGTTTATAAAACAACTTCAAGTTTTGTAAAGAATATCAACAAAAGTTTTGATGATCTAGTATGTTTTCATAATAAAATGATAAAAGATCAAATAACCATTCTTAAAGAACAACTTCCTGAGTTGATTGATACTAAGGACATTTTGCTTAAAGATCTCGAAAATTTGCAGACACAGAGACAAGAGTTACACAAGAAGTATAAACACATCGATAACCCTAAACAGTTTGAAAAGGCAATCCAGGAAATAAAATTACTTTATCTTTTCAAGGGAGAATGAACTCAGAAACTTAAGCAAATAAATGAAATTGAGCAAGAAGTATCTGCTCAAAAATTTGAACTGAACGAGATTTTTGAAAAACAGAAAAGCAAAGAAAGTTTGGCAGAACTTGATTTAAGACTAGAAGTTTTAAATGACTATTTTTCTAAAGCATCAAGAGCACTTTATGGTGAAAACTTTTATTTAGTTTATAACATAAACGAAAAGAACAAGAAAATTGATTTTTATACATCAAATACGACTTCAAGCAGTGGTAAAAAGCAAGGAGAAATAATTTGTTTTGATCTTGCCTACATCTTATATTGCAAAAACATGAAACTAAAAACTCTTAATTTTTTAGTTAATGACAAAAAAGAATTAATGGACAATAATCAGCTATTACTTTTAAATGATTATTTATCTAACAAAGACATTCAAGTCGTTTTATCAATTCTAGAAAGTAAAATTCCACAAAAATTAAAAAACGATAACACTGTTCTTGAACTTTCTCAAAACTCTAAATTATTTAAAGTTTAGAAAACTTCTAAACAATTAAATAAATTTTTATTTTTGATAAAAAAATTTACTTTTCAAGCTAGGTTATTTAACTACCTAATAAAAAATACAAAAAACGGCAGTTTTTGCCGTTTTTTTTGTTGAAATCACATCTTGATTACAAGACCCGATATTAATCGAATATTGCCGTTTTTTGAATAAATCTTTAAAATATATAACATACTATTACCAAGAATAAATTTATTTGACTTAATCGATAAAAAGTAAAGGAGGTAATATGAGAACTAAAAAACTACCGTTTTTAATTGCATCATCAATAGGTACGCTTGGTTTTGTGAGTTTTCTTTTATCATGTTCTTCACAAGAAATCAAGAAAGAGAATACTAAAAATGATAATTTCAAAACGCCACAAAACGATCAGCCTGAAATAGCTAAAGAGCCAGAAATCGTTGAAGATCAAAAAAATTCCGAAACAGAAGCTGCTCAACAAAGAAACTCGCTTGAAATCTTTGAGGACCTTGAGAATATAGCTCTTTCCGATCAGTTTTTTAATCTATTATTGGAAAATGAAGATTTAAGTGTTCAACAAGTGATTCAAGTTTTTAATGTAAAACTGGATTCAAATCATATTTCTGATGCATTAAAAAGCAAGATAAGCCAAGAGAAAAATCATAACTTTCTTTTTAATGCCTTTAAGAACAACTTTGAATCAGATTTAGCTTTATTAAGTAGCAAGTCTCAGATTCAAATTCAAATCAGCAAACTTTTAAGCTCAAAAGTTATTGCAAGCAAAATTCCTTGATTAAAAGAACTGCTTCAAATCAAAGCGAATTGAAACGCAAGCAAAAAAGATTCATCATTTGTTTTGAGTTTAAACGATTTTCCTGAAGCTTCAATAAACTACCAAAGAACAGGAATATCTCATACAGAGATTAATGGAACTAATTTAATAACTTCTTTAATAAAAGATTTAAAAGATGTTATTTCTATTTATAAAATAGTAAGAAAAGCAGTTCTAGAAGATTTAGCTTTTGAAGATAAAAATCAACAGGAAGCATTTTTAAACTGAAAGCAATCAGTTGAAAACTTAAGTTTTAAAGAAGCTCTAACTAGTTTTAATTATTTAGAATTGACAAGTTGATTAGAACGCAAGAAATATGAATCAACACTTTCTTCTGAAATCGAAAGTCCAGCCTTTGAAATTTATAGCAAACCTGATTTAGCAGAATATAAAAAGGATTTTCTTTCAAAAGCAATTGAAGCTAAAAAAGCAGGAATAACTTTTAATGCAAATAACCCAGTAAAACAGTATTTTTTAGACCATTTGATCAAAATGTATGAGTTTTACAAAACTGATGATCATTTATATTTACAAGCAGAACAAAGACTTAAGTTTTTAATCGATAAGTACCAAAACAACTACAACGAAGTTGTTTTGGTTCAATGAGGAATCGATGATAATGATCAATGAAGTCTTTATCCGACAAAATATTTATCTTCAAAATATATGACTTTAAGAATGACAGACGAATTAATAGCTTCATTTTTGAAGAATTACGATCATGATAAAAAATACATTTACAAAGGCGAACCAATTCAACTAATTTCAGAAGAAAATATTGAAGCTCTTAATTTATTAACTAAGTTCAAAAGCCCTGAAGCACAGAAGTTTATTAAAGATTCATATAACTTTACAACATCAACTTGATCTTATTTAAGTAATGTTCGTAATCAAAATGACTATCGAGAATATCTTCAAAAAAGTCTTAATGAAGAGCTTTTAGTTGAAGATAAAGACTTTAATGATATTCAGACATTTAGCGAAAGATATCCAGAATATGCGAGCAAATACTTTTTTAATTACACTGGCGAAATCGATCCAAACGTGGAATATCACTATGAAACAGTTGAAAAAGAGTTTACAAAATCTAAAAAACCAGTTTATACAAATGTAATTTACAAAAATGTTGATTACGATAAGTATGCTTTAGCTTTTAGTGCATTCCCACAAGAAGGAAATGGAATTCTTGTTGATCGAACAGATTACGATTCATTTTTTGCAAATCTCTACTTTGACAAACCAAACTATTTCGTTGATAAACTACTTCGTCCTGATTGAGAAGTTCAAATCAACCCAATAAAAATTAATGATGCAAGTTCAAAAGTAATCACTTCCTTTAATCAATATACTTACCAAAATGGCAGAAGTGTCAAATTAAAAGATCGAATAGTGATCAAAGAACATAATTTAAGTCAACCAACAAGTTTAGATTTAAGTAATTATTATGTTCAAAATTCTCAATATCCAATTCCTTTATATTTAAATTGAATTGCAAAATGAAAAGAAATATTGCCGAAAATAATTAACCCACAGTGAACTGAAAAACAAAAGATCGAAGCTGTTTCGTATTACATTTTAAATAACACCACTTACTTATCTGGCTTAAACACAGATGGAAATCTCTATAACTTTAATTCAGAAGGAAACGGATTTTACTCACCTTTTGCAATTTTTGGAAAAGACAAACAATTGCAGTGTGTTGGGTATAGCTCAAATCTTTCTTTAGCTTTAACATTATTGAATATACCAGTCAGAATTGTTGGAGGAGAGCTGCTGCAAGATGGCTTTGCTACCACGCAAGCTGGAGGTCACGCTTGAAATGAAGTATATTTAGATGGTAGATGAAAAATAGTGGATTTAACAAATTTAGATAACCAGGATCATATTGAAGAAATTGATCTTTTACAAGAAGAACTAACCCAAGAAGAATTAGCTGATTATATTTTAAATAAAGAAGCAAATATGGATCAGTTAATCCAAGAAAGAAACGATAGAAATGATTTAAGACCTGATATATCAAACTATATGGATATTATTTTTAAATATAAAAATCCAAGTCCATACGAGTATAAAGGCATTTCGGAATACTTTACTAAAAACCAATCACAACAACCTTCATGAAATGAATGAATCAAAATAAGAAAGGTAGTTGACGGAGTTTAAAACGTTAACCTTAAATTATGAAAAAAACCAAAAATAAGATTTTATTAGTATCAAGCGCTGGTCTACTCAGTGCATTTCCTGCACTAACACTTCTTTCAGCAGGTGAAGCACAAAATACTCAATCAAATGAAATTTGAGAAAATGTTGGAAATGATGCAGATGCTGAAATTCAATATATAACAGGATATCAAAGTGATGTTATTGATATTTCAACAGAAATGACATACGGATCAGATCGTATTTCTGATACACATAAAGATTATGCGAATAAAAGCGACCAAACACAGATAATTAAAAGTATTAAAAAGACTGCTGACATCCAATACGTTTCAACAGAAAATGGCTTAATTACTTGAAAGGCAATTTTTAATTCAGCTTTACCCAATGCAAATGATAGAAATGGTGGATACTTAAGAAATGACCCTGATCTATCAAGATTTGCAATATATTTATCAGACGATTTAGAATTTGTTCCAGGATCTCTTTCATATGTAACATCTGATTGATTGGAAAGCGTAAGAAAAACTGGTCAATTGGACATTGATTTTAAAACAAACACAACTATAGACCCCAAAAAAGCACCAACTTTTAGTAAGGCCACACCTGTTGTCAAAAATAAAAGTGGTGACATTCCTGTTAAAGAGTATATATTTGCTTCTGCGAAAAATATAAACGCATCAAATGTTGTTAGTTTTAATCAGAATGTTACAAATCCTAGAAAAACATATAGTGAATACGTAGGAAATCAAAGTTCTTTAACCGACTCTTTCGCAAGAGAAGATAAATTATTCTCAATTTTAAATGTGCAAAGATTTCTTAACAGAAATATGATTATCTATGATGATGGTATTAATTACACACGTAACAATTCGTATGTACGTAATTATAATTCATCTTCTCAAACCTTTCCAAATACGACAGGATGAGATTTTGATGTTGAAGATTTTGAGCAACATCAAACATTCCATTCTTACCAAAATTCCAAAAAAACTTTTTAATACCTTTAAGTACATCTGTGGAAACAAGATTTTTATCTTATGATGAAGCTAAAGAATTTGGTTTAGGTTACACCTGAGATGATCAATGATTGTTTGCAAATTCTAATACAGAAAAAACATCAACTGCTGAAAAAATTTCATCAAACAATAAGTCAAGTTTTACATTTTTAAGAAATAATGGTGTAAATAGTAGTTTATATGATTCCAGAGTTGATCAATCTGCCATAGGTAATGTTCTGATTATGAAGATTTTTCAAAACGAAAGAAGCAACACTTCTGGTCAATCACAAAAAGTAGAATTTACTTTCAAAACAAAAATCAATTACGATTCACCTTATTTACAATTAACTCAAGACCAGGTTAACTCAGGAAGAAAAAAATCAATTGTAGGAGTGTCGGCTCTAGGTTCTTTTCTTCAAGCAGGTAGCCCTGATTATGACTACGTTTTTACAAGAACATTAATGAAGACTTATGACAAAAGACCGATTGTTAATTTTGATGTTTCTGTAAATCACACAATCAAAAAAGACAAATACGTTGATTCATCAACCCCTCTTTTCCAAATTCAACCAGCAAATGAACGCATTACATCTCTAGAAGATGCAAAATTTGGTATTAAACTAGTTTCTAAAGAAGTAGGTGCGCCTGATTCGACTTTTGAAAGTTTAAGTGCAGAAATTGATCAAAAACTTTTTGAAAATCTTAATAAAGCTACAGAATCTGAAATAGCTTTAAACTCAAGATTCTTTGTAACTAAAGTTTCTGATGAAGAAATTGAAAAATTCAGCAAAAATAGAGAGTGAAGATTGCAGTTGAGAGGTAGAAACCTTCTATCAAATACACTTGAAGATTCAAGAAAAATAATTAGCTATAATGTTACTCCTGTAATCGATCAAGTTAATAAAACAATTACTTTTAGAATTAACTGAACAATTAAAGCTTCAAAAGAAGTTATTTGATCACACTTAAATAGAGAATTTAATGCTCTTGAAGCTAGAGTGGAAGCAAAAACTGGTTTAAATGACTATGCAAAAATTAGATATATGCAAATAGTTAAGGCGTATAGAGAAGGATTAAGACAAAGAACTTTAGGTACAAACAATACACCTGTAGATATTACTTCTGAAAATCTTGAAGAATTCATTCAAAAAGTCAAAAATTTAGATCTTGAAACAACAAATGATTCAAATCAAACATCAGATACAATTTTAGGTTCAGCAACTAAAGCTCTTTCACAAGCTGAAAATATTAAAGCTGATGCTTTAAATGAGCTTGATGTTTTAAGACAACTGAAAGACCAAGAAATAGCAGCTTATGCAAGATATACTTCAAATCCTTCACCACAAAGCATTGTTGAAACAAATGCCCTTATTAAAGATATTCAATCAAAAATCGAAGCTGCAAGAAATAACTTGAATAAACGTATTCAAGAAATTCAAAACATTGTTACACAACAAGGTCTCAGTGATTCCGACAAACGTGAATATGACTTATTTTTAACCAACTTTCAAGAGTTTCTTGGTTCTAATTCATATGCAGGTAAAGATAAAGCAATTCAAATTTCAGATAAATCAGAAAATCAATTGAAAAATTACTTAGTAGGTTCTGCTAACCAAAATAAAATAACATTAGAAGGTGAAAAACAAGGTGTTGAGGATTTAAATAACACTGTAAGCAACCACCAAAGAGTATTAATATCAAAAGCAAAAGAATACGTTGATAACTTAACAAATCAAATCAGTTCTGATGCTTCTTTATCTCAAGAAGTTAAGGATGCTTTAATAAAAGAGTTGCAAGGAAGTTCAAGTTCTACGGATTATCTAGAAAAAGTAACTAGATATGAAGCAGTTTTAGCTAAATTGAACAAGTTGAAAGAAAGAGCTAAAAAAGTTCAAGATATAGTTCAAAAATACGCAGACCACTATAAAACAGTTTTATACAAAAATGACAAAAGTGGTAATAAGGAATTACTAGACGGAACAAATGGTCAAGAAGGGTTAATGAAGGAACTTGCAAACCTGGCTCCTTATGGCGATTCAAACAACAAATTAGACAATACAAAATATCTTTTAAATCAAAAAGGTTCTGAAATGTCTGATACAGATTTTGAATCTTTAATTAGCAACATTGATAAATCGATTAATGGGTTGAACGGTAAACCAATTGACAGAAATGAAGCACTAAATGCAATTAGATTTTCAGAATTAAGCGAAGCTAAAAAACAAGAGTTGATCAATAAGGTTAATGAATCTGAATCACAAGATGCAGTAGATGCAATAAAAAATCTTGATTTACCAAAAGAAATTGCTAAAGAATTTGTTTTAAAAGAAGCTGAAATAAAAGTAGGTAAAGAATATATTTTTGCAGATCAAAACCTAAAAGCTACCTTTGATGCAAAAATGCAAGAGTTAAAAAATGTTCTTGCAAAAGAAAATGCAACAGGTCAAGAGATCGAAAGTACCTATAATGCAGCTAAAAATGCAAAAGATGCTTTAAATGGTATTGTAAAACTGAACGAAGTTAAACAAAAAATTGCAAACGCAAACGAAACACTCTTATCTCAAGATTCAAAAAGTGCTCTTACACAAAATGTGGACCAAACAATTCAAAATAGAACAGAACTTGATAAACTAAATCAAGCTCTAGATCAATACTTAGAGAAAAACGAACAAGAAAAAGCTAATGCACAGAGTTATGACGCAGCTCATTCTCAAACGATTTATACAAACGAAACTGATTCTTCGGTTAAACAAACTTATGACACCAACAAACAAAATGTTGCAAATCAATTTGCTAACGCTAACACTCCTGCTTTATCAAATGCTGACGATTTAATAAATAAATTAAGTCAAATTCAAAATGCAGTCGCAGATTATAAAGAAGCTTACGAAACTCTTGACGGAAATAGAAAGAAATTAATTTCTGATATCCAATCTTTTGAGAATTTAACTCCTGAGCAAAAACAGGCACTAGAAACAGAAGTTAATTCTTTACAAAAAACAGCTCCTGCATCTGAATTACAGGTGATTAAGGAGAAAGCGTTTGAACAAGCAAAAGCAAATATTAAAACAAAGGTAAATGAATTGCAAAATCTAAGTTCACAGGAAAAATCAGATTTTGCAAGAGCTATTGATAACACTAAATCTCGTGATGATGGTGCTTACGATGCAAACTTAGGTATCGTTCTTGATAATGCGAAATTACAAGATGCCAAAAATAAAGCTAAAGCAGATATTGAGGCTCTTGAACATTTAACTCCATCGCAAAAACAAACTTTTAAAGATAACATTGACAAAAAGTTAAGTGCTGCTAATATTGAACAAGAATTGATTTTGGCAAACGAAATCAATGATTTAAATAAAAAAGCAAAAGATTTATTTAATTCTTATTCCAAAGATCAACCTAAGTACAAATTTGCTTCAAATAAAGAACAAGCTGATGCATTAGAAAATGATTTAAGGAATTACTTAAATGATAGTAACCAACTAACAAAAGAACAACTTATTCAAAAACTAAATAATTACCAAGAACAAATTGATGCATTAAATGGTCAAGAAGTTTTAGATAATGCAAAAGCTGATATTCAATCACTTAATGATGCTCAAAAACTAAGCGATCAGCAAACGCAAGATTTCCAAAATAAACTTGATAATGCTCAAAATGCTCAAAAATTAAATGAAGTAAAAGATCAAGCTCAAAAGTTAACAGATCTAAAATCAAAACTTCAACAAGCAATTGCTAACGCTGAAGAAGCTAAAGACTCACTTAAATATACAGGTGAAACACAAGCAGTAAAAGAAGGTTTTGAACAAGATTTAATTAACGCTAAAGAAGCTCTTTCTAAATTAGAAAATCTAGACGTAAATGACCAAAGCGTCTTAAATGCAGCGCTAGAAGATTCTGAACGAAAAGCAGAATTACTTGATTTTACTAGAGAAAATCTAAATGGTATTTACGAAGACGCAAAAAATAAACTTGAAAACAAGTTTGATCTATTGACAGATTATGAAAAAGCTAAATTGAAAAACGATTTAGATTTAATTGGTAGAAACATTACAGAAGAACAAGCGAACAAAATTTTAGATGCTGCGTTCAATGAATCAAAAAATAATGCAATTGATAACCTAGAGAAAATGGATAACATTTCTGAAGCCCAAAAGAAAGAAATAGCCTTAAAAGTTAAAGAAGCCACAAAAACAGATGGAAATGAAGGAGCAATCGACGAAAATCTTAAAAAATTAGTTGACCAAGCAAGATCAGCAGACCATGTACTAGCTGATGCAAAAAACACTGTTGAAAATCTGCCTAATTTAAACGATGCTCAAAAAGCTACTTTAGATGCAAAACTTTCTCAAACAAATTCAGAGGATGCTCAAAGTGTTATAGATCAAGCTCAAGCTCTTGATGATACAATGAAAGATCTAAAAGATTACTTAAACAATTTACCTGTAGGATTGAAAGAAGAGCCACAAACAGATGTTTCATTTACTCAAGCTGATGCTGATAAACAAAATGAGTTCTTAGATCAGTCGTCAAAAGTTAAAAAAGCGATTGATCCTCAAAAAGGTGCTTCCTTGACCAAAGAAGAAGCAAATGAGCTTTTAAATGATTTTAAAGCAGCTAAAGATGCTCTAAATGGAAATGAAAAATTAAATAATCAAAAAGATTCTGCAAAAGAAGTTTTAAACGATGCAGACAACATACCTCAACCTAAAAAAGATGAGTTCAAAAAGCAAATCGAAAACGCAATTTCGGAAGAGGAAGTTAATAATACTAAAAAAGATATTAACAACTTTGAAGCTAAAATGAAAGAGTTGAATGACATCGTTGCTAAGTATGATGAAGTCAGAAAACAAATTGATTACACTGGTGCTGAAAGACCAAAGAGAACTTCATATGACGATGCAATTGATGCAGCGAGAGAGTTTTTAACTAACCCAAATGCAAATATGACAGAGTCTGAAGTGGATATGCATTTAAAGGCCATAACTGATGCATTTAATGCTCTTGATGGCGAAGAAACTGTTAAACAAAAGGTTAAAGAGATCACTGCATACATAAACTCACTAGAACACTTAAACCAAAACCAAAAAGAAGCTTTAATTCGTGAGACTACTTTAAATACAGACTACGATAGATTTGAGCCAATTAAAAACAAAGCTACAGCAGTTGATAAAATTATGGAACAAATCAAAAAAGAGTTTGATAAACATACTGAAGGTGACAATCCTACAGTAAATAATCAAAACTATTTATTAGCTTCTTCTGACAAGAAGAACGCCTACGATGAAGCTCTAAGAAATGCTGATTTAGTACTAGACACAGGTCGTTTAGGTAATAATGAACAAAACCTTGACGCTTTAAACAAAGTTCTTGAAGAATTAAAAGGAACAAGGGCAGCTCTTGATGGTACACAAGTTCTACAAGAAGCTAAAGATACTGCTAAACAATCAATTTCAAATCTTTCTAATTTAACTCAAAGTCAGAAAGATGAAGCGATAAGAGCACTTGAAGAAGCTCAAACTCCACAAGATGCCCAAAATGCCACGGATAATGCTAAGAAAGCTGATCAGTCTACAAAAGAATTAAAAGAAACTCTATCAAATAATGATCTTGAAAAATTACAAGATACTGTTGATTATCAAAATGCAGATCAATCAAGAAAAGACGATCTGAAAAATGCTATCGAAAATGCAAATGAGCTTATAAACAAGGCTAATTCAGGTGAAGCTATCAACCCTGCCTTAATCGAAGACGCTAAAAATAAAGTTAATGATGCTCGTGATGCACTGAATGGTATTATCAATGTTGATAAAAATCAAAGAGATGCAATTAAACAAATCGAAACTCTTCCTTACCTAACACCTCAACAAAAGCAAGATTTTAATGATCAAATTAGAAACTTAACAAACGCAAAACAAATGGAAGATATTATCGAGAACGCTAAAGAGCTAAACGATAAGATGAAAGATCTCCAAGAAGCTCTTGAAAAAGCAAATCAAACTAAGAATTCGGTTGATTACAAAAATGCTTCCGATTCTTCTCAAGAGAGCTTTGATAACGCAATAGATAAAGTTTCAGAAACACTTTCAAACCAAGATCAAAGAAATAATCCTGATAAAATTCAAGAATTAATTGACAACTTAAATCAAGATTTAAATAAACTTGATGGTGATGAAAGACTAGAAGCTAAGAAACAAGATGCTCGAGACTTAATTAACAACAAAGAAAATCTAAACGATAATCAAAAACAGGCTTTACTTGACAAAGTTGATGAACTAACTTCAAACGATGCAGTTCAGGAAATAGAAGATAATGCAAATATTCTTGATGAGAAAATGGGTGAGTTGAAAGATTTAGTTAAAACTAATCCAATTAATGACGAGAATAAAAGCTCAAAAATTGATTACAACGAAGCAGATCAAGATAAGAAAAATAACTTTGATCAGGCTTCAAATGACGCTAAAGATCAAGTTTCGGACAACGCTAATTTAGATCCACAAAATGTTGAAGATTTAATTAATAGATTAAAAGAATCAACAAAAGAACTGAATGGTGAAGAAAAACGTGAAGATACAATTAAGAAGTTACAAGAATTAACAGACAATAAGGATCAAGTCGAAAAAACTCATGATTACCAAAACAGTAGTGATGAAGAAAAACAGACTTACAATGATGCAGTAGATAAAGCAAGAGAATTGTTAGACAACAGAGATTCAACACCTTTAAAAGATCTGGAAAAAGCCTTAAATGATTTAAAAGAAGCTAAAAAAGTTGTTAATCCAACACTTGAAGATGCATTAAATGAAATCGACAATAAGGCAAACTTGAGCGATAAAGAAAAAGAAATTCTCAAAGAACGAGCTAAAAACCAGGCTCCTTCAAATGATCTACGCGAAGTCATTGCAAAAGCGAAAGAAGTTGATGAGGAAAAACAAGAATCAATCGACAAAGTAGATGCTTTAGATAATCTTGACCCAATTCAAAAAGATCATTTTAAAAACCAAATTAAAAACTCAGATTTACTTCCTGAAAACAACAATCAAGCACAAGATGATCAAAACCTTGACACCGATCCAGTAAGCCAAAACGATGAAATTGCAAAAGCATTTAATAAAGCTCAAGAAGCGAACGAAAAGATCAAAGAAATTGAAAAAGCAATTAATGATCTTGTAAGAGATGATCAAAATGCAGACACTCAAGATAGACAAACAATTAAAGATAGAACAAATAATTTAATTAAAGATCTATCTGATGAAAACTTACCTAACGTTGAAAAATTAGCAAAAATTGTTGAAAAAGTCAACGCAAATGACAAGGTTAAAGAATTACTTGACAAATACCTTAATTCTGAATATGGAACAAAAGAAAGTCAAGATCTGAAGAAAGAGCTTGAAGCTGAAATTGCAAGAGCGAAAGTAACTGATTCAAATAGAGTTGACAATGCTACAGAGTCCGAACAACTAATTATAGATAAGTTGCACCAAGAACTAGAAAAGAATATTAAGAAAGCAGAAATAACAGACCAAATTATCGATACTATTAAAAATGCAGATGGTGAAAGTTTTAAACAAATAATAGATCAATATAACCGAAATGATGATTCAAAAGAGCTTGAGAACTTCGCAAACAAAGCTCAAGAAGGTAAATTATTCGACTTAATTAATAAAATCAACAAGAATGAACCTTTAACAAAAGCTGAAAAAGCAATCCTAACAGAAATTGTCAAGGATGAAAAGTTACCTAATATCGTCAAGACAGTGATTAAGGATATGGCAAAAGACTTAGTTGACTTCGAAATTGACGTTATTACACCACACATTATTGCAACTGTTATTGCTTCAATTTTAGCTCTTTTATCTGGTTTAGGATTATACTTTACAAAGAGAAAATAACTCAAAAAGAACACACTTAATGTGTGTTTTTTTACGCTGTTTTACAGGCATATAAGAAAATTCCACAATTGTGAAAATATTACTTAAATAGATCGTAATAAAGCCTATATTACAACTGTTTATTTACTAATAAATATAATTATTATAAGAGGTAAAAATGACGACAAATGAAATAAAAAAAGTGGCACAGAAAATTCTTAGTAAACGTTTAGCTGAGGGTCCTTCTATTGAATACAAATCTTCAATAAAGTATAAGGATGCTATTTTGAAAACATTATGTGCTTTTGCTAACAATATTGATGAAAATGTAGAAAATTACCTGTTTATAGGTGTACAAGAAGTAAATGACTCTGATAGTGGCGAAAAGGCAATACCTGAAATGCCTATTAAAGGTATTGAAGAATCGCTTTTAGAAACAACAGAAAATGAGTTAAGATCGCTTACTGCTTATATAAAACCAAAAGTGGAGTTCAAAATTGTGATTGACAAGTTTGAAGGAAGAAACTTTATTGTTATTTCGTTGCAGAATTGCTTTGAAGGACCTTATTCTACTACAGAGAAGGCTCAAAACGATAAAACGATTGGTCTTCCAGTTGGTGTTTATATCAGGGAGAATGCAAGAACCAAACTCGCAACAAAACGAGAAAAGCTTTATTTATTGAGCAAGTTTGAAAGATTTAATTTTTGTGAAAACTATAATGAGTTAGCTACGGTCAATGACTTAAATCATGACTTAATTATTGAGTATTTAAAAGAAATAAAAGCAAATCCTGATTTTCTAGCTATGACGAAAGAAGATTTAATAAGACATTTAAGTATGGTGTCTACTCTTGAAGAAGATGATTTTAGAGTTAAAAACTGAGCTGTATTAATGTTTACCAGAAATCCAAGTAAATTTATTCCAGGTGCCTACGTTCAATTCATTAGACAGATCAAAACGGAAGATCAAATGATAGGTAAAGATTTCTATGGACCTGTTTGAAAACAAGTAAGACAGGCTATTGATTATTTTGAAAGTTCGGTGTATGATTGCCTGACGTTAAGATTCAGAGATAAAATCGAACATGAAATAGTATGCAATTACCCAAAAGTTACTTTTGAGGAGTTGATTACTAATGCTATTTTGCATAAAGATTACACAGTCAGAGAACCTGTAAGGGTTCATGCATATCATAAAGAAATCACAATTGTTAATTTGAATAGACCAATACCACCTATTACTCCTGAAATGATGAACCAGGGTATACAATTTGATAACAGAAAATACATTAATGAGAAACTAAAAGAGTGCTTTCATGCTCTTAAATATATAGAATCATATGGATCAGGAATAAGAAGAGCAAAACAGGAACTTGAACTTAATAACTCACCTAATTTAAAATTTAGAGAAATATCTTCAGAAGATGATTACACATTGGTGTCTATTTATATTAACGATGTGTTTTGAAATACTGTGTACGGTCAGTTTGAGAGAGAAAAAGTCATAGATGGAGAAGTAGTGAATCGAATTTCATCTTTAACGAATATACAAGTGAAAATATTAAAAGTAATAAAACAAGACCCAGAAATAAAAATAAGTGAAATTCATAAAAAGATTGGTGAACTTTCGTTCGAAGGTATTAGAAAAAATGTAAAAAAACTAAAAGAACATGGCTTCCTGGAAAGAGAAGGTGGTACCAAAAAAGGAATTTGAAAACTTTTAGTAAATATATAATTGTTCAGCCACAACAAAGTGTGACATGATGATTGTTTTGCTCTTTGTTATTAACCAAAAAATAAAAAAATTGTTTTTATTTTTTTAAGATGTGCTACCCTAGAAAGTACCCTAGAAAGTACCCTAGAAAGTACCCTAGAAAGTACCCTAGAAAGTACCCTAGAAAGTACCCTAGAAAGTACCCTAGAAAGTACCCTAGAAAGTACCCTAGAAAGTACCCTAGAAAGTACCCTAGAAAGTACCCTAGAAAGTACCCTAGAAAGTACCCTAGAAAGTACCCTAGAAAGTACCCTAGAAAGTACCCTAGAAAGTACCCTAGAAAGTCGTGGTTGATAAAAAGGTTAAAACAAAAACAGCCTGTGGCTGTTTTTTGTATTAAGCTTCGTATTTTTCAGGGTGTTTTTCCATCATTAATTTGATGAAATCGTCTTTGTCCATATCTCCGTATTTATCCATTAGTTCAACACATTCTTCGTATTCTTTTAATGCTCATTCAACATCATTGAACCCACCTACTGATGTGATTCCTGGACGTTTTCAGTTTTTGTATGTACTAAAGAATGTTTTAACTGTATCTAAGAAAGGAGCTGGTAAATCTTCTAGTTTTTGAATTGAATCATATCTATAATCATCAGCATGTACTGCGATTAATTTTGTGTCTGTTTCACCATCATCAATCATTTTCATTGCACCAATGATTCTAGCATTTAGTCTCACGCCTGGAACGAATTTTTCATCGCTGTAAACTAAAACATCTAATTCATCACCATCTCAGTCTAAAGCGTTAGGAATAAAACCATAGTTTGCTGGGTATTTAAAATCACCTCTTAAAATTCTGTCAACCTCAAGTTCTTTCGTTTTACGGTTTCATTCGTATTTAATTTTTGAATCTTTTTGAATTTCGATTTTTACACTAATAATATTTTTCATAATTTAAATAATAACACAAAGGCGCTTAAGTCTTATAAAATAGACTTTTGTTATTAGTGGTGTGTTTAAACTAACAACATTTTCATAGCTGTTTTCTTAAGGTTTTGTAAAATGTTGATTTCTTGCTTTTGCAGATTTATGAGTTTATCTAGAAGTTTAAATAATCTTCCGATTTTGACCTGTTCGGAAAGTGATGGGATGGCAAATGTTTGTTCTGAAACTAAACTTCAATCAGAAGAAGGCATTTTAGTTCCGAAAGTTAAGTTTGACACTTCTTTAAATCTGTTTGTTTGAAGCAAATTAAAAACAAAATTAGAATCATTGTTTAGTGGCTTCATAACTCAAAAATTACCTAAGGCGATTCCGATAAATTCGGCCAATCACCAATTTTTTAAGTAAGGTCTCAATTTACCAAACAAAACATCACCAGGTTCAAAAAGTATTCCCTTTCTGTTGTCAAACTTATTTGAAATATCTTTATTTAAAACTCCGTTCCCTTTGTCAATATCTTCATATTCAAGCTTAGGTAAAGTATTATCGTTTGAGTTTTTTGATATCTTTTCTACAATTTCAGATCATGATTTATAAGTTCATTCGTCTTCAAAACCTTTAAATCTGAAATCGGGTAGCGAGCTATTATTTTTTATTAACAGTTTTGATAAAAGAGTTTGTTTAAGAACTATTTTAAATTCAATTATTTTGATAGAGGATTCAAAAATATCAAGAACAAACCGAAGATTTTTGCCAATTTTTACTTGCTCTGCTATGAAAGGAGTATATATTGGAAAGTCTAATATTGACGATTTTGTAATATGAAGTTGAGACATTCCGAGACAATTCTTTTTGAAATAAGGTTGATTTTTATTAATGAAATTTTGCACATATATTGAATTATTTTCTAATTGATTTAATCTCAAAAGTGCTGTATGAGTGTTAAGTACGTATTTATTGTTTTCGGGTATTACACCACAAAGACCTATAAGGTTTCCAAAACCAATGTCACTGACAATCATGATAATATCGTCTTTTAGTAATGTTTGTGCTTCAAGGTCTATAAATTTTCCTGACTCTTTAAACACACCATCAAAATTAACAGAATTCATTTTAACAAGCGAATACTTGCCTTGATCAGATTGAAACGATTCAAAGCTTTTACCGTTTTGGTAGAAAACAATGTCACTCAATTTATTGAGCTTTCACTCACCCTCGAACCCTTGAAACCTTAATTGTGGCTGATTAGCTCTCTCTCTCTCTCTCTCTCTCTCATTCTAAATACCTTCCCTGTTTTTTATGGTTAAACCCATAAGTTAGCTAAATTATACAAAATAAAAACCGTTTACATTTGCTATATAAACTGCTTTATAGAATTTAAAAACAAAAAAACCTTCTTAGGATCCTGAATTAGAAACGAAAAAAGGAATTTAGGATTAAGTAATCAAAAATTGAGATTGGTTAGCTTTAGAAGTTTCACGATTAGTTTTCATTTGAATCGAACTATTATTGTTTAAGGCCTTGTTATCAGATTTATTGCATTTGTGTGGTTAGAGTAATGGTTTTTTTCTTGATAATGTGTTTTACTCGAAAAACCACAACTTTTTAAAGGTATAAAACTTACCCTTCTTTTTAACTTTGCTTTTCCTTCTTTAGAATAGCTGGTCGCAATCAGTTTCTTTAGTTTTAGTTTTGAAAAATTAGTGTAAAAATACTTAAAAAAGTTACTTTTTTGAGGATCATCGCAGTTGTAATATACAACTTTCCCTTGAAATTTGTCTTGATAGTAAGAAAGCTCACTTTCTATATCATGCATTTGTGTGTAAAACTCGTCTTTTTTGTTTCTTTTTGCTATTTCCAAAAACTGTCTACCGTTTTGTCTCATTTACACACCTTTCAATCAATGTTCACTGTATCTTTGTAATTCATGATTTTAAACACAAAAAAGTTTTGATTTTTTATAGTCGAATTATTTGTATATATCTTACTCTTTCTTCGTGGTAATACCTTTAAATATAATTTGTTTTACTTTTAGAACTGTTTCACAGATAAAAAAATAAAAACGGGATCCCGTTTTTATGAATATTTCATTACATTTTTGACAAAACTTTGGTTGCTTGAATCTTCAAGATTCTTAGTTAGTTCAATAAGTTTTTTTTCATCTTTTTTGCTTAATTCAGGCAATATTACATTTATGATCAATTTCATGTCGCCTGTCATTCTTGATGACTGAATTCCTGCCTTGTCCAGTTTAAGAATTTTTCCTGTTGTGTAAGATTTTTTCATTTTAATTTTTTGAATACCATATGGTGTTGGAACCTCAACAGCATTCTCGTTTAAAATGTCTAAAACTGAAACATCGAAGTTCATAATAATATTGTCTCCATCGCGTTTTCAAAACGGATGATCTTTAACGATTATGAAAACATATAAGTCACCAGCAGGGCCACCATTGTGCCCTTTAGCTCCATAACCTTTTAGAATCATTCTTGAACCACTTTTGACTCCTGCAGGAATGTTGATTGTTGCCTCTTTATGGTTCTTGATGTATTTTTTACCTTTACATTCGCCACATTTGTGACCAACTTTTGTACCTTGACCAGAACAATCGTGACAAACTTCTCTTGATTGCATGATTCCAAAAAATGGATTTCTTGTATTTTTAATTACTTGACCTGCTCCATTACATGTTGAACAAGTTTGGATATCTGAAGCACTTCTAGCCCCTGAACCATTACAGAAAAGACAAAGTTCATATTTATCAAATTTGCGTTTCAAAGAAACACCTTTGATCATTTCCATAAAACTGATTTCAATTTCTGTTTTATAATCATCACCAGTTTGAGGTCCACTTCTTTTTTGCGAACGACCACCAAAGCCTGAGAAAAAGTCGCTAAAAATATCTCCGAAATCTCCAAAACCACCTGCATTAAAGCCTCCAGAGTTAAATCCTGCATTAGCACCTTCGTGACCAAATTGATCATAATTAGCTCTCTTTTTAGCATCAGATAAAACTTCATAAGCTTCATTTACTTCTCTCATTTTCTCATCTGATGAACCATCCTTTAGTTTATCAGGGTGATATTTCATAGCAAGCTTACGGTAAGCTTTCTTAATTTCTTGATCAGTTGCGTTTTTAGCAACACCTAAAACTTCATAGTAATCTCTTTTTTTGCTCATAGTGTTATTATTTTAACACATTTAGCAAATAAAATATTTGATTGCTAAAAATAAAATGCAAACGCTTTTGTTGTTAACTGAAATAAGTTTGTAATGTTAATATGCTATTTTACAAACGTTTCTATAGCTTGCTTATTTGCATTCTCTGTGTGTAATGAATTGAATAAACCACCTAAAATCTCATTGTATTTTACTCTTGAGTTTTCGAAAAGTTGCAATGCTATTGTGTTTTCTTGCTCAACTATTTTGATTATTTCTTTAATTTCATTTTTTGCTTTTATATTTAGATCGATCTCAAATTCATTTAAATTTTTATAAACTTTTTTCAGATCTTTTGATCTTTTTTTTAAATCAAAATTTAAATTATTTTTTATTGTTTCAAATGGATCATTGATTTGAACATTATTTATATTTTTTACTTCTAAAAAACGAGAATAACTTTCTTGCTTTTTGATCATTTGAGCCTCGATTAAAAGGATTAAATTTTTCATTTCGTTTTCAAGTTGCAAAAGCTGTGATTTCTGACGTCTGAAAATCAAATAAGGAATAACAAAAATAAAGCTAAATTTAACTAGTTTTTTATTGATGTTTTTTTTCATAAAACCCCTATGAAGCAATAATGTATGTAAATTTATGATTTATTTGTCTTTAATATTTAAATCATTATAGCAATTACAGTTTTTGAATTGCAAAAAATCTGTTTTTTTCTTTATTTTTTTTGTTATGCATTTATAATAGTTTTTATGAAAAATTGCATTAAGAATTTGCACCAAAAATTAGCGAGAATTATCCTAGCAGTTTTCACTGATGTTGAGTATCCAACATTACGTTTTTTCGTGGAATTTTTCTCACTATTTGCATTTGATAAAGCCTCCCTAAAAGTTTAGGTTTGTTTAAAAATAATTAGGAGGTTTATATGTCACAAAAAAACAAATCAAACGCAATCATCGAACTTAAAGAAGTTGTTAAAGAATTCGGTGATAAAAGAGTTTTAGATAATGTCGATTTAATCATTAATAAAGGAGAATTTGTAACACTTTTAGGTCCTTCAGGATCAGGTAAAACCACAATATTGAGATTATTAGGTGGTTTTGAATGAGCAACACGTGGAGAAATTAAATTTAATAACTTAGATATTAAAGATCTACCAGCTCACAAAAGAAATGTTTCAACAATTTTCCAAGATTACGCCCTTTTCCCTCACTTAAATGTTGAAGGAAATATTCGTTACGGACTTAAATTAAAAAGAGTACCAAAAGAAACAATTAACGAAAAACACGTAAAAGCACTTGAACAAAAAATTGTCAAATGAACAGAAAAAGCGCAAGCTGAAATGAAAAAACTTGACAAGATTCAAGAGGAATATGAAAAAGAACTTGAAACTTTACAACCAAATACTTTTAAATATAAAAAACGTCAAGATTGACTTGATGATTCAGACTTTAAATATTCATACTGAGAAAATTATGTAAATCTTAAAAAACAAGCTTTTGAAAATAGATATTTCAAGAGAAAAATGACTGAAGCAGAAATGTCAGAAAAAATTAACAAAATGATCGAGCTTGTAGGTCTTGTCGGAAATGAAAAAAGACATATTTCTGAGCTATCAGGAGGTATGAAGCAACGTGTTGCATTAGCACGTTCGTTGGTTATTGAACCAGACATTTTACTTCTTGATGAGCCTCTTTCAGCTCTTGACGCTAAAATTCGTCAAAAAATGCAAGTTTTATTAAGAAGCATTCAAAAAGAATTAGGTCTAACATTCGTTTTTGTTACTCACGACCAAGATGAAGCTCTTGAGCTATCAGATAGAATCGCAGTTGTTCGTGATGGTAGAATTGAACAATATGACACACCAAAAAATATTTACGATTACCCTGTAAACAAATGAATTGCATCATTTATTGGTGATTCAAATATCTACAACGCTTCAATGGAAGAAGATAACAAAGTTGAAATGTTTGGTAAAACTTTTAAAACAATTTCAAAACTTAAAGAGTTTGCTAATCCAGAAGATTTAGATGCCTTAATCAGACCTGAAGACATTGATATTACTAATGTTAAGCCAAAATCAGATACAAAACTTGTAGGTAAAGTAACAGAAATGTCATACCGTGGAAGTTACTACTTTTTAACAGTTGAACTTGAAGAAGAAGATCAAAAAATTTATGTTGAAACAGCTAAGAAATTTGAATTAGGTGAAGAAGTTTATTTAGACTGAACAATTGACTCTATCCACTTAATGGATAAAGATCAAAAATGAGACTATAGTACAGATGTTTTCAAAAATTAATCAAAAATTAAATTTCAACAAAAGACTATCACTTTCTATACCTTATTTCTTAATTGCAACATTTTTGATTATCCTACCTTTAGTATTAATTGTTTTTAGTGCTTTTAAGCCACTTGAAGGTGGAGATAATACTTCTTTAGTAACAAGTACAACAACTTGAAACATTATTTGAAGATCGCTAAGAATCGGGATTGCATCATCACTACTTTGTGTAATTATTGGATTCCCCTTTGCTTACTTCATTTCGACTTCAAAATCAGCGATTTTTAAAGTTTATGCAATGACTTTGATTTTAAGTCCAATGGCAATTTTTACAATTGCAAGAATTTATTCAATTAGAACATTATTTGTCAACATTTTCGACGACGAAAATAAGTTAAACAAAGAATGATTCTTAGTTCTAGGTTTAACTTATTTAAACTTACCTTTAATGATAATGCCTTTATATACAGTCTTAAAAGACATGCCAAAAAATATCGTCGAAGCTTCTCATGATATGGGATACAGCACTTTCCAAACATTAGTAAAGGTCGTAATACCTTATGCTTTAAAAGCAACAATTAGTGGCTTTGGTATGGTGTTCCTAAGTGGTGCGACAACATTCGTTATTTCAGCAAAATTGTTACCTGATGGTTCACAAAACCAAACAATTGGTGATGTAATCAACTCATCAATTAATCCAGGTAATAAATATGATCTAGCAAAAGGTTCAACACTTGTTCTTGTTGTATCATCGCTATTCATCTTAATCTACTCATTAATTATCATTACTCCTAGAATTATTATTAAATTCAAGAAAGGATTTATTTATGAATAGATTTTTCGCAGTTTTCAAAAACATTTATGTGCAATTTGTGCTATTAATTGTTTATATTCCACTTGTTGTTGGAGCGATTTGATCATTCAACGACAATCCAGATAAAGGTGGGTTCTTAACAACTACTTGAACAGAAACAACAACAAAACACTGAAAATCAGTACTCGAAGCAGGTCGTGATATTGCACTTGTTAATACAATCATTATTGCTGTTACTGTTTCTGTGATTGTTATTTTCTTAAGTTTAATTACTTCTTATGCGATGTATAGACAAAAAAATAAAATGGTAAAACGTGCATTAAATGCAACAATGAATATTCCAATCATTAACCCTGACAACATCACAGCAATCGGGTTAGTATTAATTTTTGGATTACTATTTGGAATTATTTCTTCTGACAGCGAAGGAATGCCAAGATTAATTGCAGCACATACAGTTATGGCGCTTCCTTATGGAATTTCATTGATGTACCCAAGATCTGAAAAGTTCAATAATAACTTATTTGAAGCTTCACAAGATCTAGGACACTCAAAACTTTCTTCATGATTCAAAACATACTTTGTTTACATGATGCCTTCAATCGTAATGACTTTTGTTGTTTCAACAGTTCTAAGTATGGATGACTTTATCATCACTAGAACAGTATCTAACACTTCAACATTAGGTCTAAAACTTTACGAAGGTTCATTCGAACCATGATCACTTGTTTTTGGTGCTATTTTATTAATGACTATTTTAGTTGTAAACGTAATTTACGTTTCAGTTAAAGTTAACGCAACAAAAAAACCAAAATTAAACATCAAAAAGACCACTGAAGGTCAAAAAAGTAAGTTGGCGTTTGAGCTAAGTTGAAAAAAATAAAAACTCTTAAAAGATTTGCCTCTTTTGCTTTTGGTTTTTTTGCAATCTTACTAGTTTTTATTGTTAGTTTTTCTATAAAACTAAACACAAAATTCAAACCCAGTTTTTATAACTACAAATCTTCGATGTCTGAAGATAACATTGAAGTTTTAAGTGAAGAATTTGATTATAAACAATTCAATGAAATCACTGAGTTTACGACTGCAATTGTTAATAATAGAGCAGTAGCAGGAATCGGAACTGACTATATAGCAGCAGAATTAATCAAAAAAGGCTATTTAGCAAAAATTGATTATGCAACGCTTTTTAATCTTCCAGATTTAAAACCAGAAGACTATGAAGAAATGTTAAAAGTGACTTTATCTACCATAGTTTGAGATCATCTTCAAGAATACGATGATTATTTAGGAAAAGACGAACAAGGTCAACAAATTAAACTTTGAGAATATTTTGTGCCTTATTTTACACAAGATGCAGTCATCTCTTATAATTACAAAAAAGTTCCAATTGCTGACGAAAACAAAATTTCAGAAGACGGAGAACTTTTAAAGCAAATTGATTTTGAAAAATATAAAAATGCCGATTTTCTAGTTGGCGAAGATGTTTATTCAATCATCAACATCATGAAAATTTTACGTGCCAATGGTTATGAATACTGAACAATAACCGACGCTCAAAGAGACAACATGTTATATGGTACCACGTATGACATAGCCTTAAATAACGAAGAAAGAATCCAAACAGGATTTACAGGAACCGTTAATGATCAAACGTATAAAAGAATCATTGATAATTTTTCACATTTAATTAAAGACGGTACGGGGCATAATGTTACAGACACAAAATACATTACATTTAAAGGTGATGGACTTGAAGTGTTAAACGACCTTATTGATCCTTTAAAGCAAAACGTAAACGCTACTTTAATGTATAACGGAGATGCGATTGACGCCTACTACTCAAATGATAACTTTAGAGAGTTACCAGAAGGAGAGGTTTTTTCATCAGTAAGACCCTCTCAAAATGTTTATTTAGTAGACGGTTTAGTTTTAAATAAAGCAAATACTAATTTTCAAAATCAAAAATATCAGGATTTACTTGCTAGAGGTCCATACCAAGATGCAGGAAAAACCTATTTATACTATCAAAAACTAAAAGTGGAAAATCCAGATTGGGATTTTGCACAATTAAGAAAACAAGCTGTATTCAACGTGCAAGCAGAGTATTACAAAAATTGAAAATACCCAGAATTATTAGAAATTGCACAAGAATATAACGCTGAAAAAGATTGAGAGCAAGAAGTTAATGACTTAATCGATAAAATCAATTTCAATTATTTACAAAGTGCCAAGAATGCCGATTTAACTCAAACTTTATACAAAGATGCAGTTATAAACGTATTTGCACAAGCACTTATAGAATATAAGAATCTTGATGACAGTACTCAAGGTTATTCGAAAAAAGAAAAAAGAGATGATTTATTAAATAAGATCAATAATAATTTAGAGCTCATTTTAATAGATAATATTTTCCAAAACAGAGAAAAAGACGATAAAACTGAAATTGATGATCTTGTTGCTAACAATATTGCTTGAGTATCTTTATCCAAAGATGAAGAAGATACAGAAAACATCACAAACAAAATTTACAAAAACTACTTAAATATAGACAATTTTGACTATATTAATTATTCACTACCTATAGAAGCAGATTCATTATTTGTTTACAATAATTACTTTTATAATGGCGACGGAACCAATGATTCAGTTGCTCAGAATTTATTCTACATCGAGCAATCTACTGATTCAGTGGATCATAAAGCGATCATCCCTGTTGATAACGAACTTAAGTCAAAAATAAGAATCTACTACTATCAAAAAACAAAATCATAGTAAAGGAACTAATGAAAAAGTCAATTCTAAAATCTAAATTCTGACTATATTTAGCTCTGGGTGCTGCTTCTGTAGGAGCACTTGGTAGTGCTGTATACTTCAAAATTAAGAATAATTACAAACCAAACTTTTGAAACTATAAATCATATATTTCTGCTTCAAACTTGACAAAGTTATCAGAAACCATGGATTACAAAGTCTTTTCTGGAATTAATGAATTTACAACAGCAATTGTCAATAACAAAGCTGTTGCAGGTATCGGAAGTGATTTCCAAGCAGCTTCTTTAATTAAAAAAGGATACTTACAACCAATTAATTTTCAAAAGTTTTTAGATTTACCAGAAACAACTACTGAAGATGAGCTTAAATCATTACTTGAAAAGTTGTATACAGAAACGGTTTGAAATCACTTAGAAAGTTATGATGAGTACTTAAAAACGGACTGAGAAGGAAACGAAATAAACGATCACTTATGAAAATACTTCGTGCCATACTTTGCTCAAGATGCAGTTTTTGGATACAATAAAGCTTCGAATAAAAATAAAGAAATAGAAATAACAACAGAATTGCTAGAGCAAAACTTAGCAAAAATTCAAAATGTTGAAGGTATCAGTGATCCTTATTCACAATTTAACATCATTAATACTATGAAAAACAATGGTTTCAACCGTTTCTTTTTCACAGATGCGATGAGAGATAACTTAATTTACGGTTCAACTTACAGAACAAAATTAAACGGTACTCGAAAAGTTGTTGATTCTTCTGAATTTACAGGTGATGTTAAAGAAGAAACGTATGGATCTCTAATTGATAACTTCAAAAACCTGGTTTTGGATGCAATGGGAAAATCAATTACCGATACTTCAGCAGTTAACGCAATCGCTGACGGTCAAGAGTTATTAAATAAAACAATTGATCCCGATCGTAATGATGCTCGTTTTTCAATTATGTACAACGGTGATGCGCTAGATGCTTATAATTCAGAAGATAACTTCGGTAAAATTGCTACTGAAGAATATGATGAAGATGACGAAGAAGCACCAGCAAGAGTTCCTGTTGGAACATTAGGTGTTGTTAAACCAACTCAAAACTTACTTCTAGTTGATGGTTTTATCGTTGTTAAAAACCTAGAAGAAAACACGGAAAACTTAATCTACGAAACAGTAAGAGGAACATTCTATAATAGCTTTTTTGATCATGCTAAGTTAATCAGAGAAAGTAACTACGACCAAGAATTAGCTTACAAGACTTACGCTAAAAATATTTATGCAGACTTTTTACCATATATGTTGGACTCAATGCTAGAAAAAGTTAAAAAAGTTACGGATGAAGAACGTCAAAAACTTCATGATTGATTACTAGAAACTTACAATGTTAAGTGATATCAAGATCTAGAAGCTCGTAAAGCACAACTTGATGCAAATCCAGAAGTCAAAGAAATTTTGAAAAAAGTTTTTAAATGATATTTCCTTATAAAGGAAAAAAAATACCCTGAAGTTTATAATGTTCTATATCAACTTTCATACATCAATATTGATGATTATGTAGATGAAGATGAATTGTTCGAAAAATATGGTAATCTTTCAAATTTTGCTTTTGTAAACTATACACCAGCAAATTTCTTTGATTACACATTAATGCTTGATAACTATTTCCTAGACGCAACAACTGGAGAAGTTGATGAAGACGCAAGAAACATCTACATTATCTCAAACGAAAATGTATACTCAGGAAAACCAGCAGTTCACACAAGAATATCACCTATATCAGATGAATTAATGTCAAAAGTTCAAGAGTATTATTATAGAAATACTAAAAATTAATTTCATTATGCTATAATAAGGAAGATTTTTCAGTCGTAAGACTATTATGAAAAAGGGAGGTTAATACAAATGGCAAACATTAAGTCAAAAGTTAAAAGTATTGCAAAAATGGAACAAGCCAGAGCTAAAAATGCTGCTATGAAATCACGTGTTAAAAAAGCAATTCGTGCTGCTCGTGAAGCTGTTTTAGCTAAAGATGAAAAAGCATCTGAAAAAGTTGCTAAAGCTCATGCAATCATTGCTAAAGCTGTTCAAAAAGGTGTATTCCACGTTAACAAAGGTGCAAGAAAACAAGCACGTTTAGACGCTTTTGTAAACGCAAGCAAATAGTTAACCTAAACTAATAACATAAACGAACACAGGAGGGTAATACCTCCTGATTTTTTATAACTTTTTTGCAAAAAAAATTAAGATAACCTAAAAAAGTTTTAAAATAATAACAGCACAACCAAGGTGGTAAGAAATGTTTGGTAAGGACGAGTTCATTAAAAAAGTTTTAATAGTTTTTTTTGCCTTGTTCACAGTATCAAACGTAATTTTTTTAATGCTATGAAAAGTAAATTTCGGTTTATTTTTTGGTTATTCTATCGGAGCCTTGGCAGTCTTTTTTAATTTTTGATTACACGATATATATGTTTATTTTGTAATGAAAAGCAAAAATAGTAGTGCTAGAAAGATGGGTTTGCTAAGTTTTTTTTGAACGATATTCACACTTAGTTTGCTTGGGTTGCACTTAATCGCAATCCTTTTAATTAATCAGAATGCCAAAATTAACTTAAACGTTGCTCATCCGTGAAACTTGGTTGACCGACCGATTAATATTTTTTCTTTTATTGGAGGTCTCTCAACTCTTGTAATTGCAATTATTATTGCAAACATCATTGAATTTTTAAAAAAATCAAAGAAGGAAAGGGGGTTGAATGGATAAAATTTGAGAACACTTTTGAGCTGATAAGTGAGAGTGGTTCTTTAAACCACCACTTTTGACACTTATTTTGCTTGTTTTAGTTTGTTGCACAATTTCTGTTGTTGTCTTTTTCAAAGTTAGAAAAATTAAACCAGATCAAGCACCAACAGGAATTGCTTTACTTGCAGAACAATACGTAACAACAGTGAACGGGATTTTTGAGGACAACACAGAAGGTAAACTTCCAAAAGTCAAAAACTACATTTTCGTTCTTTTCACGTTTTTACTGGTTGGTAACCTATTGACAGTATTTGGGTTAGAGCCAATTTCGAGTTCATTATCAATTTTGATTATTTTTGGACTAGTTACTTGGGTCGGAATATATGTTGTAGGTGTTTCTTATCACAAACTGAAATTTTTCAAAAAGTTTTTAAACCCAATTGAAATCGTTGGTCAATTTGCACCGTTAATTTCAATAACTTTCCGTATTTACGGAAATATAGTAGGTGGTGGAACAGTAATTTATTTAATTTATATGTTAAGTGGTTATGTTTGAACTAACTTAATTCCAGGGATGGAAAATCATGAATGATTTTTCTTTGCTCCTTTATTTACACCTATTTTACATGCTTATTTTGATGTCTTTGGAGCAGTTATTCAAGCCTATGTTTTCACGGTTCTTACATGTGTATATTGAGCCCTTGAAGCAGGTGATGCCCATGAAGAATCTCAAACAGAAAAAAGTAAGCAAATTATTAAAAGACAAAATCAAGCAGTTTATTAATTATGGAGGTTAATATGATTGAAAATTTAGTTACATTAGCAGAGCAAACAAATGAAGTTGCTCAAAATGCACAAAACACAGTAGCATCAGGAGATACAGGTAGAGGATTAATCGCTATTGGTATTGGAGCATCAATGATTGGTGTTCTTGGAACAGGTGCTGGTCAAGGATATGCAGCAGGTAAAGCTTCAGAAGCTGTAGGTAGAAACCCAGAAGCTGAGAAAAAAATCAGATCAATGATGATCATTGGTATGGCTATTGCTGAATCTTCAGCTATTTACGCTTTTGTTATTTCAATTCTTCTATTCTTCGTTTTTAAATAAGAATGACAACAGAATTAGTATTACTTAAAGCAGTTGATGAACCAGTATCGACTGCAAGCAGTATTTCAGAGAAGATGCTTAACATCTTCCCTAATCTTCCTTTGATGATTGCAACAATTATTGCTGTTGGAATTATGTTCGTATTTTTAGTTTACTTTCTAAAAAAACCAACAGAAGCAATGATTAAAAGAAGAAAAGATTTTATTCAAGCAAACATTGATGCTTCAGTTCAACAAAAAGAAGAAGCAATTGTTTTAACAAATCAAGCAAACGAAAAATTACAAGAAGCTCATAATCAAGCTTATAAAGTTATAAACAACGCCAAAGTTAATGCCGAAAAAGTTGTTATTGCATATACTGCAAAAGCAAAAAACGATTCTAAACACTTATTAGAAGAAGCGGCCATAGATATTGCAAATCAACAAAGACAAATTGAAGAAAGTGCAAGAGCAAAAATTACAGAAACTGCTGTTTTACTTGCACAAAAGATTATTCAAAAAGAAATTAGCGTCTCAAAACATCAAGAAATGATTGATGAGTTCTTAGATGCTAAAGACATTAAATAATGCAAAAAAATACAAATGTTGAAGGTTTTGCAATTGCCTTGTTTGACTTGGCAATCGAACAAAATAAACTTAAAGAAGTTTATGATAATGTTCTCGAGTTCAAAGAGGTTTTAAAACAGAACCCTGAACTTATTGACTTTTTCAAAAGTAGTTTTGTAAATTTTGGCGAAAAAGAAACTCTGATTGATAATATCTGCTCTCAATATAATTTAACATTTAAGAATTTAATTAAAGTCCTGATTCAAAAAAACGGAGCTAGTTATCTTAAAGAAATTTTAGTTAAGTTTTTAAAGAAAGCAGATGAAGAGTTAGGTATCCTTTATGCCAAAATCGTTGTTGCACAGGAACTTTCACAAAATGACTTTCTTGCAATACTTGCAAAATTAGAAAAAGAATATAACAAAAAAATTGATTTGGTTCAAGAAATTGATCCAAATTTAATCAGTGGATACAAAATTTATATCGGTTCAGATATTATTCAAAAAAATATTCTGGAACAACTACACAAAATCAAAAATCATATTATTGCAAAAAAAGGAGGTCTAGATGGCGAATAGAATTGATGAAATTTCAGCAATTATTAAAGATCGAATTAAGAGTTATGAATCTAAAATCGATTATGCTGAAACAGGGACAGTTGTTTCGATCGGTGATGGTATAGCTATTGTTTCAGGAATTGAAAACGTGCAAATCACTGAAGTTGTTACGATCAAAGAAAACATCTATGGTCTTGTTATGCTAATCGAAGAAGATCTTGTAGGTGTTGCTGTTTTTGGTAATGCCAACGAAATCTCAGAAGGTGATGCAGTTAAAAGAACAGGTAATGTTATCTCAGTTAATGTTGGAGATGAATTATTAGGAAGAGTAGTCGATGCTCTAGGTTTTCCAATTGATGGAAAAGGTCCAATAAATACTAAAAAATCAACTAATGTTTTCAAAACGGCTTCAGGTGTTATGACACGTAAAGAAGTTAATCAACCTTTAGAAACAGGAATTATTGCAATTGACTCAATGATTCCGATCGGTAAAGGGCAAAGAGAATTAATCATTGGTGACCGTCAAACTGGAAAAACAGCCATTGCAATTGACACAATTATCAATCAAAAGGGTAAAAACGTAAAATGTGTTTATGTTGCAATTGGACAAAAAAATTCAACGGTTGCCCAAATTGTTAAAAAACTTTCTGACAACGATGCCCTTGAATATACAACAATCGTTGTTTCAGGAGCAAGCGAATTAGCGCCACAGCAATATATTGCACCTTACACAGGGGTGTCAATTGCTGAAGAATGAATGACTCAAGGTGATGATGTTTTAATCGTTTATGATGATCTATCAAAACATGCCGTAGCCTACAGAACACTTTCGCTACTTTTAAGAAGACCTCCAGGTCGTGAAGCTTATCCAGGTGATGTTTTCTACTTACACTCACAACTTTTAGAAAGAGCAGCTCGTGTTAATGAAAAATATGGTGGTGGTTCAATTACAGCTCTTCCAATCATTGAAACACAGCAAGGTGATATTTCGGCTTATATTCCAACAAACGTGATTTCAATTACAGACGGTCAAATTTTCACACGTGAAAGTCTTTTCAATGCAGGTCAAAGACCAGCTGTTGATATAGGGTTTTCAGTTAGTCGTGTTGGTGGGTCAGCTCAAACCAAAGCGATGAAATCGATTGTTGGTTCTTTAAAACTTGAATTAGCTCAATACAATGAAATGCAAGCTTTTGCTCAATTTGGGTCTGATCTTGATGAAAGCACCAAATCAATCTTAAATCATGGTGAAAAAGTATATGAAATTTTAAAACAAGAACAATACTCACCAATTCCTCAAATTTCACAAGCCGTAATTCTATTAGGTGTAAAATCAAGAATTATCAACCCACTACCTAAAGAATGTATGACAGAATACAAAAACCAAGTAGTTAATTACTTAGAAAGTGATCCACACGGTCACCAAATTTATCTAGAAATCGAACAAAACAAAGTGGTATCAGAAGCAAACAGAAAAGACTTGACAAAAGCACTTGTCAAGATCGTTGAAGGTCTGATTGCAACAATACCAAATTACAATCCAACAGAACATAAAGCAATTCCTCAAGATGTTTATGATTTAATTAAGGATTAAAATGGCAGCAAATTTAAATTCAATCAAAAACCGTATCGGTGTAGTTAATAACACAAAAAAAATAACTCACGCGATGGAATTAGTTGCTGCTTCAAAACTACGTAAAGCAAAAGCTAAATATCAAGGCATTCAGGAATATAAACATTTATTAAGTAGTACTTTTGATTCACTGATGAATCAAATAAACACTTCTGAGTTTAAACTTGTTTTCCCTGATCACAAAGACGTTGAAGCAAGACTATTTTTAGTTATTACTTCTGATTTAGGTCTTTGTGGTTCATATAACTCAAATGTTATGAACTTACTAAAAGAAAACCTTAATTCAAAAGACAAAGTCATTTTGTTTGGATCAAAAGGTCTTTCCACTTGAAAATCTTGAAATTTAGACAACGAAGTAGTTGCTAGTTTTACAAACTACGGCGACGAAATCGGCTATAAAATAGCTAATTTGCTTGCTAAAAAAGTACTTACTTTATATCGTAATAAAGAAGTCAAAAGTATTAATATCATTTACACAGAGTTTGTTAATAATGTTTTCCAAGATGCAAAGAATTTACAATTAATTCCATTCGTTCTTGATGAAAACAAGGTGACTAAAAAATCGCCAGTTCACTTCGAACCGAACTCACAAACAGTTTTATCTAACGCAATTCCCCTTTATATTTCAAGTCAAATTTATAGTTTAGGACTTTCTTCAAAAGTTTCTGAACTAGCATCAAGAAGAAATGCAATGGAAAATGCCACAGATAATGCTCACAATTTATTAAATGATTTAAATCTTGAATACAATCACAAACGTCAAAGTGCTATCACTCAAGAAATTAACGAAATTGTTTCTGGAGCTGATGCAACATAATAAGGAGTATATATGACAAAAAATATCGGAAAAATTGTCCAAGTTTTAGGTCCTGTTGTTGATGTTCGTTTTGATAAAGAAAAATTACCTAAATTACTAAACGCCCTGACCGTTGAAGCAAACAACAAAACATATACACTGGAAGTTGCTCAACATGTTGGAGACGATACAGTTAGAACTGTTGCCATGGTTTCAACAGACGGTTTAAGCCGTGGATTAGAGGTTATCGACACAGGTGATGCAATTTCTGTACCTGTTGGTAATGCTGTTTTGGGTCGTATGTTTGATGTTTTAGGTAATCCAATCGATGAAATGGATAAACCTGAAGGCGCTGAATATGCACCAATTCATGCCAAAAGTCCTTCGTATGAGGAACAAAAAACTACATCAGAAGTTCTTGAAACTGGAATTAAGGTGGTAGATTTATTAATTCCTTTTGCAAAAGGTGGAAAAATCGGTCTGTTTGGTGGAGCTGGAGTTGGTAAAACAGTTCTTGTTCAAGAGCTAATCAACAACATCGCCACAGAGCACAACGGACTTTCTGTTTTTGCTGGAGTTGGTGAAAGAACACGTGAAGGAAATGATCTTTATTACGAAATGCGTGCAGCTGGAGTTCTTGACAAAACGGCACTTGTGTTTGGTCAAATGAACGAACCTCCTGGTGCTCGTATGCGTGTAGCTCTTACAGGTCTAACAATGGCTGAGTACTTCCGTGATAAACAAAACCAAGATGTGCTTTTATTCATCGACAACATTTTTAGATTTACGCAAGCTGGTTCTGAAGTTTCAGCCCTTTTAGGACGTATGCCTAGTGCCGTTGGTTACCAACCAACACTGGCAACTGAAATGGGGCAACTACAAGAAAGAATTACTTCAACACGTCGTGGTTCAATCACCTCAGTTCAAGCTGTTTACGTTCCTGCTGATGACTTAACTGACCCTGCACCAGCTACTACTTTCACACACTTAGACGCAAAAGTAGTTCTTGACAGAAATATCGCTGCGCTTGGAATTTATCCTGCCGTTAATGCTCTTGAAAGTTCTTCAAGACTATTAGATCCTTTAGTAGTTGGTCAAGATCACTACCAAGTGGCACAAGGTGTTGTTGGTATTTTACAAAGATTTAAAGAACTGCAAGACATTATTGCAATTCTAGGGATGGGTGAGCTTTCGGAAGAAGACAAACAAATCGTTGCTCGTGCAAGAAGAATCAGAAACTTCTTATCTCAGCCTTTTCACGTTGCTGAAAAGTTTTCAGGAATTAATGGTGCTTATGTACCTTTAAGTGAAACAATCAGAAGTTTCAAAGAAATTCTTGAAGGTAAACACGACAACTTACCTGAAAACGCCTTTCTATATGCAGGTAAAATAGAAGACGTAATCGCAAAAGCACAAAAAGAAGCAAATGAATAAAACACACTTAACCATCACAACACCAACCAAAAAGTTTTTTGAAAAAGACGTGGAAATTGTTACTTTAAAAACGACAGAAGGATACATCGGGCTACAAGCAAATGCCTCGCCTTTTTTCTCTAACGTAGAAATGGGAACAATCGACATCAACTTTCAAAAAAGTGAAAATCACCAAAAGTTTTTAATTGGTAGCGGATTAGTTTACGCTGATGCGACAAAAGTGAACATCATCACCGATGATATCATCAAATTTGAAGACATCGATATCGAAAGAGCTCAAAGAGACAAGGAAAAAGCTGAGCAAGAACTTGCAAAAGCAACAAAATCATCCCTTGAAGATATTAGAAATATCGAGCTCAAACTAAAAAAAGCACTTTTAAAAATTGATTCTTACAACCAATTTATCAAAAAGTAATACAAAAGTATTACTTTTTTTATTTTTAGGGCACCAAAAATGCATTTTTGACTTTTAAAATTTTTTAAAAATATTAAACTAAAAGTCCAAAAACACTTCCTATACAAGCACTTTTCGGTTTGCGATTTATGTAAAATATTGATTTATATAACAAATATTAAAGAAGGAAGAATGAACAAAAAACACTTATTTATAGGACTTTTAGGAATATCACTTATTAGCACTCCAACAATTATGAGTTGTTCAAACAATCAAAGCATTTCCACAAGTAAGGACTTAGAAAAACAGGAAAAAAGCGATGAAACAACAACAAAAAACGAACCAATCATGAATGAAAATATTGAGGAACGTCAAAGCACAACTTCAAGCACTGAAATTTCAGATAATCAAGAACCGATCATAGAAACAAAACCTGAAAACGCTGTTGAAAATACTGAACCAGAAAATAAACAAGAAAATCATGAAAATTCATTGGAAACAGATGAAAAAGAAGAATTTAATAATTTAGAGCCTTCGGAAACATTAAATGATGCAAAAAGTATTGAAACTCCTGAGAATCACAATGATGTCACAGAAGAAGATCACTTAGAATCTGAAGATGAAAAAGTACTAAAAGAAGCTCAAAGAAAAGAACAAGAAGAACGAATTAGATTAGAACAAGAACAAAAAGCCAAGGAGCAAGAACTGAAAAACAAAGCTCTTTCATTTGTCAATGAAATTAATTCATTTATATCAAACAACCCAGAGTCAGAAAGTTTTTCAAACTTAGAAGAATTAAAAGTACTTTTAAATCAATACACAAATGATTACAAAAACGATGTAATTAAAACAAAGATAATTGATCTTAAAAATAACTTAAATAACCATATAGAAGTATTAAGAGAATTTAATAGAATCAGACTAAACTTGAGCTCTGTTATAGCTGATGCTGAAACCTTCATTTCGCAAACAGTCACTCCAAGTCAGTTTAATAATGCGAAAAATGAACTTAGTGATCTATTACAAACAGCCAAAAGTAATAAGTATGCAAATAAACAAGAAATTCAAGCAAAAATACTAGAAGTTAATACAGCTTTTGCTGATTTTAAGAATAAAATAACAGTTTTTTCAGAGCTAAATAATATTCAAAAAGCAGTTAATATTTTCAACTCTATTACATCAAACGAAAGTCTTTATAACTTTGTGGAATCAGATTTATTGAATGAATTAATAAACACAGAAGAAAAAATAGAAAAAGACTTTGATGCTGCTAAGAACAACTTAAATACTCCAGAATTAGTACAGAACTACAAATCAAGAACAATCAATAATTTAAAAGAAAAACTAGATTCAGTTTTTAATGAAGAAACAACTAACTTGTCAATCTCTCTTGGTTTCTTTGTTCAGAAACTAGAAGATTTAAACATTTTAGGTAATGAAGGACTAATTGCAGAGACAAAAGAATTGATAGATAATTTACAAGATTACGAATTTACATTAAAAGACCAAGAAAAGGACATGGGTACGTTATCTAAAGTAACTTCATCTATTAAGAATGCAAAAGAGAAGTTAGATTATTTAGATAAAAAACTAAAGCAAACTTACAGTGATAAAATCAACCAAGAATTTTTAGCAAAATTAGACGAAAATAATGCTGAACAAGCCGAATTGATAAATCAAATCAAACAAGCGAGTGTTACGCCTGACATGAATTTCAGTGAAATTTTTGAATTTTTTGTAGACTTTAGTAAAAAAGTTTCAAAGTTTTTATAAACAAAACATCATTTGTTACACTAATTTAAAAAACTTTTACCACTATGCTATAGGAGTTTTAGAGGTTAAAATTTTTTTTTTTTTTGCAGACGGGCATGGAACAAATGTGGAAATTTTCATTTCAGTTTCATACTTAAATAAAATTTAAATGTATATATAAAAACGAGGAAAAAATGAAAAAGACAAAATTAATATTATTAGGAAGTATTCTCCCTTCGGTAATAGCTACTGGAGTCATTTCCGTTAGCTGTGGAGAAACTGAAGTTAAGAAAAATGACAAAGTAGAAAGTAAGCCTGTAGAAAAGACTGAAAACAATGAAACTACACCTGAAGCTAAACCTGCTACACCAACGCCTGAAACTGAAAAACCAGCAGTAACTTCACAACCTCTAGCTGAAGAAACAACAGCTCCTGTAAGCAACCCTGAACCAGTTCAACCAGAAGCTACTGTAAAACCAGCTCCTGCAGTTGAAACTCCTGCTGAAAATCCATCAAACGAACCCCAACCAGCAAATGAGACACCATCTCAACCAGAAGTAGTCAAACCAGCACCAGTTGAAAGCCCAACTCCTGCTAAAAATCTTCCTGCTGTTTCATCAGATTCTTCAGATAAATTAATCAAAGAATCAGAAGAATTATTAAAAGAAACTGAGTTTCTTGATATGTTTAACTCTTTAGACAAACTAAAAGAAAACTTATCAGCTCTTAAATCAGATAAAACAAATGGAAACAAAAGTGCTGCTTTAAGCCTTGAAAAATCAAAACTTTCAGAATTCTTGCTAAACAAAAAACTACAAAAATACTACGGAACAGAACTTAATATTTCTCTGAACAGAGCTCAAGAAATATTAAAAGCAGACTTGGCAAAAGAAGTAGATGAAAAGACTGTTAACGATCTAAAAGATTTAATCAAAAAAACTTCAGAACATGTCAAGAATAAATACTCTATTGACAAAGACAAATTAGCTGAAGCAAGTAAAAACTTAAAATCATCAATTAAAAACTTTGAAGATATTCTAGCTGGTAAGGCAGTAGATGAAATCAAGGTAGAAATTGATGAAATTATTAAAAAATATGATGATTTAATCGCTTTAGAAGTTGTTACTGAAAATGTTAAGGATGAAGCAGATTTAAACGATCTTAAAAAAACTTCTACTGATGCAAAAGCTTATAAAACAGAAAATGAATCTGAAGCTAATACAATTGACAAAATTCTAAAATTAAAATCAAAAATAAAAGCAGATTTAATTAAAGCTTTAGCAGATAAAGTTAAAGAAATTCTTAAAACAGAACTTGAAAAACTTGATACATATATATCTGTTATTAAGGCAATAGATCCTACAAGAAGATCTTCTGAAACACTTTTAAATACTTTGGAAAACGATTTGAAAGGTACTGTTCTTAAGACTGTTACTCTTGAAAACTCTGAAAAAGATAAAGAAGTAGTGGAAAGAATCTTTGCAGTTAAAAAAGGATTTGTTGATATCGAAGCTCAGGTTGAACACCAACTTCCACTTGCAGTTCAATACGCAGTAAATAAAATTGGTGAACTATTGCTTGATAAGGACGAAGAAGAAAAAGCTTTAAAAGATCAAGTCGTAGCTTACAAAAAAGGTGATGAAGATAAAACCACAGTTGTATATGAAAAATACAAAGAGTTCTTCGCTAAGTTCGCAGAACTACAAAAAACAAGACCTACGAGAGCATTCACCAAAATGATTGATACTTTATTCAAAAATTACGGCGAATTGTTAAAAATACAAGCTATCAAAGATTACTACGGTCAAGAAGTTGTGAATGGTTTAAATAAACTTTATGAAACTACAAAAAAAGATTATGAATCACTAAAAACAACACTTGATAGTGCTGAAAAAGCAAGAGCGAAAAGAATAGAATACACAAACACTCTAAAAAGTTCTCTAACAGAAGCGTTGATGCAAGATGTTGCAAACTATAAAAAAGATGCCACATTTTATGTACAAATTTTAAAAATGCTTAACCCTCAAAGAGATAAAGAATCATTTACTACAATGCAAGATTTACTAGAAAATGATGTATTAGCAAGATTTGACAAGCTTAATATAGCATTTTCTGATGTAAGTTCAGACACTGCATCTATAGGAATGTTTGTTGCTGCTCTTGAGCTAATGAAAGAAAGAACGCCACAATTAGAAGGATTGTTCAAAGGATTTTTCCAAGGAGCAATTCGTGGTCTCGAAAAAGGAATCAACACAGATGTTGAAGAAGGTAAATCATTAGCAGACCAAGTAAAATCATATGAAGCTCAAGAAGTTGACAAATCAAAAGATGTCTACCTTAAATATCTTGAGTTTGCTGAAAAAGCAGATAAGTATCCAAAACCAGCTGAATAGTTAAATAAATGTCGCAAAAAGCGACATTTTTTTATACTTTTTTACTTTTAGATTTGCTAGATAGTTTTTTTTTTTTTTTTTTGCAAGAAAAAGCGATTTTTTTATGAGCTTGAAAATTTTAAAAATATTAAAATATTTTTTATTTTTTTGCCTATAAAATAGCACTAAAAATATATAGTATTACTTTTAGACCTATGAAAAAGCTAATTATTTTTTACTAAAAATAAAAATTTTTATTTTTTTGTAAAAGTAATAATACTTTTAATAAAAGTATCATTTACATAAAGTTCAATATTCAATATTTCAAGGAGAAAATTTATGAAGAAAAAACTAATGCTGGCCGTACTAGCTGTCAGCCCTTTAGCCACATTAACAATTACATCAGGTTTAGCTGGTGGTGTTCAAAAATATGATGCCAACGGAACTTCGATTAAAATTATCAAATCTGATGGAACAGAAGAAACTGTAAGCAACATTCACCAAGATACTCCTGCTGGTAAAATCAATGGTGAAATTCAAAAGAACTTTATGAGCTCAAGCAGTCAAAATTTTACAAGACTAGCTTCTGATACAACAAGAAATCCAAACGACTTAGAAACAGCTACGGATAAATTTGTAAAAATTGAAAAAGTTGAGGGAGATCTTGATTCTTTAACTCAAAAGTGAAGAGTCTCTTTTAATAACAATTTTGAAAATACAGGAAACTGATGAAACGGATCTTACTCAGTTAATCTTTTTCTATCTGACGATTACAAAATCAAATCTCAAATCGTAAATGGACAAGAAGTACAGAAAATAAGGTTATTAGGATCATATGCTGAAAATTCCCCAGCCTGACAAACTAATAAGTTTAACTTCTATAATCAAGAAATAACTTTATCTTCTGGTACTACAAGAACGCTCGAAGCAAGAGATGCAAACAACAAATTAATTTCAACAATAAGCAAGTTTCGTTATGAAAGCGAACCTAAAAACACTGAATTAAACAGCATAATTTCTAACAAAACATCAAAAAAACTGACAAAAGATTTCTTAACGAATCAAGATGGTGGTGCAATAAATAGCCAAATGAATGGTGCTGAGTATGATCCGATCTGGGAAAGTGCTGGATCCTTCTTAACTTTTACATTTAACGAATCTGGTTCTGAGTACAGAGAAGCTCAAACTAAGTTCACAATTGAATTTGAAACAGAAAGAAACTTAAAATCACCATCTATTGTGAAATTAAATAACCCAGGAGAAACGGATCCGATTGAATTTAGTGATAAATTCTTACTAAACAGAGGTAGATCGTTTATTTCAGCAGGTATAGCTATCAGACCTTATGAAGGATATGGTTTTGAAGATCAAGTTCAAGCTACAAGATATTATGATAGAAATGCATTGTTACCAGAAGGACAAAAGAATGACCCTAATGCTGAACAAGCGATTTACAAATTTATTATTCGTGAAACAGTAAAAAAACCACTCGGATATGTTGACGATAACCGTGATGTTGTACCTAAACCTAATTTTGTATTCACAAGTAAAACAGGTGGAACACAAAATGGGTTACCAATCTCGTTAAATGATTCAGAGTATAAAATACAAAACACAAGGGATGAAAATTCTGATTTCAGTAGAAACAGAAATGATGAAACAACTTATACAAAAGCTTACAATTTTGCGTTTAGATACGTTTATTCGTTATTATCTGACAAAATAGTGATAACTCCTGAATTCACAGATTCAGATAAACAAACATATGAGAAAATCTGAAACATTTCAGGTAACGATAATTATTACTATGACGACGCTACTAAAACATTTTTCTTTGATGTAACTTATGAAATGAAAAATGCTGACAAATTCAATCAATTTAATTATTGAGTCAAGGGTGGACAATTTGAAAATGATCCAAGCAGAGAATATAAATCTAATTATGTAGATTACGGTACAGATTATTTATACGGTTCTAAGCAACTTGATTTAGATCCATCTAAATCATCAAACTTTGCTTCTGAAGTTGGTACAAGAGGAGATGAAAACGTAAACAATTACAATACACCTTATTTAGATTCAACCAAAGCAGTGTTTAGATCGTTCCTAGAACAAATTAAAAATATATATGAAGGAGTTAAAGATAATTTCAATTATTTAGAATCTGAATCAGAAAAAAGAAACAGATCAATAGTGATGAAAATTCTTTTTGATGAGGCAATAAGAGATCAAAACATTGGATTTTTGGGTAACTATGTAAAACCTAATAACCTGTACAAAGTTTTTGAATCAGAAAATAAATATTCAAAAATACTTAATGAATTAAAATCTCAGGCTTATTTATTCAATAAAGACTATTCTGATTTCATATCACTTATCAAAAGAAACGATTACACCTACGCTGAACTTAAAAACCTTTTAGATGGCGTTAGATCCAGAAGTTCAAACTTTAGCAATATTTTAGTGAATCCTTCTTACTTTAGTTTAGGATCCATTTATTCTGCTAACTCAAGACAATTGGATAATGGAAATAGTATTTATTCAGGTGTAACATCTAATTCAACATTTTCAAAAGACAACTTAAAACAACTTATAAGTGCCAAGGATACAAACGAAACAGCATATACACAAAAAGATGTATCAATGGGTGCTTTCTCCCTAAAAGAGATTCTAGGTGTTTTAAATAGATCGAATTGATTAAATAATAACCCTGATTCATTGGGAGGTATGTCTACACCAAATGATCAATTATATGCAGAATTAACAAGCGACCCTGAATTTGTAAGAATATACAACGAAACTGTAAACAAGCTTTACAAAAATGTTTATGACTTTTTATGAGGTGAAAACAACTCAAATACAGCAAACGGTTTAACAAACCAGCAAAACATCCCAGACTTCACATCGATATCATATACAGCAAACAATAATAAAGCCTCAACAGATGGTACGACATATGACAACAAGCAATATGGTTCAACTCCTGATTTTGTTACGATTTCTGAAAATGGATCATTTAATGAAAATAAAACAGTTTGAACATCAAGTTTAAACTCAAAAGCATTTGGTGATCAATTTGTTGAAGTTTACAAAAAATTAAAAGCGCAAAAAGATTTAGAAGATCAAACTTCACCAAACACTACAAAAAGTGTTTCAGAAGTTATGAAACGTGAATGAGAATTCATGATTCAAAAACTTGAAAGTTTAGAATTAGTAGCAAAAATTAATGATTTACCATACATTTCTCAAGAACTTAAAAATCAATATATAGCAGCTATTCAAAATCCAGATAACGACGCTTTAAAAGGTAATATCTATGAAGCTGCAAAAAACTTAAGTGGTCTAGGAACACTAAATGATGAAGATCCAGCAAATAATGGAGCTGCAAAATCTATTCTTAAACATGTAATACCTTTTGAAAAATACGTATTTAAAGGCTATGATTCAGAACATTATGTTTCGACAACAGACGCATTAGATTTAAAAGTTAGGCTTGGAGCTTCTGATCCTACTGTTAAAGCAGAGTTTAAAGACATTTGAGAAAAAGTCCATGCTTTATTAAAAGTAGAGCCAACAGATAATTATTCAAACTCAAATGGTTATTCAGACAAAAAAGTTTTATTCACTCTAGGAAACACAACTTCAACACTTAGTGCACAAGAGTTAATTGACAAAACCAATGAAATTAAACAAAAACTAGAAGAATTAACTGAACCACTTGAAAATGCAATCGACAACACAAACGGAGCTACACTTTCAATTGATTTAAGAGATGATTTAGGACTTGTTAAATCAGAAATAAAAGCAAGCTCGCTTGTTTCTGAAGATGAATCAGAAAAGGCTGAAAATCTTGCCAAGTTAAAAGGTGTTCTAACAAAACAAATTGAGGCAAGTACTATAAATGGAAAACCTAACCCTGGTGGGTGAACTGAATACCAAGATCAAATTGTTTCAATTATTGAAATTGTTGAAGCTAATGACTCTGCAGGAACATTAAAAGTCAAATATGTTGTTAATACAGATAACATAAATCAGGATTACGTTTGAGAACACGAAGTTAACGGCGAAACCGTAAACACTCCAATCGAAGGAATTGAATACACAATCACAGGGTTTAAAAAAATAAATCTTGAAGAAATTATCAACGATTTAGTAGCACAAGTAGATTACGCACCAAAAGACTGATTATTAGCTAAATCAGGCCAAGAACTTGAAGAATCAAAACTTTCATTTACTGTTACACTTCCTGCTAAATCTGAAGAAGGTGATCAACCAGCAAGAGAAGAACAAACTTACACAGTTACAGCTAAAAATAACGAACAAGGTGAGTTCGAATACTGATGAATAGAAGATCTAAAAGTAAAACTAGTAGAAGTTGAACAAACCCCACTTTCAAAAACAAACGAAAGAGATAAAGAAGGTAAAACTCAGGTTAATTATGCTTTTGCTTCTGTTGAAGAACCAACAATCAAATCTAATGTAAAACAAGCTGAACTAACAGGATTCCAAACAGAGGTAAGCCGTTTAGATTCAATCCAAACTTCATTATCAGAAAATGTCTTATTTGCAGATACGAAATCTTCAATACAAGCTTCTTCATTAACAAAAGAACAAGTTATTGCTGAGCTTAAAACTAAGTATGAAACTCAACTTGATGAAGCCCACATCAAAGAAGAAGATTTACAAATCACTTCAAATGATTCGACTGGAGAATTAACTGTTACATTCAAAATTCAATCAGATAGACAATTGCTAACTGATCAAACAGCATCAGACACAAAAACATTAAGAATATCAGGTTTCCAAACAGAGCAGCAAAGAATTGATGCTTTAAAAGAAAGTTTAGTAATTAATGATTACTCAGATAAAACAATTCAAGCATCACAAGTTGTCTATGATCAAGCAGATGGAGAAACTCCAACACTTAGTCTTACATTAGATGGTGAAGTAGCTAAATTTAAAGACGGTGTCTATGTTTTTGAACAACATCAAGTTAAAATAGCACCTGATAAAATCAAAACTAACTACTACAACGATATTGAAGGAAAATTAAAAGTAGAAGTTACAGAATTAATGTCAATGAAAGATGAATCTGCTAAAACAACAGATTATAGCCAAAAAGGTGATATTTCAGGCTTCTTGACCGAAGCACAAAGACTTGATGCTCTGAAAGACAGTTATTCATATTCATTAACAAATGAAGATTCAAAACAAAAACTACCTAGTGCAGTAACTGAAACAGAATTTACACTAAATGGTGACAATCAATCAACAAACAAAGCAACAGTTGAAAATGCAGATGGTAAAAATTCAAAACTAACACCAAACGATTCAACAGGAACAGTTAATGTTGATTTCAGACTAAAAACAACTAAAACTAACGCTGATTTAATTAAGTATTCAGTAGATTCAGAAGATACAAGACAAGATTCTGAAAAAACGTCAGTCGGTGATGTCTACTCAAGTTCAAAATCACAAACATTTACAGGATTTAGAACTGATACAGATAGAGCTAAAGACGAAATCGAAAACTTTGATCCTGCAAATATTGATGTAAATTGAAAAGATGATGCATCTGTAGCTCAAAATGAAACACAGGCTGGATCAGAAGATGCAAAAAACATTGAAAACTATACAATAGCACCAAATGCACAGAACAATAATTACGAAGTTATTGATAAGCAAGTTGTTGGACATGATGAAATAACAGGTAGAACACTTGTAAGATTTAGACTAAAAAACACTTCAGTTAACGGTGACAACGGTCAACCTATTGAGTCAACACGTTACTACTACAAAGCTGTATCAGGATTCCAAACAGAACAACAAAGAGTTGATGCACTAGCTCAAACACTCACAAATGACGGTGTTGTTGAGTACAGAAACGAAAATGTAGACAAAAATACAGTTTTTGCTACGACTCTTGAAAAAAATCAAATTAGTAACGCTGTAATCGAAAATGCAGATAACAAAGTTAAATACACTGAAGAAAACGGCGTAAACATTCTTTCGAAAGATGATATTTTAGGACAAGCTAAAGTAAATATCACATTAAATACAGCTAAAACTGAACAAGAACTATTTAATATTGATAGTTCCGTTTCAGAAGAGGATAAACAAAAGTTAAATACTCAAGATTCAGCAATCTTTGCAACTCCGACAGAAGAACAATTTGCAGTTAAAGCAAATAAAGATGTTGTGATTTCAGGCTTCAAAACAAAACTTATGGAAATTAAAGAAGTGCTGGAGCAAACTAAATTCTTAAACGCTAAAGAAGTGCAAGTTATAGATGTTGATGGTCAGTCAAGAGTCGGTTCATACAACAGAAATACAGAGTTTGACCAAGCAGTACATGATCGCGCAGTATCAGATATGGATGCTTTAATAGACAAAGCAAATAAATGAGAAGCAGATAAAAAAGCTAAATATGACGAAGTTGCAACTCTTGAACATTTAAACGAATCTCAAAAAGAAGCAGCAAAAAAAGCCGTTATCGATTCATATATTGACTACGAAGAAATAGGAGATGGATCTTTAACTGAAGAGGATTCAACAGATTCTAAAGTTCAAAAAGCTACAACATTAAATGAAGATATGTCAGCCTTAAAACAAAGAGTAGATAAGACAACTGAAGAATCTGACTATAACAAAGCTAAAAACGGAATTATTGAACAATATTCTTCAGATATTACAGCAGCAAAAGCTAAAGAGCAAGATCAAAGAAGCGATCGTGAAAAAGCACTTGTAAAACTAGGTGAAGATATTGATAAATACAACAAACTAGTTGATTTATCAAATGATTTAATCAACAATATCGATCCTTCAACTCAAGATTTAGATAGAAACCAAAAAGACGCAGATAAAGTGACTTTATTGGAAGAAGTTTTAGAAGGTGTAGATTTAACTGAAAACGCTAACTGACCTTCTGAATCTGTAAACAAACTAAGGGACGCAATTGATGCAAACTTAAAACAAGTTTACAAAGACGCAATTGATGCTTTTGAAAATTTAAATGAAACAGAAAAAACATCTTTAAAATCTCAAATAGATCAAATCAATAACTCTGTCGATGAAAATCAAGAGTCTAAAAACTTAGTTGAAGAAGCAAATAAAGTTTTAGATCGTGCAAAAGAAATCGAAAAAATCAAACAAGATGCAATCGATAAAATTCTTGATGCTAAATACTTAAGCAAAGAACCAGTTGAAGATAAAGATGACGTTCAAGACTTTGTTGACAAAATCAAAGAACTTGATTTTAGCGATCCTGAACAGGACGAAGCTAATAAAACTAAAGCAGCTGAAATTGTCAAGGATGCTAAAAAAGCTGATCTAGATCAAGGTATTCAAAACTACATTGATAATCGTCTAAATGATGAAAATCCTAACAAGGTTCCTGAAGCCAACCCTGATCATACTCAAAGTGCACAAAAACAATCAGCAAAACAAAATGTTTCAGAGCTTGAAGGTGAACTTCCAAGACAAGATGATTCACAAGAAGTGAATTCTGATTTCCAAGATCAAAAAGATGCTATTGAAGCTCTAAAAGTAATTAACAATCTAAAAGACAAATACAATTCTTACATTAATACAGACGTAAATAACGAAAGTGATTACTTAACAAAACGTCAAGAATTACTTGAAGAAATCAAGAAAACTGAACAGTTAGTCGAAACATTAAATAACAAAATGTTTAATGATCCAAAACTTGAAGCTAATAAAAAAGCAATTTTAGATGAACTAAAACAAGAAGTAATAAGAGCTAAAACTGAAGTGGACTTAGTTGACAATGTTCTAAACATTAAAAAACCAAGTTTCACAAAAGAAAACTTCGAAAATGCCTTTAAAACAGATAAAAACGCCTTGAATGAGCAAGGAATAGATAAAAATAACGAAGTTATTGATTACATTGGTACAGATATGTCCATGTTCTATGATTTAGCTAAGAAAAAAGTTAATTTATCTGAAGTTAACGCAAGTGATCTTGAAAGAGTTAATGTTATTAAGGCTGCAAAGTACTACCAATCACCAGTTCTAAAATCTGCAATTGAAAGTCTATTACCTGACAAAGCCTCAAAACCATATAAAGATATCGAACAATTATTCAGAGATGTTTGAGCTTTAGAATTCTTATCTAAAGAAGAAAAATATGCAATTAACTTAGATTTATTAGAGTTCAAAAACTATCACGATTCTGACAAATACAAAGCCAAAGCAATTCTTTTAGATGCAGCTAAAGGTGATATTTATCGTCAAATTGAAGAAATGCAAAACTTAAACCCATCACACAAAGAAGGATTCAAACTTGCTATTATCGATACTAACTTACTAAAAATGGATCCTTTAACAAAAGATGTTGAAGTTTACGAATCAATTATTGAAGAAGCAAAAAAATTAGACGATAAAATGTCTGAATTAGTAAAGGCAGCAAAACAAGCACAAGGTCTGCAAGGGTCAGACGCACTTGACAGAATCAATGAACTTGTAAATTCTAAAGAAGTTGATTTACTAAACAATAACGTAGATGCAAAAGAAATTGATGCTTTAATTGAAGAACTTAAGGAAGACATCAAAAAAGCATTGCAAACAATTCCAAATATTAGTCAAAACTTTATTGATAAATTAATGGAAGAATACGAAAACGGAGCTTCATTAGCACAAGTGGCTAAAAAAGCAGTCCAAACTTCTCAAAATAGACAAAGAGTAAATGAATTAGTTCAAGAATACTTAAATAACCAAGATCAAGAAATAAGATCTGAAATTGATGAAATAACAAACCAAGACCCTGAGTCTTATGTCGACGTAACTAACTTATTTGCAGCACTAGATGCAAAATTAGAACTTGAAAAAGCATTAGATAAGTTTACAAGTGCAAATAAAGAGCAAGAAGATTATGACTCAATTAAACAAGATCTAAAAGTTGCTTATGCAAACCATTACTTAGATTCTGATTACGCTAAACCAATCAAAGATCAAATCGATGATCTAAGAGCAAAAGTTAGAGATATTCTTGAAAAAGAAGAAGCAGGCGAACAAGAAATTAAACCTAAAGATTCAAATGAATCAGGAAAACCTGAAGAGAAATTATACATCTGATGATGAATAGCAGGAGCTATTGTTACACTAGGTATAGCAGGTCTATTTGCTTGATACTTCAAGAAACGTAAATAAGAAAAATCATGCTTATGCATGATTTTTTATTGCTTTTGAATAACATAATATGTTGTGTTATCGCAAAACTCTTGAGCTTTCTGTGATTCTTTTGCCAATTCATCTCTTTTTGAAATTAACTTGGGCATAGGCAAATTAGCTTCTTTAAGGAGTTCGAAAACTTGTTGTCTCGTGTAATAAGAAAGGACTCCAACACCTCCACCTTGGTAATAAACAAAATCACCTTCATCTCAATCTTTAATGTTCTTTACCTTTAATTCTTGCCTTTGTTTTGCAATCATTTCAAGTCTTAAATCGTTGCCTTCAGGCTCGGCACAGCTAAAAACTAAATAACCTTTTGAATTTAATGCTTTGTAAGCGTTTTTCAGTGAATTAATTTTATGACTTCTTTGTGGCATGCACATTAATGAATTAAAAGTAAAAATCATGAAATCAAAATCGTTATTTTTTTCATATTCATCTATAGATAAGTCGAATTCTAAAAAATGAGCACTTTGATATTTGGTATTACTTTTTTGTATCGCCTTTGCTTTTAATATTGATTTTTCGCTAATATCAAAACCAAAAATATTTTTATACCCATTTTGAATAGCACTAAATACAAATCTGCCTGTACCACAGCCTAAATCAGCAATTTTTGATTCCTTATTCGCAAACCTTTTTAATAACTCTTTTTCAGATTCTAAGATACCAACATTAAAAGTTGCTTTTGTGTAATGATTTAGTGATTCTTCTGTATTATAAACACTTGTAAAATGAAGATTTTTGTCGTTAATTTCCTTATTACTTTTCATTTTTTAATTATACAAGCAAAATAAAAATCAGGGCTTAACCCGATTAAAATGTTTTTGCTAAAGCAGCTAATCTGTCCTCGTATTTTTTAACGACTTCAGCAACATCAATTCCGTTCATTGTTGGAATATTTGTTGCATCAACTGTTAAGTTAAATGTTCTTTTAGCTCCTAAAAATTCAAAAACACCTTGAATGTATCCAGCAACATTACCTCATGGATATGTGTTAAGTGGTGCTCCTTGTGTTGCGATGATCATCACATCTAAATGATCTAATAAGCCTTTTGCTTTAAAGTCTAAAGAATATTTGTATGTGAACGTTTTGTTTGCGACGTTAATTGCGTCAAGGTAGCCTAAAAGAGCAGGTGCTGGTTTAAAATTAATCATTGGTGTTGAAACAATAACTTTGTCAACTGATTTTAATTGATCAATTAATTTGTCTGACTCAACGTTTGCTCAGAATTCTGGCATTGTTGTTGAGTTTAATGTTGTTTGAGCTGATTTTAATGTGTTTACATCTACATGAATAAATTCTGCTTCTGGATGATTTTCTTTGTAAAGTTCAACAAATCTGTTTGATAATTGTCTACTTTTACTTACAGCTTCTGGTGCTAAATTTGATGTTAAAACTAATACTTTCATTTTTCTCCTTAATAATATTTAAATTATATACTAAACTCGAAAAAGTTTAAAAAAACAAGAAAAAAAGCACTTTTTTGAAGTTTTTGCATTTTTAGGTTTTTTGGCTTCTCTAAACAAGTTTAAAATGCGTGGTATAATTGTAAAATGAAAACTAAAGCAACATTTTTTATTGATTTTGAAGCAATTAGCCAGCCATTTGCATCGCAAATAAGCCCTAATTTAATTCAAATACCTGTTTGTTATACCATTGGATATTACAATGAGCAAAAAGTTTTCAAATATTTGACATCAATAATCGACTTCACTTCTGAGTCATTATCACCTTATTTTCAAATCAGAGATATGTTAATTCGTGATGCTAGAATTCTTTGTGAAGATCAAAACTTAGTTATAAATGAAGAAACAACGCGTTTTATAGGATGAAATCCTGATTTAGAAAAAATCATAATCAAAGATTTGTTTAATATTGATGTTGAACCGTTTTCAAATCAAGCAACATCTTTGGCTAATTTTTTATCACAGCAAAAAGAAATAGTGGAACAATTTCACTACACAAAATCACTAGACTTACCCAAGTCAAAAAAGTTAATACCTTTAAACAAGAAAATGCCTTACAGCAAAGGGTATTTAGCGTCTTATTGCTCATATTTAATTTATATGTATTTCAAGTTTAGTTCGCAAGAACTAAAGATTAAAAAGACGATTAATGTTTCACAATTAATATCTGATTTAGTTTCATATAATCAAAGCGACGTTTTAGTTATGCATAAACTAATTGAAAGTAAAGAGTTTGATTATCCAGAACAAGGACCTGAAACAAAAAATGCAAAACAGGAGGCTCCTAAATTACTTTCTAGATTTGAATATCGGAAAGACGTTAGGGCTTTAATTGATCAAGTTAATGAAATTTATGAGCAAAAAATTGAAAATAACAAATTTAAGCTTTATTTTGAGGATATTGTAAATCTTTTGGATTTAGATAAAGAGCAAAAGATTGAAGTAATATCCGAAAGTTTAGAAGATCGTTGAATTTATGAGTTTTTAAACCTAAAAAGGTTGCTTTCAAAGCAAAAGAAATTGAGTCAAGAAATGATTGATATTGTTAGTTTTCTAGCCAATTACGATAGTTTTAAAAATGCAATTCATAAAGTGAATAAGATTGTGATTTTACGCAAGATACTACAAAACAGTTCAATGCGTAAAAAAACAGTTGATTTGATACATATACCAAGACAGGAGATTTTGGTTGATTTTGAACATAAAGACAATGATTTAAACTACCTTGATTTGTTATGATTGCGCAAAAATGTTTTAGTACAAAGTGACCGTAAACCAAGTGTTGGAGAGTATATTCAAACACTAAATAAAGTAATTAAACAAGCAAGACATCATTTATCATCAATTAATCAACAAAAAGATGAAAAAGGCTACAAATCAGCCAAATTTAACCTGCAAAAACTTGTGCACTCACAAAACAAATTAAGTGAATATGCCTTGCATATAGAACTAAAAGAATTAATAAATAAAGAAAAAGGGAGATTTAATGAACAACATAGCACACTTAAGAAAACAATCAACAATCATGCAAATGGTATCAGCAATAGTAACAAACGACCTAACAAACGTAAACATAGTTAATCCAATCGTAATCGATGGTAATCTTTCAACTGATTTATCACATCTAAAAGTTTTTGTTGCTTTAGACGGTAATAAACAAAAAGGATTACAGGCTTTAAATAACGCAGCTGGATACATAAGAGGTGTTTTATCTCATTCATTAAAGTGAAGAAAAGTGCCACAAATTCACTTCGTTTTAGATGAAGTTACTGATTACGGAATGAAAATTGATGCAATAATTAAATCAATTAACGAAGAAGATGTTAAATAACGAACACATGTTCGTTATTTTTTAAACAAAAAAAAGCGCTATTGCGCTTTTTGATAAATTAAGCTTTGTCAACGAATGACATAACTTCTTCAGCGAAGTTTGAAACAACTTTTTCAATACCTTCACCAACTTCGTATCTAACTGCTTCAAGTAGTTTTGAGTTGTTGTTGTTTAGGTATTTTTCTACAGAAAGAGCGTCATCTAGAATGTAAGCTTGTTTTTCTAGAACGATTTCTGATAATTGTTTGTTTAATCATCCTTCAACGATTGTTTGTTGAATTTTTTCTGGTTTAGCATCAAAGTTTGCAGGTTTTTCAAATCCTGATTTAATGCTGTCCATTCTTTCAGCTGAAATATCTGATGTTAAGATAAATTCTGGGTTCATAGCTGTTAAGTGCATTGCTACACCTTTAGCTGCTTCTTCGTTTGAACCAGAAATCTTAACGATTGATGCAACAAGACCGTTGATGTGTCTGTATAGACCTAAAACTTCGTTGTCGTTTGCCATAACTCTAACAAAACGACGGAATGAAATTTTTTCACCAATTGTAGCTGTTGCTGAAGCTGTAGCAGCTTCAACTGTTTCACCGTTTTCTAATTTAGCAGCAAGTGCCTCTTCTTGTGTAGAAGCGTTTGATTTTCAAACTGCTTGTGCAATGTCGCTTAATAATGTAACGAATTGTTCGTTTTTAGCAACGAAGTCTGTTTCTGAGTTAAGTTCGATGATAACAGCATTTTTGCTGTCTCCAGCAATTTGAACTAAACCTTCAGCCGCAACTCTTCCTGCTTTTTTAGCAGCTTTTGCAATACCGTTTTCTCTTAGTCACTCAACTGCAGCTTCGATGTCTCAGTTTGTAGCTTCAAGAGCTTTTTTACAGTCTGCAAATCCAGCGTTTGTTCTAGCTCTAAGGTCTTTTACTAATGTAATATCTGCCATGATTATTCTCCTGATGTTTGTTGTTGATCTCTTTTAACGAATTCACGACGTTGTTTTGCTTGACCTTGAAATTCAGGTAAAACTACTTTGTCGTCTGATTGGTAAGCGAAAAGTTCTTTTCCACCTTGTGCTTTAACAATAGCGTCAGCTAGTACTGTCATAATTAAAGCAATACTTTTTGCTGAGTCATCGTTAGCAGGGATACCAAAGTCAACTGCATCTGGGTTAGCGTTTGTATCTAAGATACCGATAACTTTAATTCCTTTTCTTTTAGCTTCTTTAACTGCGATTTCATCTTCGTTTGGATCGGCAACGATCATAACTTGAGGTAATCTTCTCATTTTACGGATACCGTCTAAATTTTTGTGTAGTTTTTCTAATTCTTTTTGGAATAGAACAGCTTCTTTCTTTGTGTATCCTTTGAAGTTCTCTTCAGCTTTAGCCTCTAAAGATTCCATTGTTTTAACACGGCTCATGATTGTTTGGTTGTTTGTTAATGTACCACCTAATCATCTTTCTTTTACGTAGAATGAGTTTGTTCTTTTAGCTGCTTCTTCAACTGCTGCTTGAGCTTGTTTTTTTGTACCAACAAAAATAAAGCTTGCCTTTTTAGATGCTAATTTGTAAACTAAAGAGTAAGCAAATTCTAAGTATTTTTGTGTTTTTGTAATATCAATGATGTGAGCACCTTTGTTCTTTTTGTTTGGAACGATGTACTCTTTCATTTTAGGGTTTCAAGCGTGAGCTTTGTGACCAAAGTATGCTCCTGCTTCTAATAACTTATCTTTTGATACGATAGGTAATTTTTGTTGTTTTTCAGCTGATACTGATTCAACTTTTTCTAATTTATCTGACATAATGTCTCCTCATTTTTTAGTTTGTTATTTACAATTTTTACTTCCAACGCCTAGCACCACTTTCGGCACACCCATGCGAATCCATAAAAACTTTTTAATAATGTATTTGTGCGAATTTTTTAATTCTTTTAAATTTTACCATTTTGTACTTTTTATATAAATATATAAGGAAATTATTTTGCAAGAAGTAAGTCTGTTTTGTTTATAAGAAATTGTATAGACAGAGATTTGAAATAAAGATTTATACTTTTGTTTATTTTAACGCCTAAATCAAATCGTAATATTTCGTGTTTTAAACTGTTTCATATATTTTCAAGAAAATTTAACTTTTATTTTTGTTTTGAAAAAATTGGGTCATAAAAAACTTTTAAAAAGAAAATTATGAACCCAAAAGTATGTAATTTTAGGTGCAAGGAGGTAATATATGAGTTCAATAGCAAATCGCATTGAAAATGAAATGCAAAAAAATAAAGGTAAAGTATATTCGATAAGAGACTTTTATAATTTAGGAACTAAAAACACAATAAAATCAATAATGTACAGGCTGTGTGAAAATAATAAAATTGAAAGATTAATTGATGGGCTTTATACAATTCCTAAATATAGCCCAATTCTAAATGAATATTCCTATCCTGATGTGGGACTTTTTAATAATTGGTGGTTGAAATTTGCGTGCTTTTTCAACTATCAATTATTAAAAAGCCCCTTTTTTAGATTCTTGAAATTCTACTTGAACACCTTCACCCAAATTAATTAAATTAAGTAATTCATTTACTATCATTTCATCCCTCTTTTTGCTATGCTTTTTATTTATTATATTCTCCTATAAAATCATTTAAAAAAATACATTATTTTCATATTTTTTACGTTCAAAAATATTAAAACTGAAAAAAAGTTTTACTGTTATAAAACAGTTGAAAAAGAAAAAATGTATTACGACATTCCGAGCGACATTCCGAGCGACATTCCGAGCGACATTCCGAGCGACATTCCGAGCGACATTCCGAGCGACATTCCGAGCGACATTCCGAGCGACATTCCGAGCGACATTCCGAGCGACATTCCGAGCGACATTCCGAGCGACATTCCGAGCGATATTGAATTAATTTTTATAACCATAAATAAGATTAAAAAGTGCTGTTATTCAAGTTTTAAACTTATTTTGAAACTTTATTTTTTATTTTAGTCACTTTATTTTTATCTTGTATTCAAATACTAAAGGGTCTTTTTATAGTGTTTATATATATATATATATATAACCTTAAAAAAATACTAAATATTTTCGGTCTCCAAAAGTAGTAAAAAATTTTAAAAATAGTAAAATTTACACTATGAAGAATGAAAAATAGGAGATTTTTATGAAGAAAAATAAGTTAATACTTCCTTTAGCAACCCCGTTGATACTGTCAAGTGCTTTTTCATTAGTGTCAGCAGGTGAAGCTACTTCTAGCAATACAGTCGTTAAACTTAACGGAAATGTTATTGCCGTAAATGAAACTATAAATGATTCAAAAAATAATGAAATTACAGTTAGAGATGTTTACAACGTTGCAACTACTTGAGGAGTTGATCCTATCACAAATCAAAACTCAGCATATGTAATTCAAGACCCAGTTCTAACAAGCGACTCGGTAATTGTTAAACCTGTTAACTTGGTTTGAAATGCCTCTAAAAATGATTACGACATCACAGATGCCGATTGATCAGTGATAAACAATCCAACTCAAAGTTGAGCTGTAATTGTAAACTCAGAAGCAATCGGTAAAGGTACAAGAACACCTCATGCTGATTGGCTAAGTTTTCAGTTATACCTATCGGATGATCTAAAAATCAAAAACGGATTAAATACAAATAACAAATCTATAAGATGAAGCGCAACACCTTCAAACTTAAAAGGTGATGTCTACTCAGATAGGCTTCAAAATACATGAATTAGAAAAGTTTGAGACACAATTGAACAAAGACCATGACAATATTCTGAACCTGATGCAACAAGATCAGGACAAAATACAGAAACTGCAATTCAAAATGATAAGAATTTAAGAAAGAAATATTTCATCGATCTTTTTGGAGTTGATCCTAATTATACAGAAGGTCAAAAAAGCTTAAACTTTGACAAAAGCCCAGAATGAAAATTTGTTTGAGACAACATTGGAGAAGGGATTTCTGTAAGAATCCAAAATCCAGTAGACAGACAAAAAGCATCTGATAAAATCGTATTTACCTTTACAACAGAAAGAAATACAAAAGCGCCTAGTGCGATTAATTACGTTGATAGCTCAAGAAGAAACTGAAATGTAGCTTTCAAAAAAGGAATCAGTTTCGTTGGAGCCAGTGTTTATGATGAAGTTTCAACAGGAAATCACCGTAGTTCTTTCTACAGCTTTAATAGAGCTCAAGAAAAGAAGATGAACATTGTTATTCGTGAAAATGTTAGTGGTTTATCAAATGCAGGATCAAATGAAACAATTCCTAATTTCACTTATGAGGTTGTAGATAAATCAACAAGAACACCTCAAACACTACTAAGTTTTAACGATGGAACTACTCAAAGATTTAATTTAAAGAGAAACGGTAATACAAATTACACATATACAAGAAACTTTATTAAAGACGTTGATAAAAAAGTTTTAACAAACTTAAGCTCAATTAGATTAAAACCAAGCTTTACAAATGGAGCAAGTGAATTATTAAGATTCGAAAATTTAACTGAAGTAGCACCAAAATTTGATCCTGAAACAAACAGCTTGATTTTTGATGTGAATGTTGTCAGAAAATCACAAGTTAAACACGATTACAAAGAAGCTTTTGACAAAAGAGTTGCTAATTTATCATCAGATACAAGTACTGAATATTTAAGTGGCGACTTAACAAAATCAAACTACAACAATGTGCGAACCGATATTAAGAATTCTATGAAGTCTTTATTGCAAAAGATTTCTGATATTTACCAAGCAATTCCAGCAGAACAAAGAGAGTATGTAGACTCTGATTTTACTGCACAAACTAAATCGTATGTTTTAGGATTAATGTTTGAAAAATTGCTAAAAGCAGATAACCCAGAATCTTTAATTGAAATTGCGAAACAAATTGGATTGGCTAACACTAGTGTTAGTGGTTTAAGTCAAAACAAAAAAGCTATTGAAGACATTAAAAACTCTGTTTTAGGTCAATATAATGCACTCGCAAAAGAGTTTAACACTTATATTTCGCAACCTAATACTGACCCTGTTGTGCTTGGTGAATTGCTTAAAAAAGTTTTACAAATTCAAAATAACGCTCAAACCTTAATTTCAAATCTTCAATCTTCATACAACAATGCAAAAAGTGGTTTAGACACAGCTTTATCAAACTTATCTCAAAAACAAAAACTAGTTGCTTACTATTCAAAACATAATTTCTTGAGCTCAAATACAGCAACACAAACTGTAAGTTTAAGTGATAGAAAATCGAATGCAACACAAGCACAAAAAACTGTTTCAATCCAAAATCAATACAACTTCAACAAAATAATCGACTGAGCGAAGTCGACAGAAACAAAAAACATTTCTCTTAACTATAAAGACTCTTCACAAAATAATACAACTAACAAAAACAGAATTTTAGACTCTCTAAAATCAGATACAGCATTCCAAAATGAGTACAACAAAGCTGCAAAGAAAGTTTTCGAAGCTATTTACTCATGATTCGGTTATGATCCTTTAACTCAAACTTCTTCTAATTACACTCCTACAATTCAGGTTAATAACACTTTAAACATGCCGTATTTCGACGCTTTACTTCAAGAACTTCCTAATGGTGATGGTAAAGTTCCTGTTTTCCAATTCTTCACAAATTCAAAAGAAAATACAACTGAATTAATGGATCAATTTGGTTATTTAAGACAAATCGAATTAGCATCTAAAGGTTTCTTCAACGCTTCTACAAATCTACCTTCTGGTTATACTTCTAAGCCTAATACACAGGCAAGCGCATTAAATTTCAGAGATCTTGGATCAAGACTTAATAGTTCGTTAGACAAAATGATTGATGAATTAAATGAAAGTAGAATTAAGAAATTACCTTATTTAAGTCATTCTGCAAAAGAAGCTTTTCTATCAAGAATGAAAGCACAAAAAGATCAATCAGCAAAAGATGCTATTTACCAAGAAGCGTTTAACCGTAGTGGTTCAGGACCTTTATATATTCAAGATCCTAAAACTAATCAAAAAGTTTTAACTAAAAATGAGCAAGGTATTGCTAAAAAGCTCTTAATAGCTCTTGAAAAATTTGACCAAGTTAAAGAAGATAAAATTTACAAAAACTCAGATCAGTATTACAAAAACAGATTGGCTGAAGTGGAAAGAAAAATTAAAACTCACTTCACATCAGATTCAGATTCTGTATTTAATACTGCAAATGGTTTTTCAAACCTTAAATTAAGCTCAAATGCTAGCGATTCAGACTTAAATGCCTTAATCAAAGAAGCAGAAGCAGCTCTAGAACAATTAAATGGTGCTGATGCTCAATTTGCTTACTCAAATTCTTCAAAACAAATGAATGAAATTACAGCTCAAGATGCAGCTCAAAATAAAGCAAACTTTACTTCAACATTCTTAAACGATACAACTCCTTCAAAATACCAAGGATGAGAAGTAAGAGTCAAAAGTATCAATGTAAACAAAACTGATTCAAAGAAAGTGGATATTGAGTATTACGTTTTATCACCAATAATTGCTGAAAAAACAGAAGCCGAAAAACAGCAAGAAGTTACAAGATTAACTCCAAAAACACAAACATTGGGTGATTTTAAAGAACCTGCTGATATCCAAGGAGATTTAGAAAAATTTCTAGTTGGAGCAACATTTAATTTAAATTATCCTAAACAAAATACAATGGCTTCAGATTTAAATAAAACTGGTGGGCACAGATTTTCTGAAACCAATATAACAGGTACTGTTACTAAAGATGGCAAAACTTACAACATTATTCAAAAAGAAGGAAAAGCCTATATAGAAGGCATGAACGCTTATTTAGATAATGTACAAGTAACACCAACTACAACAGCAAATGACAGAAATGGTGATTTCACAATAACTTTCCAATTAAGATCTGATGAAGATAAAACGGCAATTACAAGCAACAATAAATCACAAACAATCCGTGCATTTAAAACTGAGCAAGAAAGATTGCAAGATGTTGTAAACGGCATTGATCTAAATTCTTTATGACCTTTAAACGAAAGAGCATCAAAGAAACCTTCAGATCAAATCGAAACACTCAAAAATAAAATTAATGACTATTTAAGATCAAGAAATGCAACTCTTGATGTAAGCAGTTTAGACCCTGTATCAAACGATACAGATGGAAAACTAAAAGGTGTTGGATTTACAATTGTTTCAACAAAAAATGGTCTTTCAACAGGTGCAAATAAAGTAACAGCTTCAACAACAAATGATGTTGAATTAACAGGTTTTAAAAACGCAACTTCTGAACAAAAAAGATTAAACGATTTAGCAGTAAAAATTGCTTCTGCATCTTACTTAAATGCAAATCAAATAATGCTAAATTATCCAGATAAAGCTGTTTTAGAGGCTAATAAGCTTACTTTTGTAAGAACAACATCGCCAGCGAACGAAAATTTAAACCAAGCAAACAACTTTACTTCAACAACAGGTAAATTTAAGATTGTACCAGCTGATGTTCAGGTTGGCGAAATTGCTAACGCAAACGATCAAAATGGATCAACTAACGTTTCATTTAAAATTACTTCAACTGATCCTTCATACAGTAATGTAAAATCACAAACATTCACACTTCCTGTTAATGGCTTTAAAACAGAAGCAAGAAGACTTCAGGAAGAAGTGCTTAAAATTACAAGCATCCCTGAAACAGCTTTTGCAGATTTAGATAAATCGAAATTAGCAAGAGAAATTCCAAAAACTGCTGTAATCACAGATATTAATAATTATTTAAATCAAAGAGGATTAAATGCTAAAGTAAACGAAGGTTCAATGACATATAGAAATGGTGGTCCTGATATCGTTTACAGCTTTAAATTAGAGTCAACAAGAGATGGTATTGTGCCAAATACAATTTCAAGTTCTGCTACAAATCAGCTTAGAATAACAGGTTTCTACTCTCGTGCAAAGGAGATGGAAAAACTAAACGCAATCAAAGCAGCTCCAATAGCAGTTACAAGAAAATCTTCAGCTCCCGATTATTTAGCATATCCAAATTCAAGAACTTTAAATCCAAGTGAACTGGATATTAAGATCACTTACAATGGTAGAGAATATACAGCTGATCAAAACGGATTTATACCTGAATTAGGTGTTAAAGTTGTCGAAATTACTTCTGATCCAACTGTTAATACGGATGATTTAGCAGGTACGAAGCCTGTAAGGTTCAAACTTGAATCAACAGATGCAAGATTTGCTAATAAACCAAAAACCGATACAGTTACAAAAACAGCATCGGGCTATAAAACAGAAGCAAATAGACTAGATGAATTATTAGCCAAAACGCCTTCGATTTTTGACGCCCTTAATTTAGAGGATCTTAAAAAGAAATATCCAGCAAACACAAACGCCTATGAAACAGCCGTAAAAGAAAGATTGAACAATCTTTTAGCTCCACATGGTGCTCAAGTTAAAGATCTTACTTTCAAAAACAAAAACAGAACAAATGGAAGTGTTAATTTAGATTTTAAATTAGTATCAACCAGAACAGGCTTAACATCTGTTTCATCTACACAAAACAAAAACTTATTGCAGACAGGATTCAAAAAAGAATCTGATGAAAAAGCAAGGTTAAATTCAGAGCTTGCTAAACTGGTTTCAGCATCTTATGCAAACGCGAATTCTTTAATATTGGCTTATCCAAATCCTGTAAGCTTAGATAAAAACAGACTAAGTTTCGTTGCAAACACAAACAACCAATCAGAAACTTTAAATAACGCAAATTCATTTACATCAGCCACTCTTAAGTCAAAAGTACTTTTAAATGATGTAACTTTTGCTCAAATTACAAGTGCAAATGACAACAATGGTGAATTAACTCTAACAGTTAAATTAACTTCAACAGACCCTAACTTTGCAAACGTTAAATCAAATCCTAAAACTCTAACAATTAGAGGGTTCAAAAAAGAATCTGATCGTTTAAGTGAAGAAGTTGCAGCTTTAAATGAAATTCCAGCAGCTGTTTTTGCAGATCTTGACAAAACAAGACTTTCAACAGAAGTAGCAAGAGATGAAATAATTTCAAGATTAAACAAACACTTTGCTTCTAAACAAATGTCAGTAGATCCAAGTTCATTTGTATTTAATAACAACGATGATCAAGTTAAATACAAATTCAAATTAAAATCAACAAGAAATGGTATTACAAACCCAACAGTGTCAACAAATATGACAAAAGAGTTTGTAATTAGTGATTTCTATTCAAAAGCTAAAGAACAACAAAGAATCGATGCTTTCAATGCTCAAAATATTACAGTGTCAAGAAAAACAACAGCACCAGAATTTTTAGCTTATCCTAGAGAAAGACAAGTTCAACCTTCTGAGCTTACTGTCTCACTTGTGCACAATGACCAAACTTACACATTTAATGAAAATAATGAAATCCCTGAGTTAAAACTAAAATTGGTTGATTTTACATCACCAACAACCACTGCAAGTGATGATCAAAATGGAACAAAACCAATAAGCTTTAAACTTGAATCAACAGATGCTAGATTTGGTCAAAAACCAAAATCAACTAATGCTATTCAAGAAAACGTTAGTGGCTATAAAACAGAGCAAGAAAGATTAAATGACTTGTGAAACAAAAAAGCTTCACAGTTAAGCAACCTTGATTTATCTCAAGAAAAAGCAAAATACTCAGCAAGTTCTCACGAACAATTCAAAGAAGCTGTAAAACAAAAAATAAATGCAATTCTTGCTGACTCAAATGCTGAAGTTACTGACCTAACCTTTACAAACGTTAATGCAGAAAACGGATCTTTAAACATTGATTTCAAACTGAAATCAACAAGACCAAGTTTAGAGCAAACTAAGTCTTCTGCATCTAAGTCATTTGCCCAAAATGGCTTTGTTACAGCGACAAAAGAAACAAATAGATTAAATACAATTTTCTTTAGTGGTATTGAGTTTACACCTGAATATAAAAATCAATTACCTTCTGCTTTAACAATTCAAAAAGATAAAATTAGCAAAATTAAACTTAAAAAATCACAATCTGACGCAAATACATACACAGGTGTATTAAACGAAACAGGAGATGCGTTTGTTTTTGCTGATCTCAATGCAAAAGTTTTAGTTTCAGATATTCAAGTTCAACAAACTACTCCAGAAAATGACAAAACAGGTGTTGCAACCTTCTTAATTAAAGTTACATCTGTAAACCCTGATTTCGGAGACGTTAAATCTTCAGATAAAGAAACACAAGAAGGCTTCATGACTGAAGTTCAAAGATTAAATAGGCTTCTAAAAACTCAAAACCCAACCTTAAATGTAAGCGATAAAGAAAACAAATTACCAGACACAATAACAGAAAAAGAAATTTATGACTTACTTGAGTCTCAAGTGAATGTCCAAGATTCAAAAGCTACTTTAAATAAGGAGAAAAACTCAAATCTAAATAATTCTTCTGTATTTGAAAACATTACTTTAACTCCTCTAAACAGTGAAGGTAAACTGAGAATTGAATACAAATTAACATCTACAAAAGATGGTCTTCAAGATCAAACTTCATCTGAATCAAAAACTCTTGAAATATTAGGATTCAAAAAATCAAGTGATGAAGTTTCTAGATTAAACGACTTTTTATCTAATTTATCTGCCGAATACACAGGTGATAAATCGGTTCCAGATGGAAGTTTTAACGTTCCATCGAATTATGCAAATATTAAACTTAAAAACGGTGATGAAATTGCAACATATGATGCAGATCAACAAGCTTACATCTTCCACAACGCAAAAGTACTTGCAAGCGATTTAAGTTTCAAAGGATTTGATGCAACACAAGGTACAAACACAATTGCAGTAGCTAAAGTTATTGCAAAAGATAGTAATTACCAAAGTTCAAATGGTCCTAAAGATCTTGTTATGTCAGGTTTTGACACTGAAAAAGAAAGGTTAAATACAGAATCACAGAGTGCAACAAACTTCAATATTGCTTTAGACTCATCTGTAAATAAGGCACAAACATTACCTTCAAATGTTAATGTTTCTGATATTGTTGCTTCGACCACAGCTCCAAATGCTAAACTTGTACAACCGATCGTTATAGAACATGACAATACAACAGGTACCTTAACTGTTAAGGCAAGATTAGAATCAACAAAAACAAATGCACAAGTAAAAAGGAATGGTGATTCACAACCTTCACAAATTCAATCAGATCAAGAGTACACATTTACAATTAATGGATTTAAAACTGAAGCCCAAGAGCAAGAAATTAATGCTAACACAGCTTCTGAAGCAGATAAAGTCCAAGTTTTATATCCTAATAATGAAAACATATCACCTTATTCAGATCCAGCTAAAAACATTGATAATTACGTATTCAACTATGAATCAGATTTAAAAGAGAATTACACAATTTCAAACAAAAAAGTTGAAGGTTATGATGCTATCACGGGTGAAACTTTGGTTTCGTTTGAGATTTCACCTAAACATTCAGATGATCAAACAAAGCCAACAGTTAAGAAATATGTTAAAGTTCCAGGATTCAAAAAAGAATCGAAAGTCCTTGAAGAAAAAGCAAAAGAATTAGAAAATCAAATTATTTACAATGATCCAGAAAACAAAGCAACAAATCCTGCAAATCAAAGCAAAGATAAAGTTACTATAGACCCTTCATATAGACCTGAAGAAAAATACACACTTGAATTACTTGATCCAGTGGCAAACACAGACAACAGCACTCTTGATGCGAATTACAAAGTTGTTTCAAACAAAACGCCTCAAGAATTAATTAGCAAACCAGTTGATCTTCCAGGAGATGTTTCCTTTGGTGATAATAGTAATCTAGATCCATATCAAGGTGCAAAAACATTTGATGGTTTCCAAAACTCAAATGATGCTGCCGAAGAAGACTTAAGCTACTACGAAGCTGAAATTGACAAAAACGAACTATTAAGCGATTCAGAAAAAGAAGCTCTTAAAAATGAAGCTCTAAAACACAAAAACAATGCTAAAACTGGAAATGATTGATTTGATAATGCTAAGAAAGAAATTGACAAAATTATTGAAAAAGCAAAAGCAACAAATCAAGACAAACAAAATGTTTTAGATCAAATTAAAGAAATTCCAAATATTAATGACGCAATAGCAAACAAAATTAAGCCTAAATTAATTGATGCTAAACAGCTTGATTCTGAAAATGTAACAGGAGATCCCGTTTCAAACGTTAAAGACTTTGCAAACGAATATTCAGATCAAATGCAAAAACTAAAAGATGCAGCTAAAGATCTTAAGGATAAACTTGATCAAGAACCTTATGCTTCTGTTTTAGATAAAGCTCCTGAGTTAAAAGACAAACTTAAAAACTTAGCAGATAAGGCAAATGATCTTTCTGAAGGTTCTGATTTAGCTTCTGAAATTAAAGATTTATGAAATCAAGATAAAAATGATGGGGCATCTGAAACTGCACTACCAAATAATGATTCTGATCTTTTAAATCCTGATCAAGTAGCTGAAGTTATCAGAATACTTGAAAAACAAGCTGAAAAAGTCAAAGAAGTTGCTGATAAACAACAAGAATTAAATAACTTAGTTGACACAACACCAATTGAAGATACTGAAAATACACTTTCTGATCAAGAAAAAGCAGCAGCAAAAGATAAAATTTCTAATACAACCAATTTAGAAGATCTCGAAAATCTAAAACAAGCAATCATTGAAACTAATAAGAAAAAGCAAGAAGCTGTAAATAAAGTAGAGGACGACTATCCACATTTAAATCAAGATCAAAAAGACGCAGTAAAACAAAAGATTAAAGATTCTGTTTTAGATAACAGCCCTCTAGTTGAGAATCTTCCAGAAAATACTTCAAAAACATCTGCAGAACAGGCAAAAGCAGCTGAATTAGACTCAGTTATGAATGACCTTCAGAACAACATTAATAATTCAGACACAAGTTTCTTAAATAAAGATGCTAATCCTGAAAATAATAAATATGATCAAGCCGACCCTGCCTTGAAAGATAAATATAAAAAACTAATCGATACAGCTAAAGATTTATTGAATAACAAAAGTACTGTTAATCCAATTGATGAAATATGAAACAACGATGTTGAAAAACCTCAAGACCAAGCTAATGGAACAGAAAAACCAGCAGCTTGAACAAAAAAACAAGTTGAAAATCTAAATGCTTTAATTGACAAACTTGAAAACGAAATGTCTTCAGATCAAGAGAAAAAAGAAAATGCCAAAACTGACATCGACAACCTTGATTACTTGAGTCCAGCCGAAAAAGAACACTTCAAAGATTTAATTGATCAAGATAATGACCAAAAAACACCTCAAGATGTTCTTGATCAAGCTAAAGCTCATCATGATGCAAAAAAAGATCTTGCAAACGAAATTAACTCACCAGAATACCCACACTTAAACCAAGATCAAAAAGACCAAATCATCAATAATATTAAAAACTCTGAAATTACAGTTGATAATACTTCAGTAGGAGATAATCCAAAAACAATCCAAGATATTAAAGATGCAGCTAAAGAATTAGATGACAAGATGGATGAATTGGACAAAAAAATCAAAGAACTTGAAAAAATACTTCCAAAATTGGATAATAATGACACATTAGACAAGATTAAAGAAGTTGCTAAAGATGTAATCTCGAATAATTTGGATGATGAAGATGAAGCTAAACTTCCAGAAAATACCTTTAACACAAGTCCTGATAAGTCAAACCTATCAAAAGACGATGTTCAAAAAATTATTGATCTAATTAACACAAAAGAAAAAGAAGCGGCTAAAGATACGATTAACAACTTACCTAACTTATCAGACACTAATAAAGAGAAATTAAACTCTGAAATTGATGGTGTTCTAAATAATCCTGAACAAGAAGATAAGATTTTAGAAATTCTTGATAAAGCTAAAGAAGTTGATAAAGCAAAAGAAGATGCGCTAAATGAAGTAGATAAGTTACCTCACTTAAGCGACGAGGAAAAACAGCATATTAGTGATGATATTAAAAACGCTGATATTTCAGACCAACAACCTTTTGATCAACCATTGAATCCTCTAGTTGACAAAGCAAAAGACCAAAATATTAACAATTTAGTAAATGATTATCTTGATGCAAACAAAGAAGATCTTGATCAACAAAAACCAGTTAAACCAATTGGTCTTAACGATTTAGTGAAAGAAGTTTCTGAATTAGAAGATCACAATTCTGAAGATAATAAACCTTATTCTGATAAAGTAAAAGCAATCGTTGCTCTTGATGACATCAACAAAAAAATTAATGACTTTTTAAATTCTTCAGTAGCAAACGATTCATATAATCAAGCAAAAAGCGACTTATTAGCTGCAAAAGCTAAACTAGAAGATCAATTGGCTAAATTAAATCCTGAAAATCAAATTGATTCAAAAATTCTTGATTTTGCAAAGCAATCTCTAGTTAAAGCCGATTCTCACTTAGAATTTGCCGATCTATTAATTAATCTAAATGACTATAAAACAGATAAAAACAATTTTGTAAATAAAGCTAATAAAGTTAAAGAAAAATCAAATGATGATAAACTGAACACTTTAATAGATGAAGTTATAAAAGATAATTTACAGTATCTAGATTTAATTAATGCTCAAGAATTAAATGGTCAACAAAAACAAACATTAGAAAATCTATATTTATTGGATAAAGATAATGTTTACAACACAATTCTTCAGAGTCAAAGACCAAAAGCAGCAGGAATTTCTCCAAACGAAAAAGATAAATTAAAACAAGAATTAGCCGATAAAGATTGATTAACAAATGACGAAAAAGACTATTTCACAGATAAAATTGATAAATCTGATGATCCAAATGTTGTTTACCAAGAAATTAATGAAGCTAACGATGTAAATAACCAAAGAAAAGAAAAGGCTGATGCTGTTGATCAGCTCCCTCATCTAAATGACGCTCAAAAAGATGGAATTAAAGATGAATTAATAAATAACAACTACAAACAACTTCATGATGAAGATAACAAACCAATGCAAGACATTTTAGATAATGCTAAAGTGCTTGATAATGCAATGGCTGATTTAAATGATGAGTATGAAAAAGCTAAGAAACATGCTCAAGCTATTAAAAAATATGTTGGTGAAGAACATATTGATCCTGAATTAGCTGATTTAATTGATAAAGTTGAAAAAATTCAAAATAACGAAACAGTTGAACCTTATCAAACTACTAATTTAGATACAGATCAAATAAACGATCTAATTAACAAAATTGAAGAAAAACTACAAGAAAATATCGAAAAAGCCTTAAACGCAGTACCTGACGTTGACGCTGATACAAAACAACAAGCAAAACAACGGCTAGTTCCTCTTGCTCAAACACCAGAAATTGAAAAAGTTTGAGAAAGTTTAAAACCTAATAAACCTATCTCTATTCCAATCAACAACACTGATTTAATAGAAAATACAGATAAAGGTGATAAACAACCAGCTATAGAAACAGGTATTTTAGATTTAGAGCCACTTAAAAAAGCGGCTAAAAACTTCGCAGATTCAACTATTGATGCACAAGATTTTGAAGATCTTAAAGATAAACTATCTCAAGAGCTTGCAAAAATTCAAGAAGCTATCAAAGATCACGATCCTCAAAGAGTGCCAGAAGCGACAGAATTGACTAATGCTGTTCAAGATGTTATGGACTTCGTACAAAATATCAACGATGATAGTGCAGCAGAACTTTCTGAAAAAGCACAAGAAATCTTAGGTATTACAAATCAAGATGCAAATAACATAAAAGCAGCAAAACAAGGCGATTCTGTAGCCAAAGAGAAGGTTCAAGCGTTACTTGACATTTTCCAAACTTCAAACTTAGCAAAATCATTAATAGAAAAATTACTAGAGCCAGGAATCATTGAAGAAAAAATCAGTATTTGATGATTTATAACAGCAGGATTTAATGCATTAGCTGCAATTCTTGCCGGAATAGTTTTATGAAACAAAAACAAAAAATAATCGCATTAACTACCCTTACTGGGTAGTTTAATTTTCAACTTTTATATGATATTACTTTCTAAAGTAGTAAAATATGTTTGTAAAGATGGCGACCCACTGCCGAAGACCATAGGTGGAACGATCAAGATGGCGATTCGCTGCCGAAGACCATATGCGAAACGATCAAGATGGCGATTCGCTGCCGAAGACCATATGCGAAACGATTAAGATGGCGACCCACTGCCGAAGACCATAGGTGGAACTATAAAGTGTATAAAGTAGAGCAAAGCTCTACTTTTATTAATTTTGTTATAGTAAAAGAGTAAAATAAAGTTAAAGCGCATAACTAAATTGCGCGATGCATAAATGTGGGAATCAATTATGAGAAAAGCAGACTTCAAAAAAATGATGATTTATAAAATTTACCCAAAATATCTTAAATATCTGAACAAGATCGATTCAGAAGTTTTTTATTCGGAGCATTATGAGCTAAAAACTAAACCTTTTTTAGGAATAATTGTTAGTCTTTCTGAAAATGTTGAGTATTTCATACCTTTTACATCACCTAAAAATAAACATGAAAATTGATCCAAAAGATCAAAAAGATACATGTTTATATTTGATGAAAAAGATGAGGTTATCGGTCTGTTGGATTTCAGAAAAATCATTCCAGTGAAGGAAGAGTTTTTTAGTGAGCTAAATATTGATGAAAGTTTTGACATTAAGTACAAATCTCTAATTAAAAAACAGCTGTTATTTTGCAGAAAACAAAAGAATAAAATAGTAGAAAACATTGAATTTGTCTACAGCGAACAAGTAATAGGTAAAAGAGTTCTAAAATATCACTGTGACTTCTTAAAACTTGAAAAAGCTATGAAAAATTATTTAACCTCAAATCAATTTTAAAACACTTATATCAAGTGAAGACAATTACTTCAAGCAATATAATCAAACACTTTTCTCAACAAGTATTTAAAAGTAGTAAAATATGTTTGTAAAGATGGTGTTTCGCGACCGAAGACAATCAGCGAGGTTTAAAGATGGTGTTTCGCGACCGAAGACAATCAGCGAGATGTAAAGTTCAGGGAGCAAAAGCTTCTTTTTTGATCAAATTGGTGGAATCCATGAAAACAGCAAAGTTTTAAATCTTAAATTTTATGAAATCGATGTTGACTATTTAAAGTATTTAAACAATATCGATCCCGAAGTTTTCTATTCACAAGATTACAAAAAGAATAGAAAACCGTTTTTAGGTATTTTGGTTTTCATCAATAATAATCATTCTTTTTTCATACCTTTGACATCATTCAAAGATAAACACAAAACATGGCCAAAGATATCTAAGAGTTTCGCTTTCATATTGAACGAAAAAGACGAAAAGATAGCACTTTTAGAAACAAGAAAAATGATTCCTGTCAAAAAGGGATTGTTTAAGGTGATTAATATAAGAAAATTTGATGTAAAGTATCGTAATTTACTAAATAAACAACTCAATTTTTCCAAACTAACCAAGAACTGATTGAAAAAATTTGTGGTTTCGTTTATAATCAGCAAATTTCATCAGGTAAAGTCATGAAGTATCATACAAACTTCTTGAAACTCGAACAAGCAATGGTAGACTATGATGTTTCTAATTAAAAAAAGCACCAAAGGGTGCTTTTTTAGTAAAGATATACTGGAATATAAATCAATTGAACCAAGAAGTAGAATGTATAAACATCTTTCATGATATCTCAAAAAATGTGATTAATAATCAAATCTTCTTTAATCGTGTTCTGTGGTGTGTCGATTTGCATGAACCCTGGTTTTGTTTGGAAATTATAAGTAATTAGTCAATCATTAACATAGGTATGGATTGAACGGCACGCAGTGTAATTAATGTTTTGATGATAAGTTTCAGTTAAAACTTCTTGGGCAAGAACTGTGAAATATGTTCTCATTCTTAACTCATCATTAGAGTGTAACTTAAAAACTTTGTTAAATTGATCGTTTTCAAGGTTAATTCTGTCTTTTTTAGTGAAAAAACCACTTTCAAATAAAGAGAATGAAGCTCTTTTTTCTTCATCAAGTAGTGATGCGTCAATTCTGATAAGACAAGAATTAAAGAAGCGATATTCTACAAAGCGATTTCCTCTTGAGTCATATCTTTCGATGATTTGTCTTCAAACAATATTTTGATAGTAAAGAGGATACTTTTGATCCAATAAAACTGCATTTACAGACTCGCGACTGTAAAGGTGAGCTGCATAAGGTATCGAGCTTGGCTTGTTTTTATTTATTTCATTAACACTAAAAGCTTGCTGTACAAAATCAGGTGAGTATAAAGCACCGATTTTGCTTAAATCGCTACCCACATATTCCCATTTTTCATTTAACTGTTTAAATAAAGAATGATAAATTTCATCTTTTGGAATTGTTCTTTTGATAATTGAAGCAATTTCTTTTGTAGTTTTAGTTTTTTGTCTAAAAAATAGGTAACCAATTAAAAAGACTATAAATGTTAAAAAGACAAGTGATCATCCAATATGCATCAAATTGAATGACATAAATAGCAGAGATAAAACCAAAAGAACAGGGGCAGAACAGAAAGAAATTAGCATGTAAACTTTTAGTTTTTTAATTTTTTCTATTTTTGCTTTTGGTAAATTATTTCTTACCAATTCTTGTAAATAACTACCTAATGATTCCTTACAAGAATCAGAAAAACTTTTAAAACTAATTGAATCTGATACTCTTTTCATAAAAATTAGTTAAGAACTGACATGTCTACATCTTTACGAGACTCAACTGAAGCTTGGTAAAGAGGTAAAGTTGATAATTTCATAGCTGAAGCAGGAACATTACCGAAGTAAGTTAAAATTTCAGTATTAAATTGGTTTGCTTTTGAATTGTAAAGTCTTCTAGAAGCTGCAATTTCACGTTCAATGTATGTTGTTTCATCCATCAACTCTTTATATAAAGTATTAGCCTTTAATTCTGGATAGTTTTCTGAAATTGCCATTAAACGACCGAATACTGATTTGTTTAATGATTCTATTTCTTCTGAGTATTCAGCTGTGTTACCTGAGTATGACAATGTTCTCATTTTTGCCACATTTTCAAGTGTTGATTTTTCAAAGTTTTTGTATGAAGCAACTTGTTGCACAAGTTTACCTAGTGTATCTGCACGTTTTTGCAATTGAATATCAATGCCTGAAGCTAATTCATTTGTGCTTGTTTGTAATGATACAAGTTTATTTTTCTTACTTACATATCAAAAAATTGGAATGATTAAAATAAATGAAATGTACATTAACACTACAAGAAAGGCAGGTGCTGAAGCTTGAATTCTTGTGTTGCTTGGTTTTGGTTGAAAACCATTTGGATCTTGTTGTTCTGAGTGATCATATAAATTTGCCATAATTAAATCTCCTTTTTTAATTAATAAAATTATATTCTTTTTATCAAAGTCATTTAATTTTTCACAATATGTGAAAAAAATACTTTTTTATGAATCTTAAAACCATTGTTGTCGTCATATTTTTAATCGCAAAAATTAAATAAATATAATTTATTTATAAGAAAAATTTTTAATCACAAACGAGGAGAAATATGAAACGAAAACTCATAATTGGTGCTGCAGTAATAGCTCCTGTTGCATTTATTTTTGCGTCTGGTATAGCCAACAAAGAAAGTATTGAGTGAAAAAATGCCAAAGAAAAAACTGATATTGTAATTAATCCTAGTGGAAGAAATTTACAAATTCATTTAAACAAAACGGATAATTCACAAAAAGATAATACATTAATAACGCCTTATAGCTTTAAGGCGATAAATGAACAAACAGGGAACTCTGCTGCCAATGACAAAATCGTTGACAATCACTTAAAAATAGAATTACTGCCTGATGGTGGTGATTTAACTACTGAATTTCAATCTTGAAAAATTACATATAGTGATAAATCATTATCAAATGATGGTAACGATTTTATAAAACAAGATAGCATCAAGTTTGGAATCTTTTTATCTGATGATCTCGAAATTGATCAAAGGGGATCTGGTAAAGCTTTAATGATTTCACATAAGGCGAGAGAAAACAATTCAATTACATCACAAGAAAGTTTAGGCGTTCTTTTCAATGCTATTACAGGTCAAAATGATGATGGAACTGAAAGAGATTGAGATAAAACTTTTGAATCAACATCATCAAATATTTCTGTTAAGGGTGTTAAGTTTTATCCTGAAATCAGATTAAGCCCTACAACAAATTACAATAGCATAAAAAGATTTCAAGATGATTACATTGAAAAAATCTCAGAATTCGCTTCTGCCGAAAGATTCAAAGGTGGAACAGAAGGAATTAAACATAAAATAGCTAAAAACATTGGTTCATACATTGTTTTTAACATCGAAAAAGAAGCCAAATCGTCTGATGGTGCACCTGTGCTAAGTGAATTTGTGATCCAGTTTAAAACCCGTAAGAACAAAACTAATTCGCCTTCAAAACTTTGACTTAAAGATTATGAAAATCCTGCACTTTCAAATGAAGTAATTAGATATTCGCAAAATAATCTTTACAAATCAGGTTTATCATTTGTTGGTATAGCTTCAACCTCAAACAACCGTTTAGTTAAAATTGAAGGTTTACAACGTAATTTAGATATAGTTCCTCAGGACCCGATCGAAAGAAGATTGCAAGAAAATACTAAAGCTGTAAATAACTACAATATAGTCATTAAGAAAAACATCATCGAAGATAATGAGTTTCAAGATAATACTAACGGTTTATACAATGAAGTTCCAAAACTTAACTTTAAAATTCGTGAAAATTTAAGTGCCGATGAAAGAAAAAAGGTCGGTGAAGAAGCAGGAGTTATATCAATTACGGGAGACAGTCAAATTAATGCTTCTGAATTTAATGAATCAACATTAGTAGACGAAGAATTAATTACTTCAAAAAACAAGAAACAATACATAACAAACCATGTTGTTTCAGTTAGTGGAGATCTTTTAAGCAGTGGTAAAGAACTTGAAATTCTCAAATCATTTGCAGAGCCTGGAAAATTCTCACCACTTTGAAGTATTGGTGAAATTAATTCATATCACTATAGCGATGAAGAAAGAATTCTTTACTTTGAGGTTACATTAAGAAAAAAAGATGCTCAAAAGAAAAACTATTATGACTATTGATTTAGAGAACCTTCAGACCCTAAAAGAGATCTTTTTACTTACAAAAACTTATTAAGTAAACAATGAAATGAAAATAAAAATTACAGCACTAAAAGTATTAATGATTTTGATTCTCTTATACTCAAACAACTTGTCAAAAATGATCCTGATTACGAAAACAATCAAACAAAAATTAATAACGTCCCTTTTAGAACTAATTTAATCTCTTCATTCTCACCAAATCTAACTAAAATTAAAAAAATATATGATGGGATTAAAAATAACCTACAGTATGTAGATCTTCCAGACAATTCATCAAAAGCAGATGATGAATATAAATCATATTTATTTGAAAAGTTATTTAATAATATGATCAGAAACACTGATGCATCATTTTCAGAGGCTTTAGTAACCAATATGCAAGATGTTGTTTCTGGTTCAATATACAGATATCTTGAAGCAATGTTTATGTTTTCAGAATGATCTAGCTTGTTTAATATCGATCAAAAACTTTTTAACGATTTCATTAATAAGCCAGATAAAAATTCAATCGAACTTCAAGAAATAAAAGCAAAGATAAAAGGTAACCTAGATAACTTTGAGACATTTTTAAAAACAAATGATAAAGCCTTTGATTTAAAAAGCGCAAATAAAAGTTCTAGCCAAGCATCTACTTCTAGCCCTGTAAATAAGCTAGAAACAGCAATAGATAAATTAAGCAAACTAAAAATTTGATTAGAAAAAGCCATTGCAGACGAGGCAGATTTCACCTTATTCAGTGATATATCTAGACTTGCAACCACTGATACTTCAGATAGAAAATTAATCAAAAGCTTTAACATTTATAACATAGGAACATCAATTACTATTGAATCTAAGGATCAAGCATTAAAAAGACCTATAGAAAATCAAAAAGTTGCTCACCTTTTAGGTATATCATCAAATTCAAGTGATGATACAAACCCAATAACAAACACCGAACTTAAAAATCTTTGAAATGCAACCGTTAAAGATTATCTAAAACATATTTACAATTTCTTCTTTGTTCAAGGTGTTGATAATGGTATTTCTGAACTTTATTCAATGGACAATCTTTCTTATCAAAGTAGTAACGCAACCACAAATCCAAAGCTAATCAGTTATTCAACTTCAACAATTGAAAAAAAATGGATTCTTTGGTCAATTAGAATCACTACTTCAAAAATTGAAAGCTGAAAACTCGGCAACTTTAACAGATGGCGAAAATGCTAATTCAAATGAAATAACCGATTCTAAAGTTACAAATATGTATATTGGTGCTAAAGTTATGCAAAGAGACTGAGCAAAAAATTATAGCCTTCTCATAAGTAAAGAATATGAATGACTTGTAGATGCATTACCTTATTTATCATTGGATGTTAAAACTGCTGTCAAAAAAGCTATTAATGATGTTGATATTCAAAATCCACCTGATAGCGAAGAAAAAAGAATTCAAAACGCGCAAAAGAAAGGCTTGTTATACAAAAGTGCTGAGAAACTAAGTGGAATAGGTCCTATAAGTGGAAAAGATGCAAGCAAATATAGTAACCCTAAATATAGTGGTTCTGCAAAGAGCTTAATCAAACTTATTCATGAAGTTGAATTTAAAACTCAAAAACCAAAAAATTGATCTAAACCCAGCTCAGGAGAATTAAATATTTACAATTTATTTGATCTTTCTCCAGAAGAGTTAAAAACAGCTCTAAAAGGAACTGATAACTCTAGTTATGAAACTTCTCTTAAAGAGTTAAAAACAGAAGTGGACGATAACTTTAATAAAGCATCTAATTATTCTGACTATAAAATTAAGCTTTGAAAAACTGGAAATTTAACTGAGCAAGACATTACTGAATACGCAAACAAAATAAACCAAATTAGCTCTAAACTATTGGACAGCTATACCAGGTTAAACGGATCTACTGTCTCGATTGATTATCAGGATAAAAATAGTGTTTTGGTTTCCGATGTTGTAAAACAGTTTAATTCGTCTAATCAACAAGAAAAAACGCAGATTGAATCTAAGATTATTAAATCGTTTACCAATGAATCAGAAATTTTAAGTTCTAAAAATAATGATGGTTGAATAATCTTGAATTCAACACCTTCAGAGAATAGTTGATCGATTGAAATCACTAGCTTAAATGAAGTGGCAAACGAAAACAATTCACTTGAAGTGGGTTACAAGGTTTATAGACCTTTCAAATCTGAAGACAAGCAAACAACATTGGCTAATTTTTCCGAGTTTAAAACTAAAATTTCAGGATTCAAAAAACCAAGCATTGCACAAGACCTTGAAGTTCTTAAACCATCCCTTTCTTATTCAAATTCAAACCAAATTCTTGTACAAAAACAAAGATTAGAAGATGAAAAATATATTTTCAGTTTTAGTTCAGACAATAAAACTTACACTGTTTCAAAAGAATTAGATTCTCAAGGTGGATTTGCAAATTGAAAAATTAATGAACTTAACGCTAAAATCCAAAATATTGTAACAACAGATCTCGAATCGCCTGATGTTAGAGATATTACAGGCGAAACAAAAGTGTCCTTCAGGATTGTTTCAAAAGAAGATCCTTTAGTTTTTAAAGACTATAAAGTTAGTGTAAATGGTTTTAAAACAGAATTGCAACGACTTTATGACTTAAAAACAGACTCAAATCTAGAATCTTCTTTTGATAACGAAACCCTAGTAAGTTTAAAACAAAAAACGATCGATAAAGTAACGACCCAAGAGCTTGCAGATTATTTAAACGGTATATACCAAAACTCTGAAGCAAAGGTAATTCACGATGATCTACAGGTGCAAAAAGATTTTCAAAACAACTCTATAACACTTAAATACAGATTAAATTCCACCAGAAATGGAATGACTACAATAAAAACAGAAGAAGATCCAGATAAGCTTTTTGTTAAAGTTTTAAATGGATTTAAGTCAGAATCACAAAGACTTAATGAACTTGTTGCAAATATAACAGTAAACTACAGATATAAAAGTAAAATGCCTTCTGAGACTGTGTTTACACCTGAAGCAAACAATGATAATCCAGACCTAATCATCACGATCAATGATGAAATGGCAAAATATAAAGACGGTTCATGAGTGTTTGAAACCCAACAAGCCAAAATATCAAACCTTAAAATTGAAAATAAAAACGATGAGTTTGGTAGTGTTAATGTCGTTATAGAGAATTTGATTTCAACCAAACCAGAATTTACTTCTGAGTCAACCAATCAACCACAAACATCAACGCTTCAAGATTTTAAAACTGAGAAAAAACGTTTAGATGAAATTCTAAATAATACTCTCATAAACTCAAGCAATATTGACAACGACACAAAAGAAACTAACTACGCTTCTGACTTAACTAAAGATAAACTGGTTAACCTTCTAAACCCACTATTCCAAAACCAACAAGCAGAAGTTATTATTGAAAACGACTTATCTTCTAATAAAGATCAAGGAACTGTTAATTTTGCTATTAAATTAAAATCTAAAAGAGATGGCTTAACTAATGTAAAGAGCGATAATAAGTCGATTGAATTAGAAGGTTTTAAAAAACCCGAAAAAACAGTAGAAGAACAGCCTGTTTCATTTGACAATATTAGTGTTGCAGTTTCATGAATAGCAGAACAAGAGCAAAACTCTATTGTTTCTTCAAACGAAACTGCTCAAAATCCTCAAAGTTATTCTTTTATAGTTGATGATACAAAATTAATCGAGGATGTTTTGGTTGCAGGTTTTAACGAAATAAATGGTAATGTTCTTTTGGAATATACAATCAAAGATAAAAGAACTGGTCAAAAAAGTCAGAAATTGTATAAATCTTTTAGTGGTTTCATGACAGAATTACAAAGAATGGAAATGTTCCATACTGGGTTCGCGAACTCATTAGATCTCGGAATCAGTAAAGCAAAAACGCAAGTATTACCTTCAGAGATAAATGTAGAAAATATTAGCAGTTCAATTATTAATGATGCAACAAACAAAGTTTTGTTTGCTAATGCATTATCGCTTAAACCTAATGATTTATTAGGAAATGCAAACCTAACTTACACTCTTCAAACAGCCAAAATAAATTCAGAGCTTTACAAAATAACAGCACAAAACGAAAATGCAAAAGCAATTTTTGCTGAACCTTCATCATATGATGTAAGTTCGGAAAGAACGATTACTTTAAATAATTTTGATAACCAAAAAGATCGTGTTATTAAGAAGATTAATCAAGAAAATACAGAGCAAGAAATTATCAACTATTTATCTAATGATGAAAAACAACTTCTTGTATCCAAACTTGATAATTATGAGTCTGAATATAAAAAAGATCCTGAAAACAAATATCAAGAAACTCTTGGTAAATATCAAGAAATAGAAAACGAAATGAATTTATCAGGAGAAGCTTTAAATAACCTTAAAAAACAAGCCTATCTTGCAATAAATAAGACTAATTACCCATATTTAAACGATGATCAAATTAAGTACATCAAAAAACAAATGATAGATTCAGTGTTGAGAAAAGAAGACTTCTCTTCCGATCTAAAAACTAAGTCAGTAAACGAAGTAAATGACTACTCAAAAGCTTTAAATGCACAAATGAAGTCATTGAACAAAAAAACAAACAAAGATGTCGATTCACATTCAAATTATCATGAAATATCTGAAGATTTAAACAAATTAAGCGATAAAGACGCAGAATTAATTAATTCCTATAAAACATTGATTGATCTCTCGAATGATTTATTAAAAAATAACTTTAGTTCAACAAATAACGATGTCGTATTATTACTAGACTTTGAAAACAATCCAGGAAACTCTAACTGAAACCTAATTCAAGTTAATAAACTTAATGACGAAGTCGATAAAAAAGTTAAAGAAATATACAAAAACCTAGTCTCTAGTCTTTCAAACCTAAATACACAAGAAATAGAGAACTTTAAGAACTTAATTGATCAGCTTGAACTTGGTGATAATTTATTCACACAGTCAAGAGAGGTTTACAATAAAGCACTAGAAATTAATCAAACAAAACAAGAAGCGATTGATCAAATTAAACAATTAAGATATGTTTCGTCTAAAAAAAGCGAATCTTATGTAAAAAGAATTAAAGAAGTCGCTTTTGTCGAAGGCGAAAAAGAGCTAGAAAACAAAGAAAAATTAGTTTCAATTGTAAAACAAGCAAGGAAAGACGATTTAGCCCAAGGGATTGACAATTTAGCCAAAAATATCGAGTCAATTCCTTTTGATCAAATAAATGACAACTTAAGAACTACTTCTAAACTATATCTAGAAGAACTTAAAAATTACAAAAAAGAAATTGCTAACAAATACAATAGCGAACCAGAACTTCTTGAAAATCATAGTAAAGTTTTAGGATCATTTGACTTATTCATAGAATTAAAAGACAAATATCAAAAATATCTATTATCTGATGTTAACTCAAAACAATACTTACAAGTTAAACAAACACTTTCAGAAGCAATTAAAGACTTGTCTGATTATAATAAAGATCTTAAGAGCGCGTCGAACAAAGAAATGTCTCTTAAAGAAACTTCTGATGTTATGACACAATTAATGGATAAATACAAAGCAAAATCATTTGCTGAAATTCAATTAGTTGATAGTCTTTTAAACATTCTGAAACCAAGCTACACAAAAGAACAATTTGTCGAAGCTTTTGAAAGCGCAAAAACATTGTTAAACTCTTATCAAGAAAACAACAACGATCAAATCATTAATTACATCAAGTCAGATGATTCGATGTACTTCGAAATTGCTAAAAAACATATTAATCACCAGCCAATTTCAGAGTCTGACGTTGTAAGAGCAGATGTAATAAAAAATGTAAACTTTTATAAGTCAAACGTTTTCAAATCGGCTCTAGTTTCGTTACTACCAAGCAGAAAAAGTTCAAAATACAAAGATATTGAGCAAATGTTTAGAGATGTTTGAGCTATGGACTTTTTATCAACTAATGACAAATATTTAGTAAACCTCGATATACTTGAGTTCAAAAACTACAAATTATCTGATCGTTTTAAAGCGAGAGCCAGAATGTTTAATGAACTTAAAGCTAACATTTATCAAAGAATTGCAAAAATGAAAAACCTAAACTCAAATCAAAAGAATATGTTGCTTGAAGAATTGAAAAACGAAGATTTTATAAGCAAAGACCCTTCACTTCAAGAACAAATAATGAGAGAAAATATCGAAAAAGCTCAATCGCTTGGAAAGGCGATGGAAGATCTTCAAAGATTCCTAGATGACTACAAATCAATCGATGAGCAAGAAAATATACATCTTAAAAACGCAAAAAGGGCTCTTGAATTTGACAAAAGTTCATCACCAATTTTAAACATAAATGATATTAGCGACTTAAAAGTAAAAATCTTTGAGCAAGAAAAAGAAAATGTTTTAAAAAGATTTAAAAATTTAGAAGATCTAAAAGAACTTCAAAAACAACAACTAAGTCATGACATCAATAATGCTAACTCGTTATCAGAGTTACAAAAAGCGTACGAAAATGCACAAACTGCTAATAATCAAAACTTGACATTGAAACAATCTTTAGATGCTTACGTATTAAATGATCCAAACATTACCAAAACAGAAATTCTTAAAAAAATAAATAATGATTCAGATCTTTTATCGAAATACAAAAATCTAATTGATGCCCTCGATAATAAACAAGAACTGCAAGAATCTTATGATCTTTTAAAAAGTCTTGATATAAATTCTCAAAACTATAGTAAGGTAAAACAAAAGGTATCTCAATTAGTTCAAAGAAATTCTGAATACAAGGGTAATACTTCGCTTCAAAATCAAATAGAAGAACTTAATAAAGATGCAACATCGACATTGATGTTATTAGAAGTTTTTGAAAATAATGAAGCTGAAAAACTTAATGAATTAACCAAAAATACCATGGATAAACAACTTTCACAAATAGTTGAAAAAGTTTTAAATAATAAAACAATAACGCAAAAAGAAATAAATGAGTTAAATCAACCTAATGTTATTAAAACAGCACTTGCTAAATTCTACGTTCCTGAAGTAGATAAAAACAAACAAAACCAAAAAACAGGATTTAGTATTTGATGATGAATTTCAATTGCACTGGCTACTTTAGGAATTGCGGTAATAATGCCACTAATCATTAAAAAATTTAAGAAGTAATTTAAAAAATCATGCAATTGCATGATTTTTCTTATTTACGTTTCTTGAAGCGTCAAGCAAATAGACCTGCTACACCTAGTGTAACGATGGCTCCTGCTATTCATCATCAGATGTATAGTTTCTCTTCAGGTTTTCCTGATTCATTTGAATCTTTAGGTTTAATTTCTTGGTCGCCTGCTTCTTCTTTTTCAAGAATATCTCTAACTTTTGCTCTTAGAGCATCGATTTGATCTTTGATTGGTTTAGCGTAATCAGAATCTAAGTAATTGTTTGCATAAGCAACTTTTAGATCTTGTTTAATTGAGTCGTAATCTTCTTGCTCTATATTTGCACTTGTGAACTTATCTAATGCTTTTTCAATCTCTAATTTTGCATCTAGTGCTGCAAATAGGTTAGTTACGTCAACATAAGACTCAGGGTCTTGGTTTGTTATTTCATCAATTTCAGATCTTATTTCTTGATTTTGGTTATTTAAGTAATCTTGAACTAGTTGATTTACTTTTTGTCTATTTTGAGAAGTTTGAATTGCTTTTTTATCCACTTGAGCTAATGAAGCTCCATTTTTATATTCTTCCATTAGCTTATCAATAAAGTTTTGACTAATATTTGGAACTGTTTGCAGTGCTTTTTTGATGTCTTCTTTAAGTTCTTCAATTAAAGCATCCATTTCTTTTGCATCTACGTTATTGTTTAGTAAATCAACTTCTTTAGAATTTACAAGTTCATTGATTCTGTCAAGTGCGTATGACCCTTGCAGACCTTGTGCTTGTTTTGCTGCTTTTACTAATTCAGACATTTTATCGTCTAATTTTTTTGCTTCTTCAATAATTGATTCGTAAACCTCAACATCTTTTGTTAAAGGATCCATTTTTAGTAAGTTAGTATCGATAATAGCAAGTTTGAATCCTTGTTTTTGTGATGGGTTTAAGTCTTGCATTTCATCAATTTGACGATAAATATCACCTTTAGCTGCATCTAATAGAACGGCCTTGGCTTTGTATTTGTCAGAATCGTGATAGTTTTTAAACTCTAATAAATCTAAGTTAATTGCATATTTTTCTTCTTTAGATAAGAATTCTAAAGCTCAAACATCTCTGAATAACTGTTCGATATCTTTATATGGTTTTGAAGCCTTGTCAGGTAATAGACTTTCAATTGCCGATTTTAGAACTGGTGATTGGTAGTACTTTGCAGCCTTAATAACATTAACTCTTTCAAGATCACTTGCGTTAACTTCAGATAAATTAACTTTTTTCTTAGCTAAATCATAGAACATGGACATATCTGTACCAATGTAATCAATAACTTCGTTATTTTTATCTATTCCTTGCTCATTCAAGGCGTTTTTATCTGTTTTAAAGGCGTTTTCGAAGTTTTCTTTTGTGAAACTTGGTTTTTTAATGTTTAGAACATTGTCAACTAAGTCAACTTCAGTTTTAGCTCTTATTACTTCTTGTTTTAGCTCATCTAAAATTGCTTTTTTATTAGCTTCAAGTTTTGGATCATTAAACGTTTTGTTGTTTAATGTTTCGATTAATTGTTCAGTTTTCTTGATTTCTTCAAGTAATTTTTGGCGTTTTGTTAAGTAATCACTTTCGTTTCTTACGTCTGTATTAATGTAAGAATTGTATTTTTCTTTTAGATTGTTAATTACTTTTAGAGCTTCAATAGCATCTTTTTGTTCTTGTAAATCAGAATTCACTTCTTGTGAATCATCTTGTCTTGGAAGTTCACCTTCAAGCTCTGAAACATTTTGTTTTGCTGATTGTTTTTGTGCACTTTGAGTATGATCAGGGTTGGATTCAGGAACCTTGTTAGGGTTTTCGTCATTTAGACGATTATCAATGTAGTTTTGAATACCTTGATCTAGATCAGCCTTTTTAGCGTCTTTGACAATTTCAACTGCTTTAGTTTTATTAGCTTCATCCTGTTCAGGATCACTAAAATCAAGTTCTTTGATTTTGTCAACAAAGTCTTGAACATCGTCTTTATCTTCAACTGGTTCTTTGCTTAAGTATTTAGCATCAAGAATTTTATTGATTGCATTTTGTTTCATTTTTTCGATTTCTTTTGCACGATCTAAAACTTTATTTGCTTCTTCAACTAAATTTTTAGATTCTTGATTTTCATCGACAGAGTTATTGATTTGATCTATTTGAGATTTTAGAGCTGTTTTTTCTTTTTCATTTAAATTTTCAAAAGCATCAATTGCGTCTTTGTAAACTTGTTTTAAGTTTGCATCAATTGCGTCTTTTAATTTGTTTACAGCTTCAGAAGGTCAGTTAGCGTTTTCAGGTAAATCTACACCTTCTAAAACTTCTCCCAATAAAGTTACTTTATTTGCGTCTTTTTGAGTTCTATCTAAGTCTTGAGTCGAAGGATCAATATTGTTGATTAAATCATTTGATAAATCAACTAGTTTGTTGTATTTATCAATATCTTCACCTAGTTTTACAAGCGCTTTTTCGCGATCGCTTCTTTGCTCTTCATCTTTAGCTTTTGCTGCCATAATATCAGAAGAATATTGTTCAATAATTCCGTTTTTAGCTTTGTTATAGTCAGATTCTTCATTTGTTTTATATACTCTTTGTTTTAAGGCTGACATATCTTCATTTAAAGTTGTAGCTTTTTGAACTTTAGATTCTGTTGAATCCTCTTCAGAAACTGTGAAAGAAGTCATGTAATCAGGATCTTTGTATGAATCTTTAATTTGTTGTTTTGCAAAATCTTTTTGCGAATCATTTAAGTGAAGCATTTCTGAAATTTGGTCATGCGCTTCTTTTTTAGTCTGATTTCATTCTTTTGATTTTGAAACATATGATTCTATATCTTTAATTGCTCGATCATGGTTTTCTTTATTAAATTCTGTTGGTTTTCCATATAAACCAACAACCAATTGAGCGTTGTTAATCAGTTCTAATTTTTCATTTGCATTTAAAAATTCTTTATCGTTTATCATTTGCACAGCTTCTTGAAGCTTTGTTTTGAAACCTGAAATAACAATTTCTTTATTCGCCTTTACTGCAAATTCTTCATCACTCGGTCTAGTGAATAGTTCATTTACTTTTTGCATATCTCTCTGAGGTACAGACGAATTTACTTTGTACAATTCATCAGAAGATTTTGAAGTTATTATTGAAGCTGAAACTTTTACCTTACCTAAAACATCGTCTTGTTCGCTTATTGTTGGTGAGTTTAAATCGTATAAAACTTTATTATCAGGATTAGAAATAACAGTATTTTTAATTTGTTGATCTTCTAAAGAACTTGCCTTAACTTCGCTTTTTTGGACTGACTCGTTATAATAGTCGACTGTTGTTAAATCATTTCTATTTTCATCAAAAGTCATTTTATCTTTAAGGATATTAACTCTTTCTTGCTCGGTAAAGAAATTATCTACTGTTTTATAGTATTTTTTAGAAACTGTTGATGTTCCATTAACTGTTTTCGTTACATCAAATTGAAGTAATGTTTTTCCTGAAATATCATCGTACCCGACAACAGAAACATTTGTTATTGAGTAAATATCTTTTGGTTGTGAAAGCTGAACTGAATAATTAGAGAAGGTCTGTGCTGCTTGACTTGATGCTTGAATAGGATTTATTAAATCTTTTGTATTTGATACTATTCAAGTGGCAATAAAGTCTTGATCTTGAAAATCGTTGTAAGAATCATCAGATGCATCATTTAAGAAACCACTAAAATTTGCATTTTTTGTTGTTTGTGTTTTTGTACCTTCAAGTTCATCTCTAGTAGATTCTAGCTTGATTTTAGCAAGAAGAGAACCTTCATTAACATTTGGCTCTAAAGAGTCGTCAATTACAACTTTGGCTTTTGCATTTTCGAATAACGGATTTAAAAGCTCAACAATTTCTTCTTTAGTAATAGAATCTGAGCGTTTTTTATTCTTTAGTTCTTGACTAAAATCCTTTGTACTTAAATCGGTTTTGTTAAGTAATTCTTGAATTCTTTCTTGTTCTCTTTTAAATCCTGAAATTTCATTAGAATCGAAGCTTCTTTCAGCAAAAGCTCCTTCTATGGTACTGCTTAGTTCAAAACTTACAGGCATTACACCTGATATATCATTTTCTTCAGTGACTGGGTCTCATGAAATATCATTTACTTTGATTTCAACATTTGGGTTATTATTTGCTGAATCATTAAAGACATAAGCGCCTTGATGATTGTTTGCGTTTGAGTCATACGTACTTGTGTATGTTATTCCATCTTTAGTTATTGTAAATATGAGTTTGGTTTTATCACTAACGCTTGGAATATCAGTAAAATCTCCACCTTTAGGTAATAAAGCTTTCTTTTCAGATTCTAAATAATCAACAGTAGCTGTAAATTGATTCAATCTTGCTTTTTCGGTCTCTGAAGTGGCAAAACCTGTGAATGTAGTTGTAAACGTTTGAGTGGATTGAATATCGTTTAAGCCGTTTCTAGTTGAATTTAAATTGTATGAAAGAGTTATAGTGCCATTAGTCGTATTATAAGAAGATGTTGCATTCAATACAGTAGCTTGTTTAACACTGTAATTAGGATTAATTAGGTTTATAAGTTCTTCGTTTGTAACTTGATTACTTGCAGATCTATTTGATGCATTAGGGACTGTTTTTGTTGTTATATTCAGTTCTGTTCCTGCTTCGTCAAGTCTTTTTTCTTCTTTTTTAAATCCAGCTAAAGGAACTTGTGGAAAGTTTTTTGATGCTGTCGTTTCTTCAATCCCTACAATATCAAAAGATATTGTTGTTTCGCCATTTCTATCTCTTTGATCTGGATTTTGAGTCATTGCTGTAGTAAGGTTAGTTATTTTAGCATTTAGTTCTTCTATTTTTAAATAACCTGAAGGGTCCCAAACAGTTGTGTATTCAGTATTATTTCCTTCGAAGTTAGAAGTGAAAGTTAAAACATAATTTTGATCAGTTAAAGTTGAGTTAGATAATAGAATGGCATCACTTCCATTGTAAGCAGCTTTTTTAATGCTTAAGGCATCTAATTGAGGTTGAATAGATTGCGGTTGTTTGGTATACGAAATATCAAATAAGAATGTTTTTGATGCTGGGTCATAATAATATTTGTCGCCATATTCAACAGTTCAATCTTTATTATTTTGATCAGAATTAGCTTTTCAAGCGTGAGAAATATTTATTGGTGAGGGCTGATCTATTGTTCTTCAAGTTAGTTGATTATCATCTGAAACCACTTTAACATGAGTTCCTAAAGCTTTATTTATAAACTTAGCTGGTTTAGTAACTTTATACAACTTATTTACGTATTGATGTTTTTCATTAGATAATATTTTATCTTCTTGATATCCATCTATTTCAATAAAATTGGTATCATCTCCATCGATACTTAATTTATAGTTTGAAGTAGGTAGTGAATTTACAGTTTTATGCTCCTTTGAAGTGTCGACCTTTTCTCTTATTAAAATATTAAATGTATCTTCATATAACTCATTCCTGTTTAAATCCTCGTTTGACATTCCAGGATTTGATTGTTTTGCAGAAACTTGTCTTTCGGCATAGTATATATCATTAAAATTTGAAACTAAATAACCTTTATAACCTGGATATCTATAACCATCTACATATCTTGAGTAATCTACTGTGACCGCAGCACCCACAAAAGATTCTCCTGCTGTTAGGGCTTCACTTTTGTAAAATTCGATATTTGTTTCTTTATTAGTTGTGTACTTATGTGCAGTATCAATGGCATTTGTATTTTTTTCAGTTTCAAATTCAACAATCAGTTTAGTCCAGTTATTACTATCAGGCAAAGAGTTTTGAAATTCCTGTCTAGCACCAAATGTTATAAAACCACCACCATTTTTTAGAAATCTCTTTTCTAAACTTGGATTGTAATTTACATTGTTTGAATCAAAATAAGGATTTAGGTTGTACCCATAATTTAATTGAGTTAATAAAGCTGCAGAACTTTTTCCTTCATTTTCTTTTTCTTTGATAGTTTCAAAAAGTTGTGGAGTCTGCTGAATTTGAAAATTCTCAACTGTTAAAATTGGCATTCCTGGCTCATATTGTTGTCTATCAATTTTATAGTTGGATCTTGAACCTCTGTTATATTTATCGGTGTTAGTGTTTTTATTTTCGGGATTTATTATGTGATCTCTGTATTCCCCAAATCTAAAATAAAATTTTTTGTACTTATTCGCACTAACAACTTCTCGTTCTTCATAACTTTTATTAGTATACTCTGGATCTTCAAACTCGTTTTTGAAAGGAACTGTTTCAGTATATCTTACAAGATGTGAATTATCCAACTTTAAAAATCTTTCACTATATAAAGGATCGGAAAGGGCTTTGGACATATATGCATTATGCTGATTTTGGTTTTCGTCATAAATAACATATGGCTCTGTATTGATTGCAAAACCGTCTCGAAATTCAGACTTAAGTTTTATATCAGATCCTTCTACAAATTTTAAATCTTCAGAAATTCAAATAGATGAAGCAAGTAAAGCTCCGTCTACTGAAGTTCAGTATTCGCTATGTTGTTCATAATCAAAAGACTTATTAATAGTAACTCTTCATTTTTGCCGTTCATGTGATAGGTCACCTTCTAACAATTCTACCTTGACGGCTTTATTTGTTTCAAAATCTCAAACTTTATCCTTGCTCAAATTTCATGATGTTTTGTAATGTTGTAATTCTCCAAAAATCTTATGCGATCTATCAACTATTTCAACGTTTGATACAGTCTGACCATCAACCTGATATGTATTTTCTGCAGTCTTGTTAAAGGTGTTTCCATTATCTAGATTAGCCGATAATAAAGCAGAAAATGAAATGATAGGTAAAGTGGTACCTAAGATAATTTTTACTTTTTTCATAATATATTTCCTTTTAAATTACTGATTTTTCTTAGTGTAGACTTTATTATATATATATATATATATTTCTGATGCTTTTTATAATTAGTACTTCATAATTAAAAACATAATTTTTATGCACTTTTCGTGACAAAAACACTACTTTTAAAAAATATATAGTCAAGAAATAAAATTTTGATTAATTATCATCTTCAGAAATTTTAAAATTTTTAAAGTTTTTCAAGATTTCATCAAACAATTAAATTAACAACTTCTCTATCTAAAGTTTGATGTCTTTTCTTTATAATTAATAAATACTTAAAGAAAGGTATTTAAAAAATGAAAAAACTAAAATTTAAGACTTTAATGTTCACAAGTGTTGCAATTACACCTGCACTTGCAGCAATTGCAATGTCATGTAGCCAAAATCAAGAGAAAAAAATGTCTCCTGAAAAAGAAACAATACCTGTAAATGAAGAATATGTTTACAATCAAGAAGTGGCAAGTAACTTCTTATCAGCAGTTTCTGGAAACATTGGGACAAGATTCCAAGTCGCTAATATTATTCGTGGCGCTTTAGGTCTTGACCAAAACAATGAATATTCAGAAGAGTACGGAATTTTGCAATTTCTAAAGACAATGTCTCAAGCCTCACAAGAAAAAAGAGCTAAATTTGAAGAATTTAACAACCAAGTGAAAACTAAAATTGGTGAATTAGTAAATTTCGCTGGTGATAAAACGGCTTTATTGCAACAAAATAAAGCTTCAAAAGAAGATTATTTATCAGCAAGAGCAAACTTCAACCAAAAAGCAAATGAATTTTTAGCTCTTATTAATAATTTCGGGAAAGTTCTAGAGCTTGAAGATTTTGCAAACATCGAAAATAAAGATATTAGATATTATGTTGATGTTGCTTCAAAAGATAAATCAACACTGACTGGAGTTGTTAATTTAGATAGTAAATATTTAGCAAAAGTGGCACCAGAAAATCAAAATTCAGTAAATGATTTGACAAGGTTCTATGAATCAATTGCAAACCTAATTGGTCAATTTTTCTTCAAAGCAAATAACTCTGTTTTAATCGACAACCCAAACCATGTTTTATATAAATTTGCTCAGTTTTTTGCTTTAATAGCTAACCGTATGGATCTTCTACTTGCTTCTAGAGCCCATGTTGCTTCACTTGTGGAAGAAAAAAATAAAGAAAATGCAGAAGGTATAAAACAAGAGCTGCAAAAGCACACGCAAGATATTAAAACAAGATACAATAAATTTAAACAAGCGATTGATCAAATAGCAAACACAAAAACAAACCTAGAATTTATTGCGTCATACGATTCAGGTAAAAATAAACACAATTTATTTTTAGAAGCTAAAGCAGAATCTGAAAATGACCAAGAAAAGCAATCTGTAATCAACTCAATTCAAACGCTTTTAGATATTTTAAACGGTAACTTCGCACCTCTTGCACAAAACAATAATGCAAAAGCAGGTCTTTTAGACGCCATGGACAAATTAAATCATTTTGCAGCAATCGAAGCTTCTGGCTTGGATAGCACAGAAGGATTCATGAATTACTTCTCTCAAGTTTCAAGTTCATGAATGGCTGGTGTTGGGTTATTTGTAAATGCAGACGAATTTTCAAAAGCTCTAAAAGATTTTAATTCAAAAACAGCAGACATTGATTGAAGCCAAAAAGGTAAGACTGGTGTTTTAGTTATAGAACTGCAAGCTTTACTTGAAAAACAAAAAGAAGCATTTTCTTCATTTTTCGCTAAACCTGCAGAAGCAAACTTAGGATCAGCTTACATTGCAAATCACGCAGTTAGAAATTTAACTTCATATCTTCAATATGTTGCATCAAAAATTTCAGAACAATATAAAGCTCAAAACGAACTAGAAGTTTACAATCCTTTAATTAAATAAATATAAAAAAAGAAATATCACACCTGTGATATTTTTTTAGCTTTTATGTTAAAACAAAAATAAATCACCAATTAAACTGTTTCATAGATCTTTAAGTGTTTTATTGTGGATAAAATAAGGACAAAAAAGGGATAAATCGAAAGGCAGTGAGTAATAAAATAAAGATATGGAAACAAATCAAACACAACTTTTTGCAATCTATAAGACTGATGGCTTAACCTCACAAAAAATTAAAAACATTATCCCTGAATTTGCAGATGAAATTATTACTTTAGGCAGAAACAACGACTTTACATTCTTTTCTATTTGTTATGCACAAAATAGCTACAAAAAAGCAGAAAACGGATGAATGTGCTTGTTTGAAGATAATAAATTTTTGTATGTAAAAATTAAAGAAATCTTAAGAATTAAAAATGAAGTTTTTAACCATATTTTCAAAATTGAAAGAAACAATTATGACGTTTCTGAAAATAGTAGCATTATTCTCCTTGAAAATCTATTAAATTACTATCGCTCAGATTTAAGAAATGAAATTCAAACATATAACATAACAAGAAACTTATCAGCAGAAAACCAAGCTCATCTATAATGCCTAAATTTATAAAATGGTAAAATATTTAAATATATAAAAAATTTAACTTTAGGGGGTTAGATGGAAAAAGAAATAAAAATTAAAAATCAACCAAATGAGCCACAAAATCAAACTTCTTGACAAAAGGCGAGGAAATCAATAAAAATAAAAAGAGTTACAACGCTAGATATTGTTATCGCTGGTATTTTATTATCTCTTTATTTGCTTGTAGTTTACTTAAAAAACTACACAGTTTTTACTTTCTTTAAAGTGAATACAGAATTTATTTTTAATATTCTAATGGGAGCTTTTTTAGGTCCAATTTTTGGTCCAATAACGGCAGCACTGGCTGATACCTTAGGTTTAGTTGTTGCTGGCAATATTGGAAGCTGATATTGAGCTTTTGCGATTACTCCTGTTTTAATCACGTTTACGTCAAAAATATTCTTCAAGTTTTTATTTAAAAAAGACAACAAATCGCTTTATTTTATGATCGCAGCCTCTTATGCAGCTTTAATGCTCGCAACAATTGTGATCACTAAACAAATTGCAATATCGATAGAAGAAGAAAAACAAATTACTTTAGCTAGAATCTTTAACTTTAACAAAGTACCAAGATCATTCGTGTTAGTAGCTTTAATCGCTTCTTATGTTGTATTAACATCGCTGATAATACTTGTTGTTTTACCAAACAGAAACAATCAAAAAACGCAAGAATATTTTAAAATATTCTTCCTAATACTATTTTTAGTTGTTGTTTTCAACTGAATATATGGACCTTACAGATATATAAACTTTTACAACTATCGTTTAAGTCACGGTATTCTGAAAAAAGGAGCACTAAAAAACTATGGTTCTGACTATCTCTTATGAATGTCAAACTACTTAATTAAATCTTTAATTACAATACCAATTTACACTGTGATAATGGTAAGTTTACTTTACCCTATAAAACACTTCCAAAAACACTTTGATACAATAAGAATCAATGCATTTTAAAAGGAGAAAATCATGAAAAAGAAATCAAGAAGGCAAACGAGAATTGAAGTTATTCAAGTTTTATATAGCTATCAATTAACCGATCAAACAATTGATGTTCAAGATGTTTTTGATAATTTTGAACACATTAATCAAGAACAACTTAAAACATTGGAAAAGATTGCGAAAAACCTTAAGTTTTACCAAGTTATGGTTCAAAAGTTTTTAAACAATGACTGATCATGAGAAAGAATCGACCCGATTGTTAGAGCCATCTTGATAAACGCGACTCATGAATTTCTTTCAATTGATCCTAAAATAGTTATCAATGAAGCACTCGAAATCGCAAAAAGCTTCATGACTGATGCAGAACAAGCTAAAAAGCAAATTGCATTTATTAACGCTATTCTACAAAACGTATATAAAGCACTTGTTTATCTAGAATCAAAGGATAAAGCTAATGATTCAAAAAATTAAGAAATGTTTAAAAAACAAAAGAACAATTTTCTACAAAAACGCTTTATCTACAGCATTTGATTATTTTAGAGATATAGAAGTTGCTGATTTGAGCACAAAGGAAGTTTTAACTTTTATCAAGTTATCAAAAGGTGAATGAGATATCAAAGTTCAAAAAACGCTTTATAAATTTTCAAACGAAAATAATGTTGATGTTTTAGAACCTTTTTTCTACTTTTTCACTCTTCAAACATATAAGAAGCTTAATCGTAAGAAAAACTACAGCAATAATTTCAAAAATAACCCTTACTCAATGTGAAAAAACAAAACTTCAAACATTGAAATTGACATTCTTAAGCAAAAATACTACAACGAATTCTTGGAAGCCTTAAAGGATAAAAAAGACTTCAATAAGTTCTTGATCAAATTTTTAAAGTACATTAAATAATGAAAAAGTTAAATAACGAAGACATTAGAGCACAATTCCCAGTAGCTAACAAAATTAATTATTTTGATAATGCCGCTTTGGTTTTAAAACCACAAGTTGCAATTGATGCTGTAAATAAGTTTTATACAGAAAATTCAATATCTTCAAGAACAGCTGATACACCTTTAGGTGTCGAAGTTAATCAAGTCTTAAAAAGAACAAGACAGAAAACAGGAAAGTTAATTGACGCTACAGAAAACGAAGTAATTTTCACAAGTGGTACAACAGAATCAATTAATCTTTTTGTTGCGATGTCAAGACAAATTCTAAAACCAGGTGATGAAATTTTATTAAGTTCTTATAATCATTCATCAAACCTATTACCTTGAATCGAAATTGCAAAAGAAACCCAATCAACTATTAAACTCTCAGAGACAATAGTGGATCAAATTACTTCTAAAACCAAGATAATATCTTATTCATCCGAAACTAATAATTTTTCACAAAGTTATGACATGGATGAAATTTACACAAGAGCAAAGGATGTTGGTGCAATCGTAGTTAATGATGCTGCACAAGCGATCGCACATCAAAAAGTAAGTTTAAAAAACAATGATGTTATAGTTTTTAGTACAAACAAACTTTATGGACCTACAGGACTTGGTGTTTTAGCAATTAAAGAAGAGTTACTAAGAACAATTAGACCAGTTAAGTTTGGTGGAGGATCTGTAGCAAAAATTGATACAGACATGACTTGAACACTAAAGGAAACAATTCAAGTTTATGAGCCAGGAACTCCAAATTTAGCAGGAATTTTTATGTTCGATAAATCGCTAGACTTCTTAAATGAAGTCGGATATAAAAGAACAAAAGAAATTCTTGAAAAATTATCTAACTATCTTTACGATAAATTATCACTACTAGAAAACGTTGATATCGTTACAAATAAAGGTGATTATATAACACTAATAAATATCAAAAACATAAATGCACAAGACGTTGCGACTTATCTAGGATCAAGGAATATTTACACCATTTCAGGAATTTTTTGTGCCCCTTATTTAAGAAATATAAAACCCGATCATTCGTACTTAAGAATTTCTTTAGGAATATACAACACATATGAAGAAATTGACAAGTTAGTTAACGAACTTAAAAACGGAGGAGATTTTTATGACTTTTAATGCAAACGATGCAAGAGATTTAATTATGAAACGTTATTTAAATCCTCAAAATGCTGCTTCAGAATCTGAAAAAGATCTTGATTTTAAGTTTAAACAATCTCAGACGTGTGCCGACAGCCTTTGAGCTTCTTTAAAGTGAGACGGAGATCTTCTTGTCGATGTAAAAACAAAATCAGAGGGTTGTGCGATTTTTAGATCATCAACCGACATTTTAATTGATGTTTTAAAAAATAAAACAAAACAAGAAATTTCTCAAATACTAAAAACTTACGAGGATTTTATCGAAAGGGGTGACATGACTGAAGAAGAATCAGAATTGCTTGGTCCCCTGTGAGTTTTTTATAACGTCAAAAAACATCTTAGTAGAATATCATGTTCAAAAATCTTTAGCGATTTAATCAAAAATGATTTATAAAAAAATAAACTGAATTTTCCATATTGATTTTGACTCATATTTTGCAAGTGCCATTAAATCTGTAATCCCAGAATTAAAAGATAAAGAAGTTTCAATTGCTCGCTCTGATGCAACAAATTCAATATCGGTAGCTCTTAGTCAAGAACTAAAGAAAAAGGGTGCAAAAGTCGGTATGAGAATAAATGAACTTGAAAAAATTTCAAACAAATTTCATGTCTGACAACCGAATCATGATTTCTTTAATATGCTTTCTAAAGAAATATTCGATTTTATTCATCAGACTTATAAACTTGTTTATGAAGTTTATTCTGTTGATGAAGCTTATTTTGACGCTTCAAATGCTGTTAATAACGCAAATGAAGCAATTGAACTAGCCACTCTAATTCAAAAAAATATAAAAGAAAAATTTAATATTCCTTTAACTGTTGGTATAGGACATTCTAAGTTTATTGCCAAAATGACCACTAATTTGGCAAAACCTTTTGGAATAAAATACACTTCTAATTCAGATATTAAAAAGAATTTTTATGATCTTGAAATATCTGAATTTTTTGGACTGGGTCGAGGAAGCTACGAAAAGCTTTATGCTGCAGGCATTTATAAAATCGGTGATCTTGAGCGCTGAAATGAAAGACGTAAAGAATTCAAGAAAATAGTCGGTTTTGAGTCTGAACATATTTTTAATAACCTTTACGGACCAGGTGAAATAGAAATTCAAACCGAAATAGAGGATTTTAAAAACATAGGTCACGAAATATCTTTTGAAATGTACTATTTATCAGATGTTTACGATATTAAAGAACATATCAAAGAACAACTTAAAAAGGTTTGTATTAGAGCTCAAAATAGAAATTTAGTAGGTAATACCATAAGTCTTAATCTAAGGTTATTAGAAACACTTAAATGAAAAAGATTTTCAAGAAAAATTAAATCTCACACAAATGATTTTTCTGAAATTTGAAGTCAAATTAACCAGATGTTTGATATCGTCTATGATGGTTCAGTTTTAAAAGGTGTTGGTGTTAGACTCCAAAATCTTAAAAATGCTGATTTATTAAAGAGTCAAATTAATCTTTTTGAAAATGAAACCAGACCAGAAAATGATGTGAGCAGGATAATTGATTCAATAAATTTTCAATTAAATAAAAAAAGCTTAAAAACTTTATCGCAACACTCAAAAATTAAAGATGTATCTTCTTCACAACATAGGTTTTTAGCAAAAGATATATCTGAAAGGAAGAAATAATGAAAATAGGTATCTTTGGAGGTTCATTCAACCCAATCCACAAAGGTCACGTTCAAATGATGAATGTTGCTATAAAAGAGTTAAATCTTGACAAATTAATCATTGTACCAGCTCATAAATCACCTTTTAAAGCAAAAACCGATTTAGTAAGCGACGACTTAAGAGTTTCAATGATTGAAAAAGTATTGCCAGAAAAAGCTGAAATTTCACTTTTCGAAATAAACAGAAAAGGAATCAGCTACACAATCGATACTGTTAAATACTTAAAAAATAAATACAAAAATGATGAATTATATCTAGTTATGGGATCAGACAACTTACTAAAATTAGATAAATGAAAAAATATTGAAGAGTTGTCTAAATTAGCAAAGATAACCGTCTTGAAAAGAACAAAATCAGTTAATAAAATTAATATTAAAAAATACAACGGTTTATTAATTAAAAACGATCTTTATGAAGCTTCTTCAACTAACTTCAAAAGAGGAAATTTAGATTCTGTAGAAGATTCTGTTATTGAAATCATTGGAAAGAACTTTTTATATGCCAAGGAGTTAGTTCACAATACACTTTCAGCAAAAAGAGCTAAGCATTGTTTAGCTACTGCGACATTTGCTGCCGAACTAGCAAAAAAACATGGACTTTCAGCCAAAAAAGCATATTACGCAGGATTATTTCATGATATTGCTAAGGAATGGGATCCAGAAGTTTCAATTAATTTTATTAATCACTTTGAAAACTTTGATAGAAACATTAGTAAACACGAATTGCATCAAACAGCAGGATATGTTTGATTAAAACACTACTACCAAGTTCAAGATCCCGAAATTGAACATTCGGTTTTAGTTCACACAACATTAGATGATTTTAGCAACAAAGAATTAAACTGATTGGATAAAGTAGTTTATATTTCAGACAAAATCTGTGAAGGAAGAAAATTTTCAGGTATCCAAAAATTAAGAGAGCTGGCTTTTAATGATCTTGAGGCAGGATTTAAGGCAGTAGTAACTTACGTCTATAACTTTGAAAAATACGAAAAGCAAACAAAATTTACTCCAAGACAGGAAGAAATTTACAATAAATACATAAATAAAGGATAAAAATGAACACAGAAAGATTGCAAAAATTACTCTCTCAAGCTGGTATAGCTTCAAGAAGAGAAGCAGAGAACCTTATTAAAGCTGGTCGTGTAAAAGTTAATGGAAAAGTTGCTGAGCTCGGACAAAAAGCATCTTTTAAGGACCATATTTCTGTCGATAACGTTCCAATCAACCAAGAAAACAAAGTTTATTACGTTTTAAACAAACCTGAAAAAACAATTTGTTCGCTTAAAGACAATTTCAACAGAACACTTGTGACAGAATTAATTCCTTCAAGAGAAAGAATTTTTCCTGTTGGTAGATTAGATTATGACACTACAGGTGTTTTAATAATGACAAACGATGGTGAGTTATCAAATAAATTAATTCATCCAAGATATCAAATCTTACGTAAATATAGAGCAAGATTAAATGAACCTTTAAATAAGATAGAACTTAAAAGATTAAATAAACCTGTCCCTATTAAAAACACAATGTCAATTCAAACTGTGGAGCAACTAGATACAAAAACTTATTTAGTTTCACTAAGAGTCGGAACATATCACCACGTTAAAGAACTCTTTGAGTATGTAAATAAAAAGGTTATAAACCTAAAAAGGGTCGAATTTGCAGGTATAACAGTTGAAAAAATTCCTGTTGGAGAGCACAGGAGATTATCAATAAAGGAAGTTAAGAACTTAAAATACATAGTTTACCAAAGAGAGCTAGAAATGGAGAAAGATGCTAAAAAGAATCAAAAAGATTAGCTTAATTTTCGCTTCACTTTCTGTAATTCCATTTATTTCTGCTTCGTGTGGATCAACTTTTGACAACAGAATTCAAAGCGAAGACGATAAAAAACTTAGCGAAATAAAAATCAATATCTCAAAAATTGAAAAAGGTAAAAAAGATTTTGATAAGTTTATTAACAACCAATCAAGTCTTAAAACTGAAAATATCGATTATTTCTATAAAGAAATCAATGCAAAAGCCCTAGATTTAAGCCAAAAACTTTATTCTCTAATCGAAAAAATACAAGAAAATGATAATGCTGTAATTGACGAAATAAGAAATCGCTTTTTTGTTTCTAGTTCTTCTGATTCAATTTTGGATTACCTTGAAAAAATGTCATTCATCAACAAGGATATCAGCAAACTTCTTAAAGAACGTAAAGATCAATGAATAAATGACAATAAATATCTAGAAGTGATTAATATACTAAAAAGTTATTCTCAATCTTTAGATGCTATGAGAGATATAAAAAAAGGTTTATTAATCGATATCGATCAAGTAATCAACGCTTCAGAAACTTCTAATAGCTCAGTATATGTAAAAAGATGATTTGACGAATCATTAAAAACAGTTAACTACGATTTAATAGCAAATTATTTATCGGATAATAACGAATCTTCAACTCAAACATACCAAGAACAACTTAAAACACATACACATGCGCTTGGTAACATTGTAAGAGAATGAATGCTAGTGACTGTTCAAGCCGAAGAAGGTTCACAAAGTATTAACACACGTCAAAAAATTCAAGAAATGATTGAAGAGCTAAAAGCTAATTCAAAATTTACCGAAGCTTTAAATTCAACCCCAGAAATCAAACAAATTTTTGATGAAGTTGTAGCATCCCTAGAAAACTTGAATCAATCAATTTCAGAAATAACAAAGATAAATTCAAATCAATATCCGTATAAAAAGTTTTTAAACTTTTTAATTGATAAAGATAATGACACTTATACATCAACATCTTTCGGTCTTATGAACTCTGGTTTAAAAAATATTTATTTATTAATTAAATCGCTTTAATATGGTTAGAATCGAAAAACTTATATCGCTAAAAACTAGATTATCTCGTACTGAGATAAAAAAGAAAATAGCTCAAGGTTTTGTCTTAGTAAATGATTTAAAAGCGAAGCATGGTCAAAAAGTTAATTTTGGAGACAAACTGATAATTGATAATCAAGAAATAGATACAAACGAGTTCAGTTATTATGTTTTTAATAAACCTTTGGGATTAGTTTGTTCTCACGAAGATAAATACAACCAAACAATTTATGATTATTTAGATTTTTTACCAAAAAACGTACAAAGTTTTGGACGCTTAGACAAAGATACATCAGGACTTTTAATACTAAGTGATGATACTAAACTACTGCACGAACTCCTTAACCCCAAAAAACATGTCAAAAAAACGTATTACGTTAAAACTGACAAAGAAATTAAACTCGAAGATCTTGAATCATTTTGTAATCAAGGTGTAAATATAAATAACGAATACATCGCAAAAGCAATCGCCTTTGAAACTCTTTCATCAAACGAGTGCTACTTGACAATTGATCAAGGAAAATATCATCAAGTTAGAAGAATGTTTAAAGCTAAAAATCTAAAAGTTATTAAATTAGAACGTACAAATTTTGCAAATTTGAGTTTGCAAAATTTAAACTTAAAAGCAGGAGAATGAAGAAGATTAGAATCTTTTGAAATTCTCGCCCTTAAAGAAAAAAGGACAAACCACTAAAGATTGTGGTAAATTTATATTTATGAAAAACTTAGTAATAGTTGAGTCACCAAACAAGGTAAAAACCATTCAAAAATATCTTGGTGAAGAATATTTAGTAGAAGCAAGTGTTGGTCATATTGCAGAACTTAAAAAAAGTGGAAAGTTCCGTCTTGGTATTGATTTAGATACTTGAACACCTCAATATACTCTTGAAAAAGGTAAAAAACAACTAATTCAAAAATTAAAAAAGCTCGCAAGTAAATCTGAAAATGTTTACATCGCAACTGACCCCGACCGTGAAGGTGAAGCAATTGGTGATCACTTGGTTGAATTTCTTGATGTAAAAGATAAATACTTTAGAATTAAATATAACGAAATTACAAAAGATGCAATCGAGCAAGCTATGAGCAATCCAACTAAAATTAACGATCCTTTAGTTAATGCACAAAAAGCTCGTCGTATGCTAGACCGTGTTATTGGTTTCAGATTAAGTGGTCTTTTAAGAACAAAAATTGCAAACGCTCCTACATCTCCAAGTGCAGGTAGAGTGCAATCTATAGCCCTAAAACTTGTAATCGATCGTGAAAAAGAAATTCAAGCCTTTATTCCGACCGATTACTACAAATTATTGGCTTTAACAAAAGATAATCAAGAAGCTGAATACTTTAATTCAGCAAATCCTGACAAAGAAAAGAACTGAATTTATCCAGAACAAATTGAAGAAATTAAAAAGTACTTTGAAACTGCCAAAAAAGAACTAGAAGTAGTTGATATTTCAGAAACCCAAAGAAAAGTTAAAGCTCTGACACCTTTTAAACAAGCTGCACTTTATAAAAGAAGTCCTTTCAGCTCAGGATCGACACAAAGCATAGCTCAAAGGCTTTATGAAGGTTTTGGTGATGGTGGTCTTATCTCATACCCAAGAACCGACTCTTCAAGACTAAGTCAAACATTTATCAACCAAGCACATGCTTATATAGCTCAAAAATGAGGTAAAAATTATATCAGCGATTCAATAAAAGGCTTTTCAGGAGATCAAGATGCCCACGAAGCTATCAGACCTACTGATGTTAGTTTAACACCTGCTTTAGCTGCTCAAAAATACCCTGAAATGACAGATACTGATATTAAATTGTATGAATTGATTTACAACAACACACTTCAAGCATTAATTAAACAACCAATAAGATCATCTAAGTCATACACTTACCAAAATGGTGATTACAAATTCAGAAATTCATTTTCTAGTGTCGTATTTGATGGATTTTATGTTGTTACAGGTGTCGAAGAAGATGCGCCAGATCCAAATTATCAATTAAATCAAATCATTCCAGTGGAGAATTTTGACTTTTCTTTCCACCAAACTAAACCAATTCCTAGATATACAGACGGTTCGCTAATTGAAGCTCTTGATGAAATTAAAGTAGGTCGTCCATCTACTTTTGCTTCAACTATTAAAATTATTAAAGAACGTGATTACGTTGAAACTGAAGGTTCATCAATAAAACCTACAGAATTCGGTTTTAATGTCCTTGAAAAACTAATCAATCATTTTAGCGACATTATAAACGAAGAATACACAGCTCATGTTGAAGCTGAGTTGGATCAAATCGCAGATTCTCAACTTGAAGTCCCTACAGTTATGACTGAATTTTGAGAAAGATTCACAAAAAGTCTTGACAAGGCAGCCGAAGAAATGGAAAAAACAGCAATGGCAGAAATCATTCTCCCTGAACCTTGTCCAGAAGATGAAGGATTATTAATCGTTCGTAGAAACAAAAAAGGTCAGAAATTTGTTGGATGTAAAAACTTCCCAAATTGTAAATTTACAAGAAGTTTAAACGAAGGAGAACTTCCAAAATAAAAAAATTGGTATTACAATACCATTTTTTTAACCATTTTAAGCCTAGAAAACTCAAATATGGTAATTCTGAAACATCAAAAGACGAAATGCAAAAATTGTTATGATATTACCATACTGAAATAAGGAGTGATAATGAACAAACATAATGTTATTTTAATAAACGGAAAAAGACGAAGTGGTAAAGGTTTATTTAGTAGCGAATTACAAAAAAAGCTAGCTAAAAAATACCAAAATATTTATATTTTGTCTTTTGCTGAACCAATTAAAGCAATTACAAAACCAATCTTAGAAGAAATTAAATGAGACGGAAACGACAAAGAGGTTGTAAGACCTTTATGAATCGCAATGGGAGAAGTAGGTCGTAATATCGACAGCGATATTTGATGTGCTAGAACATTCAATAAAATTATTGAATTTGCAAAAAAAGCATCTGAAGCAAATCAAAACTCACTTTTTTTAATTGATGACATGCGTTTTCCAAACGAATTAGACTACTTTAAAGGAAACATTCAAAAAGTACAAAAAGTAGTAAAGCCTGAAGACAAGGTTAAAGTTACTGCAATTAGAATCGAAAAATTCATGGATGCTACTAAATTTGTAGCTGGTGTTGACGACAACGACACAGAAACAAGTTTTGACAAATTAGTAAACATTTGTTTTGACTACATCATTCCACAAAGAATTCTAATCAACGAAGAAGGAGTTCCTTTCTGAGACAATGTTTCAATGATGGCAGAAACATTTATTAGAAACTACTTAAAATAATGGCTAAAAGAAAATATTACAATGGTGTACATTACTTTTTAGATGAAGTGAACAAAAGATTACACCTAGAAGAAAATTTTCATAAGCAATTACTTTCAGATGACCAATGAACCAAATTTAAAAAAATTGGTGGTAGCACAATTCCTGACGTGCTCAAAACAGACGCTTTCAAAAGCCAGTTTGGAGCATTTTGTCATATCGCTAGACTAAAATTGCCTGTTTTAAGCAAAAAATATATTAATGCTGGTAATGAAATCGAACCCAAGATCTTTAGTTTCTACACTGAACTAATGAAGACTAAAAATCCAGATGTAGTAATTGAGCATTACGTTGCAAAGGATTATGGATTTAACTATTTTGAAGGCAAAGATGATGTAATCGGTGGAGTTCCCGACGGTTTTAACAGAACAGAGGGTATACTTTTGGAAGCTAAAACAGTAGGGTACAAAAAATACGAAACATGATCTAAAAAATCACAAGATCCTTCAAACCGTTGACCAGGTGTTCCTGTCGCTTACAGAAAACAAGCTCAACTTTATGCTCATTTGATGAACGCAGATCGATACACAATATTAGCGACCTTCTTAAGAGACGAAGAAGGAGATTACGAACATCCTGAAAATTACGACATCAAAAAACGTAATTTTTCAACATTTAATTTTTTAACCAACCACACTGAAGCTCAAGATGACATCAACTTTGTTAAAAGTTGGTACAGAGAGCATACACAATCAGGGATTTCCCCAGTTTATGATATGAGAATTGACTCTGACCAAATTGAATACTTAAGATGCAAAAACGAACAAGAATGGGTCGAGCTTCTGGAAAAGTGAAAAAAACTTAATAAGGCAGATTTAGATGAACAACCTTAAAGATATAAAAATCACTTACAAAAATTTCCAACGTCAACTATGAGACTTGGATTTTTTTATCTTTGACGCAAATCCATTAGAAACAATGGAAAAACTCTTTGAAAGCAAATATAACTACACTTTAACAGACGAAGACAAGTTAAACATTTACTCTAAAGACGATGAAGAATCAGAAGTAAATATCGACGACGAGGATTTTCTTTCTTATTCGGCATCTGATCAGAAATCTGATTTCATCGCAATTGAATACAATAAATCTTTTGATATTTATACAACCAAGGCTATAGATTTTTACGCCAAAAAGCAACAATATCAACATGATGAGATCATATTCGTGCCCAACAATTTATCTTTTGTTGACAAAGCACAATTCACTCTAAAAGCACTTTCTGACGAAAAAATTAAGCTTATCATAGGAGCGCAATTTGGATATATGAAAGAAAGTGATGGTCAAAATAATTACTGATTCGTAACTAATCCATTAATTTTTGACAAAAATTTAGCCAAAATTGTTTACTTAAAATATTCAAGCAAACTTTCTGGCGATAATTACCTAAAAGCATTTTACGATTTTCAGATCCTAAAAAGCTTAAAAATAAATGTTAATGATATTTCTTTAATTGCTATAGATTCAATGGCTCAGTATTACATGGACACAACTCAAGACAATCCACCATATTTTGAAGCTCTTGGGTCTTTATTTAGTAATTCCAAGCCAACAAAACCTAAAAGTTTTGACGAAATGTGATCATATGAAGCAAAAGTAACAGGTAAAGTTTGATCAGAAGCTAAAAGATATGGTGCTGATAGAAACTACAAGATAATTGATTTTGTGGCATCACAAATGATTCCTGAAGGCGTTCTTAGATCAAAGAAAAATGAGCAAGAATTTAATTATGATAAAGTTCTAGAAAAAGTGACTCCAATCATACCAGGTAATTTCACGCAGCAATTATCAAAGTTAATTTCAGTTTATAAACAATACCAAAATCATGAAAACACCTATGAAACAGTCAGTTTAGCAATTACAGGTTTAAAAGATTTCAAATTTGAGTCAGCTATAAACTCTCAAGATGATGAATGATGCAAGTACAAATATTGGGAGAATAAACACATTGACAAAGATGTAATAGCCATGATTACAAAGCTACTATTTGGTCATAATTTTAGATTCACTTCATCAATGTTATTCGCCAAATCAGTCGATCAGTACAACCCAAAAAAAACACATCAACTAATGAGCGATTTCCAAGGTTATAAAAATTTTGTACGTTTATCAGCACTTAACGTAATCAAAAAAATGCACGAAAAAGATAAAAGAATTATTTGGTACGACTACGAGGGATTCTCATCAATTCTTCCAATAGTTGATGGTGCTTATTGCTATCAGCAAATAGTCAACCAAGTTTCAATAATTGAAACCATAAACGGGAAAACAGAACGAATTGAAAACTATATTTTTGACACAAACAAAACCAAGCTTATTGAGCTTGTTAAATTTATAAAATACATTTACAGCAATAAGGCAGATCTTTTTGTAGTGTTTAATAAGAATTACGAAAACATAAGAAACAACGAAATTCTTAGTTTGGTTAAAAAACATCTAAACTGCAGAAAAGATTCTGAAGTAGATCCTGGTTTCTATAAAAGGGCTCAAGATTTTCAAAAAGAGTTTTATCAATTAGGCATTAAAGATGAAAATGAATTTCATTCAATGGTTATGCACATTAATAACAACACGATCGATCTAATGGATTGTTTTAGACCTCAATTAAAGTGAATTAGTGCTGAGGGTTACTCTGATCTGTTCTTTTTTGAGTTTAAAAATGGAGATATCGAGATTATTAAAAACAGCGAACAAGGAGTAGATAATAAGGCAAAACAGTTAATGATGGTTTTTTTAAGAGACATGAATTGATCTTACTCAATTAAAAAAGTTGAATATGCAATTACAAAAAATAGACTTCCTATGGCCAATTTAATTAAACCTTATAAAACATTGACAATTCAAAAAGGTACAATGGCAATGCACGAAGCAATTCAAAGATACTTAGGCAATACCAAAGAACTTTCTTGAAACCAGATCACACCTTTCTTACTTGAATATTGTGAAAACGATGTAAAGGCAATGATCATGGTGTACGAATTTATTATGTTTTTATTTAGAAAAATTACTCCTGAAATTTCTAATTTTGAATATAATATTAATCCAGGCGATTCTGATACTAAGAATTACGTCTTACAAAACGGCAAATTAGAGTTTAAATAACTCTTTTTTGCTTTTTTCTTTTTTGTATTACAATTTAAATTATGAAATCAGTTAATTTAAAAAAAGCATGATGACTTGCATTACCTTTAGCAACGCCGTTGCTAGCTGTTGCTTGTTCATCTCAAAACACTAACAGCGAAGCATCAGAAAACAATGATGCTCCCAAACCCAAAACAGACGTAACTTTGGATTCTAAGACCGAAGAAGTGGTTAAATCCACAGAATTAAAAATCCAGTATGACGCCGAAAATGACTATTATGAAGCAGCAGATGGTAAATCTGGAAAAGAATTATGAGACGCTCTTTTCGAAATTCAAAAAACTAAAAGAGACACAAACAAAAAGTATCAAGATCTTCCAGACTTTTATCTATCTTCAGAAGCTTTTAAAGATTCTGTTTATGAAAAAGATAATTCAGTATTAGACTTCTACTCAGAAAACCCAGAAGCTGTAGATCCTTATACATATGCAGAATACACAAAAGGTAAAAGTGGTGCCAAAGTAGAAGGCGAAGGTCTTAACAGAGAGCACATCATACCTCAATCATGATTCAATAAAGCTCTACCTATGGTGGCAGATGCAAACTTTGTTTGACCTACAGACATTAAAGTAAATGCTTTAAGAGATAACAATCCACATGGTATTGTACAAAACGCAACTACAACAACACAAAATGGCGGAAAACTTGGTACAGATAGCGAAAATGAAGTAGTATTTGAAGTTATCGACGAGTTTAAGGGTGATATTGCTAGAGCTTATCTTTACTTTGCTTTAACATATAATGATCAATCAATAACAAACAAAAACTCAATCTTCACAGTTAACTATCCTTTTATTCAAGATAAATACCAACAAATATATCTAAACTGACACTCAAACGATAAAGTGTCGAAATGAGATATCAAAAGAAACCATGACACATATAATGACTACGCTCAAATCAGAAACCCATTCATCGATTATCCAGAGCTTGAAAAATCCTTATTTGGCGAAAACCCAGTTCCTTTTGTCAACAAAGGTGTTGCAATTGGAGTTCTAGAAAACGAATAGCAAAAAGCACGTATACACCTGTATACATGCTTTTTTTGTCAACTTATTTATTAAATCGTTTTGCTATTCCGAAAATGTTTAAAACACCGTAAACTAATAAGGTAAACATTAATGCAAAACCTAAAGGCATTACTAATCATCATAATCATGTTATCACGGCACCAGAAAACACGATAACGACGTTAATGATAACTCCTGAGAGTAAACCAAAGACAAAAACGCCTAATAATAAGAACTTAAAGTTTCTAAAGGTTAAAAAACTGTTCATTGAACTTATCCTCAATTTCTTGCACACTTGGAAGCGACTCCACGGCACCTTTTTTAGAGATGACAAATGAAGCACATAAGTTTGCTTTAAAGAGCATAGCTTTTAAGTGTTGAAGATTTAATTCATCCATTTTTAGATCTTCTTCAACAAACTGAGCAATAAAGTACCCAAAGAAAGAATCTCCTGCTCCCGTTGTATCAACAACATTTGTTTTTACACTAGGAACAACAAGTTGTTGATGGTTATATGAAACCAAAACACCTTTTTCGCCTAAAGTAATTAAAAACATTTTGTTTGTAAATAATCTCAATTTTGAGTTTTCAAGATTTTCTAAGTCAAGTTTTTGATCAAATATCATTTCATATTCTTGATCTGATAACTTTATAACATCCGATTTAGCGATAAAATCTAATGTATCGCTAACGAATTTTTCAATTCGGTCTCCATATAAAGCTTCACGATAATTAGGATCAAAGAAAACCAGTTTGGATTCCTGATTTGCTTTTGCAAGAAGTTTGTTGTATGTTTCTAGTAAATTATCACCTAACATCGCTGTTGCACTACTTAACACTAAGGCATCGAAATCAATATCTTGATTTAATAGATAATCGGCATCTGCTCCTCTTTCAAAAGTAAAGCTTCTTTCCCCAGATGCATCTAAAGATACGTTAGCAACTGTTGTTTTTTTGTCAAGTTCACTAAGATATTGCGTCGACATGTTATTATTCTCAAAATAATTTTTAATCAGGGAACCATTTGAATCTTTACCAATAGATCCTAAGAAATAAGCACTTTGGTTTAATAAATTGATTGCACCAACTACATTTAATGGAGCACCACCTACTTTTTTAGTCACTCCTTGATCTGAAACAAATTGATCGATTAAGGCTTCACCTGGTAGTAAAATTACTTTTTCTTTTCTCTTCATAACTTTATGTTCTTTCATTAGTTTATATTTTGCATTTAAGTTATTTAATTTTATATGTTTTTTACCAGTAATAAAATACTTATTTGTCGATGCAAACGAGCCGTTGTTGGCTAAAATTTCAATTAATGAGTTATCAATTATGATTTCTATATCTTTTATTTTAACTTTTCTTTCTAGTACTGAACTTTCTGTATTTGACTGTAAAACAGACATATTTGATCTATCTAACGAAAGAGCTTCGTTTTGATACTGAATTAATAACTCATCACCTTCGTGATTATATATTTTGATTTCAAAATCATTATTTACGTCTGCTTTTAAATAAATAGGTTTAGCGAGTTCAAAGTCACTATTTTCATTTCATCTGTCAAAGACTAAATCATCTATTTTGTAAAAAGATTGGTAAATCTTTCCGTTTTCAAAATAAATTTTTCTAGGTGCTGTGAGCGAGTGCATAAACCCATTTCTAAATGTTGCAACATCAATATCAATTGGCTTTGCAGCTCATCCAATTATTACATTTTCTTCTATGTTATTGAAGTTTTGCGAAGCATAAAAATCATTACCTCAATCTGCAAAACTTCACGATTCAACTTCAAAAGTTAAAGTTTCTCAATTAATTTTTCCTATCAAGAAAATATTAGTGTCTGCTTTTTCGGCTTTATCATTGAAATACATTTTTCCTTGCGTAGAAACACTTAAAAGATATTTGTCTCCTTGTTTTAATAGCATTGGACATTCAAGCATAAATGCATCAGAAAGATCAAAACCTTTGATTTTTAAATATCCTAGATACTTAAAATCTGAATCAGGAGACTTAGAACTGAAAACATTTACTGTTCCTTTTAATCCATTAGCCAGCTGAGCTCCTTGTAATAAATAAATAACATCATTCTCAACAAAAATGAAAGGATCTCTTACGTGCCCTGTGAACTCATTGGCCGGAAAACTGAATAAGCTTTTTTTGTTGACAATTTTGTTAGTCTTTGTATCAAATTTCGTTACTACCACTGTTGAAAGTCGATCAAATTCACCTTCTTTTTCTTTTGAAGGAAGCTTTCTGTTTCCTGTGTAGTATAAATACACTTCATCATTATGAACAAAAGCTCCACCACTGTAAATTCCGTTCAAATCAAATTCTTCAGAAGGTTCTATTATTATTCCTAAGTCTTCATACTTAACAAAGTCAGATGTTTTATAAGCTGATCAATGTTTATTTTTGTGTGCAGACACAGCAGGAGAGTTTTGATAAAAAATATAGTAAAAACCATCGTAGTAAAACATACCATTAGGATCATTTAATAATCCTGAGTAGGGGTTAATATGCGCAGCATTTAAGTAAGAACTTTTTTGTGACAATACATGATTGATTTTAATTTGACTTTTATTTTTAAAGTTTAAAGTATTTGCGTAATAAGGTTTTTGTGAAACTGATTTGGCAAAATTCAGTTCAGAATTATAAAAAGATTCTTTTTTGGTCATAGGTCTCCTAAAAAAAGACCTTTCGGTCTTTTTTATATTATATTATTAAGCAGCTCATTTAGCAAGAACTTCTTTTCCTTTTGTTTTTGATCAAATAACTGTACCAATAACGGCTACTACAGATGTAATTAAGTTACCGATTACCATTTTTACTCCGTTTGACATTGTGTCGTGGAATACATAGTTGAATTTCAGGTTTTCTGCATAGTATGCTTTTTGATCTTCTGTAACTTTTCAACTAAATTGTAAGACATTTCCTAGTCATGAAGCACTACCATTTGATGTTGCGTATGCTTGCGACATACCTAATCAGTATCCACCAGCAGCAGATGCAATCGCTCCGATGATTAATGGGTATCTTAATGGTAAGTTAACACCAAATAATGTAGGCTCTGTGATACCTAGGTTTGCAGAAACTGTAGCTGAAACAACTTTTGACATTTGTTTAGATTGTTTGTTCATCAATAGAACAATAATTATCCCTAAACCTGTCATACCTTGTGCAATGTTTGAAACTGTCGCAATAGGTGTGATTCATGTCATACCAATTCCGAATTTTGAAGATGTGCTTGTAACCAGAGTTGCTTCAATTGGTAATAATCCTTGGTGTAGACCTGTTACAACTAAGAATGGGTAAACAAAACCAATTATTAATCCACCTAATCCAAAGAATGGGAAGTTTGTGTAAGTTCATAATCCACTGAATGCTGAGGCTAGTAGATTTGAAATTTCACGTCCAATAGGTCCTAAAATTCAGAATCCTAAGAAAACTGAACCGAATACTGTTGCTAATGGTATTGAAAGAATAGCAATAGATTCGTGTGATATTTTTTTCATCAATCTTTCGATTCAGTAAGCTAAGTAAACAATCATTAAGACTGGCACGACTTGAGCTTGATATCCAATTAATTCAAATTTAAAGAATCCTCATGTCACAGGGAACAATGAATAAGCTTTTGCTATACCTTTAGGTAATTCTGTACCGTCTCCTACGATGAATACTTGAAAGCTTTTTTGTTCTCATGAGTTTAAAAGGCTTGGTGAAACCATAATGATCCCGACTGCAAGCCCTAACATTGGGTTACCACCAAATTTTTTCATTGCTGTGTAACCAACGAATGCTGGTAATGATCCTAGGATTGCTCCACCGATCATTGAAAGAATAAACTCTAATCCTTTTATGGTTGTGTTTTCACTCTTGAATGATTCAACAAATGAATTAAGAGCAAGAGCAATACCACCTACGATGAAAAGAGGAATTAAAGGAATGAAAATTTCAGCAAATCCTCTTACAAGGTTTCTTGTATTTCTAAACAAGTTAGATTTGAATGATTCTGTTGCGTTTCAGCTAAAAGTTTTTGTTTTTTCTTCGTGTGCTGAAGTTTGAACAGATTGTTCATTTTTAACATAGTGTTCATACACTTTGTTAACTGTTCCTGCTCCAAAAATGATTTGAACTTCTTTTTGGTTTAAGTTAACGCCTTTTGCAAGTTCAATTGAAGCAAGTAGTTCTTTATCTACAAGGTTTGTGTCTTTAACAACTGATCTTAGTCTTGTTGCACAGTGATAAACCTTTTCGATATTATCTTCACCACCAAGACCTTTTGTAATGTCTTTGGTGATCTTTTTTCAATCGTATTTCATATAAAATCCTTTCTTTTCAATTTTATTAAAAAAATTTAATTAGCTATGAAAATAATGATCAAATATGAACTTTTTTGAATAAATTAAACTAGGACAAAAAAATCGGAAATTCCGATTTTTATTTTTCTAAAGGAGCAAGAATGAAAAACTTAAACAATGAAATGCTTATAAAACTCTTTAAAGTTTATGAAAAGTTTAATTTTGAGAAGTATGGAGACAAGATGTTTTTCTTATATATAAAAGAAAAGTTCTTTGTTGATTTTGGTAAACCAAGTTTGTATAAAAAATTTAAAATTTATTATATGAATTACAAAGAAAAAGGTACTTTGCCAGAAAAGAAAAAACCATCAATCGAAAGAAGAGGAAGAAAAAGAAAGGTTGACCTAAGCAGCCCAGAGTGAAAAGTAGATTACGATGTTTTTGATAAAGAAGACATGGTTTTTGTTATAGAAATGTTTAGAGAGATTTTTGATCGTAACGGAGTTGATTTTACAATTCAAGATGCCATAAAACTTTTAAACCAAAAGAAAGGCAAATCCAGGAAAAGATCACAACTAATTTTATGTTTCTTATTTAAAAAATCTACTTTTTATGACTTCGTAAAAAGGTCATACAAAATGACACTTAAAAAATCTCAAATTCAGAAAGAGATGGAAATAATTAAAAAAGCTATGGAAGATACTAAGTTCAGATTCGGTAGGGAAAGACTGTCTTTTTACATATTAAAAAAACATGGAATAGCACTTAATTACAGGACTATAGGAAGAAGAATGAAGAAACTTGGTTTGAAATGTGTTATCAGACAAAAATCAAAAAGAAAAGAATCTAAAAATACAAATGTTAAATTTCCAGACCTAATGAAAAGAGATTTTGATGGACTTAAACAAGAAACATTTTCAACCGATGTTACATATATTTCTGCACCTAAGGACGTTAAGGAAAATCATGTCTTTTTGTCAGCAGTTTTACACAATAAAACCAAAAAGATTGTCGGATGATCTCTAAGTAGGACTAATAATGTTGAACTGGTTCTTGATTCTTTAACTTCTATTAACTTTTCCAAAATACATGACTTCGTAATTCACTCAGATCATGGATCACAATATTCTAGTCAGGAATATTTAGAAACAATAAAAAACTTGAATGGCAAAATTTCAATGAGTAGAGTTGGAAACTCGTTGGATAACAGAGAAATTGAATACTTTTTCTCAATTCTAAAAACTGAACTTATTTACAACATTTCCACAAAAGATATGTCGTTTGTGGAACTAAAAAGTCAAATTAACAATTTTATTGAATGATATAACACCGAAAGATTTCAGAAAAAACTCAATTTTAAAACACCTCAGGAATCCTGAAGTGCTTTATATAGATAATTTAAATTCCGAAATAACTGTCCTAGTTTAAATTTAATAACTTGAAAATAGTTAAATTTATTTGTTTAATATAAGCATTTACACAACTTTTTCAATCTTGTTCGGTCTAGTGAAAGTATTTATAAAAACAAAAAAACACCGATACGGTGTTTTATTGGATTACTTGTCTAATTTAATTTTTACACTTGGTCCCATTGATGCTGAAACTGTTAAGTTTAACATGTATGTTCCTTTAACAGCAGCTGGTTTAAGTTTTTTAATTAAACTAATAACTGTCTTCGCATTTTCTACAAGTTGTTCAGTTGACATTGATTTTTTACCAACTAATGTATGTACGATTCCAGCTTTATCTGTACGGTAGTTTGCTTTACCTTTTTTAAGTTCTTCAACAGCTTTTTCAGGTGTTGGAGTAACTGTACCTGTTTTAGGGTTTGGCATAAGACCTTTAGGTCCTAGTTTTTTACCATATTTTCCTAAAAGAGGCATCATTGCAGGATCTGCAACCATTACGTCAAAGTCAAAATCATCTTCTTTAATTTTTTGCTCTAAAGCAGGTCCGTCAACAACAATGTCAGCACCAGCAGCTTCAGCAGCTCTTAATTTTTCAGGTGTGTTTGAAACAACTAATACACGAATTGATTTACCTGTTCCGTGAGGTAGTAAAACAGCTCCACGTAATTGTTGATCTGCTTTACGAACGTCTAAGTTTAAGTTAAAAGCTAAATCGATTGATGAATCAAAGTTTGCGTATGATGTTGATTTTGCTAATTCAATAGCTTGCTCTAATTCGTAAGCAACATTTTTGTCAAATGAAGCACGAGCAGCTTGTAATTTTTTAGAAACTTTTTTAGCCATAATTATTCAGCATCTCCTTTGTTTTCTTCAGAAATAACGTTTACTTCAATTCCTTTACCTTTTGATTCTGCTAATTCTTCTGCAGCAGCAGCTAGTGAAGCTTCTTTTGCAGCAGCAGCTGAAGCAGCTTTAGCAGCAGCTTTAGCTTCTTGTTTAGCTTTAGCAATATCGTCGTATCCTTCAACTAAAACTCCCATGTTTCTTGCTGTTCCGGCAACGATTGCCATAGCAGCTTCAACATTGTCACAGTTTAAGTCAGGTAATTTGTATTCAGCGATTTCTCTTAGTTGTTCTAATTTGATTGTTGCAGCGATTGTTGTTTTCGCGTTTGATGAACCTTTTTGGATTTTAGCAGCTTGCTTAATTTTGAATGATGCAGGAGCTGTAAATAGTTTGAAATCAAATGATTTGTCTTTGTATACTGTAATTTGTACAGGAACTGGTTCGTTCCCTCTATCTCTTGTAGCGTCGTTGAATGCTCTTGTAAAGTCAGGCATGTTGATTCCAACACCAGCAAGTGCAGGACCAGGTTTAGCTTGACCAGCGATAAATTCTAACTTACTAACACGAACTACTTCTTTTTTAGCCATAGTTAAAATATCCTTTCGATAATTGTGGTACTAGCGATATTCTTAAGTATCTCCCACTAGTTAGAGGCAATTATTAGTAATTGCTTTTAAATTATAAATAATTTATTAAAAAACAATAGTTCTTAAGTTTAAACCAATATACCTGTTTCATAGTCATTTTTGAAAAGTATTTATATTTTTTTAAATTGACAACAGAATTAATTGACTAAAAAGAAAAAAACTGCAGACGCAGTTTATTTATCATCTTCTCATTGAAACTGAAAATCTAAGATTTGAACAGTATCTCCTGGTGCAATATCTCTTCTAATCAATTCATCTCATACACCAATTTTTTTTAGAATGTTATTAAACCTTAATAAGTTATCGTATGTGTTTAAAGGATTTTTATGATAAACTTCTTCAACTTTTTTTCCTGATACTTCAAAGTATCCTGCATAAGGGCTAATTACAACATAATCAGGTTCGTATTCGATCACTACTTCTTGTTCTGTTTCTTCGATTGGGGTGAAAATATTTTTTTGAATTTCTTCTCAAAGAACTTTTTTAACAATTTCGAGATTTTCTCTTTCGATTGCTGATATTTCTACAACCGAAATATTAGGATACTTCGCTTTAAATTTCTCTAAATTGTCCTTAAAAGAAGGTAAATCAGATTTATTTGCGATTACTACTTGCGGCTTTTGCTCAAGTTTTAGATCGTAAGATTTAAGTTCCTCGTTGATTACTTCAAAATCTTCAATAGGATTTTTTTCTTCTGAACCAAAGTCAACAATGTGAGCTATAACACGACATCTTTCGATGTGTTTAAGGAATCTATGACCAAGCCCTTTACCTAAAGCAGCACCTTTAATTAATCCTGGTAAATCGGCAATTGAGTAAGAATAGTCATAGTACTTAATCATTCCTAATTGAGGAACTAAGGTTGTAAACTCGTATTCTGCTACCTTTGCTTTTGCGTTAGAAACTGCATTAAGAAAAGTTGATTTTCCTGCACTTGGTTTACCGACTACTCCAACATCTGACATAATTTTAAGAACAATGTGAGCTTCGAAACTCTCTCCTGGTGTCCCGTTTTCGGAAATTCTTGGAGCTGTATTTCTTGAAGTTTTGAACTTGGTGTTTCCACGTCCACCCTTTCCACCTTTTGCAACTAAATAAGGTGTATTTGGTTCAACGACATCGGCAACAAGTTTTTTACCGTTATAAACAAGTGTTCCAACAGGAACTTTGATATATGTATGTTCAGCATTTGCTCCATATAGGTTTTTAGGACCACCTTTAACCCCATCTTCAGCAACAATATGTTTATTTTTATAAAAACTTAGAAGTGTGTTTTTTCCTAAATCGCCTACAAAATAGATTGATCCACCATTTCCACCGTCACCACCGTCAGGTCCACCTTTGTCAACGTGAGCTTCACGACGGAACGAAATCATACCGTCTCCACCTTTTCCAGCTTTCACTAAAATTCTAACTTCGTCAATAAAACGTGCCATTTTTACCCCTTTTATTTAAGTTTTGTAATTATACTATTTAATAAGCTTTTTAGATATGAAATAAACAAAAAACGCCGTCGGCGTTTTTATCTATTTTGTCATTAATTCGTTTTCTTTTTCTTTTGCTATTTCTGTAATTTGAACAATAAGCTTATCAACTGATTTTTGAACAACATCTAGATATTTCTTTTGCTCGTCTTCAGAAAGTTCTTCATCAGCTTTTATTGATTTGTTGACATCTTGACGTGCGTTACGAACACCGACTTTTGCAGCTTCTGTGTGTTTTGAAAGGTTTTTAACCATTTCACGTCTTCTTTCTGTTGTTAAAACTGGAAAGTTTAAACGAACTTGGTGTCCTTCGTCAATCGGCATAATTCCTAAGTTTGCATTTGTTAAAGTTTTGTAAATTTCTTTAACTGATGATTGGTCATAAGGCTTTATTAATAACTGTTGAGGTTCAGGAACTGAAATGTTTGCAAGTTCTTCGATTGAAGTTGGTGTTCCGTAGTAATCAACTTTAATTCCTTTGATTAATTGTGGATTTGCTCTACCTGTAGAAACTTTTGATAATTCAAATTTGAAGTGGTTAATTGCCTTATCTGATTTTTCTTCTAGTTCCATTAAGTATAAATCTAATTCCATTATTTTGTAACCTCCGTATGAGTTATTTCACCTTTTACAGCTCTAAGGATTGAATCTGGTTCTGCAATGTTGAAAACCATTAAAGAGATATTATTGTCTCTTGCCATACTTGTTGCTGTTAGGTCCATTACTTGAAGTTTTCTTTCAAGAATTTCATCATATGTTATTTTGTCAAAACGCTTTGCGTTTGGATTTAATTTTGGATCAGAATCATAGATTCCTTCAACCTTGTTTTTACCCATTAAAATAACTTCTGCGCCTATTTCAGAGGCATATAAGGTTGCTGCTGTATCTGTTGTGAAAAACGGTCTTCCTGTTCCACCGACAAAAATTACAACTTCACCTGAAGATAAATATTTCATTGTTTTTTCGTTAATGTAATTTTCAGCAACTTTTGCGTCAATATTGATTGAGCTTTGAACTCTTACTGATAATCCAGCTTGTTCAAAACCGCTTTGAAGGGCTAATCCGTTCATAATTGTTGCTAACATACCAATGTAGTCAGCTCTGTTACGAGGAATTCCGTTTTTAGCAGCAGAAGCTCCCCTTCAGAAGTTACCACCACCAATAACGATTGAAACTTCTATTCCCATTTCTGTAATGGTTTTAAGTTGTCTTGCAATGTTTGAAACTAACTCATAGTCAATAGCTAAATGCTTTTCTTTATTTACTAAACCTTCTCCAGAAAGTTTAATTAATATTCTTTTATACTTCATCATACTCCAATTAATAATTTAAATAATTATAAAACATTATTGGATTATTAATGACCAATTAAAAAACGTAATACAAAAAAGATTTCTTGGTTTGTGCAGATTAAAATTTGTTTTTCTCAATTATTTGATTTTAAAAAAACAGATTCAACAAAAAGCTCTATTTTATAGATCTTTTTGTAATGAGACTATTTTTTTACTTTATTGTTTTTTCTATTTTTGGCATATTTAACTATTTCAACAGCGACAGATCTTGGTACGTAATGACTTAAAATTTCATAATCTTGTTCAAAAACTTCTTTTGCAGAACCAAATGCTTCTTTAAGTTTTTGAGCCATCACAGGTCCTAGTCCTGTAACTTGTTCAAGTTCAGATTTGACAAGATTTTGCTCTTTTTTCTTTTTAGCTTTTGATTTTGCATACTTATCAACTATATCTTGTATTCTGGCTAAAAACATGTATAAATTACTTTTTTTATCTAATGCAATTCGGTTTTTAAATTCATCTAAAAGAATATCCGTTTTGTGTTTTTCATCTTTAATTAAGGCACAAAAGTTTATTGCAGGTAAATCATTTCTGACTTTTTTTGCGTCATAATAAGCTTTTTGTGCAGAAACTAATTGTTCTTCTGCCCCGTCGATCACAAAAAGATCATTTTCTTTTAAACTTCTTTTTTGATTCGTTAGAAATGAATAAACATTTCAATACATGTATTTTATGTCGTTGAAATCGTTTTGAGCATATTTGTCAAGGTCTGCATAATGATATTCTTTATTTTTGAATCCTCCGATGTAGTAGCAGATGGCTACACCGAATCTTGAGCCTTTTCCAATATTAGAGTTATCAAAAGCAAATATTCTGTTGATTTCTTCAATATTCAAGATTTTTGCTAAATCAGCAACATTTTTTTGACCATTATTTAAATTAGTTTGACTATTTAAGCCGTTACTGTTTTTGATAAAAAGCTCATTATTGATATTGGCATTTTCTAAAATTAACCTTTTAGTTTCGTTTGTATATGCTGATTTAATTTTAAAATCAAAAAACTCAACATTAATATGATCAAGTATTTCAGGATCAAAAAGTGCTTCATCAGGAGCTTCGTGATTGTCATAGTATAAACTAATTAAATCATTAACTTCTTCATCCATGAAGTTTATTGAATTTGTATGAAAACTCATCACATTGGTTTTTAATCCACTTTTGTATGAAATAATCGTTACAAAAAAGTTGTCCTCAATTCTTTTAATACTTCAAAAATCTAAATCTTTATTTTCTTGTAAGTCAGAAATTTGATCACCTACATCAATTTGCAGACAAGAAATTGCTTTTTTAATTTCTAAGGCTGCTTCAAAATTCTGCACACTAACGGCGTTTTCCATTTTCTTTTGCAATTCTTTAATAAAAGCTCTTCTTCCACCTTTAAAAAGATGAGTTGCTTCTTGAAACTTTTGGTTTCAAAAATTCCGATCTTTGTTTTTGATTTCTATTCCCGATTCGGGATCAAATAAAAATTTTTCTTTAAGTTTTTTAGAAAGACTGGAATAACCATCTCCGTGTATGAAAGGGCCTATGTAGAAGTTATTGGAGTCATTTTTAGACTTTCTAAATTTCTTGGTTTCAAACACTAGTTTGGGTTGTGAATTAACATAAATTCGCAAGTATGGATATGTTTTATCATCCATTAAAAGTAGATTATATGGTGGCTTTTCACTTTTGATTTTGTTTTTTTCGTAAATTAAAGCATCTCTTTCGTTAATTGCGACATAAATTTTAAAATCTGCTATTCTTTTTACTAAATCACTTGTTTTAAATGAGTTTCTAGATCCTTTGAAGTACTGTTTCATCCTCGATCTTAACTTAATTGCTTTACCCACGTATAAAAGTGTGCCATTTTTGTCATATCAAGAATAAACACCTGGTTTTTCAGGGACTTGTGTTAATCTTTCGTAAACTGATTGATCAAATTCTGAATTGTTCATAATCCAATTTTACGATATATAGTTTTAAAGCTTAAAAATTACCTTATATAGTAAAATTAAAACATGAACGAAAGATATCGTATTGAAGCTCAAGATTATATTGAGTTTTTAAATTCCTTAGAGCCTGAATCTGTTGATTTAGTGTGTATAGATCCACCTTATGGCAAGAATAAATCACTTGTTTTATACGGTCAAAAAAGAACAATGGACTGAGACAGAATTATTGATTGAACACAAATGTTTAGTGCTTTAAAAAGGGTTCTAAAAAAGGGTGGAACTATATGTGCTTTTGGTCAGAATCCGACTTATGCACAGATGCTTTTGTCAAATGTTAAGGACTTCAAGTATGAGCTAATTTGGTATAAAAATAAATCGGCTCAAGGTTTTCATGCTGATAAAATGCCTCTAAGTTTTAGCGAAAATATTGCTATTTTCATAAACGAAGAATCTAAAAATCATAAACGTACTTTTAATAATGTTGCCAAAGAAGTGCAAATTGATAGAAATGAACATTATGTTCGATGATATGCTCAGCAAATTCAAGGTTATATTGGACTTAAAAGAAGGCAGATTCATAATATTTTAGGTCACAGAAAACTTGAGTTTTTCTTTTGTTATACAGGTACCCAGTTTAACATGATAAGTGCTGAATTATACCAAGCATTAATTGACAATTTTCAGATTAATAAATATGAAAACTTTGTCAGTTTTGAAGAGTTAAAAGATCGTTGAAACCAAGAAAAACATAGTACAAAAGGTGTTAAACTTGATAGTGAAAAATATAGCAAAACTTTAACCAACATCATTGAAGCAAAAAAAGAAAAAACCTACTATCATCCTACTCAAAAGCCTGTAGAACTGATGAAAAAATTAATTGGTATGTATTCTAATGAGAATGATGTGGTCCTTGACTGTTTTATGGGTTCAGGCTCAACTGGTGTAGCTGCTCTAGAATTAGGTAGAAAATTTCTCGGTTGTGAAATTGATTTTGAATATTTCAATATAACTAAAACGCGTCTAGAAGAAACACTATTAAGTGTAAGGGATCAAAATATGTCATTGCTTGATAACGAAGAATAGTTTAAAAATTCGTTCTATTCATCATAAAAATTCATTTTAATCTTTTATAGGTTTTGCTAAAAACGCAAAAGTCATTTTTTAAAAGAATAGAATTCACAATAATAAAGAGGCTGGAACAATGAAAAAAGTATTAGTGGTTTTAACCAATGTAGATAAGTACGAAAGTGGTGATTCTACTGGTCTTTGATTATCTGAAGCAACAGAATTTGTCGATATCATTCAAAAAGCTGGATATCAAGTAGATTATGTAAGTCCAAACGGTGGTGCAGTTCCTATTGAACCAAGAAGTTTAAAAAAGCTATACAACACAAAAGAAAACGATAGCTTTATGAAAGATCAAGATTTCGTTGAAAGAGCACTTAAAAACTCACTTAAACCAAGCGATTTAAATCCAAATAATTACTCAGCGATCTTCTACACAGGTGGTCATGCCGTTATGTATGATTTTTATGACAACAAGGAACTTCAAGATATCACTTTGGAAATATATAAAAATAACGGATTAATTGCATCTGTTTGCCACGGAATTGCAGGTATTTTAAATATCAAAAACGATGACGGAAATTACTTAATTAAAGGAAGAAAGGTAACTGGATTTACTAAAGCAGAAGAGTGTTTAGGTGGCACCTTGTCTAAAGTTCCTTTCATAAATAATCAAGAAATTAAAAAAAGAGGTGCAATACTAAATAAAGCAAGATTCTTTAAGCCACATGCTGTAAAAGATGGCAAAATCATAACTGGTCAAAATCCTTTTTCTACAAAGAAGGTCGCTCACTTGGTTGTTCAAGAATTAAGAGAAAATAGTTAAAAAAGCCCGTTAGGGGCTTTTTCTAATTAAAATAACTTTTTTTAATAGGATACTGTGAAGCTCATGATTCAACTTTCGAATAAAGGCTTTGGAATAAATATTGATCAAAGTTTTCAGAATCAGCGTCTAATGATTCGTAGTTTTTGAAAATCGTCATCATTAACTGTGCTAAATCTTCTCATTTGTCAAAGTCACGAGAAGTCATAGCTGCTGCTCCAAGTCTAATTCCACTTGTTACTGCAGGTGAGTTAGGGTCGTTAGGCACAGTGTTTTTGTTTGTTGTAATGTTGAACTTTTCAAGTAGTTTTTCGGCTTTCTTACCTGTAATTCCGTAAGTTTTGAAAACATTAATTGTAAACAAATGGTTATCAGTTCCACCTGAAACAACTTCAACACCACTTCTTTTAAACTCTTCACTGAAGAGCTTAGCGTTCTTAACGATATTTTTACCATATTCTTTAAAACCAGGTTGTAAATTTTCGTAAAAACCAACAGCTTTACCAGCAATTGCGTGAAATAAAGGACCTCCTTGATAGCCAGGGAATACTCAACCATTTACCTTTTTTGCAATTTCTTCATCGTTAGTCATGATAATTCCACCACGTCCACCACGCATAGTTTTATGAGTCGTACTTGTAATTACATGAGCATACCCAACAGGAGAAGGGTGAACTCCAGCAACAATTAATCCAGCTATATGAGCGATATCAGCCATTAATTTTGCACCACATTTATCAGCGATTTCTCTGAATCTTTTGAAATCGATTAATCTTGAGTATGCAGAATATCCACAAATAATTAGGTGTGGTTTTTCTTCTAAGGCTTGCTTTTCGATTGCATCATAATCTAAATAACCTTCTTCATTAACTTCATAAGAAACAGATTCATAGAAGATTCCACTAAAACTGATTTTGTAACCGTGTGTCAGGTGTCCTCCTGAAGAAAGACCAAGACCCATAATTTTTCCACCAGAAGGAACGACAGATGCAATTGCTGCTGCATTCGCTACTGATCCTGAATATGGTTGAACGTTAGCAAAATTAACACCAAAAAGTTCTTTTAAACGATCAATCGCTGCTTGTTCGACGATATCAACATTTTCACAAGAACCATAGTATCTTTTGCCAGGGTATCCTTCTCCATATTTGTTTGTTAAAACAGAACCTTGCGCTTTAAGAACGTCTTCTGAAACGTAATTTTCAGAAGCGATTAGTTCAATATGGTCTCTTTGACGTTGTAACTCTTTGTTAATTGCGTCTTGTACGAGTTGATCTTTTAATTCAATTTTTTTATACATTTTTACCTACTTATTATAGTTGTCATTAATAGCATCTATTACTTCATTTGTACTTGCGAATCTTACTGTGACATAGCGTTTTTCATTTTTTGAAAAGTCGTCTATTTGTTTAACTGAATATAAAATATAATTTTGTTTTATTTTTTGAATATGATCTTCTATCGAGTCTTCTTTATTTAATTCAAAAGTTAAATCAATCGTTTTAAGTGGATTGAAATCTACTTCTTTATAGAAAGAAACTTCTTTTTGATTTGATTCAGGAAGACTTTCTAAAAATTCTGCATATCAAACGTTGGTTTTGTCAAACTTAGGGCTTATTTTACCAATTCAACCTACAAAGTTTCCTTTGTATAAGATTTTTGCACTTACATTTTTGTGTAAATAATCATTATCTTTTAAAGGTAAAAACTCTAAAGAAGCTGTTTTATAGTAGTTTATGATATCTTGTTTGATTTCATAAAAATCTTTTAACGAGCTAGCTAGTCCAATTACAAACGAATTATTATTGATCATCCCTTTTTCGAAAAAGTTAAAATCATCAATTTTTCTTTTTTGGTTGTATTCTACTACTTCCTGTATTGAAGGAATTATTGAATCTCTAACAACTTCACGTTCTTTGGATACGTAAGTAACTAATGCTACTGATTCCTCGAAATTGAAAGGATTAAAGATATTTCTTTCTTTACTTATTAAGCTGAAAGTTCTTATTTCTTGGTACTTACTATTTGTTCAATATGATTTTGCATCATATAAAGAATTAGTTTTGAAATTATTAATTTCAGGTTTTTTAGGTTCGAATTTTGCGTATGAATAAAATCTAAAGATTTCTTCAATAATATCTTCGAAAGTGTTGACGTCATAACGATATGCAGGTACCATTACTTTATTATTTCTAAATTCGAAACCTAATAGTTTTAGTTTGGAAATTGCAACATCGAAAACTGATAACTCAGAAGCATCTAAACCAGCATAAAGAGCTAGTTTTTGTTCATCAAAAGCGATTTCTTTGTTTTTTTCTTCAAGTGGAACGTTAATAAATTCAGATAAATCACCAAAGTTTTGAATTTTAGAAGCGATAAATTTGATGCCGTGTCTTAATAATTCAGGCGTAATAACTCTTGAAGCTTGATTTGAAGAATTAGACTGAAGTTTGATTTCTTTAGCTCCATGCCTAACAAGTTTAGGATTGAAGTTTCCAATTTCAAAAAGTAAGTTTTTGTCGTTAGGCTCTGTTTTATAGTCTTCCAGACCCATTACTGATGCTAATGATATTGGTTTAGAATCTGAAAAGATCGCCAGAACATTTTCTACTTCAACTTCTTTATTTCCAAGAATTGTTAACTTTCCTGTATATAAATCTGCAGAAAGCTTGGAACTTAATTTATCAGCATTGTATACGTGTGCTGGTGTACCAAAATTTAAAAGCGCTAAATTAGTTAAATCTACTACAAAACCGTTAAGTGCAGAAATTCCGTGTTTTGCAAGCAATAAACGATCCTCTAGGTCAGTTTCTGGTAATTCTTTGATTGCTTTTAGTTCCACAAAAGATAGTTCATCTGCTATTTTTTTATTAACGCTGTAACCAGGGATGTAGTTAGCTCCCTTTAAACCAAAAGTGTAGCTAACTTCTTTATTGTAATATGCTGCAATTTCCTTTGCTTGGATGAAATAAGAGTTAGCATCATTTCTGTTGGCAGTAATAGAAACATCAATTATATAGTCATCTAAACCTAAAACTTCGTGTGGATTATCTTCGATAGTATATCCATATTTGTTGAATTTGGCAATGTGATCACCATCAGCACTAAGTAATGAATTGTCATAACCAAGTTCAGATCATGAAGCGAACATACCTTCAGATACAATCCCCTTTAGTTTTTTAGCATCAAAAACAATATCTTTAAAACGAGCACCGACAGGAAATAAACAAACGATATCACCAACTTCTAAAACGGTATCGGTTGTTTGAATTGTTGATGTTCCGTTTTTTGTTTTTACCTGTGCTACAGTCAATCTGTCAGAATTTGGGTTTTGTTCTAAAGATAAAATTTCACCAAATAAAAGTCCTTCAACATCTGAAAACTTCGTAATTGACTCAACTTCGAAGCCTAAGTCGTTGATCGCATTAACAACTTCAGGTCCAACTTTAAAGTCTTTGAAATATTTATTTAAATGATTGAGTGATAATAACATATTCCTCCTATTTTGTGCTTCAGTCTATTCCTTCAAGACCGTTTGCTTTTAATTTCTTGTTTATTTCTAAAAATAAGTGCTTATCTTTTAAGTTTTTTTGGTATGAAAGAGGGCTTGGGTGAGAGAATACCAATAAGTTTTCTGGATTTACTTTAATTTCGCTTAGAAAATCAAGCGCTTGATTACCAAGAGCAACAACAATTGCTTTTGGACTTTTTTCAAGAGCTTGTTTAACAACTTTTTTTGTAAAGTTTTGTCATCCAAAATTTCTATGAGAATTTGCATCTTTTGCACGAACAGTTAGAACTGTATTTAATAAAAGCACACCTTGTTTTGCTCACTTAGTTAAGTCGTTTGATTCTAAATTAGCTGCAGGAAAGTCTTTTTTGATTTCTAAGAATAGATTTTTTAAACTTGCTGGCGTTTTTTTATCTTTGGAACTAAAAGCCAAGCCATCTGCGTCTTTAGCATTTGGATAAGGGTCTTGTCCTAAAAAGATAACTTTAACTTCTGTATCTTGAAAGTAATCAAAAGCTCTGAAAATTTCTGGTGAAGTAGGTAAAATTTCATAACCTTCATTTTCGTCTTTTTGTAAATTTTCAATTATTTTGTTGAAGTACTCTTTTTTTCCTTCGCTTTGAAGGGTATTTAATCAACTATTTTTCATATTTAAATTGTCCTAGCACTCTTAAATCATTTCTGTAAAAATCACGAATATCTTTTACACCATATTTGATCATTGTTATTCTTTCAATCCCAATTCCTGCTGCAAAAGCATTTAAGTTTTTATCTGTAAAACCTGCCATTTTCATCACGTTTGGATGTAACATACCAGCTCCTAGCACTTCAATTCATCTGTTGTTGTAAAACATATCAACTTCAACACTCGGTTCTGTGAAAGGGAAATAGCTAGGTCTTAAACGAACTTCCACTTCTTGCTCTAAAACATAGCTTAGTAAAGATTTCAAAGTTCAAATTAAATTAGGAAACGAAACACGTCCTACATTGACAAAATCAACTTGAGTAAATTGGTGTGAGTGAGTTGCGTCATCTTCGTCATTTCTATAAACCTTACCAATCGCAAAAGTCGCAAAAGCTTGATTTTTATTTTTCTCTAATTCAACTGCTGAAATACCTGTATTATGTGTTCTTAATAAAGTTTTTGCATTAAGATATAAAGAATCGTGCATCGCTCTTGCTGGGTGATCCTCAGGAATATTTAATCTTTCAAAATTAAATAAATCTGAAACAATTTCACCTGCTGTTTGCTCATAATAACCATTTTGCACAAATCATTCACGCATTCTATTTTCGATTTGCGTAATTAAGTGCAATGAACTAACAAAGTGGTTGGGTTTAGTAACATCTAAAATCTCAGCATTCATTTTTCTTTCAATTTCAAGCATTTCAATTCTTTCTTGTGCTTTTTTGAAGAATTCTTCGTATTGTTTTTTCAAATCAGAAACTTGTTTTCCAATTTCCTTTTTTTCGTGTGGTTGAGCACTTTTTAACTTGTTTGTAAGCTCATTTAATTCACTTCCTTCTGAAAGAAGTTTGTTCTTAATATTCTTTAAATCTTCTAAATTATTAATTTTATTTAAATCTAGCATCTTGTCCTCCTATTTCTTGTTGAAGTTTTTGATTTTATCTCAATAAGTTTGTAATTTTCTCTCATAATCAGAATTTTGAGATTCATAAAATCTAATATCTTGCAATTCTTTTGGTAAATAAGTTTGATTTACTCAATGATCAGGGAAATCATGAGGATATTTATAACCAACTCCATCCCCTAATTTTGGTGCCGATTTGTAATGTGAATCTCTTAAATGAGAAGGTATCCTATATATTTTACCTTCTTCTACTGTATTTAAGGCTTTTTTAAAAGCAATGTACGTACTATTGCTTTTAGGTGAAAGAGCTAAATCAACAATACCAAAACCAATTGCTAAATTTGCTTCAGGAAAACCTAATCTTTCAACGGTATTAAAAACAGCTTCCATTCTTGTAATTATCGGAATGTTTGCCATCCCAATATCTTCATAAGCAACACAGTTCATTCTTCTTATCAAACCTTGATAATCACCTGTTTTTAAAATTAAGGCTCCGTAATACAACGCTGCGTCCACATCACTTCCTCTCAATGATTTATGAAATGCTGATAAATTGTTGTAATGCTCACCATCTTTCATATCACTATAGAAATTAATGTTTGGAATAACTATTTTTAGAAGTTCATGTGTAACTTCTTGCTCTTTTTCTGTAAATAAAGCAACCATTTGTAAATTGTTGATTGCACTTCTAAAATCACCTGCACTAAATCTACTCATTGTCAAAAGATGTTCACGTTTAACTTTAAGATCTGGGAACCTTTTTGCAACAATTTTTTCAAGTTGATCTGTAATTTCTTCTTCATTTAGTTTTAAAAACTTCACAATTTGCATTCTGCTTCGTATTGCAGGATTAACCCTAAAATAAGGGTTTTCAGTCGTTGTTGCATAAACAATTATTTTGTCAAACTCCAAATAAGAAAGCAAGATATCTTGTTTATCTTTGTTTAAACGATGAATTTCGTCAATGATCAAAATCTGCTTTGATCGGAGCATTGCAACCAAATCAGCTTTTGAGTCTGTTGTTGCATTGAAATAACCATATTCATATCCCATATCATTTGCAAGTGCAAAAGCAGCTGAAGATTTACCCGTTCCAGCTTCTCCAAAGAAAATAAAACTAGTACCTAATTTGAGTTTTGCGACTTTTTTAAGCAGTAAAACTGCATCTTTTTGACCGACAATTTCATCTAGTGTTTTTGGTCTTATTTCATTGGCTAAATTGAGCATAATACAATTTTAAAATAATTTAAATCTTTACCATTCAAAAAGCTAAAAAAGCGTTATACATAACCATTAAGACACCAAATGTTCTATATAATAGAAATATGAATTTATTATACGAAACAGAAGAAGCATTAAATGCATCTACAGAACCAAGCAGCACTAGCGAAGCTGTTGATCAAATAAACATGGCTGGTTTTATTTCTGGTCTGGTAATTGTCAATTTATTATTAATTGCAGGAATTGTTTTTTTGGTTTATTACCTCAAAACAAGACACAAAAAAAATACTGAAGGTCTGATTTTTGAAAGCAGCGTTTCAAAAACAGTTAAAGACTTGGCCTGAAAAAACAATTTCGAATTTATCAATGGTGGAACTTTCCAATACGATGGAAAAATGTTTGAAATTGATGGACTTTTATATAACGAAAAAGTTGCAATTGTAGTCGAAATGAAAAGTTATCATGGCAGCATATCTGGAGATAGCTCTTCCGAATACTTGTACATAACTAATAACAGAGGCAAAAAGAATAAAATTAAAAACCCTCTTTTACAAAACTTAAAACACATGAAACATATTCGTGGAATGCAACCAAGCAATGAAAAAGCTCCACTTTTATCATTAATTATTGCACCTAATGACGCTAAATTCGATATCTATAACGTTCCATCTCACCACGTTTTAGTTAACGACAAAGATTTACCAAAAGCATTTGAAAAAATTGTTAAATCAACAGAAAGTTTTGAAAACAAAGTTAATAAACAACACTTTGCAAGCATCATCGAAAACATGAGAGCAAGAACTGCGCAAGAAGCAGTTAAATTCAAGAAAATCACAGGACAAAAATAATGAACGAAAAAGTTATATCTTTATTAGCCCAAAAAATGGGCATTAGTGAGCAAAACATTCTCGAAACTAAAAAAATGTTGGATGAGGGCTCAACCGTTGCCTTCATTTCGCGTTATAGGAAGGCTCAAACTGGAAATCTTGATGAAGAACAAGTTAACCAAATTTTCCAAGAATACACATATTACCAGGAATTTTTTGCCCGTAAAGAAGCGATTATTAAGATTTTAGAAGAAAGAGCTCTTTTAACTCCTGAAATCCTAAAAATGCTAGATTCTGCACAAAAAAAGCAAGACCTTGAAACAATCTATGAACCATTTAAACTTGGTAAAAAAACAAAGGCAAGCGACGCAATTGCACTTGGTTTAGAACCACTTGCAAAAGAAATCATGTTTTCTAACGACCCACAAAGCAACATTTTTAAATATGCACAAACTTTTATTAACGAAAAAGTACCAAGTGTTGAATTTGCTCTAGAAAATGCGATTTACATTGTTTCACAGTGGATTTCGCAAGATCCAAAAGTTCGCGAAATGATTAAAAACGACTATTTAAAGTACTCAAAAATCGTTACTAAGAAGAAAAAAACAGAACATGAAGAGGCTTATAAGTTTGAAAATTATTTTGATTACTCAATTTCAACAAACTATATTAAGAATCACCAAGTCTTAGCAATCTCAAGAGCACATAATCTTAAAATAATTGATTTAAAATTTGAAATTAATTTAGACTTTGTTAAATCAAAATTAATTAAAAAGTTTTGCGATAAGAAAAAACACTTCAAGTTTATCAAAGATGCCATTGAAGATTCGCTAAAAAGACTGATAATCCCTTCAATCGAAAGAGAAATTTGATCTGAACTATTTGAAAAAGCTGAAGTTGAAGCTATTAAATTATTTGCCAACAATATCGAAACATTGCTGATGGGAAGTGCTGTCAAAGACAAATACATTTTAGCAATCGATCCTGCTTACGTAAATGGCTGCAAAATAGCTTATTTAAAACCAAACGGGGATTTAATAACAACACATATTTTGTATCCACATTCAGCTTCAAATGCCAAAATTCAGCAATCAACAGCTTGATTTGATAATTTTGTAAAAACAAACAAAATTGACATTATTGTTGTTGGTAGTGGTACTGCAAGCCACGAAACATCTGCTTTTGTAAAAAACAGACTTAAAATTAACAACATCGACGTAAAAGTTGAAATAGTTAGCGAAATTGGAGCTAGTGTTTATTCAGCATCCAAAATTGCTCAAGAAGAATTTCCAGATCTTACTGTAGAACTAAGATCTGCAATAAATATAGGGCGTAAATTTCAGGATCCTTTAAACGAACTTGTTAAAATTGATCCTAAATCTATTGGTGTTGGGCAATATCAACACGATTTAAACCAAAAGGAATTAACCAAGGCAACTTATTTCAAGGTGCAAAAAGTAGTAAACCTTGTTGGTGTAAACTTAAATTCTGCAACAAAACAAATTTTGACTCATATTTCAGGTTTATCCGAAAAAATGGCTCAAAAAATTATTGATCATAGACTCGAAAACGGATTATTCACAAGCAGAAAAGACCTTAAGAAAGTTAAAGGTTTAGGTTCTAAAACGTTTGAACAGGCAATTGGATTTTTAAGGATTTTTGAATCTAGCGAATTTCTTGATAAAACAAGTATTCACCCCGAGTCTTACAAAATAGCTAAAAAAATCATGAAAGACTACAATTATGACCAAGAAAACAACAGCTTTGGAATTGATTTACCTAATTTAAATGAACTTGCAAATGAATACGAATCAGACTTGTTTACAGTTAAATTAATCATCGAATCACTGCAAAACCCCCAAAAAGATATTAGGGATAAAAAGACAGGATTTAAAATTGACGAATCTTTAGAAACCATTGATGATGTTGTTTTAAATCAAAAATACTGAGGAAGAATTGAAAATATCACAGACTTTGGACTGTTTATTTTCATAGGTATTAAAAACAGCGTTTTTGTACATACTTCAAAATTAGTCAATCGAACACTTAATGAATTAGGAATTGGAATGGACGTTGAAGTTGAGATCATTAATATTGACAAAGATAAAAATCGACTAAGTGGTCAAATTTAAGGAGTAATTATGTTTAAAAAGTATTTTCTTACCATTGGCTCAATTACATCTTTAGCGTTTGCACCGATATTAACTTCTTGTTCACTAGAATTGCCTTCACTTGAACGAGAACTTAAATCAGAATTACTTAAAATTCAAAAAATTATCAAAGATAAATACAACGTTTTAAGCCAAGAACTAGCAAAATTAGGTGAAGCTGCTTCTTCTAAATCAAAAAAAGAGCTTGAGGAGATCAACGCTTTATTACAAGGTGATTATAGTGATGAGGGTATTCAAAATATGATCGAAGAGTTTAGTACTTTAAGCTTTGAAAACAAAGAGCGAATCCTAAGAAAAGTAAACAGTTTAAACTGAGCATACGAAACATTTGGCGAAATTCTAGGATAATAAAAAGACCAGCAAGTAAACTAGGACAAAAAAATCGGAAATTCCGATTTTTATTTTTCTAAAGGAGCAAGAATGAAAAACTTAAACAATGAAATGCTTATAAAACTCTTTAAAGTTTATGAAAAGTTTAATTTTGAGAAGTATGGAGACAAGATGTTTTTCTTATATATAAAAGAAAAGTTCTTTGTTGATTTTGGTAAACCAAGTTTGTATAAAAAATTTAAAATTTATTATATGAATTACAAAGAAAAAGGTACTTTGCCAGAAAAGAAAAAACCATCAATCGAAAGAAGAGGAAGAAAAAGAAAGGTTGACCTAAGCAGCCCAGAGTGAAAAGTAGATTACGATGTTTTTGATAAAGAAGACATGGTTTTTGTTATAGAAATGTTTAGAGAGATTTTTGATCGTAATGGTGTTGATTTTACAATTCAAGATGCCATAAAACTTTTAAACCAAAAGAAAGGCAAATCCAGGAAAAGATCACAACTAATTTTATGTTTCTTATTTAAAAAATCTACTTTTTATGACTTTGTAAAAAGGTCATACAAAATGACATTTAAAAAATCTCAAATTCAGAAAGAGATGGAAATAATTAAAAAAGCTATGGAAGATACTAAGTTCAGATTCGGTAGGGAAAGACTGTCTTTTTACATATTAAAAAAACATGGAATAGCACTTAATTACAGGACTATAGGAAGAAGAATGAAGAAACTTGGTTTGAAATGTGTTATCAGACAAAAATCAAAAAGAAAAGAATCTAAAAATACAAATGTTAAATTTCCAGACCTAATGAAAAGAGATTTTGATGGACTTAAACAAGAAACATTTTCAACCGATGTTACATATATTTCTGCACCTAAGGACGTTAAGGAAAATCATGTCTTTTTGTCAGCAGTTTTACACAATAAAACCAAAAAGATTGTCGGATGATCTCTAAGTAGGACTAATAATGTTGAACTGGTTCTTGATTCTTTAACTTCTATTAACTTTTCCAAAATACATGACTTCGTAATTCACTCAGATCATGGATCACAATATTCTAGTCAGGAATATTTAGAAACAATAAAAAACTTGAATGGCAAAATTTCAATGAGTAGAGTTGGAAACTCGTTGGATAACAGAGAAATTGAATACTTTTTCTCAATTCTAAAAACTGAACTTATTTACAACATTTCCACAAAAGATATGTCGTTTGTGGAACTAAAAAGTCAAATTAACAATTTTATTGAATGATATAACACCGAAAGATTTCAGAAAAAACTCAATTTTAAAACACCTCAGGAATCCTGAAGTGCTTTATATAGATAATTTAAATTCCGAAATAACTGTCCTAGTTTAAACACTGGTCTTTTTATTATAAGATAGCTGTTCACTTGTATCAAATTGGCAGATATCCCGAAGGTCTTCACATAAAGTGTTCAACATTTATGTTTCCAGCTTCTTTGGACTCTTTTATAGCATCTTTTGTCAATTCTACAAAGTTAAAACCACCATGAACTGAATTATAAATAACTGCTGTTAGAAGTCCCACAATGATTAAAAAGAAGACTAAATCTCTAAAATGTAACTTTAATTTACGGTATCTAGTTCTTTCTCCATAAGGGTCATAACCCCTTGTTTCCATTGCATAAGAAAGCTCTTCTGCTTTTGAGAATGAAGAAATAAATAAAGGTATTATCAGTGTTGTAAAAGCTGTGATTTTATCCTTCATATTTCCGTTTTTAAAATCTACTCCACGCGATGATTGAGCCTTGATAATTCTGTTAGCTTCATCTAACAAGGTTGGTATAAATCTAAGAGCAACCGAAATGATCATGGCAACAATGTGTACAGGAACTTTGATTAATTTTAAAGGTAATAGTAAATCTTCGATACCTTTTGTAATCAAGATTGGCTTAGTTGTATTTGTCAATAATGTTGTTGTTATAATCATTCCATATATTCTGACAAATAGCGAAAGTGTCTTGTTTAAAGACTCAAAAGTAATTCCGATACCCATTTTAGGTCAAATTAATACTTTGACATCTTTAACCATCGTAACTATTTCTTTATAATTATGAGCCTGATTTTGAGCATCATAAACATAATCTTTACCATACTTAAATGAGTATAAGTTCATTGCAAGAATGAAAATCGAAATTAAAATAGGAAACTTAATTAACCTTATCAATGCAACAATTTTTCTAGTTGTCGCTATATAAAGAATCATCAGGAAAGCTAAAAGGATAGTTAAATCAATGATGTATCTTGCTAAGAACATTGCAACAATAATCATGATTGTGGTTGCGATTTTTACACGTGGGTCGATTTTATATAATAACCCATCGCCAGGTATGAAACGCCCAAAAACACTACGCATTTTTACCTCCTTTTTTGCTTTTCATGTATGAGTTTAAAAATGCTGCTAAATCTTCGATACTTGTTACTTTTGGAACTTTTAAACCTCTTTGTTCTAGTTTTGAAGTAATTCTAAACAATTTAGGTGGTTGAAGTTGGTACTCGTCTAACAACTTAACATCCTTAAGCACCTCGTAAGTTTTGTCATCATTAACAATCTTACCGTCTTTAAACATAATAACTCTTGAAGCGTATTTCAAAATATTATCTAAGTCATGAGAAACGTTAATGATTGTGATCCCTTTTTCATTTAGTTTTTTGAAAATTTCCAAAATTTCATGAATTCCAACTGGATCTAATCCAGCAATAGGCTCATCAACGACCAAGAATTTTGGTTCCATTGCAAGAATCCCAGCTATTGCCACTCTTCTTTTTTGACCACCACTTAACTCTGCAGGGCTTCTTTTTAAGAACTCAGGTCCTAACCCTACAATTTCAAGGTACTCTTTTGCTCTTTCGATTGCAACTTTAGGATCTAAACCATGGGAAATTGGACCAAAGGCAATATCTTGTTCTACTGTTTCCTTGAATAATTGATACTCAGCAAACTGGAAAACAATACCAAGATTTTGTCTAATTTTTTTAATGTGCTTTAAAGATCTCTTGTTGCTTTTTCATAATTGTTTTTGTTCTTTGAACGAAGCTGCATTGTTTTTGATTTCTCATTTGCAGTCTTTTTTCGCTTGTTTAATTTGATCTTTTATGTATTTTTTAAACTCTTTAATTTCCGAATAGCTCTGTGTTTTAGATTTTTTGGCGTTTTCTTTAAACTTTTTGTATTCTCTTTTTAACTTAGTTATTTTTTGACTTTTAAGATCACTAAACTCTTTTGTATAAGGTTTACCGTAATAAGATAATTTGCTGAATTTTTCTTTTCTGTCTTGAATTTCTGAGTCAAACGCTCATTCAACACTTCCACCATCGGTTAAGTGTAAGGCATTTAGATGTTCGATAAAAGTAGTTTTACCAGAACCAGTTTGACCAATAATACCAACATATTCTCCTTGTTCAAAAGAAGCAGAAACATTTTCAAGAGCCTTAAAGGTGTGTTGCGTTTTTTTACCAAAAGTTTGAGATAGATTATTTACTTTTACTTGCATATTTGTTCAATAAACTCCTCTTCATCATATGTTGGATCGATCCCTTCAACCATTTCACTCAACTTATAGATAAAAGGTGAGTCAATTTTTGCAAGATCAATGATTTCTTTGTTCTTTAATATATCTTTTGGCGATCCTTGAGCAACTAATTCTCCACCTGAAAAGACTAAACAAACATCTGCTAAAATCGCTTCATCCATGTCATGAGTGATCGAAATTAATGTTTTTTCTCTTGTTTCACGCAACTGTTTGATGATTTCTATTACACGAGATTTACCTTTTGGATCCAGCATCGATGTTACTTCGTCAAAGATAATAACTTTTGGGTCTAAAGCTAAAACAGACGCAATGGCAACACGTTGTTTTTGACCACCTGATAAAAATTCAGGTTCACGCGAAAGGTGTTTAGTCATACCGACAGATTCTGCAAACTTTGTCACCGTTTCACGCATTTCTTTTTCATTTATTTGCTTATTTTCAAGTCCAAAAGCAATATCATCCTCAACAGACGCACCAATAAATTGGTTATCAGGATTTTGAAAGATAATACCTATTTTTTTTCCTAATATCTTTTTTAGTATCAGATGCATATTTGATGCCATCAATCTCAACCGACCCTTCTTGTGGTTTTAAAAGTGCCACTAAGACCTTAGATAAAGTACTTTTCCCTGATCCATTGTGTCCTAAAACAGCAACATACTGACCATCTTCAATTTTCAAGTTTACATTTTTCAAAGCTGGTTTTAAATCAGGTCTGTACCTAAAAGTTACATTTTTTAATTCAATCATGCTTAAAATTATATTTTATAAACAAAAAAATATCAAAGAATTTTAGGAAAAAGGAGCTTTTAAAAAAGCTAGTTTTCGGGGCTTTTCGGTGCAATGTGATAAAATTAATATATATAAAAATGTGAGGTGTTAAACATGAAATTAAGTATCGTTTCACTTTTAAATGAATCAGAAAGAGACACCAGGTCATTTCTGAAAGATCTTTCAGAACAAACTAATCAAGATTTTGAAATTATCCTAGTTTTTGCTAAGAATAAAAATTTCAAAAGTACATTCGCAGCGATCAAAGAATTTACAGATTTCTTTGGATCAAGAATGCGTTTAGTCATTAACTACAAAAGGCAGTCTTATCAGTATGACATTTTGAGCGCTTTTAGAGTTGTTAAAGGTGATTATACAACAGTAATTTATCCAAATTCACCTTTAAAAAAGGACACTGTAAAAATATTAATTCAAAATGCAAAACAATACGATGCCGATATTCTTGAGTTCACTCCACGTCTTGTTGGTTCAATAAGATGGAAACCCGAATCAAGACTTCAAATGGATGAACCAATTAACGCACAAACTAATCCAGAAGTACTTGCTTATTCATACCCATTCATTTTCAACAAGGTTTTTAAAAGCAAACTAGTTAAACCAATTTATAAACTAGAGCTTTTAGACGCAATTGATAATAGTTTAGCAATTGAAATAAACTACAAGCTCCTGCTGCACGCTGAAACTTACATGTATCTTTCAGAAAATATCAAAAAAGAATACTTTGAAGTTGATACTTGACTTAACGTGCAAGGACTTGTATCTACCTTTGAACGTGTAGAACAGTTGTTTGCATACTCGAACCGTAAAATCAAACATGAATTCGAATATTTAAAAAACCAATTTTTCTTGGTAGTTCTTCCAGGATTAATCGGTTCAACTTCATATCGTAACTTAAACACTTTAATTCATATTAAAGAAATGCGTGAGAAACGTGGAGAAAAAAATATCTCTAAAATCGAAAACTACATCAAAAAAATTCGTGAGAACGAAGCTTTCCAGGTTTTCTGTGAATCAAATATTTACATGCAAAATGACACGAACATGACAAAGCTAATTCGTTATGAAACACCAACAGATAAATGGGCTAGTTTATTAAAAGGAATTTAATGTTTTATTACAAAAATATAAATTTCTGATTTAAGATTCTGTCTTTTTTAACTGACACAATCATCTTGCTGATTACAGCTATTTTGACTTATATCGTTTATATACAGTTTGAAAAGACAAAATTGACCTTTATTTTGAATGGTATTACCATCTCACTGGAATTAATTTTTTATTTGGTGATTATCCCTTATTTACTCAAGGGCAAAACAATAGGAATGCTGATAACAAAGACTAAATGGATTTTAATAGATAAAACACAACCAAGCTTGTTTAATTATCTAAAAAGAAATTCACTTAACTTATTTGTAATAATTTTAGCTATTTTATTAATGATTTCTTTTTTTAGCTGAAGCGATTCTGAGTTTTTTGAGAAGAATATTTCTTACACCAATGTCGAAAAATTTAGTGTTTTTCAAAAAATAAGTATTTCGTTAATTCAAGTACTGTTTTCATCATGAACATTTATTCATTTCGCTAATTTTGTTTTATTTCTGTTTTCAAAAAAGAAAGAAAACTTTTTAGAAACAATTAACGGAATGAGACATGTTTATGATAAGCAAGTTTTTATCGAATCAAAACAACAACCAAAAAGAAAAGAATTAACCATGAAGCCAAGACCAATAATAAGAATAAAAGAGGAGAACTAACATGAGAATTATGAACTTTTCACTAGTTGATGACTTAAACGATCACCAACGTGAAGCTGTAGAATATTTCGACTCAAATCTTCGTATCATTGCAGGGGCAGGTTCTGGTAAAACAAAAGTTTTAACAAGAAAAGTTTGTTACTTAGTTAAAGACTTAGGAATTTCTCCCAAAAACATTCTTGCTGTGACATTTACTAACAGGGCTTGCGCAGAGATGAGTGAAAGAATTAGACAATACATCGACGATGATACTGACAAAATTCAAATTAAAACTTTCCACTCACTTTGTGCACACATTTTAAGACAAGAAGCTACTAAAATCGATCTAAAACCCAACTTTCAAATTATTGATGAAGTTGACAAAAAACTAATCTTAAACAACATTTATAGTCGTTTAAAACTTTCAACTACTCAAATTTCATACTCAAGCATGATTAAACATATATCATGAGCAAAAAACAAAAAATATAGTGTTGAGGAAATGGCAGACGCCTTAAACCTAGATGAAGAAGATGATATACCACAAATTTATCGTCTTTACCGTAAAGCACTTGCTAAACAAAAAGTTTTAGATTTCGATGATTTGATTTTAAAAACAGAAGAACTATTTTCATTAAATCCTGATGTAGTGGCTAAATGATCTTCATTTTTTGAGTTCATTTTAGTTGATGAGTTCCAAGATACATCTGAAGCACAATACAAAATAATTAAATATCTAATGAGTTCTAAAACTCACTTAACAATCGTTGGGGACCCAGATCAAACGATCTACAACTGAAGAGGGGCAAGTGTTGATTTAATTCTTAACTTTGACAAAGAATTTAAAAACTCAAAAACAGTTGTTCTTGATACAAACTACCGTTCAACAAAAAATATCTTAAAAGCTGCAAACAAATTAATCAAAAACAACGAAAACCGTTTTAGCAAAGATTTAATTACTAATGCAGAACCTGGTGTTGAGATTGAATGTATGCACGCCTTTAGCGTCGAAGACGAAGCAAGATAAGTTGTTAGAAAAATTAATGACTTGAAAAAAGAAAAAATTCAGCTAAAAAATATTGCCATCCTATACCGTAGCAATTACTACTCAAGAAGTTTTGAGGAAGCTTTAATTCAAGAAAATATTAATCACAAGATTTTTAATGGTGTTAAATTCTTCCAAAGATCTGAAATTAAAGACGCAATAGCATTTTTACGTGTAATTAATGACAGATCAGATATCTCATTTGAAAGAATTATCAATGTTCCTGCTCGTGGCATTGGCGAAGCAACTCTTGAAGCAATTAAAAAATATGCAAGAGAAGAAAAACTTAGTCTTTTCAACGCCTGCTACAAAAATCTTGAACAATTACCCGTTTCAAACAGAATCAAAGTTCACTCTCTATACCCATTTCTCAAAATCATTGGAACATACTATAAACAAGTTCATTCTAATCCAAAAGCCAAAATTTCTGTGATCCTAGAAAAAATGCTTTCTGAGTTAAATTACTTTGAAGAAATCGACAAGAAGGCAAACTTGAGAGGTACAGCGATTGAAAACGTTCGTGAATTAATTAACTCAATTAAAAACTGAGAAAAACAAAATCCTGAAAAAACTTTAAGCGATTACTTAGACATGGTCTCATTATTAAGTGTTAGTGATGAATTCGATAGTTTTACCAACTATGTTTCATTGATGACAGTACACTCAGCTAAGGGTCTTGAATTTGATAACGTCTTTTTAGTCGGAATGTCAGAAGGAATTTTTCCAAATTTCAGAGGTCGTAAAGACACTACCGAAATGGATTGAATTGAAGAAGAAAGAAGACTTGCTTATGTTGCAGTAACAAGAGCAAAAAGTCGTTTATTCATAAGCGATTCTCGTGGAAACTTAATTGGTACAGATAAACCAAAAACACCTAGCCGTTTCATTACAGAAATGGGTGTAGATTTATCAAAATTCATGCTTGAAACAAGCATTGAACCACAACCAAGTGTTCTTCTTGAAACCACTTCAACTTCAAGCTCAAAAATAATCGTAGGAGACCATATCGCACATACCATTTTTGGCGAGGGTGTAGTTGTAAGTGTTTTAGGTCAAGACATAGTAGTTAGATTCGTTAAAGACAAACAAGAAAGAACGCTGCGTAAAGATCACCCAGCAATTAAATTAATAGGTAAATAATGTTAATTTTCCTATTTATTTTTTTACCTACTATTTCTTTAATATTCTGTTCTGTGACGGTTTACATGATTTTTATCCACTTTATTTCAAGCCGTTCAACAATGGGTATCATAAATTTTAAAATCGATACGAACAACAAAAGGGTAATTCGTGAATCTGAAAGATTCAAGTATCGTACATCAAGAGCAACATCGCTTTTTGATTCCAAAAAACTTGAGTTTAAAGAGTTTAATTACATTGACATTAAAGACTTCTTTGGAATCTTTGAGTCGAAAAGTAAAAACGAACTTACCAACTACTTTAAAAAACAATACACTTTCAGGATTAATCTTAAAATCAAGTTAAGAGAATTGCAAAAAGGTGATTTGACCAAAAAAGAAGTATTCAGAAATTGAGTTGAATCAAAAGTAGCAGCAAGTCAAAAAGCTAACTACTACTTTCGAGCCTTTCCTCAAGAAGACGGTGTTTACACATGCAGCATTTTCTGAAAAACTAAGCCGATTGAAAAAAATAAGCCAAGCAAAAACTTCAAAAACGCAAACAAAAAAACTTTCACAAAACTTTCAAAAGGTCCGTTCATTGCAATATCATTTTTAGTCAAACCACATTTCTTCACAAATGAAATCAAAAGCAAAGATATTGATTCATTACTAGATAAATTAGATATCAAAAGAAAAGAAGCGTATTACTTTCAAGGAGATGCCACTTTCTCTTTTGTTATCAAGAAACCAATCGGAAGAAAACTAAAAAACATCAAAGAAGCAATTGATTCAATCAATCAAAACTTCAATCTTGAAAAACTTGTAGACTCCTGTGGTGCAGTAGAATTTAGAAAAGTCATCGATAAACAAGAACTTGATTTACTTTGAATTAAAACTAAATACATTTTATTTAACATAAAAAATAATCGCGATTTTGAATTCAATTATTGAACGTTAAAAACTAATGTTATGGAAGAATTCTCACAATTCAAAGATTCTTACAATTTGTTTATCGAAAGAAGCGAGCAGCAACCTTATACCATCCAAAGATCAAATGTTATTAATTTACTAAACCCTCAATCAAAGTCAGACACATATTTTGTTAGCGCTAACTATTCAGGTATATCTAAACAAACATTAGAATTTTTTACTAAAATACCTTATTTAAGATTTAGATATGAGTTAGACAGAGTTAATTTAGTCATTAATAATCAAAAACAAAGAGCATTATCAGATCTAAATTCTCAAGCAATCGTAAGCATTTCTGAAGAAAACTTTTTACACTATCAAGCAGAAGTGGATGCAAACACTGGAATATTAATTTATTCATTAAATGAAGGTTTTTTCTCACAAAACTTATCGCAAAAGATAAAAGAATTCAGATCAAATGAAAACACCAAAAATAAACTTGGTCTTTATCTTGATCAAATTGATAAAACAACAATTAATATTATCAACCTCTATAAAGTGGACTTCATTGTTGTTGGAAAAAATATATCAGACAACTTATATAACGAAAGAACATTTTTCGAAACCGTATCTTTAACAAATGTTGCAAGACAGCAGAAGATGCAAGTTTTCTTTGAAACGAACAAGGAATACGAAAATTATATCCTTAAAAAGGCAGAAATGACCCACGTTATACAAAGCTCAACAAACGTTTAAGCCTATAAAACAGCTAAATACGTTTGTTTTTTATTACTATTGATTTCAATTAATTTTAATATAATTAAGAAATGAAAAAATTAGGGATAATAATTGACTCATTTTCAGGAGTTAAACGTGAATTTGCTGAATCTTTAGGTTTTGGGTTTTTATCACTTCAATCAGATATTGATAAAAAGATTTATTACGACGGACAAGACGATTCTCAAGAAATTCTGGGTGTTCTCGCAAAAGCAAAAGATTACAGAACGTCTTTACCACGTCTTGATCAAATCGAGGATACAATCACAGAATTTTCTAACCAATATGAAAACGTAATAATGATTTTAATTTCGAAAAACCTATCATCAACAGCAAGTCACGCCGAGGCTTTTTCGAATCAATTCAAAAATGTTTTTGTTTTAGATAACCATTTTACAGGTTATCAAGTAATTGAAGTAGCACAAAAATTACAAGATCTATACGAGCAAGGAATGTCGATTTCTGAACTGCAAGCATACGTTGAAGATTTAAGACAAAAAACATTCACGCTAATCGTTCCTAAAAATCTTGACTTCTTAATTAACGGTGGACGTTTAACTGGAGCTAAAAAATTCATTATGACAAAAATTCAAATGATTCCTACTATCAAATACGATGGTAGTGCAAGCGTTTCAGCTTTAAGAAGAAGTACAAAAACTGCAATTTCAAAAATTTTCGAAAAATACATTAAAACAATCGGTGAAGAAAACATAAAAAACTACACATTCAAATGAATCCATGGAATTGATGACGAAATCAACAAAGAGGTTGTCGAACAAGCTCAAAAACATAACATAGTTCTTGATCACGAACAATATACATCTACTGCAGTGGCAATCCACTGTGGTCCAGAAGCAATTGCAATCACAGCAATGCCAAAACTGTAGGTAATATTATGACATTTAAAGAGTTATTAAATAAAGACGCAATTTTCTTAGACATTGAAGAAAAAAACCACGATGATGTGCTTCTAGCAATTAGTAAAAGATTACAAGAAAAAGGTTTTGTTGAAGATGCACAAAGATTTGACAACGCTTTAATGTACCGTGAAGAGCTTATGTCAACTTGCCTAAACGACGGAATGGCAATACCTCATGGAGTTTCTTCGACTGTAATTAAACCAGTTATATCAATCGCAGTGCTTAAAAATTCGGTTGATTGAAAGGCAGAAGATAAAGAACCTGTTAGCTTAGTTTTCACAATCGCACTAAGCAAAGAAGATCGTGACCTACAAATTTCATCTGTTCAAATTTTATCTTTATACTCTCTTGACGATGAGTTCCACGTTAAAGTTTTAGGAGCTAAAACACAAGAAGATGTTTACCAAATTTTATTAGATCACTACCCAGAAGAGTTTATCTGTTCATTCTTGAACGACTAAGTCGCAATGCGACTTTTTTATTTGCTTATTAAAGCTTTATTGTCTCAACATTCAGGCATTTTAATATATAATATATATTAAATTTAATAACTTATATTTTCGCATAGATGATATACACAAACCAGAAAGGAATCACATGGCAACACGTATTATTCCGTTGGGTGGTGTACAAGAAATTGGTAAAGCAACATTATTAGTTGAACATGAAAATCATATTTTTCTAATTGATGCAGGTATCAAATTTGCAAACACTTACACAACAGGTATTAAAGGAATTATTCCTAACTATGCTTACTTAAATCAAGAAGATAAAAAAGTAGAAGCTTTATTCATAACGCACGGACACGAAGATCACATTGGTGGAGTAGTCTATTTATTAAAACAAACAAAACTAAAAAAAATCTTTGCCCCTCGAATTGCTATTCAATATTTAAAGCTAAAAATTGAAGAACACAAAATCACAAAACATGTTGAGTTTATAGAAATTGACAAAAAAGATCACTATTTCTTTAACGATAAAAAAGTTAAGGCTGATTTCTGAACTGCTCAACACTCAATTCCTGATGCTTTTGGAATTAGATTAACAACACCTGACGGTTCACTGTTATGTACTGGTGATTTTAGATTCGACTATACACCAATCGGAAACTACACCGACTTTGCTAGATTAGACGAAATTGGTAAACAAGGATTGACTGTATTAATGAGTGACTCAACAAACGCAATGCGTCCAAACCACTCACCTTCTGAAAGCGATATTTTGATCGATATCGAAAGACACATCAAGGAAGCTAAAAAGAAAGTCGTTGTAACGGCTTTTGCATCAAACTTAACACGGGTAAAAGTTATTATCGATCTTGCCGTAAAACTAAACAAAAAAGTTGTCGTTTTTGGACGTTCAATGGTTCAAGGTGTCAAAATCGGTAGAAAACTTGGATATATTGATGCACCAGCAGACACTTTCATCGATAAAAAGCAAATTGCTTCTGTTCCAGAAAACAAACTTTTAATCATAACAACTGGATCTCAAGGTGAACAACTGGCAGCTCTTTCAAGTATGTCATACGGAAAACATTCAACAATAAAAATCACAAAAGGTGATTTAATTCTGTTTTCATCAAGCCCTATTCCAGGGAACAGAATGGTTATTGAACTTTTAATTAATCGCCTTTATAAATTAGGGGCAATCATTAAAGAAAACGGACCAGATGGTTACTTACATACATCAGGACACGCTTACAGATTCGAACATGACAAAGTTTTCCAATTAGCAAGACCTAAATACTTCTTACCATATCACGGTGAGTACCGTATGTCCGTAGTTCATGGACAAAGTGCAATAGAAAATGGTGTTAAACCTCAAAACGTAATTGTGCCAGAGCTTGGAAACGTTTATTTAATGGAAAACCAAAAGGTTTCAAGAACAAACGAAAAAGTTGATTATGGACCTGTTTACATTGACGGAAACAATGTTTTAAACTTAAACTCAACAATCGTGAAAGAACGTGAAAGATTGGCTGAAAGTGGTTTTGTTGCTGTTGTCATTTCAATTGATCGTGCGACAAACAATATTGTTGGTAGACCACAACTATTGAGCCGTGGTTCATTCTTCGTCAAAACTTCAACTCAACTAATTGAAGAAAGTAAAAGAATTTCACATGGAGCAGCCCTTCACTACATCAAAAATAATAAAAATTGAAACATACCACAATTAAAAAATCTTTTAATCGAAAGACTTACAGCCCTGTACCACAAGGAAAAACGTAGAAACCCAATCATCATTCCTGTAATCATTCTTCTAAACGAAAGAAACAAAGACGGAACTTACGTTTCACTTGATAAGAAACTAAAAGTTAATTTTGAATCAGCCTCAAAAAACAAAGAAGAAACTAAAGAAAATCCTGAAGTTGAAAAACAAACTAAAGCGAAAGATAAAAAGAAAACTCAAGGTCAAGCCAAAAACAAAAAACCTCGAATTTCTTCACAAACTAAAAAGATTCTCAAAGACATCGAACAACAAATTTTTAGTGATAATACTATCGAAGATATTCTCGAAGACCTTGATGACGAAGATACATTATAATAAAAAAACCAGCAGTGCTGGTTTTTATTTTTCCAAAAGTAGCTTCTGTATAGGCTTATAAGTCTTTCTGTGTATACTTGTTACCCCAAGTGTTTTGAGTGCTTCAGAATGTTTTTTGGTGCCATAACCGACATTGTTTTTAAAACCATAGCCCGAATACTTATGATCATACATTTCCATCAAACTATCCCTGCGCACTTTAGCCAGTACACTGGCTGCTGCTACAGAATTTGAAAGAGAATCACCTTTTACTAAGTTCAACTGTTCAATATCGCTTTCAATTTTTTCGAAATCAGTAATCACGAAATCAGGTTTTTGTTTCAGTTGCTTTAAACATATTTGCATACCTAAAATACTTGCTTTTTTAGGTCCTAATTTTTCAACTTCTTCAACAGACATATCCACAATCACTCAATCAACAGCTTGTTCTTTTATTATTGTAAAGTATTTCTCTCTAGCAATTCTGGTCATTTTTTTAGAGTCGTTGAGAATGTCGTCAGAAAACCCTTGAGGAAGAATAACGGCTGCTACAGTGATGGGTCCAGCTCAAGCACCTCTTCCTGCTTCATCTAAACCTACAATATACTTTTTATCTTTGTAATGTAATTCGATATTATTTTTCATTTTCAGATTTTGATTTTATCAAATAATAAAGTCCGATTAATGCAGAATCATCACCATTTTGATCAAAAACAAACCTAATTGCTTTGTATTGAGATTCAAAACAAAATTCTTTTGCTTGTTCTATAGCCTTTTTGACAAATCAAGGTTCATATTGCGATACGGAACCACCAAATGCTATTAAAGTTGGATTTAGTAATGATGCTGTTGTTGCTATTACTTTTGCTAGTGTTTCAATACCTTGATTAATAATTTTAGTCGCAAGGTAATCATTCTCGCGATAAAGATCAAAAACTTCTTTTGTATTTAGTTCTTTGTTAGATCTTTTGTTATAACGAATTGCAATACCTGTTCCTGAAGCAAAAAGCTCTGCTGCATAGGGAGATAGGTGAAATCCTTCTTCTTTTTCTGGACCTAAAGGTAATCGAGCGATTTCTTGAGCTTGGTATGTAGTTCCTACATATATTTGGTTATTAATTACTAAACCAGCACCAAAACCAGTTGAAATTGTAAAGAACTGAGTAACATCTTTTTCGCCTTGTTGATAGCTAAAATGGTTCGAAAGAGCCATTACATTTGCATCATTTTCAAAAACTATTTTCTTAAGATTAGAGTGTTCCTTAAAATAGTCTAAAATCGAAATGTGTTCTCACCCTGGTAGATTTGGTGATTTAAAAATCATTCCTTTTTCATAGTTGGCAGGACCTGGAATGCATAAACCAATTGCATCAATACTGTGCTCATTAATTAGATCAATTATTTTGTTTAATGTTGATTTATAGTCCTGTGAATCAGTAGCAAACTTAACTTTGTATGTTATTTTTGCATCTTTTACGATTGCAAATCTTGTATTTGTACCACCAATATCAATTGCTGCATAGTTATATTTTTCATTCATGTTCATAATTAAAATTTTATTATTTTTAAAGTGCTTTTTTTCTCAAATCTTGAGCCGTCATATTGTTATAATTTTTATTATGAATAAATTTGTAATATTTAGCGACGTGGACGGAACTATTTATGGTTTTCCACACAAAAAACTTTCAGAAGTTAATCGTCTAAAAATTAACTCTTTAAGCGAAAAAGGCATTCCTTTTGTTATTAATACAGGAAACGCGCTTGTCGATAAAATCAAGAGGTTAGGTGATATTTTAGGATCAAGATACTTAATTTGTTCAGGTGGAGCTGTTATTTATGATAACTACGATAAAAAGTATCTGCACATCGAAAAGATGGATTTAAACGAAGTTCAAAGATTATTCGATGTTGCTGAGCAAATTAACGCAAGGTTGTATTACTTTGGAAAAGATCAAAACTACTTTAAA